>NZ_BDCC01000033.1 GCF_001613305.1 Nocardia vaccinii NBRC 15922
TTAGAGGTGTCGGATCGCTGTGGCTGCGCCGGTGTCGTCGAGGACTCGGTCTCAGTCCACCTACAGGACCTGCGGCCGGGGTGCGGGCATGCCGTCAACGTCGGTTGAATCGTGACCCCTGTCCGGAATCAGAGTCAGTATTCAACCGGACGCGACACATGCCTCTGCCGCCCTGCTCAGGGAGTGGGTTTCGTTTGTCCGAATCAGGCAGCCGAATCTAGAATATCCGTATCGCCCGGGGCAGTTCCGGCCTATATTGCTGAGATCACGTCGTTGAACTACTTTGAGCCGGGCGCAGTTTCCCGCTGGGTGTTGGCGCTCCGGGGGGTGATCAAACCAGATGACCTTCAGATCATCGGGGAAGACTTCCCGGTCATCCAGGTTTGATCTTTGCTCATGGAGAAAGGGGGGCGGGTCATGACTGAATCGGACCCTCGCTCCGCCGGTTCGATACCGGCGCATGGAGTCCGACCTAGCGGCGGGACAGGGATCGCAGCGAGCGTGCTCGCCCTGCTGGGCGCAGCGCGCCGGCTGGTCGGTGCAATTGTTGCGATCGGCGTGTTCGCTGTTCTCGGCGATGACGTGATGCGTGCGACGGAGGCGCCGAACCGCACGATCCTGCTGATCTCGATTCCGATTCTGCTGGCCATCGGAACGGCATTACTGGTTGGAGGAATCCAGCTGTTGCGGAAGCGGCTGGCGGCCCGCACGCTCATCGTCACCGCATGCTCGGTTGACATCGCCTATGCAGTGATCGAATTCGTGGCCGTGAAGGCACTGGCAAGCAGCCTCGACATGATCGCGGTCGGCAGTCCCGCACTGTTGATCAGCGCGGTGATCTTCCCGATCATCACGATCGCGCTGACGATGAACAGCTCAACTGCGCGATGGCTCGACCACGGCAGCGCAGGCTTCGGGCAGCCGACATCTGAGCCCAGTCCGGTGCAGTGCCGGCAGGATGGTCCATCGCAGTCACTGAACCCGGCAGCGTCTCGCTCCGATGGACAGCGAAACCAGTTGGGTGCCGAGACAGCCTTGTCGGGACGGACCGACGCGACCGGCGGCGCTGGCCGAAACCTGGCGCGTGCACGCACAGATGCCGCGGCAACTGCGGCGGGGAGCGTTGCCGGGCAAAGTTCAACCACGAACTCACTGGCCGTGATCGCGGTTGTGCTCGGTGTTGTCATCGCTCCGCTCGCGATACCGTTCGGCCACATCGCGCGATCACAGATCAAGAAGACCGGCGAGCGCGGCAGCGGAATGGCCTTGGCCGGCCTCGTCCTCGGCTATCTTTCACTTCTCGTCATCGTAATCCTGGTGGTCGCTGGACTCGGCGCCGTACGTTCCGGTGACGGCGTAGCGGCTCAATTCACGTCCACTCCCACGACAACCGCTGCTACCGCCACAGACATCACAACCTGGAGACCACAAGAAAAGAAGGTTGCCGACCGGTTTCCCGGCCTCGTTTCTGCGGCGCCGAACGGCACGGGCTACATGGGCAGCGTCTGCACAAGCGGAGCGACTTCTACCTCTCCTTCGGGTGACATCCAATGCTCTGGCCCAGCCAGCTACCTCTATTTCAACGCCGTCTGCCTGCCAACCGAGAGCTTCGCCTACCCGGATTACCCCGAGACCAGCGCGGGAAAGACGGGCAACTTTCGCACCGAGAACTGGCAGCGCCCGTCAGGGACCGGCCACGTCTGGATCGGGGATCTCTGGGTCGGAGGGGATCACGGACAGACAGGCTGGGTGTATATCTACTTCGATCAGAAGCCACGCGCCACGTGCATGGTGTATGTCACCTGGTCCGATCATACTGGTGCCGACATCATGAACCAGTGGTGGCCGTCTGCACCGCTCTGATCGTCACCGGTCCAAGATCAGAGCACCCGCGACATCTTCAACTATCAAGCGCCCGAGCGCGTTTCGAACGGGTCAATCACGCCAGCCATGCCAAGTGCGCAACAACAGGAACGACTGACCCTCCTCATCCATCAGCCGAATCGTCGGGGGTGTGGCTCCTCTGTAGGGGCTGTTGATCAGGCGGCGAGTTGGTAGTCTCGTTGGGGTGGACGCGTTGGTGTTCTCGGGCGAGGTGGTGTCGCCAGTAGTCGCTGAAGTCGTGGTAGTCGATGACGGTGCGTAGGGTCAGGATTGCTTCGGTACCGGCCAATCCTCATCTCGCACCGCCTTTTTCGATGCTGTCGGCCACGATATGTCTGACTGCGCCTTCGATGACGCCGGTGGCTATGGGCCAACCGGCCGCGAGCGCGGTGTCGTAGTGGAGGTATTCGAGGTGGCTACGTAGGTAGCCGATGGCGGCCTCGGCACCGGCACGCTCAGCACGCCAGCTGAGGTTCCGGAGCTACTCCCACCTCAGGTGCGCCGTCTTCGTCCCGTCCTTGCGGTCCCCGGAATCATCCACCACCAGCACACCACCGGCGTGCGGCGCGGTGCCCGGATCGGCAAGCAGCAGTTGCAGCCGCCGGTCGTTGACACCGAACGCCGCCACGCCCATGCAGTACGAAAGTGTCCATTCGGTCGCCTTCATGCGCTCAGCATAGAACAAGCCCCGTGACCAGCGGGTTCGCCGATCACGGGGCTTGGTGCTACGAATCTCCTACGATTTATGTGAATCAGCTGCCGCGGCATGGGATTGGCTGCGCGCCCGAATACGCGCGGCCAGGCCCACGTGACAGTCAGCGCGTTGACATCACCATTCCTCGCTTGTGCAGTCAGAATGAGTGGGATTGCCGAGAAACCAGCATTCGGCCGATCCGGTGAACGGCGTCAAGAATATTGGGTACCCGGTGCCGGTCGGCTGTCCGTTGGCGGCGGGTGCGGGCTCCAGCGGAACCGCAGCCGCAGCAACACCCGCTGTTATGCCGCCACCGATGATTGCCGCCGCTGCAGCGCAACTGGTGAGTGCGCACCGTATCGAGAATCTTTTCGTTGTACTACCGGTGTTGAACATAGTGTCGCTCCTGGGGAGTCCGGCTCAGCTGGCAATCTTATGGCGTGGTCAGCATAACCAGGTCGAAGTGTCCATTTGGAAGGTTTGTCGATCTACAACCCTGCCAACCGCGATATCGTCACGATCTATACGAATCCGGATGACGACTGGGTGGGATCACACCAGGGGCCCCGGTGACAACGGTCGCCCGTGGCTGCGTCAATTCGAAGGTGTGATGTCCGGAGCGGTGTCTGTAAGAATCAATCATGCACGGGCGCAGTGTCTCTCACGCGAGGTGGGTGATGCTCCAGTTCCTGGAGCATGGCGGCAATCGGGCCCAGCGTCCGAGGTGGACTGCCACTCGTGTGATGGCACCGATCACGGTGATTCGACGAGCAGCGCCGCCGATGTCCACCACGATGCGGTCGATCGGCGCCGGATGCGGCGGGTTCGAACGGTTCCGCGGCCCCGCACGTGTATCGGCGTAACCAGGCTCCCTATCTGGTTGTGAATGCGGTGGCCGATGGTTGCGCCCGAAAGGCGGTCGGATGGTGGTGAGGTCGAGGTCCGGGCCACGGGTGCCGGACGATGCCGAGGCGCCCGGCGGTGGCCGGGAGCTGCGGCTGGTTTCCGGCGCGGGCTATTCGAGCTGGGAGGACGTGTACCGCGATAACGTCGGCTGGGTGTACGGGCTGATGTTCGAGAAGGTCGGAAACCGGCCCGATGCGGAGGATCTCACCACCGAGGTGTTCATGGCCGCGCTCAAGCCGCTGCGTAGCTCGGCGACCGTGCCGGAGGTCCGCGCCTACCTGCGCACCACCGCCCGCACCGTGCTCGCCGGACATTGGCGCACGCGGATGGGCCGGGAGATCACCGTCATCGACGATATCCCCGACAATCCTCCTGCACAGCAGGAGAATTCGAACAGCGCCGCACGTGCCCGGGTGGTCCTGGACCGGCTGCCCGAACGCTACCGCCGGATCCTGGAGTTGCGATTCCTGCAGGGGCTGTCGGTACGCGATGCGGCGAACGCGCTGGGCGTTACGGTGGCGAACGCGAAGGTGTTGCAGCACCGGGCGTTACAGGCGGCGGCCCGGCCGAGCGAGGAGGGCGCCCCATGAGTGAGGGAACTATGGACACAGCCGGGCTCTCGCTCGTGTCGGAATCGAGCGTCAGCGAGGCACGGCCATGAGCGAGCGGGAAGTCGATCGGTACGTCGACGATCTATTGGCCGGGCGCCGGCCACACTCGTTCCCTCCCGACGAGGCCGAGGCCGACGAGCTCCGGGCGGCCATCGGAATGCGTGCCGCCCGGCTCGGCGGCGATATGCCCAGCGAGGAGTTCCTGACCCGCCTGCATCGGCAGCTGGCCGACGAAATCGACGACAGTCCAAACGGATCCGCTCCCCACACCACGAGGCGCGCGGTGTTGATCGGATCATCGGTGGCCGCGGCTGCCGCCGCCGGCGGCGTGATCGACCATGAGCTCCTCACCGCTCCCGGCGGCAGCCAACCGGCCGCCCAGCAGACGATGACGCCCAATAACGGCGTCTGGCGTCCCGTCGCGGCTGCCGCCGATCTGCCCGAGGGCGGCACGCTGCCCTTCGACGTCGGCACCGTGAGCGGATTCGTGGTGCGGCGGAACGGGATCCCGATGGCGGTCTCCGGCGTGTGCACTCATCAGGGTTGCAAGCTGTGGCTCGACGCACCGGCCGAACGGCTCCGCTGCCCGTGCCATTCGACCTCCTTCACCACCACCGGGCAGGTTCTCACGCATCAGCTGCCGATAGCGCCCGCACCGCTGCCGGAATTCCAGGTGCGCGAAAAGCATGGTGCCATAGAGGTTTTCGTGCCAACCGAACCTGCGTGAGGGTGTAACCCCGGTCCCTATCTGTTGATGACGGCCCGCTCCCCGCGGGCCCACGGTATGGAGGCAGGACCGATGAGACGATTCCACGGACGACGAACCGCGGCCGCCGCCGCGGCAGCACTGATCGCACTGACGATGAGCGCGTGCGGCGGCGGGCACACCGCCCCGGACGACGCCGCACCCACCCCCGCCTTCCGGTCGGGCACGGTCGGCATGACTGCGGGCGCCCCCGCCCCTATGCCCGCTATGCCGGGCATGTCGTCGTCGGCCAAGGCTCCAGCTCCGGCGCCGGCTGGGCCGAACGCGTTGACCATCAACAACTTCGCTTTCGCACCGCAAACCTTGACGGTGCATGTCGGCACCGCGGTCACTTGGGTCAACCGCGACGAAGAGCCGCACACCGTCGCCGCCGAGGACGGCAGCTTCCGTTCCCCCGGTATGGACAACGGCGGGAGCTACACCTTCACCTTCACCAAAGCCGGTACCTACGAGTACATCTGCTCGATTCACCCGTTCATGCGCGCCACCGTTGTGGTGACACCGTGACGGAGCGGCCCGAGCACACCGACCCGCGAGACCCGCACGCCATGACGCGGCGTCAACTCATGCGCCACAGCGCCTGGTTCGGCGCTGCCGTCGGCCTGGCCGTAGTCGGCGGCGAGGTCGTCTCCCACGTCGCCGGCACCGCCGACGCCACACCGAACCGCCCGACCCTGCGGTTCGCGCAGATCAGCGACAGCCACATCGGATTCCAGGGCACCGCCAACCCCGATGTGACCGGCACCTTCACCGAGGCCATCGGGCAGGTCAACGCGCTGGGCTACCAACCCGACTTCGTCATCCACACCGGCGATCTCACCCATTTGGCCACCCCCGGACAGTTCGATCAGGTCCGGCAGATGATGACCGGGCTGTCCACGCCGCATATCTTCACCGTCCCCGGTGAGCACGATTCGACCGACGACGCCGGGCAGCGCTACCGGGCGGTGTTCGGGCAAGGCACCTCCGGCGACGGCTGGTACAGCTTCGACATCGCCGGTGTGCACGTCATCGGGCTGGTCAACACACTCAACCTGCAGAACCTCGGGCATCTCGGCGCCGACCAGCTCGACTTCGTCCGCAAGGACGTCGCCGGGCTCACCGACGACACCCCGATCATCGTCTTCAGTCACATCCCACTGTTCGCGATGTACCCCCAATGGGGTTGGGGCACAGACGATGCCGCACAAGCCCTGAGCTACCTTCGCCGGTTCTCCTCGGTCACCTGCCTCAACGGCCATGTGCACCAACTGTTCTCCAAGACCGAAGGCAACGTCACCTTCTACAGCGGCACCACCACCGCCTACCCGCTGCCCCACCCGGGCGACGGTCCGGCGCCGAAACCCCTCACACTCCCGGCGGGCAAACTGCACGCCGCGCTGGGCATCCGCGAGATCACCTACCGGAAGGGGCAGCGGCAGCTCGCGATCAAGGAACAGGAACTCAAATGATCAAGCGGCCAACGATTTCCGATCTCTTCCTGCGCCTCACCATCAGCGCGAGTCTCGTAGTGAGCGGATTTGCGCATGCCGAGCTCTACGGTCGCGGCTACCGCTCGATCCATGTCATCGGTCCCGCGTTCCTGATCCAGGCCGCCGCCTCCTTCGGGCTGGCCGTCGTCGTACTCGCTGGTCCCTGGACGCTGCGGGTGGCCACCGGCGGCCTCGCGCTCGGCGCGCTGGGTGCGTTCATTCTCGCGCGCACCACGGGACTGTTCGGTTTCACCGAGACCGGCTGGGACCCGGCTCCGCAGGCGGCCGTGAGCGTGATCGCCGAAACGCTGACGGTCCTGCTGTGCGCCGCCTCGCTACTGCCCATGTCCCGACTCCGGCGCGCCGACCGAAATCAGGTTGGCACGGCGGGTATTTCGGTCGGCGCTCGTCGGTCGTGCTGAACGGCTCGGGGCCGCGGGGGAGCGTCGGCTTGGCGCTGCTCATCGCTCTGCTGGAGGAGTGGTTCGTTTGTCCGAATCAGGCAGCCGATAGTTATACAGTTACCTATGGTGTGGGTCACAGTGGTCTGACCTGCCCCACCGGATGGGTTCCAAGTCGGGTTGCTAACTGACAGCCATACCGAAAGGCTGACCCGCGTGCCACGCGCTTATCCCGCCGAGTTCCGGACCCGAGCGATCGCTTTGGTCCGGGCAGGCAAACCGGCCAAGCAAACCGCAGTTGAGCTGGGTATCCATCCGGTCACGTTGTCGAAATGGTTGCGCCAGGACGACATCGACCACGGACTACGACCGGGCAAACCATCGGCGGAGTCAGCGGAATTGCGTGCGGCTCGCCGCCGGATACGAGAACTGGAAACCGAGTTGCCGAGCAGGTCCTGCGGGCCCGGCGTTCCATCCGATCTGGAAGGGGATCGACTCGGACACGATCACCTTCGCTGACGCTCACACCGGGCACGGCGACTTCCGCAACTGGGCGAAACTGACCGCCTACACCGTGCGCGCGCTGGGCAGACTCGACCGCGAGAAGGTCGACCAGGAGGTCGTCCATCCTTCCAACGTCGACACGAGCCAGCCGGAGTGGCAGATTCTCCCGGCGGCTCGAACATCGTGAATCGGTCTGGTCGGGGCCGTGAATCAGGTCAGGGGTGAATGTTCCAGCGAGTCAGCCATTCTCGCTCCTGCTGTTCCTTCTCTAGGTGGTAGGCCGCCGACGGCTCGTGCAGGTGCACTTGCGGAGCGGGCGAGGCCAGGAAATTGCCTTCGCTTTTGGCTGCCAGGCCCTGGCCGAGTTCGACGTAACACGCGCCTTCGCCGGTGAACCGGGTATCGGGGGCGTGATAGCCCAGATAACGGGCGACCTGGTGCGCGGCGACCTGTCCTTCTTCTTCGGCGAAGATGGCCGCTTTCGGCAGCGGTTTGCCGTTGGCCAGCGGCAGGACGGTGCTGTCACCGATGGCGAATACGCCCGGTGTGGTGGTGGCCAGGGTAGCGGGATCGACCGGGATCCATCCGGCCGGGCCGAGACCGGTCGAGGCGAGCGCCGCGCCCGGAGTGTGTGGCGGCACGACGGCGAGCAGGTCGAAGGATTCGCTTGTGCCGTCATCGAATTCGACCGTGCGTGCCTGCGGGTCGAGGGCGGTGGCGGACATGCCGCCGTGGAATCCGATGCCCTTGGCCGTCATCAGGGCAACCAGGGCGTTGCCGACCTCGGGTCCGGCCACCGGCATCGGCAACGGGTCCGGGGTGTAGACATCGATCCGCACGGCCTCGCTGGTGAACCGTTCACCGAGTTGGTCGGCTATCAGGAACGCGGCCTCGAACGGTGCGGCCGGGCACTTGAACGGCACTCCCGCGACCAGCACAGCCACTCGCCCCGACTCGACCGCCGCGAGCCGATCGTGCAGATCAGCGGCCCCGGCGAGGGTGTAGAACTGGCCCGCTACCCCGGTTTCCAGGGCCTGGGGCAGGCCCGGCAACCGCTCGGGGTCCAGGCTCGCGCCCAGCGCGATCACCAGGGCGTCGTAGCCGATCGACCCGCCGGGCCCGCAGTCCACGGTCCGGGTCGCGAGATCGATGCGTTCGATCTCGGCGGTGACGAGGTCCACACCCGGTAAGGCCGCCGCGGCGGGGCGGACGGCAACCTGCTCGGGGGTGCGCCAGCCGCGCAGCACCCACAGCATCGATAGGCCGAGGCTGCCGGTGAACGAGCGGTCGACCAGTACGATCCGGTCTTGTGCGGGCAGCATTGCACGCAGTTCGGCGGCGGCGGCCAGTCCGCCCACGCCCGCACCGAGAACGACCACCGTTTTATTCATGAGCTTCTCGTTTCCTGCGTCTCCGGATCAGACGTCGTTCGGATCAGACATTGATGACCTGATCGGCCCAGGCGGTCCAGTCGGCCAACTCCGCCATCGAGGAGCGGTGCGCGCCCTCGATCAGCCGGTCCTCGCCCATACCGCGGGCGTCCATGCACGCTCCGCAGTTGCCGATCTGTCCGCCGTTTGCGGTCAGCGCCGTGGTCATCTTGGCCAGGTTGGACGAGATCGCCCGCGTCGGCAAGGCGCTGGGTAATGGCCGCCGCCTGCAGATCCTGGACCTGCTGGCCCAAGGTGAGCGGACCGTCGAGGCGATCGCCACTACCACAGGAATGAACCTCACGACCGCGTCAGCGAACCTGCAATCGCTCAAAGCGGGCGGGCTGGTCGAGGCCTGCCGCGACGGGACCCGCCAGTACTATCGCCTCGCCGGAACCGACGTGGCGCGGCTGTTCGCCCTGGTACAGACCGTCGCGCAAGCCCACCTCGCCGACGTCGCGGTCGCAGCCGCCGAGGTGCTGGGCTCGCCCGAGGACGCCATCACCCGCGACGAACTCATCCGCCGCCGCGACACCGGGGAGATCACCCTGGTCGATGTTCGCCCGCACGAGGAATACGAGGCCGGACACATCCCCGGCGCGATCAGCATCCCCGTCACCGAACTCGCCGCGCGCCTGGCCGAGCTACCCGCGGACCGCGACATCGTCGCCTACTGCCGGGGCGCCTACTGCGTCATGGCGCCCGACGCCGTCCGGATCGCTCGCACCGCCGGTCGCGCACTCAAACGCCTGGATCAAGGCATGCTCGAGTGGGCACTCGCCGGACTACCCGTGGACGTCCAGCCAGCCTGGCCAGCGTCCAAGCCGGGGGGCGGCGTCTCGCACTCAGATGCCGCGGCGGTCGGTGACTCGCGGCGGTGAGCTGGTGTTATTCGTGGGGTGGTTCCCGGTGATGACGTGGTCGGCGTGGTTGAGGCCCTCGCGGACCAGGCGGGCCAGATGGCCGTCGCGGATGCGGTAGATCATCCGGCGGCCCTCGCGGCGGGTGTCGACCATGCCGGTGAAGCGGAGTTTGGCCAGGTGCTGGCTGAGGTGGAGTGTCCGGCTGATCGGCTGCGCTAGCCGATTCGCGAGATCCACGCAGAACCCGCTGTGCAGCAGAACAGATCCGATCGACCAGCGGCCCTACTCGGTGTGCGCGGCCCGAAAAGCACTGTGCCAGATCGGAATCGCCTCGCATTGGTGTGCGTCGGGTGGCAAAGTGGTTGCCGCGCAGGAAAGAAGCCCTGGTGGGTCGAGCAGGCACTCCCAGTGTTACCGGGAACCTGCTCGAGCGGAGATGAGAGGCTCGAGTGGAGTGACAGGGGAAGTACGCCGCCGGGTGGACCATCACACGGGGCGCGAGCATCGCCGGACCGAGCATCAAGTGTTTGTCCTGCGCGAGGAAACATTTCGGTGCGTGTTCGACAATGCGGCGATAGCGATGGCGATCGCTGACACCAGTGGCACTCTTCTGTACGCCAACCGCAGCTTGGCCGAGATGATCGGTGTTCCAGTCGAGCAGCTGCGGGGGATCTCGGTCTACCGCTTCGCCCATCCCGACGACCAGGACGAGATCGACACGGCGGTATTCGATCGCCTGGTTCGCGCGCGCGAGGGCACGGTGAAGCTGGAACGCCGGCTGCTCCGGGCCGACGGCAGCATCGGATGGGCGGCGTTCACGATCTCCTATGTGCAGGGCTCGAGCGGACTCCCGGACTATCTTCTGGCTGTCGGGGAGGACGTTACCGAACGGCGACGCCTGGACGCCGAATTACACCAGCAGGCGCGGTACGACGCACTGACAGGCGTGCCCAACCGACGGTATCTGCTGGAGCGGATCCAGACGCTGACCGCCGCGGTCGGCGGCAATGACCGGGTGGGGCTGTGTTTCGTCGACTTGGACCAGTTCAAACAGATCAACGACCGCTACGGACACGGGGTCGGTGATCAGGTCCTGCGTGCGGTCGCCAACCTCCTGCACGATGAGCTGACAGGGCAGGACTGCACCCTGGCCCGCATCGGGGGTGATGAATTCGTCGCCCTGCTCGCACCGCCGGTCGACGAGGTGCGAGTGGTTGGTGTTGTCGACCAGATGTTCTCGGCGCTGGCCTGCCCGATCACCGTCAATGGGTGCACGTTGTGGGTATCGGCCAGTATCGGGGCAATCATCGCGACCGCATCGAACACCGACGCCACTACCCTGCTCGACGCCGCGGACCGTGAGCTGTATCAGGCCAAGACCCGCAGCAAAGACCGATGGGTCATGCGCATCCTCGACACAAGCCCCGACGAGCCACCAGGCACAACACGGTCCGAGCAACCGCACTGATTCGGTAACCTGGTTCAACATCGCTGTCCGTCAGTCATTCGGGGTTCGTGATCCCCCTGCTGATCAGTGACGTCATCGACTCGGAATCCCTTACAGGGAACGAGAACCCGACGAATTGCGAACGATCACCCCGATCACCCCAGTCGATGAGAGCGGTAGCTCCGCAGTGCGCTACCGGACACGGCGAAGCGAGCCAGGGCATCCTCGTTCACATGGCCGATGCCATCCAGTGGCGGGTGCGTCGCTCGGAGGCGCCGAGCCCTGGTCGCGGTCGGGAATTCCCACGGCTCGACACTCCTGAAACCCGGCGAAGGGTCGAACCCGCTTCGCTGCTGGGGAGAGCTGGTGTTCATTGTCGGCGCTGCCGCCTAGAGCTCGAGGTTGCCGGCGGCTAGACCCCAGAACACGGTCCGGTCGATCGATCGGAAATCCCAGCCCTCGCTGATGATCTGCGAGGCGAAGACGATCGTAGATGGCGGTGCCCTTGGCCTCCAACTCGGCGATCACGTATGTAGTCGCGGTTTCCACGGTGTCCACACGCTGTTCTCCACTCGCTCGAAGGAAACGGTCGATCACCGAGCCTGTCCAGCTGGCCTGTCCAGCTTTAAGGATCAATCCGCCTTCGCGGAGCTAAACCTGCCCTCCGCCAACCCATTACGGCACGTCCGCCAGACCGGCCGCCCGGACAAGGCGTGAGTCGGGCATGTCTCGGTGCAGCGCGACCCGCAGCCCGGAGATCCGTTGCTATGTTCGGGGTGCCCCTGGCGGACACTATAAGGATGGGTCCTGCACTGAGCGGCGATTTTGCTGGGAGACGCCAACCCTTGATGCGGGATGTGAATATCGGAAGCCGGGTTGATGTCTGTTTGTCTGCATCGGTCGCGCCGTTGGTGGCTGTCCGTCGGTGGGCAGTCGTTGTCTCAGAGGTTGACCGTCTGGCTGAATCTGCCGCGCAGGCTGCGAACGGCAGAAGATCGCGCGATATGCAGCTACCGTGCGTGGTCATTATCGCGGTACGAGCTGGTTAACCGTGTCAGAAGTCTGTGCAGTCGAGCAACAATCGTCGTCACGCGGGCCCGCATGCCGTGGGTCTGAACGGTCGGTTGCTGGTGTGGTCGGCGTGCCCGGTATCCGGCGGGGGGATGGTCCAGGAGCCATTGCTGGAAGGTGTGGTGGCGGAATTGGTAAGCCTCACCGGTGATCCGGAGCAGTCCGGCTTCCCGCGCCCATTCCAGAAATGCTGCCGGGTTGGAGGAGAAGTCCGAGCCGAGCACGAAGACCGCTTTCGCGCACAGGTACCGCATGGTGGCCGCCGAGACGAACAACACGACCGTGAACATCGACACCAGCATGACCGGGATCAACCGTGCCACCATGGCTGCCGGAAGATGGAACGCCAGCCGGTACGCGAGCGCCATGCCCACTGCTGCGGGGAGCATGGTGATCGCTGCGAGCGTGCCACCGACGCGCAGGTCGTCGCGGATGACGGCACGTTCGTCGAGCCGGGGCCGTGCGGGCGGAGGAAAGAAGACGAACCGTATGATGATGCCGAACAGCAGCGTCCCGACGCACAGATTCAGCATTGCGAGGCCCACCCCGCTTGCGAGGCCGAAGATTCGTGTGGCCTCCACTCCGTTGATCAGACCGTAGGCCCCGCCGAGCAGGGATCCCAGACCTAGCGAGATCAGCCAACTCCGCGGATCGCGGAAGATCCCCGAGTATGTGGTGCGCCGGGCCGGAATGTTGCGGCGCAGCCCGCTGACCATCGCGAATGCGAATGTGCCGACGACGGACGCGGGAAGACCCCACGGCATGATGTGTGGGATGTTCCTGGCAATCCACCCAGCGACGCCGAACACGGTCGCCAGGACGACACCGGCTAGCAGGATGTGGGTGGTCCAGCACCGCTGGGGGCTGAGCTGCCAGATTTCGTCCAGCGCGATATCTGTGCCGTGGCGGGCTTGGATCCGTTGCCCGGCGAGCGCGAGCTGGTGCAGCCAGCGGTGGACCTTCTGGGGGTTGTACCGTCGTCGGTGCTTGTGAAGGACTGAGCCGGTGACCGCGGTCGGGATCATCGAGGCGAACAGGACTTGTTCGAGGGCGTCGGGGTCGCCCGCGCGGACCACGTCCTCGGCGCCGGCGCGCCCGTGCTTCTTGAGATGCGCCACGGTGAGGGTGAGCAGCCAGGGAGTGTGCAAGGCGGTGGCGAGCGCACCGTCGGGGTGCGCGGCCAGTGCATCGGTGACCGGAGCCCACTGGGTTTCTGCGATGCCGGTGTTTTTCCGGTATTTGCCGAGATACTCCTGGACTTCGGGTGTGGTCAGGTCCCGCAACCGTACTGTGGTCGCCGCGTGGAGTCCGGCATCCCCAGCCGGCCTCAGACCACGGGCGAGTTCGTAGGTGTCGGTGCGGCATATCACGATCACCGGTTGTGACCGCCACGGCGGTTCGTTCAGTTCATCGAGCAGTCGCCTCGCTTCGAGTGGCTCCTGGCCGATCGGATCGATCTCGTCCAGACCGTCCAAGACGGGCAGGATGCGCCTCGAGTTCACCAGGGCAGCGGCGATGGCGGCGTTGAGGTGGTAGTCGGTAGCCAGCACCTTGGTCAGGCAAGCATCGACGTCCGTGGTCTTGCTGTCCCAACGTGAGGCGTTGACCCGTACCGGGACCGGCACGCCGCCCTCGGGCCGATGCTCGAGAATGTCCAGCAGCAGTTCAATCGCGGTAACCGTTTTGCCCGCGCCGGCACCACCCAGAATCACCAGGCGGCGCGTCGGCTCTGTGCGGTAGAACATGCCGACCTCTGCCATCGTGCCGCTGTGAGCGCGACCCGGCACGTCGAAGGACAACCCGATCTCGGCGTCCTGGGCTACTACCCCGAGTTGCTCGAGTCGAGTGGTCTCGGTTTTCTTCACCAGATCGGCCAGGTCGTCCGCCTGTTTTCGTAGCGTCGTCGGCGAGGTGTCCGGATGCCGCCATCGCCACAGCTTGAATCCGGCAGATACCGCACCAGGAACGACCTTCGTGATAGTGGCGACTTCTCCGCCCGACATGACCCTCCGTTCGAACCCTCCGCCCCGAGCAAGCCCCATCGTAGAAGTTTTACGCCGCATCGGACAGTACAATCGACAGCGATTCAATACCATTGCGCATCAAGGTATTTCGCGCTTTGCTGTTCGTCCGAAAACAGACCGGACGCTTGCTCGACATTCGATGTGTCTACCCCGTACCGAACGTCCGCACGCCCAGTTCGCACCGAACGAGACGGATTACGGTCAGGCCCCCGCCGCCGCACAGTCACCCGACGAGCGCGAATCGGGCGATTCGGTGACAGAACGAGCGCACGCCAAAGCCAGCGATCCCTTTGGCGGACAGAATGTTTCACTCTTCGACTCGAGTCGTCAGCGCACGCACATGTCTACGTCCACCACCCGCAGCACCCTGAGCCGGGTGTTGGCCTGGCTCCGCTCATCGCCCAACTGGAGGAGTGGGTTTCGTTTGTACGAATCAGACAGCCATTCCGGAGTGATCAATGCTCCGAACACCAGCAGCGCCGCGAACTTCGTAACATCCGACAACAAGTCGCCGACAAGCTCGAACCGCTTGGCCGCCAGGCGATCCAGAGTGGCCAGCGGTGGACCGCCGGTAGTGCCGCGCGGCTGCGGATTCCTGTTCACATTCGGCCTGTGCCTGATTGCGACATTCGGCGATACGAGCACATGCTCCGTGAAGAGTCAGGGTAGGCAGGGCAAAGCGGCCACCAGCCGGTGCGCCACATGCGTCCGACACCGTTGCAGCCCTCGATCACTCACACCCGTTGCGGGAATCATTATGCAGCGGTCAGCATTTCCGTGCAGGAAAGCGCCGCCACCTGAGAGCAGACCCCTTTCAAGCCACGCCCGCACGGTAAAGCGATGGAACGCGAGCCATCAGCGAGCCACACCGCTACTGCTGGCAGGCAGCCGCTCAGAAAGCCTCCCACCGGATCCCCAGGGACCGATCCTGGCCGGGATCAGACCCCACCACCAGATCGAGTATCCGCCGAGCGTGCGATCGGTTGTCGCCTGAGCACTGATACACCAGCATCACTCGATATTCTTGCGGTGCAATCATTTTAGTGATAATGGATTGGCGTATCGAACTGGTGGCGGAGCAGTGCGTGAGCTCAGACGGGCTGAGTTGCTTTGTCCTGGTCGTCGCATCGTCCGATGTGCGTTCCCATCTTCGATGTGCCCTGCAAGTGCGCACGGGAACACGCCTGACCTGGGTTTTCCTGATCACGGTCATTCGGGAATGTCTTCGAAATCCCGCTGACCTGCGGAAATTGGGTCGCAGGTTGGTGCCCCCGGCGGGGCACATCGAACATGGGACTGGTGGCGACCTGCGTCCGTGAGGCCGAACACTCGCTGTCCCACCGACAGCCCCGCCGTTCCATAGCTGAGAGCAGTGACCACGCCGGCCACCTCGTGGCCGGGGATCGACGGTGTGCGGTCACGGCCGAGGCGATCGATCCAAGGTCGAGGGCCGCCGTCCCTGCGGCCGGATCCGTCACCACGATCGCTTTCATCTCACTCTCCTTATTGCTCGACCGTGCGGCCGGCATCGAATCGCATACCCCACGCAAGTGGTGATACTCGGAGCAGAAGCGATATTTTCGCAGGTAGATGACTTTTTGTTGGGTTTGCAACTGGCGTAACCGATCGGTAATTGCAGGAAACATCGTACGTAACGATCGGTTTCCACTCTTTGCCGCATGACAGGCAGAATGTATCCGCCCCGGGTCGGCGCCCCGGAATCCGGCGTGGGTCGCCGTTCGGCGCCTGCGCGCCGGATCCGCGACATTCTGCGGGCACGGATCCGCAGCGGCGTCTATGGTGACCGGCCGTTGCCCTCGGAACCGCAGCTGGCGGCCGACTTCGGTGTCAGCCGCAATATTGTGCGTGATGCCCTCGCGTTGTTGCGTGACGAGGGCCTGGTCGATCGGGTTCCTGGTGCGGGCACCTTCGTCGTGGCCGAGAAGGCTGTGCAGGGTTTGGACCGGTTGCGTGGTCTTGCGGAGACCTTCGAGACGGGTAGCGCTCGGGTCGTCAACCGGGTGCTTCTCGCCGAGGTGGTTCCCGCGACACCGATCGTGGCCGAGCGCTTGGAGCTCGAACCGGGGGCACCGGTGGTGGTGCTCGAGCGGATCCGTTACCTCGACGGCGCACCGCTATCGCTCGATGCGAGCTACCTGACCGCCGATGTCGGAGCTCCGCTGCTCGGGCTGGACCTGACCGGTTGCGACGTTTTCGGTTTGCTGGAGGCCGAACTCGGGCTGCCGCTGGGTTCGGCCGCAGTGTCGATCGAAGCCGTCGCGGCCGATCCGACAGTCGCTGGCCTGCTCGAGGTGCCCTCCGGGTCGCCGCTGCTGTTCCTGGAGCGGCTCACCTACACCGACTCCGGCAGACCGATCGATCTCGAATACGTCCGCTACCGCGGTGACCGGTTTTCGCTGTCGGGACGTCTGCACCGTATCCCGGTCACACCGAACCGCGGTGTGACTCCACCGAACGATTAGGAGCTGATCTGTGATGTCGCTGGATATCCCACCGGTCGCGCAGCGCCGCGAGCTGAGTTGTGACGTGCTGGTCGTCGGCGGCGGCACCGCCGGCACGATGGCCGCTCTCACCGCGGCCAAGCAGGGCGCGAGTGTGCTGCTGCTGGAGAAGGCGCATGTGCGGCATTCGGGCGCGTTGGCGATGGGTATGGACGGGGTGAACAACGCGGTGGTGCCCGGCAAGGCGAGCCCGGAGGACTACGTCGCGGACATCACCGTGGCCAATGACGGCATTGTCAACCAGCGCACCGTGTATCGGACCGCGACCCGTGGTTTCGAGATGGTGCAGCGGCTGGAGAGCTACGGGGTCAAATTCGAAAAGGACGAGCACGGCGAGTACGCCGTGCGCAAGGTGCACCGGTCGGGCAGCTATGTACTGCCCATGCCGGAGGGCCGCGATGTGAAGAAGGTCCTCTACCGCACCCTGCGCGCTCGCGACGTTCGCGCCAAAGTAACGATCAGCAACCGGGTGATGCCGGTCCGGGTGCTCACCGTGGCGGGTCGTGCGGTGGGTGCAGTCGGATTCGATACTCGCACAGGCGAATTCGTCACAATCTCGGCGGGCGCGGTGATTCTGGCCACCGGTTCGTGCGGGCGCCTCGGCCTGCCCGCCAGCGGATACCTGTATGGCACCTATGAGAACCCGACCAATGCCGGTGACGGCTACGCGATGGCCTATCACGCGGGCGCGGAACTGTCGGGTATCGAATGTTTCCAGATCAATCCGCTGATCAAGGATTACAACGGTCCGGCCTGCGCCTATGTCGCGAATCCGTTCGGCGGCTATCAGGTCAACGCCGAAGGCAACCGGTTCGTCGATTGCGATTACTGGTCCGGGCAGATGATGGCGGAGGTCAAGCGGGAACTCGACAGTGCGCGCGGGCCGATCTATCTGAAGCTGAGCCATCTGCCGGATGCCACGATCACCCAGATCGAAGGGATCCTACACACCACCGAGCGACCCACCCGCGGCACCTTCCATGCCGGGCGCGGCACCGACTATCGCGCCCGCGATATCGAGATGCACATTTCCGAGATCGGTTTGTGCAGTGGGCATTCCGCGTCCGGGGTATGGGTGGACGAGTATGCGGCGACCACGGTGCCCGGCCTGTACGCGGCCGGCGACATGGCGCTGGTGCCGCACAATTACATGATCGGCGCCTTCGTCTACGGCGATATCGCGGGCGAGAGCGCCAGCGAATACGCTGCGGGCGCTGCACGACCCGCGTTGCCCGAGGATCAGATCGAGGCCGCGCACGCCTTGATCTACCGGCCACTGCGCAATCCGGACGGGCCGCCGCAGCAGCAGGTCGAATACAAGCTGCGCCGCTTCGTGAACGACTACCTGCAACCGCCGAAGGCCCAGCGCTATCTGACATTGGGGCTCGAGGCGTTCGAACGCATGCACACCGATATCGCGCAGATGGGCGGGCACACCCCGCACGAACTCATGCGATGCGCGGAAGTGACCTTCATCCGGGACTGCGCGGAGATGGCGGCGCGGGCGTCGCTACGCCGCACCGAAAGCCGGTGGGGTCTCTACCATCAGCGCGCCGACTGGCCGCAGAGCAACGATGCCGAATGGTTCTGCCACCTCAACCTGTTCCGTGGTGAATCGGGCGAGATGAGCTTCACCACCAGGCCGGTAGCCCCGTATATCGTGCCGGTGCCCGGATTCGTGCGGCCCGACGGCGTTCCCGACGTCGCGGCGCCGGAACTGGCGGGCGCTTGGAGTGCGCGATGAGCACTCGACTGCTAGAGCTGATGAGCCTGGCCGAGGAATGTCCCGAGCTGGAGGAGCTACACCCCTTCCTCACCGACTCGACCCCCGAGGTTCGCCGTACCGCACTGTCGGTGCTGAGCGAGACCACCGAACAGTGGCCGCAGGTCTCGCCGTTGATCGCCGATGCGCTGGCCGACTCCGATGTGTCGGTGCGGCACGCCGCCATCGGCCTGCTCACCGAACTGCTGGAAGTGCTGGTTCCGGGCCCGGAATTCGATGCGGCACTGCGACGTTCGGTCACCGCGCCGGAACCCGCGGTACGCAGCGCGGCGATCGGTGCGCTGTGGCGGCATCGGCGCGTCGACGCCGGGGAACTGGCCGGCTGGCTGGCCGACCCGAACGTCGAGGTGCGTCGCGTGGTGGTGAGCGGACTGACCTCCGTGGACGGGCTTACCGAACTCGAGACGGCCGCAGCCGACCCCACGCCGTTGGTCCGCATCGCGGTTGCCAAAGGCATTGCAGCGGTGGGTGATCCCCGAGGCACGGCGACGCTGATCGCGCTTGCCGCCGATTCGGATCCACTGGTCGCCGCGGCCGCGCTGACCGGACTCGTGCAGACCGGTTGCAGCGCGGAGGCGGCCGCCGTGGCCGGCGCGGCGATCACCGATCCCGCCTGGCAGGTGCGCCAGGGCGCGGCGATCGCGCTCTCAGCCGCCGATCCGGAAACTGCTGCGCTGCACCTGATCTCGGCTGTCACCGATGACAACCTCGATGTCCGCAAGGCGGCCGTGCGCGCACTCGCCGAGCGGATCGCCGAACACCCCGAGGTCACCGCCGCCCTCCGAACAGCCCTCGAGGACCCGGACGCCGATGTCCGCGCCTTCGCCCGCATCGGCATCGCCAATTCTCGAAAGGAAATCTGATGGCCCAGGTCAACACCCGAATCGACGTGCCGGTCAGCGTCGATGAAACCAAATGTATCGACGGCTGCACCCTGTGTGTCGACATGTGCCCGCTGGATTCGCTCGCGATTCACCCGGACAGTGGCAAGGCGTACATGCACGTCGACGAGTGCTGGTATTGCGGCCCGTGCGCCGCGCGCTGCCCCGTGGGTGCCGTGACCGTCGATATCCCGTATCTGCTGCGCTGAGCGCGGACGGAGGACAACACCATGTCGACAACGCGCACCAGCACCCGTCGAATCACAGCCGTACTGCTCGCCGTCGCTGCGGCCGCGACGTTCGTCGCGGCCTGTGGTTCCGCTGATGACGGCCACACGATCACCGTCAACGTGGGCTACCAGTCCAAGACCATCAACACCGTGACAGTGGGAACGCTGTTGCGCGACCGCGGCACGTTCGAAGCGAAGCTGGCCGCACTCGGCAAGGCGAAAGGTGTGCGGTACCGGGTCAACTGGAAAGATTTCGCCGCGGGCCCGCCTTTGACCGCGCAGATGCTGGCCGGTCAGGTGGACATCGGATCGATGGGCGATGCCCCGCTGCTGGTGAACGGGTCCAAGACCCGGAAGCACCCCGACGTCGAGTCCGAGCTGATCTCGGTCGCCGGATACAACATGCGTGGATCACTGAATCAAGTTGTGGTTCCGGTCGATTCGCCCGCCACCACGTTGGCTGATCTGCGAGGCAAGGTGGTTTCGACCAGTGTCGGCTCCGCCGCGCACGGCATGCTCGCCACCGGGCTGTCCGCCGCCGGGCTGTCGCTGAACGATGTGAAACTGCTCGGCCAGGATCCGGCGGTGGGCGCCTCGGCGCTCGAGGGCGACCAGGTGCAGGCGCTGGCGCAGTTCGTGCCGTGGCCGCAGAAGCTGGTATTCGCGGGCAAGGCGCGGCTGCTGTACGACGGTGGCAGCGCGGGCATTCCGACCTTCCACGCTGTGGTGGCCACCAAACGTTTCGATGAGAAGAACCCCGACATCGTCAACGCCTTCCTGGCCGCGCAGCGCGACACCACCGACTACCTCAACCAGCACCCCCTGGCCGCGGCACGGCGGGTCGCCGAAATCACCGGGCTGCCACCAGAACTCGTGTACCTCTACAACGGCCCCAACGGATTGGTCGGTTTCGATCCGACCATCAAGCAGGCCGAGATCGACGCACTCGGTAAGTTGCTGCCCTTCCTGAAGTCGCTCGGCGCTGCCGGAGACCTCGATCTGGGGCAGTTCGTCGACGACAAGTACGTGCGAGCGCTCTACGGTCCGGCCTACGACACCCGCCGTGCCGATACCAGTGCACCGAGCCCGCTGACCGGTACCGACCCGGTCTGCGGCGGCGCTGTGGATAATCCGGCCACCGCGTCCGAGGTGTGGTTCAAAGGCCAGGACACCACCTCGGTGGCCAAGACGCCGACCTGTCTGCTGCGACAGATCACTCAGCAGGGCGGCGAGGTTCGCGCGGCGTACGTTCCCGACGCGGCCAGCGGCACCCGGATCTTCGCCGCGACCGCCACCTGGGTGAGCGATCCGGCAGCGGGCCCCGACGAGCGGCTCGAACCGTTCGCGGTCAAGTCCGACGCGCAGGCCTACACCGGCACTCACCCGGGCAGCGCCGTCATCGACTACCAGGGCGCGCTGCGGGCGCGCTGATGGCTCATGCACCACAGATCGACATCAGGAGGCTCGAGATGACGATATCCGCGGAACCGATTTCCCCAGTCACGACAACACCACCAGCCGAGGTGCAGGTTGCAGCCCGGCAGTCCCGGTGGACAGTCCGGATACCGCTGCGCGGGCGGCTGCGCACGGCAGCGCTCACCACGATGCCGCTCGTGGCGCTGGTACTGCTGTGGTACCTGTTGACGGTCAACCATGTGGTGTTCTGGCTGCGCTTCGACAAGATCCCCACGCCCAGCGATGTTTTCCGATCCCTGCGCACACAGTTGGGCACCAGCGACTACTACACCAACATCCTGTCCAGCACCCGCCGGATCCTGATCGGCTTCGGCCTTGCCACCGTGACCGGGGTGGTCGCCGGTATGGCGATCGGACGTTCAGCAGTGGTGAGCGGACTGGTTCGGCCAGTGCTCGAGGTATTCCGGCCGATACCGGCGATCGCGCTGGTGCCCTTGGCGATTCTGCTGTTCCCGACCGGCGAGCAGGGGATCGTCTTCATCACCTGCTTCGCCGCGTTCTTCCCGGTGGTGGTCAGCACCATCCACGCCATGCACGCGTTGCCCAAGGTCTGGGAGGAGGCCGCACACACGCTGGGCGCGCGACGGTGGCAGATCCTGCTGCACATCGCCTTGCCCGGAGCGCTACCCGGTATCTTCTCCGGGCTGTCGGTAGCCATGGGCGTCGCGTGGATCTGTGTGATCAGCGCCGAAATGATCTCCGGACAGTTCGGCATCGGATACTTCACCTGGCAGTCCTACGGGCTGCTGGACTACCCGAGCGTGATGGTCGGCATGCTGACGATCGGTGTCCTCGGGTGGGCGACATCCTGGCTGGTCGAAATGGCCGGGCGGCGGATCAATCGCTGGCTGCCGAGGGCCGCCCGATGACCGCCCGGGTGAGGGCCGTGACGGGCACCGGAGCGAGCGTGCGGATGCGCGGCCTGCGGATCGCCTACAACGAGACGCTGGCCGCCGAAATCGATCTCGACGTCGAACCGGGGGAGATTATCGTGCTGCTGGGCCCCTCGGGGTGCGGCAAGTCCACGATCCTGCGTGCCATGGCAGGACTGCTCACACCGGTGGCCGGCACCGTGTCACTCGACGGCAGCACTCTCGGTGCGAACGGCGAGCGGTGCGCGATGGTGTTCCAGGAGGACGCGCTGCTGCCATGGCGCACGGCCCGCAAGAATGTCGAATTCGCCCTGAAGCTGCGCGGCGTACCGCAGGGTCAACGGCGTGGCGAGGCAACGGAACTATTGAACCAGGTGGGCCTCGCGGACTTCGGCGAGCAACTGCCCGGCAAGCTGTCCGGCGGCATGCGCCAGCGTGTTCAGCTCGCCCGCACCCTGGCCGCACACCCGCGGGTACTGCTGATGGACGAACCGTTCGGCGCATTGGACGCGCAGACTCGCACCGATATGCAAACACTGCTGATCTCGATGTGGCAGCAGCACAAGACCACCGTCTTGTTCGTCACCCACGATGTCGACGAAGCATTGCTGCTCGCCGACCGCATCGTATTGCTGACCCCACGCCCGGCCCGGATCCAGCGCGTGATCAGCATCGACAATCCCCGCGCGCCCGGCGCGCGCTTCGAACCCGAATTCGCGCGCAGACGCTACGAAATCCTGGCCGCGCTCGGCGAGACCACCGAGCTCGACGGAACCTCCGCGCTCGACGCCGCGGCGAATTCACATATCCGAGGAGAGTTATGACCTTCGTCATCGGAGCCGCCTGCGTCGATGTGATGGACCGGGCCTGCGTCGAGGAATGCCCAGTGGACTGCATCTACACCGGCGGCCGCATGGCCTACATCCAGCCCGCCGAATGTGTGGACTGCGGCGCATGTGAACCGGTCTGCCCGGTCGAGGCCATCTACCTCGACACCGACATCCCGGCCGGTCAGCAGCAATTCGTCACCGAGAACGCCCGGTTCTTCGACGAAAGCCTACCCGGGCGCACCGAACCGCTCGGGGAGCCCGGCGGCGCAGCGAAACTCGGTGACGTAGGCGCGGATACCCCGTTCGTCACGGAATATTCGTCATGAGCTCACCGGAACGCCCTCTGCGCGTGGCGATTATCGGAGCCGGACCAGCCGGGATCTACGCAGCCGACGCATTGATGAAAGCACTACCGGGGCGCTGCACCGACTCTGCTCCCACCGATGCCACCGTGAGCATCGACCTGTTCGAGCGCATGCCGGCCCCGTTCGGGCTGATCCGCTACGGCGTGGCGCCGGACCATCCGCGGATCAAGGGCATCATCACCGCCCTGCACAAGGTGCTCGACAAACCACAGGTGCGGTTGCTGGGCAACATCGAGTACGGCACAGACGTCACCCTCGATGACCTACGGACGTTCTACGATGCGGTGATCTTCGCGACCGGCGCCAATGCCGACCGCGCCATGGATATCCCCGGCATCGGCCTGGACGGGTCATACGGTGCGGCGGATTTCGTGTCCTGGTACGACGGGCATCCGGACGTGTCGCGCACCTGGCCGCTACACGCGCAGCAGGTCGCCGTGCTGGGTGTGGGCAACGTCGCGTTGGACGTGGCTCGCGTATTGGCCAAGACCAGCGAGGAGTTGTTGCCGACCGAGATACCACCCAACGTGTACGAAGGCTTGCGGCAGAACAAGGCTGTCGAGGTGCACGTTTTCGGGCGCCGGGGGCCCGCGCAGGCGAAGTTCACGCCCTTGGAGCTGCGCGAGCTGGACCATTCGCCGACCATAGAGGTCATCGTCGATCCCGAGGACATCGACTACGACGAAACCTCGGAAAACATACGGCGCCAGTCGAAGATGGCCGACATGGTCGCGAATACCCTGGAGCAGTGGGCGATCCGCGATCCCGGTAACCGGCCACACAAGTTGTTCCTGCACTTCTTCGAGTCGCCGCACGAAATCCTCGGCGAGGGCGGGAAGGTCGTCGGCCTACGCACCGAGCGCACCCGGCTCGACGGCACCGGCAACGTCAACGGCACCGGAATATACCGGGATTGGCCGATCCAGGCCGTCTACCGCGCGGTCGGCTACCTACCCGGCACCATCGCCGAACTGCCCTTCGACGAGCACACCGGTGTCATCCCCAATGAAGCCGGCCGAATTCTCGCAGACCCCGGCGCCGACGACTGCGCGCGCTACCTGCCCGCCACCTACGTGACCGGATGGATCAAGCGCGGCCCGGTCGGACTGATCGGCCACACCAAAGGCGACGCCAACGAAACCGTCGCCTGCCTACTCGAGGACAGCCCAGCCTTCACTCCGGCCCGGGATCCGGAACCCGCCGCGGTCGTGGAGTTCCTGCGGGGCAAGCGAATTCCGTTCACCACCTGGCAGGGCTGGTACCGCCTGGACGCCCACGAGCGTGCACTCGGCACACCCGAGGGCCGCGAGCGCGTGAAGGTGGTCGAGCGGGCGGACATGCTGCGCGCCAGCCTGCGCTGAGAGCGATCAGCCGAAGCCCGTCCAAGCAGACAGCTACGAAAGGTGGCCCGGCCATGCCGATCACATCCACCCCTGCGGTAACAACGCATCTGATCCGAACAGCGCTCAACGGTGTCGAGGACCCGGAAATCCACCGCCCGATCACCGAACTGAACATGGTCGCCGGCATCGAGATCGACACCGAGAACCGGGTCACCGTCGAAATTCTGCTCACCGTATCGGCGTGCCCGCTACGGGAGAGGATCGAACGCGACGTCCGGGCTGCGGTCCTCGGTGTCCCGCCTGTCGAATCGGTAGCAGTCAATTTCGGTGTCATGACCGACGAACAGCGCGCCGCGCTGCGTAAGCAGATTCGTGGTGGCGACGATCGACTCGATATCCCGTTCGCCCGGCCCGGCTCGCGCACCCGAGTCTATTGCGTGGCTTCGGGCAAAGGCGGCGTCGGAAAGTCCAGCACGACAGTGAATCTGGCTGCCGCGCTGACACAACGAAATCTCCGGGTCGGCATCCTCGACGCGGACATCCACGGTCATTCGATCCCGGCGATGCTCGGCTGCGCCGCAGGGCCGACTCAGGTGGATCGAATGATGATGCCGCCCAGCGTCGCCGGGATAAAGATCATCTCGGTCGGCATGTTCGTGGACGGCAACGAACCCATCGTCTGGCGCGGTCCGATGCTGCACCGCGCGCTGCAACAATTCCTGACCGACGTCTACTGGGGAGACCTCGACATCCTGCTCGTCGACCTCCCACCCGGCACCGGCGACATCGCGATCTCGCTCGCACAGCTACTACCCACCGCAGAATTGCTCCTGGTCACCACACCACAGCACACCGCCGCCCGCATCGCGGAACGCGCCGGAGCGATCGCCGCCAAAACCGAGCAGCGCGTTGTCGGCATCGTGGAGAACATGTCCTGGTACGACGCCCCCGACGGCTCTCGCCAAACCTTGTTCGGACAAGGCGGCGGCGCACACGTCAGCCGACAGCTCACCCGGCTGCTCGGCGTGCACTGCCCGCTGCTGGGCCAGATCCCCTTCGATCCCGCCGTCTGCGCCACAGGCGACCAAAGCACCCCCATAGTCCTTGGAGCCCCCGAATCGGCCACCACCAAGGCTTTCCACGCTATCGCCGCAGCACTCGACGACAGGCGCAGCGACCTCGCCCGAATTCGACTTCCCATAACACCTGTCGGCCCAGGCAAACAGTCGGTGAAGTGACATCGCGAGTGTCCGATAATGCTGGGGGCCGGGCCGGTTGGTGCTGAACAGACTCCTGCTCGGCGCCGTCGTCGGTACCCAGGTGATCGCCACTCTCATCGCCGTGTTCGGTCTGCTCATGACCCCACTCGGCTGGGGTTGGGCCGCGGCAGGGTGGGGTTATGCGCTGTTCTGGTTCCTCGTCGAGGACCGCGTCGAACTCGCCACTCATCGGTGGCTCGATAATCATCCCCGGCAGGGGCCGCACCATCGGGCTGAGGCGCACTCGAATTCGACATCAACGACTGTGGCTGTCCCTCGCGGCTGAGTGAGTGTCCGGGATACAGGTCAGCGATCACGAACGAACTCCTCTGCGATCTTGAGAACGAGTTGCCTCGATTCGTCCTCGGGTAGCGCCACAGCCCAGTACTGCCTATCACCAACATCGTCAGCTCTGTTCAGCATTTGAAATCGCAGTATTGGGTAAGGGGCTCGAAGCTCGCGACAATCCGATGCCGTATGTACCTCGGCCCACCAGTGACGGTGCAAAGCCTCGGCCACTGAGCCCTGAGGAGCAGCGGGGCGTGCTTCAACGTCTGGACACGTGGCTGAACGACGAGCGTGGCGAGAGTCGTTACCTGCGCATGCTGTACCTGTTGCTGCTCGGTACTGGAATGCGACCAGGTGAAGGGCTGGCGGTGCGATGGTGTGACATCACCGAAGAAGAACTCGACGGTATTACTCGGTCGGTGCTCCATATCTGTGCCACTGTCAGATGCAAGTCCGCGACCGGCCCGTATCGAAACCCTCAGCGTAAGAGTGGAAACGAGTATCGGGTGGTGCTGCCCGATTGGTTGACGGCTGAGCTGAACGTCGAAAAAGCGCGGGTGTGCCCCGCCTCGGATGATTTGCCGATCCTCCAGGGGCCGCGCAGCAGTGCAGGCTCGTGGGTGAGCGTGTCCAATGCCCGCATGGCTGTCTACACAATGCGGTCCGGGACTGCATTCGACACGTTTCGACTGTCCGACCTGCGAGACACGGTGGCGACGCATATTGCCACGATCACCGGTGACGACGACCGTGCCAGCGCTCAGCCAGGACACCTGGACGGCAAGAAGTCGATGGCGCAGCGCCACTACATCCACCAGGGCATCCGTCGCATGGTGGCGGTAGACAACGCGGAAGCCATGGAACTGCTGAATCCGTTCAAAGTGGCACCAAAATGGCACTTTGCGGCCTAGTTCAGCAGTTCGCAACCGCCTGACCAGCCGAAACGGCTAGTCCTTCTTCATCATCTCGTAGACGCGTTTGCAGTCCGGGCAGACCGGGGAGCCGGGCTTGGCCGATCGGGTGACCGGGAACACCTCGCCGCACAGAGCCACCACGTGAGTGCCCATGACGGCGCTCTCGGCGATCTTGTCCTTCTTCACGTAGTGGAAGTACTTGGGGGTGTCGCTGTCGGTCGACTCGTCGGTGGTCGTATCCGGGCGAACGAGGGTATCGGTGCTCACCCCTCCATGATGCCGCATCCTGCGGTGGGACCGCGGCTCGGCGGTCACCGCGTGTGCATCCGATCTCGAGGAGTGGAAGACTCGAGGCATGCAGCGTGACGGCGAAACCCCCGATGCCGAAGTCCACGGACGGCCGGACGGTGGCGGTGAGGCCCGTGACGAGGCGGGGCACATGGGCGAAGCGGGCGATGACGCGCGACGGAATTCCGACCCCGAAGTGCAGATGCCACAGGCCGGGGCCGCCTCGTCCGCGCCGCCGCGCGGTTCGGGCGGATTCTTCCGCGGACCCAGACCGGATGCCCCGGTCCTGATCACCGAGGCCGCGCCGTCGCTGGAACAGCAACACCGCGACCGGGTGCGCCGGTACATGCTGCTGATGGGTTTCCGCATTCCGTGCCTGCTCCTGGCCGCCGGCGCGTACGGGCTGTGGCACAACGCGCTCATCTCGCTGGCCATCATCGGCGTCTCCATACCGCTGCCGTGGATCGCGGTGCTCGTGGCCAACGACCGGCCGCCCCGCCGCAAGGACGAGCCGAGCCGCTGGGACGGCCGCCGCGCCGAACACAAGGCCCTCGAGTCGGGCCACCATCATTCGATCGACGGCTGAGCACGGCCGCCGATGAATCCGGACATCAGCATCGCGATCGCGCACAGCGCCCCCGCGATGTACCAGGCCAGGTCGTAGCTGCCGCGCAGGTCGCGGATGATGCCCGCGCCGGTGGCGGCCAAGGCCGCGCCGATCTGGTGGGAGGCGAACACCCAGCCGAAGGCGACCGGCCCGTCGTCTCCGAAATATCTGCGGCACAAGGCAACTGTGGGTGGCACCGTCGCGATCCAGTCCAGTCCGTAGAAAACGATGAACACCCACATACTCGGCTCGGTCTCCGGCGCGAGCAGCGAGGGCAGGATCGCCAGCGACAGTCCGCGCAGCCCGTAATAGGTCATCAGCAGATACCGGGATTCGATGCGATCGGTGAGCCACCCCGACGCGATGGTCCCGGCCACATCGAAGATGCCGACCGTGGCCAGCAGCCCGGCCGCGGTGGTCGGCGGCATGCCGTGGTCGTGCGCGGCACTGACGAAATAGGTGCCGACCAGGCCATTGGTGGACGCGCCGCAGACCGCGAAACCGCCTGCCAGCAACCAGAATTGGGGTGTGCGCGCGACCCGGGACAACACGGTCACCGCACGCGCCGCCCCGCCGCGCAGGACCGTGCGCACTCCGGCGCGGCTGCCCGGTTCGGCACCATAGGCGGCGGCGCCGATATCGCTGGGAAAATCGCGGATCAGCAGCAGGACCAGTGGCACCACGGCCACCGCCGCGCCCGAGACCACAAGCGCGGGCGTACGCCACCCGTACGCCTGCGCCAGCGCGGAGATCAGTGGCAGGAATACCAGCTGTCCGGTGGCCCCGGCCGCTGTGAGCACACCGGTGACCAGCCCGCGGTGCCGGACGAACCAGCGTCCGGTGATCGTGGCCACGAACGGCATCGACATCGAACCCACACCCACCCCGACCAGCAACCCCCAGGTCGCCAACAGCTGCCACGGCCGGGTCATGAACACCGTGAGCCCACTGCCCGCCGCCACCAGGACCAGCGCGCACGCGACCACCCGCCGGATGCCGAAACGATCCATCAGTGCCGCCGCGAACGGTGAAATCACCCCGTACAGCAACACATTCAGCGATACCGCCGCGCCGATCGTCCCGTGCGACCAGCCGAATTCCCGATGTAGCGGATCCATCAGCACACTGGGCACGGACCGGAATCCGGCCGCCCCGATCAACGCCACGAATCCCGCGGCGGCCACGAGCCAGGCCGGATGAACCGGCAGCCGCGCGAGCCGCGACGGTCGCGCGGTACCGCGCGACTCGACGTCCGGGGTATCGCCGCGAGGGCCGAATTCCGATGTGGGGTCCTGCAGTTCGGTCACTCGACGAGCGTGCCGGAGATGCGGTTGCGGGACGAGTGGCCTGAATGCCACAATCCGTCAATATCTGGCCAAACTCAGGAGGATGCCGTGATCCGATGGAATTGGGCGTTCATCGATCGCCCGGCCGATCGCTTCGACGAGGCCGCGGCGTTCTGGACGGCCGCGACGGGCACCCGCCTGTCCGAACGTCGTGGTGCGAATGCCGAATTCGCCACTCTCGTTGCCGCCCAGGGGGATTCATGCCTGCGGATGCAGGCGGTCGGGGATTCCGGCGGCGCGCATCTGGACCTCGACGTCGACGATCTGGTCTCCGCCGTCCGCCGAGCCGAGACGCTCGGGGCGAACGTCGTCACAGATCACGGCGACTGGGCGCTGATGGGTTCACCGCAAGGGCTGGCGTTCTGCCTGACCACCGAGAACGGTCGGCGGATTCCGCCGCCCGTTCCTTCGGCGGGCGGCTCGATCAGTCGCCTGGACCAGGTCTGCCTGGACATCGGCCCGAGCGGCTTCGACGATGAGGTCCGCTTCTGGTCGGCGCTGACCGGTTGGGGCCTGTCGCCGACCTCCGAGCCCGAGTACACCCGCCTGGAGGTGCCCGATCACCTGCCGGTCCGCATCCTCCTGCAGCGCCTGATGCGGGACCGCGCCCCGTCGGCGCATCTCGATCTGGCCTGCTCGGACATCGATGACGTCGCGGCCTGGCATCAGGATCTCGGCGCGCGACGCCTCGGCGAGGGTGCTTGGTGGACGGTCATGCGCGATCCCGCGGGCGGGATCTACTGCCTCACCGATCGTGACCCGTACACCGGGCGGGTGAAGCGGTGATGCCGAGCATGGAACTGGTTGCGGCACTTGCGATCAGGTGCACAAGTGCGGCAGAGCTCGCCCGGTCCGCCGACTTCGCCGATCGACCGATGGGGCCGGATACGCGCAAGAGGTGGTATCGGTGAGTCCGGTGCACACCGTGGCCGTGCTGGCGCTCGCGCCGGTGGTTGGCTTCGACATGACGATTCCACCGACCGTGTTCCGGTCGGTGGACGGGCCGGATGGTTCCCCGCTCTACGACGTGCAGGTGTGCGGCCTGGATCGCGCCGGTGTGGTGTCCACGGCGGGGTACACGATCGTTCCGCAAGCCGGACCGGAGTTGCTTGCCAGCGCGGATACCGTGATCGTCCCGGGGACCCGGCTACCGCAGGCCCGCCTGCACGGCACACTGCCGGGCGAGGTGGCCGAGGCGCTGGGGACGATCCGGGCCGACGCGCGCATCGTGTCGATCTGCACCGGCGCGTTCGTCCTCGGGGCCGCCGGCCTGCTGGACGGCCGCCGCGCGACCACGCACTGGGCCCACGCCGAGGACTTCCGTCGACTGTTCCCACGAGTGCGTCTGGATGAGAACCTGCTCTTCGTCGAGGACGGAAATGTCTGCACCGCAGCGGGTTTGGCTGCCGGGCTGGATCTGTGCCTGCATCTGCTGCGCACCGATCACGGTAGCGAGATCGCCAATCGCGCCGCGCGCTACTGCGTGGTGCCGCCGTGGCGCGAGGGCGGCCAGTCGCAGTTCATCGACCGGCACGTTCCCGACGACGGCTCCGACGGCACCGCGCCCACCCGGGCCTGGATGCTGCGACACCTCGATCGCGATCTGGACCTGGCCACCTCGGCCGCGCACGCGCGGATGAGTGTGCGCACCTTCACCCGGCGTTTCAAGGCCGAAACCGGCCAGGCGCCCGGCGCGTGGCTGTTGCAGCAGCGACTGCGGCACGCGCGGCACCTGCTCGAGACCACCGACCTGCCGATCGATGAGGTGGCCCGCGCCGCCGGGATGGGCACCGCCTCCTCGCTGCGGCATCACATGCGCACCGAACTGGGCGTACCGCCGCTGGCCTATCGCAGGACGTTTCGTGCGGTACAGCGATCCGAGACGCGCCCGACAAGTGAGATCGCACAGGTTCCCGCCATGACGTCGCCGCCTGTGGCAATCTCGAAGTCGTGAGCTAGCCTGCGAGCGAGCTATCGGCACAGTACGCTCGACGCAGGACGGAGCCGAGCACGGGCGAGGTGAGGTCGTGAGCGACGACGAAATCGATCTATCGGTGACCCTCGAACAATATCTGCAGGTGTTCCGTCAACCAGGACTCTGCCGCGAGGAGTTGCAGTCCCTGCGCGAGAGCGTCGGCCATTTCCTCGATATCGCCACCCCGCCGGAGGGCCGGGAGCTGCTGCGGGGCGCGATCGCGCCGGATTCGCTATCGCTGGCGTTGCAGCTCGAGCGCGCGCTCGAGCACGCGCTGGCCGAACGCGACGCGGCCGAACGGGAGCATCAGCGCCGAGTGGACATCCGGACCAGGATGATCGCGGCGATGGATGCCCTGGACGGATTCATGCGCGATATGCCGGGCCTGGCGAAGAAGGAGATCGCCGTCGGCACACTGGTTCTGGACGAAGGGTTCGAGCTGCTCGAGGGCGGGCTCGTGCGCATCAGTGCAGCGCAGGAGGTCGCGTCGGGCATCGAACTCGGTGTGCTGGAGGATCGTCGCGCGGAGTTGGAGGAGCGGATGAGCGCGGCGGTCGCCGCCCGCGCCGATCTGATGCTGTCCACCATCGCCGCCCTGCGCGAGGCGCTCGGCTATTCCGCCGACGGAACCGGAATGCCTTGGGTGATAGCCGAATTGGCGGCGGACGGCCTCGATGTTGCCGAACCGTTCGCCGGTACGGCCTCGATCCTGCCCGAATGCCCGCTCAAGGATCTGCTGACCCAGATCATCGCCGATGCGGCACTGGCACGGGCGTTTCCGAACTTGCCCGTCGGCGACGGCGACTGATCCCGCGCGGTCCGATCAGGCGCGATCCGATTCGGCTGTGGTGCCGGATAATTCGGCCGTGTCGCTACGGGGAGATCCGTAGCGGACTTGTCCCGGAAGGGCGTTGCGGTCCGCGTTCCGAGTCGGTCGTCGAGTCTTTCGCGGGCTTTTCGGCGGTCGGGTCCAGGGAGCGGCGCAGCCGGAACGAGAGCCAGCGCCGGATGACGTCGAAGCGGGTCGTACGGGCGGGCCAGAACTCCTGCACGGTCGCGTTGAATTCGGCCCCGATGATCACCGCGAACGCGAGGAAGTAGGTGAACAGCAGGAACGCGATCGGGGTGGACAACGCCCCGTAGCTGACACCGGCGCGGGTCACCCAGGTCAGATAGCGGCGCAGGATGACGCTGGCGGCCATGAAGAACGCGCCCGCGACCAGCGCACCCCCGAAGAGCCGATGCCACGGCAGCGACCGGTGCAGCGCGAATTTGTACAGCGTGGTCAGCCCGATGATGATCAGCAGCCCGGTGCCCGGATAGTAGAACGAGTCGAGTAGTCGCAGTCCGGGTTCGCGCCACGCCTCCGGCAGCACCCGCCCGATCAGCGTCGGGCCGAGGGCCACCAGCGGCAGGACGAACACCGACACGATCAGGAATCCCACGTACAGCAGCAGCGCGAAAATGCGCTGCCACACCGGATTCCGGGCGTCCTGCTGATTGTGCGCCTCCACGATGGCGTCCACGAACGTCGCCATCGCCGAGGATCCGGCCCACAGCGACATCACGAATCCGATCGACACGACGGCGCCACGCCCGCGCTGCAGCACATCGCGCACGGTGGGCTGGATCAGGTCGTCGACCACGGTGGTGCTGAACAGGTCACGGCTGAACGTGATGATCTTGCTCTCGACGATGTGCACCGTATCGGGCCCGAACCACCCGCCGACGTAGCCGAGACTGCCCAGCAGTCCCAGCAGCAGCGGGGCCAGCGACAACATTTGCCAGAAGGACGCCGCCGCGGATTTGGTGAATATCGAATCGTTCCACGCCTTGACGACCACCCGGGCCACCAACGCCCAGCTGCGCAGCAACCCATGCACCACACTCCCGATGACCAGAATCAGCCACCGCCCGACCGCACGCGCGGCCGAATCGACCCACTTCGGCCGATCCCCGTCCGCCCGCGGCACCCTCTGATCTTTCATCTTGCCTAACAGCATCGCCTACCGCCGTCCGAATTGCGCGCCCACCACTCGACCAACCCGCAGGTGTCGCGCTCCACACCTATTCGATGGCCGAATCTTTGCCCGCCGGACCAGGCCCCATCCGAGCGCCGCCACACACCGAGTCCAGCAACATCGATACGCGACCCGTGGGAAGAGTCACAGGCCATTACCGCTCGGAAATACCCATGTGCACAGAACTCACCCAGCGACAGCCGACAGGCGTGCACATGTCGGCGACCGAAGCTGGAACCACCGGGTCGCGTGATTCCGCGCACCCCAAAACACCACTGCGAGACCGTGTCCCGAGTCCGGCCGATGGGACGGGGTTCGGAGTTGAGCAGTATCGGCGGTCGCAGCCCGCCACCCCCGGACAACGTCGAGTCCGAGGCCGCGCCTCGGTGCGAGTCCGCCTGACGGAGTGGGCAATCGGTTGAACCGCCCTGGGCCGTCACCGCCTCGCCCACCTCCGACGACACCCGCTCCCGAGCGGCAGCCTCGGAGCGGAGATCGGCCCTTCGGGGGCCGCGGCCCCGCCGGAGCGGAGGCAATCGAACACGGCACGGTGTCGGATTGGGAGGTTGTCGGTGGGGGTGGGTACTCTTCGTTGAGTGACTTCGGGTGGTGGCGGTTCTTTACGTGCGTGGCAGCGCAGGGCTCTGACCAGGTATTTGACGACCAAGCCACGTGATTTTCTCGCGGTCGCGACGCCGGGAGCAGGTAAGACGACGTTCGCGTTGCGAGTGGCGTCGGAACTGCTCGCCGATCGCACCGTGGATCAGGTGACGGTGGTCGCACCTACCGAACATCTCAAGCATCAGTGGGCGGCGTCGGCGGCGCGTGCCGGGCTGGCGCTGGATTCGAACTTCTCCAACTCCGCCGGTGGCACCTCCGGTGATTACCACGGCGTGGTCGTCACCTACGCGCAGGTGGCCTCGCACCCGTTCAAACATCGCGTGCGCACCGAAAATCGCCGCACCCTGGTAATTCTCGACGAGATCCACCACGCGGGCGATGCCAAGAGCTGGGGTGAGGCGACGGCCGAGGCGTTCGGCGACGCGACGCGCCGTCTGGCGCTGACCGGTACTCCGTTCCGCAGCGACGACAGCCAGATCCCGTTCGTCACCTACGAGCCCGACGAGGCCGGATTCCCGCGTTCGCGCGCCGATCACAGCTACGGATACGCCGAGGCGCTGGCCGACGGCGTGGTGCGGCCCGTGGTGTTCCTGGCCTATTCGGGCGAGGCGCACTGGCGCGACAGCGCGGGCGAGGAGTATTCCGCGCGCCTGGGCGAGCCACTGAGCGCCGAGCAGACCGCGCGGTCGTGGCGCACCGCACTCGATCCGGCCGGCGACTGGATGTCGAAGGTGTTGATCGCCGCCGACACCCGGCTGCGGCAGCTGCGAGCCACGGGTATGGCCGACGCGGGTGGCCTGGTGATCGCCACCGATCAGGAGAAGGCGCGCGATTACGCCGATCTGCTGGAACATATTTCGGGCAGCAAACCCGCGGTGGTGTTGTCCGATGATCCGGGGTCCTCGGATCGGATCGATGCGTTCGCCCGCAGTACCGATCCATGGATGGTGGCGGTGCGCATGGTGTCCGAGGGCGTCGACGTCCCGCGTCTGGCGGTCGGCGTCTACGCGACCAGCGCTTCCACGCCGCTGTATTTCGCGCAGGCGATCGGCCGTTTCGTGCGTGCCCGGCGTCCCGGGGAGACCGCGAGCGTCTTCCTGCCGTCGGTGCCGGTGCTGCTGGATTTGGCCGCGCAGCTCGAGGTGCAGCGCGATCACGTCATCGGCAAACCGCATCGCGAGAAGAACGCGCTGGACGACGAGCTGCTGATCGAGGCCAACAAGCAGCAGGACGAGCCGGGCGAGGAGGAGAAGAAGTTCGTCGCGCTGGCCGCGGATGCCGAACTGGATCAGGTGATCTACGACGGTGATTCGTTCGGCACGGCGACTTTCTCCGGCAGCGACGAGGAAGCCGACTACCTGGGCATTCCGGGGCTGCTCGATGCCGAGCAGATGCGCGCGCTGCTTCGTGATCGGCAGACCCGCCAGATTCAGGAGCGCAGTTCGACGGCCACGGTCACCGAGGACGGCCCGAGCGCCTCGATGGCATCGGAACGGGTCGCGACCGCGGACAAGCTGGGGGAGTTGCGCCGTGAACTAAACAGTCTGGTCGCCATGCATCACCACCGCACCGGTAAACCGCACGGTGTGATTCACGGCGAGCTGCGCCGGGAGTGCGGTGGGCCGCCGACGGCGCTGGCCACGGTCGATCAGCTGTCGGAGCGCATCTCCGCATTGCGGCGGATGTAACCCCCGAAGCGCCCCGTCCGGTCGCGCGACCGGACGGGGCGCGAGCGGACTCAGTCGCTTTCGGGGGTGTCGGTGAAGCGCTGAAGGTACAGCGGCTCACCGAGTTTCGCCAGCAGCTCGAGTTCGGTCTCGAGGTAGTCGACGTGCTCTTCCTCGTCCTCGAGGATCTGCTCGAAGATCCGGGCGGAGGTCACATCACCGCGCGAACGCATCAGCTCGATGCCCGGACGCAGCCGGTTCACCGCTTCCATCTCGACGGCGAGGTCGGCCTCCAGCTGTTCGGGGACCGACTGTCCGATCCGCAGGACATTGAGCTTCTGATAGTTCGGGAGCCCCTCGAGAAACAGGATGCGGTCGGTGAGGATCTCCGCATGCTTCATCTCGTCGATGGACTCGTATCGAGTGTGCTTGGCGAGCTTGGTGAAACCCCAGTTCTCCTGCATCTTGGCGTGCAGGAAGTACTGGTTGATCGCCGTCAATTCGGCGGTGAGCTGCTCGTTGAGCAGCGCGATAATATCCTTGTCGCCTTCCATGAAAGCGATAGTGACACATGTGAGATATGACCCTGATCACCGGGGCTCGTATTGTAGCAGAACAAAGGTCAGCCACACCTCATTGTGGCAAGGCTCACCTGAGCGAATTTTCAGCTTCCGGCCGGCCGCGGATCTGCGGAATCAGGCCGCCGAGGTGTCGGAGGAGGCATTCGCCGAGGCGGCCATGGCCTGGCCGAAGACCTCACTGAGGCGTCGTGTGCAGCTGCCGCAGCCGGGCTTCCAACCGCAGGCGCTCTTGACCTGCTTGGTGGAACAAGCACCCGCCGCGACGCAACTGTGCACGTCGGACTCTGACACGGCGTTACAAAGACAGATGTACACGGTCGGCCTCGCGGTGCGGTAGGGCGGTTCTCGGCGAGGTTAGCCTCTCCTGTGGAGGTTAGCCTCGCCTTATGTATAGCACGGATTCTCGCGCTGGAGAACCGTCTCGCATCGATCGGATCGCGTTCAGACCCGGATCAGGGGTCCGGCAAACGGCACCAGCGCCGGGACTCGACGCCGGTAGCTGCGGTAATCGTCGCCGAACGTATCGATCAGCATGCGGTCCTCCACCTGCACCCGGCGCAGCAACCAGACGGTGACGAAAGCGAGCAGCACGATCGACGAGCCGAATCCGGCCAGCAGGGTCAGGCCGATCATGAGCGCGAGCAGCCCTGTGTAGATCGGATGCCGCACCAGTTGGTAGGGCCCGCCCGTGCGCAGCTGATGGTCCTGCTGGATCATCGGGCGTCCCGCCCACATCGTGCCCAGGGCCAGCCGCGCCCAGACCATCAGCACCGCCGCGGCGATGATCAGGATCGCACCGATACTCTGCAGAACCGCGACCTTCCAGGTGATCGGATCCCAGAGGCCACGGGGCAGAAGGTGAATCACGACACTCAGGGCGACGATTCCGGCGATCATCCACGGCTCCGGTAGCAAGGTCCGCGCGAAATGCCAGATCTTGCCGCGCACTCCGGTCGGTCGCACCGCGGCGAACCACACCGCGGTCCCCAGCCAGACCAGCCCGACGACATCGATACTCCAACCGGCCGCCGTGGCCAGCGCATCCACAATTGTCATGCATCGAGCATGCGCGTGCGAGGCGGTGCCGGAACACCACCCGTCAGCCGATCTCGCTCCACCCGCGGGTGGATATCGGTGAATGAACCAGAGTCGGATACACAACGCATTCGGCGGTGGTGTCCGGTGGACGCGACGGCAGGGCGGCTAGGTGTGTGGGCTCGTCGTAGCGCAGCAGGGGACGTTCCGCCTTGCGAAAATCCTTGGGCAGCAAACGAATTGGTTCAGGCGTTATCGGCGGCGCGGTGGATGGGCCGGTCGGCGCGCAGCAAGATGTCAGTGCGGCGGCCCCTCCGGAAACCCGTACCGAACGAAGCGGTTGGTGTCGGGCAGGGGCGGTGGGCGGTGTGGATGATCGGCGGCGCGAGGTCCTACCAGCGCTCGAATTGCTCCTCGCGCTTACGTTTGACGGCGTTCTCCAGCCAAGCATTGAAGCGTGCGGACAGATCCTTGGCAACGGCGGGACGGATGGTGATGTGCTCACCGCGGACCTGGAGGTACCGGCCGTCGTCGAAATCGCACCACATGACCTCGTGCACCGGATCGGGAAGCGCGTGGATCGGGCCCTCGAGCAGTGCGGCCGCGCCGTTCCCGTCGACGGGACGGGCGAGCAGCCGACGGTAGCGTTCGGCGGGCGTGCTGCCGGTGGCGGACTGGTAGCCGTCGTGAATGGCGTTGGGGTGCACTGTGATCGGTGCCGCGCTGCCCGGCTCCCGGGCCGGGATCGCGGCCACCAGGTGAGCGCCGAGTTGGTCGGGTCGGCACGAGTGTGCGCGGATCCGGCCGTCGACCTCACCCTCGGTGATCTGATACAGCACGGTCGCGTGCTGCAGGTTGCGTGCGCCGATGATCCGATAGGTCCGTGACGCGCCGGTGCTGCCCGGGTATTTCGTTGTGTTGCCGAGGATTTCGATCCGCATATCAGAGGTCGTCACGGTGTGCAACGCCAGATCGATCCGCTCGAGCTCCTCGGCGTCGTACCGGCCGCGCACGGCCGGGCGATGCAGTTCGAAGTCGTCGCGATAGGCGAATCGGCTGGTGAACCGCAGTAGGCCCGGAATTCTGTCATTGGCGTCGCTGAACCACAGCGCCGCGAAATCGTCCGGTTCCCAAGCCCATTGCGTCATTCACGTTCTCTCGATCATCCCCGTGTCGCCGCCGCCACACGAAACCTGTTGTGCCCATAAGGTTCTACCTCTATCGCGCCGGAGGTTTCGAATCCCGGTCGTCGAAATCGCCGCCGATGACTCCACCCGGGAGTGTCCGGGGCAGGTCGCCGATGAGTTCCTCGGCATTCTCCGCGTTGATCAGGTAGTCCGGCGTGGTGTGGGTGCGGTCCTCGTCCTGTTCGCCCTTGCCGCGACCTGCCCCGCCGCCCATCCCGCCCATACCACCCAGGCCGGATGTCGAGGTGGATGTGCGAGTACTCGCCGCTGCGGCAACGGCCTGATTCGCGTTCGGAGTGCTCGTGCCGGGGACGCTGCGCCCCACTCCGCCTCCGGACGTGTCACCGCCGGAACCGCCTGTGCCGCTGGAGGTGTAGGAACTGGGCGATACGCTGCTGGGTGTCGTAGCGGTGCTGTCGGTAGCGGACGGGGTCGTGGAGGTCGAGTCGTTCTTGTCGCTCGAGTCCTTCGACGTGGGCGAGCTGCTGGTATCGCTACTCGGATTCGTCGACTGATTCTGATCGTTCGACTGATTCGAGGGATCGGTGGAATCCTTCGTGTTCGTGTCGTTCGAATTCGTGTTGGTGGGCCCGGAATTCGTCGTCGAGGCGTTGGGCCCCGCACTGCTGACGTTCGGCCCGTTGTTCGTGTCCTGCTTGATCGGATTCAGACTCGGCGGCAGCACCGGGACGGAACTGTCCGTCTTGCGGAATTCGGTGACGTAGTGCTGCAACATCGCCTCGCGCGTATCGGCCTCGTTCTGCGTGCGAGTGTGTTCCTCGCTCGCGGCCTGCGCTCGCCCGAAGTACGGAATATTCGTCGTCCAGGAGTGCCGGGCCGCGGGCTTGATCCCGTTCTTCGTCTGGACCACGGCATTCGCCGCGGCACTGATGTCCTTACCGATCCCGGACAGCAGATCGGTGAGATTCGCTGCGTCGGTGGTGTATTCGGTAATAGCCTTCTTCGCCGCTTCCGCGGACGCGCCCTCCCACGCCTCGGAGATGGAGGCGCCCACCGAGCGCTTGAAGGTCTCGAGGCCCTGGTCCCACTCGCTGGCTGCGGTGGCGTACTTCAACGCCTGCGCCTGCGCATCCGAGGTGTCGAGATGTTCGAAGGCGTCCTGGATGTCTTGGCGGCTCCAAGCGAAGACGTTCTCTCCGCCGTTCGGGATCTGAGTGGGCTCGTTCTGTCCTGTCATCTCAACTCACCGCAGGTTTTGGAAGAGTTGGGGCATCGCGCCGGGGAGCGCTTGGACAATAGTCGACAGACGCTGCGGTGCGGGAGCCTGTTGCGGGAGGTTGGCTTCGAGTTGCTTGTATTTTGCGGCCTGCTCTTGATCGTGGGCAGTCATCTGTTCCCGGATCGTGCGGAACAGAGTCTGGAAATCGTCGATTGTCTGGTAGTGAGAGCCCAAGATATCGTATACGCTGTTTTTATCCTTGGCTCCCTTCGCCTTCGACTTCCATCGCGCGACCATCGTCTTCGCCGAAACTAAGTCCAGATCCCCTTTTGCTGCGTGATCCTCCCCGAGCCCCCAATGGTCTTGATGCGAAATTTCCTGTACTAGACCTTGAATTGTTCGAATCTGATTCTTGAAAAAAGTGCAATCGCGATCCAGGTATACAAACTTGTCGAGGTCCATTCGGATAGTCAAATTACCGGATTTTGCATCATTGATAATGCTTGTTAATGGTCTCTGCGACCCTTGGTTTCCGTCGTCGGCCATAGTTCTGTCCCTCCCTGTGATTCTGTACTTGCTATAGCGTGGACGGCAGGATGGGTGCCACTTTTTCCGCCAATGCCCGGGCGAGCTGACAGGTGTCTTGTTTGCCCGTCTTAGGTACGTATGCCGGGTTGTCGAGGTTGAATTCGAGGCTGCCGCCTTTTACCTCCACGTCTACAGTGCAAGTAGTAGGGTCGGCGTTGTCGCCTTGTCGGCTCGATATTGCGTGCCGACCGGCAATGGTGAATTCCTGAGTGTCTGGGAAATGCTCGTCGCGCACCTTTTGGAGGGTAATATTCGTCATCTGGATCCTTGCGCCGTAGCCATCCGGGTCAGACCAGATGCAACCGCGCCAGAGGATCTTTCCCGCATCCGCTTGGAAGTCGTCCGGCTGCTTGTTTTGTTGCCCTTCCGAATCCAGAATGCTCTGTGGGATATCCTTGCAAGGATCGAACCCTGTCGGTACCTGCACCGGGGTCGTTGCGCCAGCGCTGCTGCTCGACGTGGACCCGCCCGACGGCGAGCATCCGGCGAGCACGAGAACCGCGGCCCCCGTGGCCAGCACAGTCGAGATGACGCCTCGCCTGATCATGAAGGTCCTTTCGCCACCGGTGCATGGACATTGCCCGGGGCCGGACCGGCTCCCTGCCCCCTCGCGAACTTCGGCTTACCGTACCCGTTGGAGTCTGGCACGGGCAATCGGTGCTGTGCTGATTGGCCTGTGGCAACACCGGGCCTGTTCGAGATGGACTGGGCTACGTCCGATTCGGAGACGCGCGGGGTGATCCGAGCCGAAGATCGGACTGCTCGGGGGCGTTCACGGTTGAGGGTTCGGTCATGTTCTCGTCCCTGGAGCCTCGATGGCGGCGGTCATATCCAGTGCCTGTCGTCACAGCGCGAGCAGCGGACCGACGAATCGGCTACGGCGGAAGTTCCCGGGGGTGTGGACGTCTCGCAGATCGGATCGGCACCGCCGGCGCGCGGGCATCGCTCGAGGCTGAACCGGAACCTGCGCCCGCGCTTGTGCTTCGCTTCGAGCAATGCGCGCGGAAATCTTTCGACGCGGTAGCGCGCACCATTGTCAGTGACGATCTTCTCCATATCGCGGATGCCGTGTGCCGCGAACCGCACTCTCGCTCGGTGCATGAAACCGACTGCGGTTACTGCTTTTTCATCAGGTAAGGGCTCGGTATAGGTGATTCGGGTGAACCCGTCGACGGCGGAGTGCAGGTACACGTAGCCGCGTTTTCCGTTGGTGGACTTGATTTGTGCTGCGGCCCTGACTCGGTCGGAGTCGCGGTTGTGGGCGCGCCATCCGGCACCGTTGGGATTCGCCCGACTTTCTCGATATCGACGTGATCATGTGCCTGGCTCGGTTTCGCGACAATCGTCCGCGGCTTGCGATTCGAGTCACCGTCGGGCCGATGAACTGGCGTCGGCGTCGACGTGCGCACCGACCCGGCACCGACCCGCCACCCGACCGACGCCGTTCAGCCCGAGCTTGGCGGGCATTCAGGAACAGCTCTGGCGCGACGTCGGGACGCCGCGCCAGAGCGAATAGCTGGTTGTTCGGACGAGGCGGGTGCTCCATCGCGTCGCGCGAGAGTGGCTGCTACCCGCTGCCGCGTTTTCGCCCGCGATGGGCGCCCGGTGCACGCCCTACTTCGGTGGCTGGAAGCCGCCGATTTGCCGGAGAACAGCAGCTGCGTGTAGAGAGTCGCGGCGTCGGCCGAGGCCGGTGTGTCTCCTGAAGTCGAGGTAATGGGCATCCGAGAAGCCGGCCTTCTCTTCCCGAGATAGGGAAGGCTTGCGGATTTGGTCCGGGAACGATGAGGAGCGTGGCGGGCATCCTTACTCTCGAGCGTTGGGTTGGCATCATCCATCGGATCGGCGGTTCGATCGGTCGTGCGGTACCGGGGACGGCGCGCCGGTTGCTGCGGGCTGTCGTTGTCGCCGTTGCTGTTTCGGGATTAGTTGCTGGTTGTGGGGTGGATCTCGGACAGTCGCCACGTCCGGCGAAGATCGTGTTCGAGGGTGAGGAGAGGCACTCGAACGTCGAATACACGATCTTCGGGATGAATCCCGACGGCACCGGGATCACCCCGATCGGCGAGGGCGCTTGTCCGAGCTTTGCCCGTGATGGATCCAAGATCGCCGTTGGTGGATTCTGGATCACGGTGATGGATCGCGATGGCGGTCACGTCAGGAAGCTCATCCACGGAGGGTATGGATGCCCGGTGTTTTCGCCGGATGGGTCCAAGATTGCGTTCACTCGTGGGGGCGCTGTTTACCTGATGAATGCCGATGGCGGCGCGGTACAGCAACTTCACGTCGACAGCCTCGAACTCGATCCGTCCGGTCACTTCCCTCACGGGCAAGATCAAGACGGCCCGTCGACCGACCGTCCCGCATTCTCACCGGACGGTTCGAAGATCGTGATCTCCGACTCCGGAGTCATGTGGGTGATGGCCTCGGACGGAACGGGTGCGCGGCAGCTGCTGCCGGGGGAGGTGTATGCCGATTTCGACCCGGTCTTCACTCCGGACGGAGCCGGGATCGTGTTCTCCAGCAGCCGGCCTCCGAACGGCGGGATCTACCGGATGGATGTCGATGGTCGGAACATCCGGTTGCTCCGGGCGGACGGGTACTGCCCGTCGTTCTCGCCGGATGGCACGAAGATCCTCTACTCCCGCATGACCCGTGATCCCGCGTCCACACAGGGCGCCACGTTCACCGAGCTCTGGGTGATGAACAGCGACGGCAGCAACCCGCACCGCCTCACCGACCCGAAAGTGTCTGTGCGATCAGCTGTTTACGGTAGCTGGGGCAGAGAAGCGAACACGTAACCATCTAGTCCGGAAATTTCTTGTGGCTGATGTGCCGGCCTGGCCCCATTCCGATTTTGCCGGTTCACGGCCGCTTCGGCTGTCGAACCGTGTGACGGGGTGGCCCGGTCAGCGGGCTCGCTGCCGGGATGCGCGGGCTCCGCGGCGGGCGGATCGTAACGCCGACACCACTTTCGGTGCGTCCGTGGCGAGTGTGGCGATCGTTCTGGACACGGTCGGGTCGGAGACGACGTGGCCGAACACGCCGGGTTCGGCACGCAGGACCGCGATGTCACACAGGTGGTCACCGCCGACGACGACCGCGACGGCCAGGTCGAGGATGATCTTGCCGTGATCATGTGTGGTGAGAGCTTTGCGCCACGGCGCCAACGCTTTCGACAGTCCTTGATCAGTCCGGCCTTCTCGGCGGTGCGCAGCGGCAGGGTGAGCCCGGGCGTGGGGTACGACACCGGTTCCGGCCGCGTCCACGGACAAGCGGGGGTAGGGGGAACTGCGCTCTGACACCTGAATGGTGCTCCTGAACTCTGTGCAGATTCCAGCCCTCGCACGCGGAATTATCGCAGTTCAGGGCACCCTTCTTCGTTAGCGGCACACCACCGATTCGTCAACCGACGAAATCTCTGGGCTAACGGCCCTCCGCACAGGCCATAAAATCCCGATTTCTGCAACGGAAAGAACGTGGATACTCTTCTGGCGAGGCACATTCGAAGTGCCGACCGCAACCGGCATCGTGATGGCACCAGGGCCGCGCCGCTGACGCCGGCGGGACGATCCGGCGCGGCGGCGAGAGCCGTCGACAATGTCTCGGCCCGCAAACCCTGGTGAAACTTGCGCTCACGGTTCTTGTTTCGGACTGGCAGGTTGGTCGGCATCGCGGTAATTAGGTTCGGCCGGGACATCAGATGCGAGCCGCCGAGCAGATCGGGCACTGTTCGGGGGTGTCCGACGGGTGGGGATGGCCGAGGTCGATGAGGGTGGTCCAGCAGGTGCGGATCATGGCGCAGGTTTCGAAGGTGCAGTGCGCGTGGATATTGCTGTTGATGACCGTGTGCATCTGGGATGGGGGCAGTACGTGACCCGGGTAGTCGTGGAAGACGGGGTTGTCGGTCATCAGAATCCCAGGTGGGGGACGTCGGCGGGGACGAGTCGGCCGGCTTCGATCAGCCGCTGTTTGGCCTGGGCCTTGACCTGGCAGACCGCGGCCGGGCATTCCAGGTGTTTCTGCATGATGAGGTGGGCGTATTCGATTGTCATGATGGGCAATCGGTTGTGGTCGGTTACTGGAATGTCGTACATGGAATACTCCGAATTGTTTTTGGGCAGATTGGAATGCTCGGCGGCCAAGGCCGAATGAATTCGTGTACAAGGGAATTCGAGTTGTGGAACATCCTGGCCGCCGGGCCGAGATCAGTAGTACGCTGCCGAAGAACGCTACGGAAGCTCTCGAGGCGCGAATCCCGGAAAATACCGCGCCGCTTCCAAAATGACGTTCTGAAACCATTCCAAAATCCGTGTCGAAGGGGAGTGAGGCCAGGTGATGACCGGTTCGGCCGTACCGCGGCGAATGTTGGGCCGTGAACTGAAGAAGCTGCGTGAGCGCTCCGGAGTATCGGCGGTGGCCGCCGCCGAGGCGATCGAGGTGTCACCGCAGACCCTGTGGCGGATCGAGTCCGGCCAGCAGGGGCCGAAGCTGAAAGAGCTGTACATCAAGGTGCTCTGTGAGATGTACAGTGCGTCAATGGATCTGACCGAGGCGCTCATCGGCTTGATCGCTGAGACGAAGAAGCCCGGGTGGTGGCACAGCTTCGCCGATGCTGTTCCCGCGGATACGGACATGTTCATCGGGCTGGAGGAGGCTGCGAGCCGCTTGACCACGTTCCAGCTGGCGCTGATTCCAGGTCTGTTGCAGACCCCTGACTATCGGCGTGCGGTTCATTGGATCGAGTTCCCGAGCAGGCCAACGACTGAGATCGAGCCGCTGATCGAGCTGCACAGCCGACGCGTCGCGGGCCTCACGGACGGGCGGAGATCGGTTCAGCTTGATGCATTGGTCTGTGAAGCTGCATTGCGTAACCAGGTCGGCGGTCTGGGGGTTATGGAAGAGCAGCTTATCTATCTCGCGGATATCGTTGCGGCACAGAATATCTCGATTCGCGTCATCCCACAGCAGGCTAACGGCAATCTTGGTCTGATCACCGGTTCCTTTGTCCTGATGGAGTTTCCGGTGCGTTCGAATTCGCGCTTGTCTGAACCTCCAGTGGTTTACGTGCAGGGGTATACGGGTGCGCTGTATCTGGATCAGGAGTCTGAGATCAAGCAGTATCGACAGGCCATTGGGCAAATCAAGCGGGTAGCGTTGGACGAGAAGAGGAGTAGGAGTCTTCTCCTGGATGTGGCAAGGGAGTACCAAGCGTGATGATCGACCTCTCCGGCGCAGCGTGGTTCAAGAGCAGCAGGTCAAGCACTCGAGACACATGTGTCGAGGTAGCCCACCTCACCGACGACATGGTCGGCGTCCGCGACTCCACGAACCCCACCGGCCCAGCCTTGGTCTTCACCCCTACCGCCTGGGACGCCTTCACCACCGCCCTGCACTCCGGCCACTTCGATCTACCGTGACCCCGCGTACCTCGGAGACACGGAATCCTCAGGGAGTCAATGTCTTTCGCTCCGCCTGCCCGACTGTCGCAGCCGGGCAGGCGGAATATCTCTCGGTGTCCAGCCCTCCGGCAGACCGGAATCGAACCATCTCTGTCATATGAACGACCCCGCGGGACCAATGCGCCCGACGTCGGGGTTGCAGCGGAACTCCGCGATCAGGGCGGCCGGTCCGCCATATCGTCGGTAGGCTCGTCGTTCCGCCGTTGCCGCCCCGTCGGACACAGGCACACTGCGAGAGGCCCTGCGGGTCAACACGTCTGCCCCTTCCGCCCCTCCCGCGAGACTCGAACGACCATCATCGCCATCGATGTCGAGCCAATCGAAGTCGAGTGCTCCGAATCGGTCGGGTAGATCCACGGGTCTATAGAGTTCGTAGTCGGCTTCGCTCTGGTTCCCTCCGAAAAACCAAGGTTCATCCCTGTCGCGTGGGGAGTGCCGACTTTTCGACTGTCCCGGTCGCGTCCGGCTGAATGGTGGTTCTGCCGCACTTTCCCCAATCGCCCGGCGGGTTCGTCGGTCGCTCAACAGTATTCGCCTTCATCCCCTGGGGGGCGGGTCATACTCGTCGGAGTCCTGTGAAGGATGGTCCGACGCGGACGGGCCGGATCTGGATGTCGCGCCAGACGTCGCCGGTGATGTACGGCTCTATCCGAAGCCATTGGTCGAGTTCGGCCCGTGAGTCGTATTCGACGATGAGCATGGACCCGATCATGGCGCCCTTTTCATCGAGGATCGCGGTGCCGTAGAGCATTTTGCCTTCGTCGACCAGCTTGTCGCCGAGGGCCAGGTGTTGTTCGCGTACGGCCAGCCGCCGAGCGGGTGCGTCGTCGTCGGTGCCGTCGTAGGCGAGAAGCATGAACTGCATCCGGTGCCTTTCAGGTGGGATGTTCGTCGGTCTGTGCGGGTGGCCGGGGTTCGGTCCTCGGCCAGGTAGATGTCCTTCAGCCGCGCGAGCGCTGCGGAGTACGCGGATTTCGGCAGCGCGGCAAGGACATTGGCCTGGACCTGGAATCAGCAGCGCTGTTCGCGGGTGATCGGGAATACCGTGCGCGGCGCTTTCCGGAATCCCGGGGCTCCGTCGCCGACCGCGAGTACCGGTGCGCGCGTACCTCGTTGGCGGCGGTCGCGCAGCGGGTCGGCCCACGACTGGCGGACTCACAAACAGCCGTCGGGCAGTGCCGCCAGTTCTTTCCGACTGTCCGCGCGCACCCCGATTATCGCCAGCGGCACAGTTTCTGCTGGTCGAGGCGTACTTTCAGGTGTGGTGCCGTCCGCTCACAGCTACCCGTAGTCCGACCTCGGCATTGTTCAGGGGCTCTGCGAACACGGCCGCGCCCTGTGCGAACAAGGTAAGCGTTACGGCCTGACCGATGCCCGAGCGGCACCTGTGAGCATGACGGTCATTCCTGGATGCACTCGTACCGTCGAATCCCGTCCTCAGGCACTGGGCCCCTTACTCGTGGGCCTCCCAGATCTCGTGCGCCTTGTCATTCGGCTTGTTGCCCGCGCTGAGCGATGACGGCAGTGCGCGCAGCGCCCTGAGCGCCCAGAGGTATGCCGACGGCTTCTTGAAGTCCATGCCGCTGATCAGCTGCTTCATCAAGGTGAGCTGGTCGAAGTAGACGCGCTCACAGATGAGCCGCTCGCCCTCGAAAATGAAGAACGCGGTCATGCGGACCTTGAACCGGCTGCCGGTCGGCGGGATCGCCCCGAACGGTCCGTTGTGCGTGCCGAGAAGGTAGAACTCACAGATGACGGCGTCATCGCTGTGACGCAGCTGGATCAGCTCGTGGTGCTGGTCCGGGAAAGCGACCCGCGTGTCGTGGTAGTAGTCGCGGACCTCCTTCTCGCCGTCGTGGACCAGGCCGAGTGGGATGAGCTCGTAGCGAGGGTGAGGAAACGTCGACAGCGTCGCGTCCCAGTCCTGACGGACCTCGTCGTCGAAGTGATCCAGAACGAGCTTCTCCCTGAACTCGCGCAGCTGGGGCGTCAGGGTCTGGGGCGTACTCATGGTCTTCTTCCTCATGGTTGGGCGGCGGGACGCGTCTGCTCTCGGGCTTGCCGAGTGATGTGACCGTAAACGAAGGCCGGTGTGGTTCCCAGGCTTACCCACATCCCGGTGAGTTCGCTCGATGGAAGAACGGGCGAAACCGGATTGCCCGTGGAGGTGCTGACCTCGATAAGGTGACCTCCGGGCCGTCCCTGTCGGTCTACCCACGCCCCCCGCGAGTCTATTAGCTAATAGATTGCTGAAGAGCCGATCCGACGAGTAAATTGACCACACATGACGAGCGCGAGCGAGTCCGTGGGAGCAGTATCAGCGCAGTGGGACATTGTCACCGGCGTGGGATTCACCGCACTCGCCGTCGCGGCGGGTCGGGCGATGGAGACCCATCGTGACGGTGGATTGGTGTCCGATCCATATGCGGAGGCATTCGTACGAGCGGCCGACGCGCCGATCGAATTGCCGACTCGGCCGGGTGAGTCCGACGACGATCCCGATGTTCCGTGGGCGACGATGGCCCGCTACATGGGAGTCCGGTCGCGGTATTTCGACGACTACTTCAACGCGGCGGCGACCACGGCGTCGCAAGTGGTTCTGCTCGCCGCAGGGTTGGACACGCGTGCGTTCCGCCTGGACTGGCCTGCGGGCACCACGATCTACGAACTGGATGCGCCGAAAGTGCTCGCATTCAAAGACCGCGTCCTCAACGAGCGTGGCGCGCACCCGCACGCGGACCGACGGATAGTTGCGGTTGATTTGCGCGAAGAGTGGACAAAGCCATTGCGAGCGGCCGGTTTCGACCCGTCCCGCCCCTCGGCCTGGCTGGCCGAGGGACTACTGCCCTTCCTCCCGAACGCCGCGAAACAACATCTGCTCGCCACGGTCGATAGCCTCACCGCAGCGGGCAGCAGCATCGAATTGGAGTACGTCGCCGACCTGGCGAGCCTGCGCCGCGACCCGGAATTCCAGCAACGCCGTGCCCGCATGTCCGAAAGAACGGGCTTCGACATCACCCAACTGTGGCCGGACGAGAAAGAGGACTTCCCCGTCGACACCTGGTTGCGTGACCACGGCTGGACGGTAACCGTCGAACACGTCGACGACGCAGCCCAACGCTACGGCGCACAATTCCCGGAACAGTCCATGTTCCCGGCCCGCGGCGGCCAGTTCGTAACGGCCCGGAAGCCCGACGGCACCCAGCGCTCCAGCGATAGAACGTGATCTCGCGTGCGATATGTTCGGAGCCGGCTTGATGGCGGTGGTGGCCGAGGGTCGGACCTGAGATCATGATCGTATGAGCGCACCCCCGGATGGACTACCGATCTATCGAGTCCTGACCGGTCCCGATGACGCGACGTTCTGTCGCCGGGTCAGCGAGGCGATCGCGCTGGGCTACCGTTTGCATGAAGGTCCTGCTGTGACCTTCAACGGCGAGCATGTGATTGTTGCCCAGGCAGTGCTGTGGCCGGGGGCCAGTGATTGACGTGCTCGCCGCCGAGTGTTCCATTCCCGTCCGTTCATGTCCTCACCGACACATCAGAACACAGTGCGGCGCAAGACCGTCCGCCACCTGAAGTATGAATCTATCCGTGCCGCCAAATGCGGAGGGGGACATACACTTTTGGCATGGTGCGGAATTGGCCGCTGACCGGTCGCGGCGAGGATCTCGCCTGGACGGAGGCCGCGTGTCGGCAACTGCGCGGCAACGGGGGTGCGGTGCTGGCGGGTTCGGCCGGGGTGGGCAAGACGCGGCTGGCGCGCGAAATCGCGACCAGGATCCGGCGGCGCGGTGTGGCGCTGTGCTGGGCCGCTGCGACCGAGTCTGCTAGAGCGGTGCCGTTGGGCGCGTTTTCGGGGCTGGTCGGCGATCCCGGCCCGGAGCACAATATCGTCCGGCACGCTATCGGATGCCTCACTGCGGACGCCGGCTCCGCAGGCACGGTCGTGATCGTCGACGACGCCCATCTGCTCGATGACGTGTCCGCGCTGGTCGTGCAGCAACTGGTGGTGCAACGTGCGGCCACGGTATTGCTCACGGTCCGTACCGGTGAGCCTGCGCCGGATGCGATTTCGGCGCTGTGGAAGGACGAGCAACTGCCGCGCCGCGAGCTGCGGCCGCTGTCATCGGACGAGACCGGCGAACTGCTCGACACCGTGCTCGGCGGGCTGGTGGAGACCCGCACACAGCGCAGGCTGTGGGACCTGACCCGGGGAAACATGCTGTTCCTGCGGCAGTTGGTGGACGGTGGCCGGTTTCGTGCGGAGGGCGGTGTGACTCGGCTGGCGGAGCAGCAGCCGCTGCCGGCCACGTTGGCCGAGACCGTCGTGGTCCGGCTGGCTGAGCTGGCCCCGGAGATCGTCGAGGTGGTCGATCTGCTTGCGCTCGGTGAACCGCTGCACGTTGACGGACTCGCCGAGCTGACCGCTCCAGGGGTGATCGAAGGCGCCGAGGCGGCCGGGCTGGTGGAGGTGGACCCGGCCCGACTGACCGCCCGGCTCGCGCACCCGCTCTACGGCGAGGCCCGACGTGCCGTGATGGGCACGATGCGCGCCCGCCGGTTGCGCGGGCGCATCGTGCGAGTCCTGGACGACGACACCGATCTGCTGCGGCGTGGGTTCCTGATGGTCGATTCCGACCTCGAACCCGACGTCGAGCTGCTGCTGCACGCTGGTGCGGAGGCCGTGCGGCTCGGCGACTTCCGCGGCGGACAGCTCGGACGGGCGGCGTTGACGGCGGGCGGCGGATTCGAGGCGCAGCTGCTGGTCGCCAGCGGCGCAGCGTGGGTGGATCCGGCGCATGCCGAACACGAACTCGAGGTGCTGTGCGGTCTGGCCGCCGACGAAGAGCAGCTGATACGGGCGGTGCTGATGCAGGCGACGTACCTGCACTGGACTTGCGCTCGTCCGGCCGACGCTCAGGCCGTACTCGACGAGGCCCGGCCTCGGCTGCCGGAGTCGTTGCGGCAGTGCCTGGATGGAATGTCGGCGGTCTTCCACAGTCAGCGTGGCCGCATCGCCGCGGCGTTCGCGACCGCTACGGCGATCCTTGCCGAGAGTCGGTCCGACGCCGCGATGCTGACCGCGGAATTCGCGCTCGTGACGGCGACGGCCGCGGCCGGGCGTATCCACGACGGCGGCGAACCCTTCCAGCTTGCGCTGGCGATTGCCGGCCGGGTGCCTGACCTGGCCTACCTGGCCAACCCGATGGTGGCGGTACGAATCCTGGGCCTGGTCTGGGCGGGCTGCGTCGACGAGGCCGAGGCCATGGCGCAGCAGCTGGATCAGGCTCTGCTCGGTATCCCTTTCGTCAGCCACATCTCGAGCTGTCTGCTCGGGGAAATCGCCCTTGCCCGAGGCGATCTGCCGATCGCGAGGCGGCGCCTGCAGGAAGCGCAGATCGGTCTTGCGCCGTACGGGTATGGTGGCGGATGGCGATTCGTCGCCCTGACGGCACTGGTGCAGGTGCAGGCGCTGGTCGGCGAGCCTACCATCGAGTCGCGCGCGGCGCTCGCCGCCATCCGCAGTGAGTCCACCGGGGTGATGGACCCCATCGCCGAATTGGCCGAGGCCTGGGCGTCGGCGGCGTTGGGCGGGGTGTCGGTGGCCGCGCGAATGGCCCGGGACGCAGCGGAACTCGCGCGTGGGCGGGGCCAAGACGCGCACGTCGTGATGGCGCTGCACACTGTGGTGCGGTTGGGCGACGCGAGCGTCGCCGCGGATTTGACCGAACTCGCGGCGCATGTGCAAGGTCCCCGGGCCGCCGCGGTGGCGGCTCACGCCGCGGCGCTCGCTGAGAGTGATGCGGACGCGCTGCTGCAGGCGGCCGATTTGCTGGAGAAGATGGGAGATCGGCCCGCTGCCATGGACGCGGCGGCCCAGGCAGCCCAGTGCTACGCCCGCGACGGGCGCACAGGCTCTGCGAAGTGGGCCGGCCACCGTGCCCACCGGCTCGCCGGCACCTGCCCCGGCATCACTACTCCCGCGCTGTCGCGTGCCGACCGGCCGCTGTCGTTGTCGGAACGCGAACGTGAGGTGGTGACGATGGCCGCGCATGGCGCGAGTAACAGCGAGATCGCGGTTCGGCTCGGCATCGACCGGCGCACCGTCGAAGGACACCTCTATCGCGCCGGCAACAAGCTGGGCACCGGCAACCGCGCCGATTTCGCCCGCATCCTCGGCATCGAACACACGCCCTGAGCGGGATTTCGCGTAGTCGATTACCTGTATCGCCGGCATTCGAGCCCCAGAAACTGGATCTGTTTCGCACCAACGGGTTTCAAAGGATCGAACTATGTCGCACAGAATGCATCTCATGCGAAGCGTCGCACGACCGGCAATCGCGGCCGGCCTGCTGGCGGCGATGGCGATCGGTGCGCCGACCACGTCTGCCGCTCCGCCCACACATCGGAACGGTGGCTGCGAGTGGTCGTCGTCCGGGTTGATCGGCGACAAGTGGCGTGCTCTGAACGCCGAGCGCGGCCCACTGGGCTGCCCCATCGAGGGCGAATTCGACTCACCGGACGGACGGCCGGCCCGCCTGCAGCACTTCGCGCACGGTTCCATCACTTGGTCACCGCACCAGGGCGACCGGATGGTGGTCGCAGCCTGGGGATCGGGCAACACTGTGTATGTGCAATGGGGGCCGACGGATCCGTTCCACTACGACAAGTTCCTGGTCAGGTTCGATGGCTCGCAGCACGATGCCCCCGGCGGGACGCACGGCGACGCCTCGCTGCCGATGAGCAACGGTGCGCACCGGGTGATCGTCGAGGGCTGTGACGCGCATACGCTCCAATCCTCCACCTGTCGGCAGGGCTGGACCGCTTTTGTCGATGTGTCTGTGCCGCAAGCGTCGTCGGGAGTCGCACCCAAGCCGATGCCCGTTCTGCCACCGCAGATCGACGTGTCCGGCAATGGCGACGGTTCGTTCACGATCAAGGGCCAAGGATTCAAACCCAATGCAACCGTGCACATCCGAAGCGTGGACGACTACGGCGCCACAGTCTGGCTCGATGCGCGCACCGACGGCAACGGCCGGTTCCAGCAGCGCACCAGCCAGATATGCGTGGCGCGGGGCGCAATTCACTTCTCGGCCAACGACGGCACGCACAGCTCGCTCGACAAAACAGGAACCCTCTGGAGCAACAACGTTCCAGGATACTGCCCGTAATCAAACCACGGCCGGGCATCGGACGGACCGCGTGCCCGCGGCGCAGGGCGGCTGAAATATTTATCCTTGACGGTAACCCGCGCTGATTCGAGCGGTCCCGCATGGCAGCATCCTGTGAAGTTCCTGGCAGGTAGCGCCGTGTAGACCCAGATTTCGCCGAGCCTTGGAGGGGCGCGTTGCCGGTGCTCGCGGCGACAGGGCCGAACTGACCCTCGATGTTCGCGCTGTTGGTGCTGCTGGTTGGAGTATCGGCCTGTTCGCGAGCGGTTATTCTCCCTGAGCGGTGAAGCCGAAGAACGTTGTGGGGTCGAGGGATGCGATGGGCGTCCAGCGCGGCAACGGTGTGTCTGTCGGCTGGGACCGCTCGGCGGTGGATGTGCGGTACCCCTGGACATCCAATGCCAGCCAAGGGCTTTCGTCGACCCGCCGGGCCAGCGCGTAGCAGGTGGCCAACAGGTGCAGGCAGCGCGGAGTGCGGGCGTTGCAGGAGCAGTCGACGAGGTGGAGGGTGGGGGCTACGGTGATCCCGGCGGCGCGTAGGGCCGCGTGTGTGTTGTCGCCCAGTTCTACTGTGTCCGTGGGAATTCGAGCGGTTATCTCGGCTACCGCCGTGGGGGACAGGGGTTCGAGTTCCAGATATGTGACCGATGCCTGCGAGCCGCGATGGATGCTCGCTCGGACCGAGGTGCCGTCGATTTCGAGCTGTACGCCGCCGTTGCGGGCGATGCTGCGGGCACGGGGGAGGAGGGGCTCCGGGCGGGTGGTGTGCAGGGGTTCGGCGAGGCGGACCCAGTCCATGCCCCAGGCAGTGTATCCGAATTCGTTGTCGGGCATGTCAATTGCCTCGCTTGCGACGCAGGATGGTGAGCAGGCGGTCATCGTCCAGGCGGGCCAGTTCGGCGATCGCGTTGGTATCGGAATCGGCGGCGGTGGTGAGGTCGGCCAGCGCCGATTTACGGCCGTGCATGTTCGCTATATGTTCTTCGACGGTCGTTCCGGTGGTGAGTGTGGTGACGGTGACCGTGCGGGTCTGGCCGATGCGGTGGGCGCGATCGGAGGCCTGCGCCTCGACGGCGGGATTCCACCAGCGGTCGTAGTGGATCACGTCGGCCGCGCGGGTGAGCGTCAGCCCGGTACCCGCCGCCCGCAGGCTCAGGATCAGCACCGGCGGCCCGTCGGCCGACTGGAACCGCGTCACGATTCGCGTGCGCTCGTCGGTGCCGAGCCCGCCGTGGAAGAACGGTGCGGTGACGCCGAGGCGTTCGGCGCAGTGCCGCACCAACAACTCACCGGTACGGCGGAACCGGGTGAATACCAGCGTCGGATCACCGAGTTCGACATTGTTGGCCAGAATATCGGCGCAGACATCGAATTTCCCGGAGCGCCCGGACAACTCGCCGAGATCGCCGGAGATCAGGCCGGGGTGGTTGCACACCTGGCCGAGCGCGGTGAGCACCGCCAGCACGCGCGAATGCCGCTGGACTCCACTGCCGAAGCCCTCGGCCTCGGCCCGATTCAGCAGTTCGTCGTAGATCCGCGCCTGCTCGTCGGTCAGATCGCAGATCAGATCGCAGTGGATCTTCGCCGGCAGTGCCGCGGCCACCTGGGACTTCTTGCGGGTCAGCACGATCGGTTCGAGGGCGTCCCGCAGTCGTAGCGCCGCGTCGGCCGAACCCTCGTGGATGGGCCGCACGAACCGCCGCCGGAATTGTGCCTTGTGTGTGAAGGATTGGGGCACAACGAGGTTGAGTAACGCCCACAGCTCGTCCAGATGGTTCTCCACCGGTGTTCCGGTCAGCGCCACTCGCGCCTGCGCGGTGAGCGAGCGCGCGGCCTTCGCGACCTGGGTGCGCGGATTCTTCAACACCTGCGCTTCATCGAATATCGCTGTTGTCCAGAAACGTTCGCCCAGCGGGCCGGCATGACCGCGCAACGTCGGATAACCGGCGACCACGACGAGATCCGCTGTGGGGGAGGGCAGCTCGCCTCCACGCCAGGCGACCGGCCGCAGACTGGGCGCGAAACGTGCGATCTCGTGCACCCAGTTGCTCACCAGCGACGTCGGGCACAGCACCACCTGCGGCCCGTCCGCCGCGCGCCCGAGTAGAAATCCAATGGCCTGCACGGTCTTTCCCAGGCCCATCTCGTCGGCGAGTACCGCGCCGCCGTGCACGGCCGTGGTCTCCCGCAGCCAAGCGACGCCGCGTGCCTGATAGGGCCGCAGACGTGCTCGCAGTGTCGTATCGAGTTCCGCCGCGACCGCCAGCGTGCCGGTGAGCGCGCGCACTGCCCGGTCGGCCGAAATGATCCCGGTACCAGTGGCATTCGGCACCGCATGGGCGGCGGGCGGCAGAGTGCTCGCATCCGCGCCGCCGTCCAGAGCCGCGCGCCAGGCGCGTACGGACGGGGTGCCTCGCGCCACGGTGAGATGCTCCGGTTCGACCAGCGTGCAGTCGACCGGCGTGACGGCGATATCGCCCGTCGTCGACGGAATCGCCAGCGAGATGCGATCCGGCTCGCCCGGTCCGGTGGGCGCGGGGCCGGTGCGACGCCCGGTCCAGGTCCACAGGGCGAACATGTGCCGATCGGGCAGATAGGTGGCGTGCGTGGTGGGCAGGGCATACCTCACTTATCGGCGTACAGCGTACGGTGTAGAGTAACGCCGTACAGTGTACCGAAATTTCAGGGAGTAGCGCCGTGCCGGACGAATCGGCCCTCGACCAGGCCGCACGCCTGATGAGCCTGCTGTGGCGTGACGCGTTGCCGCCTCCGACGCGGGCGCGCGGACCGCGGCAGGGCCTGTCCGTTGACACGGTCGTGCGCGCCGGTATCGCGATCGCCGACCGTGATGGGTACGACCGGGTGTCGATCCGCACGGTCGCCGCCGAACTGGGCGTGCGGCCGATGAGCCTCTACACCTATGTGCCCGGTAAGGATGCGCTGATCATGCTCATGGTCGACGCGGTCGCCGCCGAGGACGCCCCCATCGATGCGAGCCTGCCGGTGCGTGCGCGAATGGCGGCGATAGCGCGAGGGGTGCGCGCCGAACTCCTGGCCCACCCGTGGCTACTGGAGGTGCCGCCGTGGCGTCAGGTGCTCGGGCCCGGCCGGATCCGCCGATTCGAACGCCAGCTCGCGGCACTGGACGGCGCCGGATTCGACGATCTGGAGATGGATCGGGTCATCGCGGTGCTGTCCGAATTCGCCACCGGGAACGCCCGCATGGCGGTCGCCGCCGCGCGCAGTGCGCAGGAGATGAGCGATGCGCAGTGGTGGGAAGTGCACGGCCCGCTGCTGACGCAGGTCATGCCCGAGGCGGACTACCCATTGTCGAGCCGGGTGGGCGCCACGGTCGGTCAGGCGTATCAGGCTCCCGGCGATCCCGACGGGGCGTTCGACTACGGCCTCGCGCGATTGCTGGACGGCATCGAGAATCACCCGCGATAACCGGCTCCGTGGATGCGAAGCAGTCGATTGACCTGTCTGCGTGCCTAGACGAGATGAATCGGCATTTCCGATACGGTGGCTAGCTGGTAGCCAGCGTGGTCGACAGGAGGCGCGGAGTTGATATCTCGTCGGATAGGTCGCAGCACGCGGATGGCGGCGATCGCCGCGGCCACGCTCTTCCTCGTCGCGGTCGGCCTCGGGACCGGAGCCACCGACGCGCATGCCGATCCGATCATGACGTCCGGTTCGCTGCTGGGCGACCAGTCCGCGCCCGATGGTTCACGGGTGCAATCGGCGAGCCTGCTCGGCAAACGCGACCTGCGGCTGATGGTGTACTCGGCGGCGATGGACAAGGCTTTCCCGGTCAACGTGCACCGCCCCGCTGACGCTTCCGTCCCGCGCCCGACCTTGTACCTGCTCAACGGCGCGGGTGGCGGTGAGGACACCGCGACCTGGGATCACAACACCGATATCGTGTCCGGATTCATGGCCGACAAGAACGTCAACGTGATCCAGGTGATCGGCGGCGCGTGGAGTTACTACACCGATTGGATCAAGGACGACCCGCATCTGGGCCGCAACAAGTGGCGGACGTTCTTCACCGAGGAATTGCCGCCGATCATCAATGCGGCGCTGGGTACGAATGGCGTGAATGCCATCGCCGGAATTTCCACCTCGGGGACCACGGTGCTGGCGCTGCCGATCTGGAAACCGGGTCTGTACCGCGCGGCCGCCGCGTACAGCGGGTGCGCCCAGACCAGTGATCCGCTCGGTTCGAGGTACGTCAGGCTGACCGTCGACGTATGGGGCGGGGGTAACGCGGACAACATGTGGGGCCCGGACGGTTCGCCCGAGTGGGCGGCCAACGATCCCTATCTGCACGCCGACAAGCTGCGCGGGCTGGACCTGTACGTCTCCTCCGGCAGCGGCTTGCCGGGCCCCTACGACATGTTGGACGGTCCTTACGCGCTGCCCGGTCCGGGCGGGCTGGCCGACCAGCTCATCATCGGTGGTCTCATCGAGGCGGGTGTGAACTACTGCACACACAATCTCGCCACCAGGCTCGGGCAGCTGGGCATTCCGGCGACCTTCAACTTCGAGCCCTCGGGCACACACTCGTGGGGATATTGGCGGGAGAACTTCATCAAGTCCTGGCCGGTTCTGGCCAAGGGGCTGGGTGTGTAGGGACCTTCGGGAACGAGAAACGGGCGGCCCCGAGAGGGACCGCCCGTATGCGTACTTCGGAAGATTCAGTTGTCGAGCGGACGTGAGGAGCTGATTACAGCGCCGGTGCCGACTCCGTATCGATCACGGCCTCGAGCTCGCGCAGACGCTCCATGTGCTCGTTGGCGTGATGCTGGCAGAAGAGCAACTCACCGCCGGCAGGAAGGACTGCGCGTACACGTGCAGCCGCCCCGCAGCGGTCGCACCGGTCGACCGCGGTCAGTGGGGTGCTAGTCAGGGTTCCTGGCATGACTCCTCCGTCCTGGCTCCCGGTGCAGAAGACCGTTCGCCTGGGTGTGGGGCCCGCGGTCTCCTCCGCGAGCTCGCTGCCGCTACTTCCCAGCAGTGGTATTGACTACTCTCTCAGACGTTTGGGACGGGGGCTTTGTTCCCGAAGATGTTTCACTGTGTTTTCCGTAACATGACCAGGCGTTTCGCTGTACGCGAACATGCCCGTAGGAGACGGTCCCACTTTGCTTTCGGTTGTCGAGAACTTGCCGATCCAGTTGTCTGATCGGAGATTACCCCGGGGCACCGACACTCACACTCGGGATGCGGCAAACTTCGAGGCCAGAGGGTGTGGCGAATCGGCTAGGGTCGAGGCATGGACGCGACCGAAGCCCCAATCCCGCACGCGCGCAGGCTGGTTCACATGTGCACCCGCGAGGAATGGGATCGCGCGCGGGCCGAGGGGATTCGGCGCACGGAGTCGCTCGATGCCGAGGGCTTCATCCACCTCTCCGCGCCGCAGCAGGTTCACCTCCCGGCCAACCGATTGTTCGGCGGCCGTCACGACGTGGTTCTGCTCTGGCTCGATCCCGACCTGCTCGGCGCATCCGTGGCCTGGGAACCGGGCGTCCCGACGGATCCGGAATCGATGCGCTTCCCGCATCTGTACGGCCCGCTGCCGATGCGAGCTGTGGTGTCGGTCACCGAGTATCGGCCGGGCCCGGATGGGAGCTATCCGGCGCTGCCGGAGTAGCCGCGCGTCGTCGCGCGCCCAGCCGTTCCAGTCGTAGCGAGATCAGCAGGGCCAGACCACCGAACGCGAACCCGATCAGGACCGCGGTCAGGTGGCCGTAGTCGGTGAAAGTGCGTCCGCGCCACACGCCCAGGACATACCAACCCAGGAGACATACCGACCATACGATCCGTGCGAGACCGGGCAGATGGAAGGCGAGCGCGGCCAGCACCGCCGAAAAGCCGTACGAGGTACCGACATCCGCGGCATGCACCACCTTCACCGGAATCAGTTGATGCTGCACCGCATAGGCGATACCGGTGACGACGATCAACGTCGCGCCGACGTGACCGACCGCGAATACCAGGATCCAGCGCACCGTGCCCAGCCAGCGTTCGGCGAAGGCCATCACGATGAGAAAGCCCAGAATCGTCCCCCACGGGAAGCCGCCCTCGGTCCAGAACGCGGAAGCGACCAGTACCTGAACCGGTTCGTGGCGCATATTGTGCAGATTCGTGGACAGCGACAGGATCAGCCGGTGCCCGGCGACATCGCTGATCCCGCGCAGGGTCCACCAGGTGACGAACAGGGTGAACGCGTAGGCCCAGGAGGCCGGTGCGGCGCCGAGGTGGTCGCGGGCCGCGCGCAACGCCCGTGGGGCCCGCCCCGGGGGGCGCCACCAGTCCCGCAGCTCCTGCCGGACCACACCGACGTCGATGGTCCGCGTCCAGGGGGAGCGGTAGTGGATCAGCGCGGTGACGGGCACACGATCATCCTCGCGCGCGCGAGTGGCGCCCGCTCGGCAACGCGCCTTCGAAATCGGGTGATGTCCCGTGCGGCGGATCGGTCGGGCCGCGGTCCTGTCCTCGCCGGGGCCGGTCCGTTCGGGCGGACGCATCCGCGCGCCCGTTCGTAGCGGGGCCGGAGTCGTTGCACCGCAGTCCGATTCGAGCCCGGGTACGACGGCGGTCCGGTCAGTCCCGGCTGGGCCAGTAGCGGCTGGCGTGCTGACCCTGAATGCGCGAGAGGTCGGGCTCGTCGGGATCGGTGATGCCCACCTGCAGGAACAGCAGGATCGTCACCATGCTGACGCCGATGATCAGCGGGGTGAGCAATGCCTGTGCCGTCGCGCCCGAAGGCATGCTCATCTGGTCCGACAGATGGGTGTGCATGGCGTACATGCCGGTGTAGTGCATCCCGCAGACCGCGATGCCCATGGTCATCGCCGCACCGATCGAGGCCAGCACGCCGCGTACGTGCAGAGCGAACCAGAGCGCCGCGGAGGAGGCGAGGATCGCGATGGCGATCGAGAGCAGCACCATCCAGGGGTCGTATTCCATTGCGGCATTCGACTTCATGGCGTACATGCCCGCGTAGTGCATCGCGGCCACGCCGAGTCCGGTGGCCGTTCCGCCGGTGAGCAACGAGGCGGGCTCACCCTGTCTGCGGACCACGACCCAGAGTCCGATCCATACCACCGCGATCGCGAGCACCGCGCTCAACAACGTGATGGGGATGTCGTACCGGATGCTCGCGCCGTGGATCGAAAAGCCGAGCATCGCAACGAAATGCATGACCCAGATGCCGGTGCCGCCCAATGCCACCGCCGCGGTGATGATCCATCCCCGAGGCTGGGGGCTGGTGCGGGCCCGGGTCATGCACCGCAACGCCAGCAACGACCCGATGACGGACAACAGATAGGCGAGAGCGGGTGTGAGCCACCCGTAGGTGAATTGGTCGATAGCGGGCATGCCGACTCCTTGCTAGCCAGTCCTCGCCTCACCGATCGGCGAAGACATCACCGCACAGTAGCCGCGTACTCGCTGGTAGCAAATTTAGACCTGAAACATCCGGTAAATTGCTGGGATGTGTAGAGGGGATTGCCCGGATTCGGGCCAGGTCGACGTGGTTGCACGACCAGTCGGCGTGTCGCGAGTGCGTCAATGGCACTGGAACGCCGCGGTCCGCCGATCGGGCGAATATCGGGCGACCATGGACCGGTACCGGACTGCTCGCGCGGAACAATCAGTCGCACAAGCGAAGTCGCCATTCGGTGCGATCGTCGCCGAACCGGGTGTGCCGCATCCCGGGGCCGGGCGATGCTACAGGAACGGCGGCGGGCGCAGGTCGAGTCGGCGCATCATGCGGTCCACCAGATCGGGAGGCATTCCCGGCTCGCGCCGGGCGGCCATCGCCTCGGAGCGGCCGGCCTCGAGCACCTCGTGGGTGATCGCACGAATCGTATGGGAGAAACGCAGCGGTTTGGCGGCATCCTTCACATCGCCCGCCGTCGGCGGATCGGCGGTGGCCAGACGGCGTTCGAAGCCCTCGCGCAGACGCTGCGAAACCGCGGGCGGCAGCTGCTCGTTGTCGACGAGCTCGTCCAGCCGGGTCAGTTCGGCCCGCAGGATCCGTACCCACAGCCCGCGTTCGAGGGCGCGCTCGACCTCGGTGTCCGCCTGGACGTGACTGACGCGCACCACCGCGGGCAGGGTCGTGCCCTGTAGCAGCAGCGTGAACAGCACCACCGCGAAGGCGGTGAACAGGATCTCCGAACGTCCCGGGAACTGCGCGCCGGACTCGGTGGTGAGCGGAACGGCCAGGGCCAGCGCGACGGAGGCCACCCCGCGCATGCCGGCCCACCACGTCACGATCGTCTCGCGCCAGGTGTGCGGCTCATCAGTGGTACTGCTGTGGAAAACGCCGCGCATGATGAGCGTGGTGGTCATCAGCCAGGCCAGGCGCAACCCGACCACGACCGCGATGACGATGCCCGCGCCGGCCAGCAGGCGCGGCCATTCCGGCCCGGTCGCCGCGAGCACCGAACTGAGCTCGAGACCGATCAGCCCGAAGGCGAATCCGGTCACCAGCATATCGATGACGTCCCAGAACGAATCGCCGACGATGCGGTAGTCGCTGTCGCTGAAATCCGTTGCGGCGTCGGTGAGATACAGTGCGCACACGAGAACCGACAGCACCGCGGAACCGTGTGCGGCCTCGCTCAGACCGTAGGCGGCGAACGGCAGCATCAGACCCAGCGCCACCTGCCAGGGCGCCTCCTCGAGACGGCGCATGATCCGGCTGCCCACCCAGCCCAGCACCAAGCCGACCACGATCGCGACCACCGCGGAGATCACGAACTCCAGAACCGTGTGCAGCGTGGAGATCTTGCCGGTCGCGACGGCCTGGATGGCCACGTTGTAGAGCACGATAGCGGTGACGTCGTTGAACAGGCCCTCACCCTCGAGCACCGACATCAGGCGGCGAGGCAGGCCGAGCCGATCGGCCAGCGCGCTCACCGCGACCGGATCCGGTGGCGCGACCACCGCGCCCAGGGCCAGTGCCGCGGCCACCGGTACAGCCGGATACCAGAGGTGGAATACCGCGGCCACGGCCGCGGCCGTCACGACGACGAGCCCGACCGCGCGCAGCAGAATCGGAGTCGCGTTACCGGCGAACTGCTGCCAGGAGGTGCGCCGGGCCGAGGCGTACAGCAGTGGCGGCAGCACCAGCGGCAGGATCAGTTCCGGGGAGATGGTCACATTCGGTATCTGCGGAACGATCGCCAGTACCAAGCCGAAGACGGTCATCAGTACAGCCGGTGCGAGACCTGTCTTACGCCCCAGCGGCTGAGCCAGAATCGTCGCGAACGCCAGAATGAAAACCAATACCAACTGCTCCACAAATGATCAGTCTGCCAGCATTTGTGTTGTCGGCGAAGGCATGTCGCCGGGTAGTCCGCGGAATTGAGCGCCGGAAACGTTGTGCGGGAAGCGAATTGGTGATGATGCGAACGCGCGAGCGTCGCCGGGTTTCCCCGGCGACGCTCCCGTCGACTCGCGTACTAGTCCAGGTAGTCCCGCAGCACCTGGGAGCGGCTCGGATGACGCAGCTTGCTCATCGTCTTCGACTCGATCTGCCGGATGCGCTCACGGGTGACCCCGTACACCTGACCGATCTCGTCGAGGGTGCGCGGCTGGCCGTCGGTGAGGCCGAAGCGCAGCCGGACCACGCCGGCCTCGCGTTCGGACAGCGTCTCCAGCACCGACTGCAGCTGATCCTGCAGCAGCGTGAAGCTCACCGCGTCGACCGCGACCACGGCCTCGGAATCCTCGATGAAGTCGCCGAGCTGGGAATCGCCCTCGTCGCCGATGGTCTGATCCAGCGAGATGGGCTCGCGGGCGTACTGCTGGATCTCGAGGACCTTCTCCGGGGTGATGTCCATTTCCTTGGCCAGCTCCTCGGGCGTGGGCTCGCGGCCCAGGTCCTGCAGCAGCTCGCGCTGGATACGGCCCAGCTTGTTGATGACCTCGACCATGTGCACCGGGATGCGGATGGTGCGGGCCTGGTCGGCCATCGCGCGGGTGATCGCCTGACGGATCCACCAGGTGGCGTACGTGGAGAACTTGTAGCCCTTGGTGTAGTCGAACTTCTCCACCGCGCGGATCAGGCCGAGGTTGCCCTCCTGGATCAGGTCCAGGAACGCCATGCCGCGGCCGGTGTAGCGCTTGGCCAGCGACACCACCAGACGGAGGTTGGCCTCCAGCAGGTGGTTCTTGGCGCGGTTGCCGTCGCGCATGATCCAGTTCAGATCGCGGCGCGTGGTGACCGGCAGCTTGTCGCCCTTCTCGGACAGCTCGCGGAACTTCTCGGTGGCGTAGAGGCCGGCCTCGATCCGCTTGGCGAGCTCGACCTCCTCCTCCGCGTTGAGCAGCGCGACCTTACCGATCTGCTTGAGGTAGGCACGCACCGAGTCGGCGGAGGCGGTGAGCTCGGCGTCCTTGCGGGCCTGCCGCAGCGCCTCGGACTCCTCCTCGTCCCAGACGAAGTCACCGGAGGCCTTGTCGGCCGCGGTGGGCTCGTCGGCCTCGGCCTCCTCTTCCTCGGCGGCCTCCTCGACGACCTCCTCCTCGGTGAGGTCGTCCTCGGAGACTTCCAGATCGCCCAGATCCTCGAGGTCGATGGCCTCCTCGTCCAGGTTCTCCTCGCCCTCGCCGTCGGGCCCGGCCTTCTTGGTCGTGGCCTTTTTGGCCGGGACCTTCTTGGCCGCCGCCTTGGCGCCGGCCTTCTTGGCAGGCGCCTTCTTGGCAGCGGCCTTCTTGGCCGGGGCCTTCTTCGCGGCAGCCTTTCGGACCGGCCGTGCGGCGGCGTTCTCTGCGGAGTCGGCCTCGTCGGCCGATTCGGCGGTCTGTCGGGTATTCGTGGCTACCACGTACGCCCTTTCGTGACTGTGTTCGTGCGGCGTCACGCCAGAGTGATCATTCCGGCGGAGCGGTTCTGTCGGGGTATCCCGGCTCTGGTGCCGGGGTCGGTTTCCGGCTCACCGCCGGGCATGCGTTCCATTGTAACTATCCGAACGATGTGCTTACGGCGCGATACCGGCATCGACGGCCATCGCGGCCCCCACGATGCCCGCGGTATTGCGCAGGTGCGCGGCCACCACGGGGGTTCGGTTGCCCAGCAACGGTATCCAGTGCTCGGCGTCGCGGCTGATGCCGCCGCCCGCCACGAACACGTCCGGCCACAGCAGGTTTTCCAGGGTCACCAGCACCTTGGTCACCTGCGCGGCCCATTCCTTGTAGGACAAATTCTTTCGTTCCTTGACCGAGGAGGCGGCCCGGTGCTCGGCCTCCTTGCCATCGATATCAATGTGTCCGAATTCCGTATTCGGCACCAGCGTGCCGCGGTACATCAGGGCCGAGCCTATACCGGTGCCGAAGGTGAGCAGTATGACCAGACCTTCGATATTCTTGGCCGCGCCGTATCGGTCCTCGGCCAATCCGGCGGCATCCGCGTCGTTGAGCACCACGACGTCGCGACCGCCCAGGGCCAGGGAGAACAGCTGACGTGCGTCGGTGTCCACCCAACTCTTGTCGATATTGGCGGCGGTGCGAGCGATGCCGTTGACCATCACGCTGGGCAGCGTGATGCCGACCGGGCCGTCCCAGTCGGCCTTTTTCACCAGCTCGGAGACCGTCTCGGCGATGGCGTTCGGCGTGGCCGGATGCGGCGTGGCGATCTTGATGCGCTCGTGGGCGAGGTCTCCGGTCGTCAGATCCACTAGCGCGCCCTTGACGCCGCTCCCTCCGATATCGATCCCGAATGCTTGTCCCCGAGTGGACATTGACGACTCCTCGTTCCTGTGATGCCGGGCCGAAACAAGTGCGGGCGGCACGATACACGCCGATGTGCGTTGGAGCGCGCGACGGACAGATCTGTGTCGTGCACGACAAGCCTAATGCGCGTCGCGGGACATCTGTGATGCGATGGAGGTCGTGCCGGAATCGACCACCTCTGCCGTCCCTGTCCCCAGCTCCGAACACATTACCGAATTGCGCAGTGTCGCAGTACATCTCGCGCAAACCGCGGCCGCTCACGTACGTCTGCGGCGGACCGAGGTCCGCGGCGCGGCGGGCGCGTTGCGCGCGGACGCCGTGCAGTCCAAGAGCACCCCGACCGACCCGGTAACCGTCGTGGACACCGAGACCGAGGAGCTGATCCGCGATCTGCTCGCCGAACTGCGTCCCGGTGAGCGGGTGTTCGGCGAGGAGGGCGGCGGCAGCGTCGGCGACGGGTCGCAGATCGTCTGGGTCGTCGACCCGATCGACGGCACCGTGAACTTCATGTACGGCATCCCGGCCTATTCGGTGTCCGTCGCCGCGATGCGGGACGGCCGGTCACTGGCCGGTGCGGTCGCCGACGTGGCCGGGGGGCAGGTGTACTGCGCGGGCCTCGGCGCGGGAGCCGAACAAATCGGCCCGGACGGAACGGTGACCACGCTGCGCTGCTCCGCGGCCGACACGATCTCGATGGCGCTGCTGGCGACCGGTTTCGGGTACAGCGCCGAACGCCGCGCCAGGCAGGGAGAGCTGATCGCGGAGGTGCTGCCCCGAGTGCGCGATATCCGGCGGATCGGCTCGGCGGCCCTCGACCTGTGCATGGTCGCGGCCGGTCTGGTCGATGCCCACTACGAGCACGGGCTCAACACCTGGGACTGGGCCGCGGGCGCGCTGATCGCCGCCGAGGCGGGCGCGCGCCTGCGCCTGCCCGCGGCCGGAACGGTCGCGAAAACCGGTGAACTCGTCGTCGCGGCCGCCCCCGGCATCGCGGATGAGCTCATCGGACTCTTCGACGAACTCGGCGTCTCGAAGCCGGTGCCGTAATTCGGGCACACCCGGACAACCTCAACCTTGGTTTGCGGCGCGGGCAAGCCTTACAGCGCCGCGCACCCGCCGGAGCGAAGCGGAGGCCGAGAATACAGCTCAGCAGTTGGCAGTGCGGGCGGCGTCGAGGAGGCCGGAGTCGACAGCGGGGTTGCCCGGGGCCGGGTTCTTCAGGGACTTGAGCACTTCCTCGGCGTTGTCGCTGGGCTGCAGGTCGTTGCCGAACAGAGAGCCCAGGGCCAGGTCGACGGTGTCGTCCTTGCGGTGGTCCTCGATCAGTTCCGCGCAGGGGGCGACGAGTTGCACCGCCGCGGCGGCGGGACGGCCGCTGACGCCGAAGCGGATCTGACCGGTGCAGTTCAGATCGCCGTTGACGTAGACCGGATCGTTGGCGTACTGCGGCGGCGGCGGGCCCGCGAAGCCGTAGTCGCGCAGGCTGGTGGCGATGTGCTCGGCCAGGCCGCGCTCGCCCGAGGCGTTGTAGACGCGCACCTTGGCCTGTGCCAGCGGCGCCGGTTCCACATCGTGCAGGCGCGAGGGGGACACCCGCTCACCCAGCCCCATCGGTTGCGCCGACTTCGGGTCGGTGGCCGGGGACGGCGAGTTGCAGGCCATGGCGGCATGGCTGTGGTCCTCGGTCGTCAGCGCCTTGATCCAGACGATCGCGCAGATCAGTACCAGGATCGCAACCATCGCGACCCACGGTTGATAGCGCCTCCGCAGGAACGGACGCCCCTTCTTATCGGTCGGGCTGCCTTCGGTGATCAGTGAAACCACATGCACACCATACGAGTTGGCTGGTCGTAGCTGTGTCATTGGCCTCCGCTTCGCTCCGGCGGGTTTGCTGGGGCTTTGGCCTCCGCTTCGCTCCGCCGGGTTTGCGGCGCTGTAAGGCTCACCGCCCGGCCCCGTGTCGGGCACTCGTTCCTCGCACCCGCCACGCGTCCGGGCGGCAAGCCCGCGCCGCAAACCGCGGTTGCGGTGGTTCGGTGTTGGCGAACGAGGTGTGCCAGGCAGGTGTCCTCTCGTGGGTGTGGGCGTGCCTTGTCTGAGCTGAGCTGGGGTGGATTGGGCAGCACAGGGGCAGTGGGGGCGGTGGTGGGGTAGTTGTGAGGCAGTGGCGCGAGTAAAGATTGGGTCTCGTATCGGTCACGGGGCGTGTCAGGAGTGGACACCGAATCGTGTAGGTGCTCGTTCGACGTGTCGATTGACCCTCAGTTTCGACTCACGAGTGTTTTGATTGCGACTTTTGCCCGTACGTCCGCTATTGTCTGGCGGCCTGATTCGAATCGACCGAGGTGAATCAGGTGTGCGTTATCGGGAACAACCAGGGCACGTCCTGCGTTTACCGAGCGCGATCCGGAATGGATTCCGCAGATCCGGACCGGTGTGCGACCGGTGTACACGTGACGTACACCACCGGCGGGGCGGTACTCGCCGAGCCGATTCCGAGAGGGATCGACGCGGAGGGAACCGGTCCGGGATATATGAAGTGAGGACGAGGGGATACGACATGGCAACCGACTATGACGCACCTAGGCGCACCGAATCCGATGAGGTTTCCGAGGACTCGCTCGAGGAGCTGAAGGCCCGTCGCAACGAGGCCGCGTCCGCCGTCGTGGATATCGACGAATCCGATACCGCGGAGTCGTTCGAGCTTCCCGGGGCGGATCTGTCCGAGGAAGTGCTCTCCGTACGGGTGATCCCGAAGCAGGCCGACGAGTTCACCTGTTCGAGCTGCTTCCTGGTTCATCACCGCAGCCGACTCGCCAGCGAGGCCGGCGGACAGCTCATCTGCATGGACTGCGCCGCCTGAGCAGGGCGCAGACGCACCACGGGGCGGTGATCCGCGGTGAGCCCCACGGCCACGCGAACAGCCGTCCACGCACTACACAGCCCCGTACAGCCATGGGAAGCGCATCCGACAGTCCGCGCTCGGCTTGCCGAGCGCGGCATTCACCTGCGCGGGTGGCCCGATCACGCACAGCGGGCCCGGCACTAGGCCTTGCGCGGCTCGATGCCCAGCGCGGCCAGGACCCTGTCCGGGTGGCGCGCACTGATCAGCCAGTACGGCGTCGGATCGTCCGGGTCGTCGAGGACGAGCAGCACCATGGGTCCGATCCAGGGTCGATGCTGCACGAAGGCGGCAGGGTCGAGCTGGCGGCCCATCGCGGCGCTCTTGGCGCTGGTCGGTACGACCGCTGCCCGGGAGATATACGTTACCGGTAGATGAGCCTTGTCCGTGCGCAATTCGAGAGTTCCGTTCGCATCGCGCGCGACTTCGACTCGGTGGCGTCCCATCCACAGCAACACCCACACCGGCACCGGGATCAACAGGACGTACGGCAGCCAGGCGTGGATTCCCGGCGCGCCCATGTGCAGGGTGGCCGCCAGCAGGGCCACGATGCCCATGCCCACGGGCCACCACCACAACGGCGCCCACTGGCGTTCTGAGTACACGGGAGCGGCACTCTGTTCGTTCGGCTTGGCTACCTGCGAAGGCTGGTCGGACACCACATCAGACTAGGTCAGTCGGTGACCGGGTGACCGCGTAGGCTCCCAGGATGTGACCGGTACTCCATCCATCCCTGTGCTGCGGCTCGATCCCGGCATCCCTGTGCCCACGCGTGCGCACCCGGACGACGCGGGTGTGGACCTGTGCACCACCGAGGACGTCATCCTGGAGCCGGGCGAGCGGGTGCTCGTGGGAACCGGCATCGCGATCGCCCTGCCCATCGGCACGGTGGGCCTGATCCATCCGCGCTCCGGACTGGCCGCCAAGACCGGACTGTCGATCGTCAATACCCCCGGCACGATCGATGCGGGATACCGCGGTGAGATCAAGGTCTGTCTGATCAACCACGATCCCCGCACGGCGATCGAACTGCGTCGCGGGGATCGCATCGCGCAGCTGCTCGTGCAGCGGGTGGAGCTGGTCGATTTCGTGGCGGTGGACCGGCTCGACGACACCGCGCGAGGCGCGGGGGGATACGGGTCCAGTGGCGGTCACGCCAGCCTCGATAATGGGAGTAGTGCCGGTGGGGAAGGCCCGGCCGGCGAGGAGGCATGAGGATGTTCGGACGAAATAAGCGCTCCAGGGGGGATGCCCGCGGCGCGGGTGAATACGACGACTACGCCTACGACGAGTACGACGAGGCGGAGTACTACGACGAGGACGACGACTACGACGGCCCGCTCGACGAGCCGGTCTACGAAGAACCGGCCTATCGTGAAAGGTCCTACGCGGCAAAGCATTACGAGGACGACGTCGAGGAGTTGGACGAAGGGCCGCGTACCGGCCCCTACGATTTCGACGACGTGGCCGATCTGCTCGAGGACGTGACCGAGCAGCGTCTGGATCTCGGCTCGGTCATCGTGCCGGTGCCCCAGGGCGGGCAGTTGCAGGTGGAGATGACCCCCGACGGCACCCCGCAGGCGGTCCATCTGGCCACCGAGTACGGCCGGTTGACCGTGGCCGCCTATGCCGCGCCCAAATCGGCCGGTCAGTGGCGGATGGTCGCCGCCGACCTGGCCGAATCGCTACGGAACGACGGCGCTCAGGTGTCGGTGCAGACCGGTCCGTGGGGCCGTGAGTTGCACGCGGTCACCGAGGGCGCCGATCTGCGTTTCATCGGGGTCGACGGGTATCGGTGGATGGTGCGTCTGGTCGCGGCCGGGCCGTCCGGGGCGGTGGACGAGGGGCAGCCGCTGGTCACGGCGGCCCGCAGCGTCCTCGGCGAGACCGTGGTCCGGCGCGGTGATGATCCGCTGCCGGTGCGCGATCCGTTGCCGGTGGTGCTGCCGCAGGAATTGGCCGACCAGTTGCAGGCCGCACATCAGCAGCAGGTACAGGCTCAGCAGCAGGCGCTCGCGGCGCAGGCCGCGGCCGCACAGGCCCACGCGACGGGCAGTTACCCGGCGGTCGCACCCGAACCCGAGCGGCCGCGTCGCGGTTCGGAGGGCTCGGCCATGCAGCAGCTCGGCCTGAACTAGCTGTCGTGGGCGGCCCCGGCCCGGCGGTTCGTCAGACCGCCGAGGCCGTGGGCGCCCAGCACCGCCGGGTCCGTGCCCAGCTCGGCCAGGGTGATGTGACGCAGTTCGGCGCGCGGAATCAGCTCGGCCCAGTCCTCGGCGACCGCGGCCGGATGGACCGGATCGTCCACAGCCGAGACGATCACGGTAGGAACCTGCAGTCCCGCAAGGGTTTCCGGAGTCGGCCAGGCATAACCGGCGGCCTCCTCGAGAGCCTGGGGTAGATCCGGCCACTGCCCGCGCCAGGATTGCGTCAGCGCCTGTGCCAGCCAGGCCGGACTGCTCAGGCGCATTCGCTCGACGACGGCCTCCAGGCCGTCCGCGCGCAACTGGGCAGCGGTGGCCGCGGCGCTCAGGGCGGCCGGGCATCCGGTGGTGTCCGCCCCGGTCCAGGCCGGCAGCGCCGCGATCACTCCGAACGCGGATTCGACTCGTGCGCAAGCCCATTCGACCGCGATCGCCGCGCCCAGCGAGATCCCCGCCGCGAGCACCGGGCCCGAGCGGGCGGCCTCGTCCAGCGCGGCCCGATAACTGGCCACCACATCCCGCGGATCCGGTTGCACCGCGATGAACGGCAGATCCCTTGCGGCACAGGCGGGTTCGAACGCGCGGCGGGCGAAGTCGGCATCGGAGCCGGTTCCGGGCAGTCCGACGACGATCGCCGGGCGGGACAGATCGGGCATCGACTGAGCGTAGTAGGTGGCATATCGGCCGATGCCGGGCACGTCGGTAGGGTACGGCTCGCCGAGTTGGTGCTGCGCGGCCGCCGGGACCGGCCCGGGGGTGATAACCAGCACATTCGGACGTTGTTCGGCAGCCGAGGAGTGAGCGTGCGAACAGGCATTCGGCAGACTGTGGCGGCCGGGGACGGCGCCGACCGGCGAGGTGTTTCGGCTCGTTCGAGCGGATCTGCCAGAGGTGGGTTGACTCGTTGGGGCCCGGGGTACCACTGGGGGGACCACATCGCCGATGCAATGGCCGTCACACGAGGGCCGGGCACCGTGGCGGGCCTGGTCGGCCCGTTCTACAGTGGCGGTGTACGGCCAACCGGCCGGTCGTACGGAAACCAGATGGTGCGCGCCCGCGCCGTCAGCAGTGCAGGAAGTGACGCGACATGCCTTTCTCCGGCAGAAACAGGGCGGGCTCCGGCGCCGTAGTGCGCAAGGCCGGCCCCGACAGCGGATACTTCCGGCGTCTGGGTTACCGGCTGACAGCCGATCTGGACCGGCTCGATGCTCAGGAACTGGCCGAGACCTCGGAAGCGTCGGGAGCCTGCCAGGCCGCCGAATGCCGCCGCGGCGAAGAGGTCACCATGCTGGGGCGGTTGCGCAGCGTGGAGGCCTGTCCGAAGGCGGCCAACGCCAGCCTCGAGGCCGAGTTCTTCGACGGCACCGATGCGATCGCCCTCGTATGGATCGGCCGCCGTCGCATTCCCGGGATCGAACCAGGACGCCGTATCCTGGTTCGCGGCCGCATCGGTGAACGCGATGGCGCCAAGGTGATCTTCAACCCCTACTACGAACTCCGCGGGAATTCCTGACGCATGTCGACACCCAGCAACGACGAGGGGGCTCTCGTCGCCGAGAACGAGCGCCGCGCCGTGTCCACCGACCAGCCCGGCTCGTCCCGTGCACCCGCTGACCGCGGGCCGCGCCACGCCCTTCGCGGCGATTCCGCACGCGGTACGCGCTCCGTCGCCGCGGACGACTTCCGCGCGGACGACGCGGACACCGACGACGCGGACACCGAGGATCGCGAAGACACGCTGCTCGAGCAACTCGGCGGTGTCAGCGGCCTGATCTACTCGACGCTGCCGGTCGTGGTTTTCGTCCCGGCGAACGCGCTGTGGGGTCTGGCCGCGGCCATCTGGACCGCCCTGGGCGTCGCGGCGGCGATCCTGGTCTGGCGGCTGGTGCGCCGCAACCCCGTGCAGCCTGCGATCTCCGGATTCCTGGGGGTGGGCGTATGCGCGTTCATCGCCTATCGAATGGGTGCGGCCAAGGGCTTCTTCCTGTTCGGTATCTGGGCCAGCCTGCTGTACGCGGGCGTCTTCCTGGCATCGCTGGTGGTGCGCTGGCCGTTGGCCGGGGTGATCTGGGGTGTGCTGAACGGGCATGGCACGCAGTGGCGTTCGGATCGCCGGGCGCTACGGCTCTACGACCTCGCGACATTGGTGTGGGTACTCGTCTTCGGCGCCCGCTACCTGGTCCAATCGCATTTCTACAACGACAACAGCACCGGCCTGCTCGCGGTCACCCGCATTGTCATGGGCTGGCCACTGACCGCTCTGGCGCTGCTGGTCACGGTGTGGGCGGTGCGTCGCGCCGGGCACGCTCCGGTCGAGCGCGACTGAGCGACTTCCTTCCGGCTCGGGAGATCCGTCCCCGCGCGTGGGTGCTTTGCTTCATTCGGGCATATGCCTGGGAACGTCTGCTGCGCGGACGTGACCCGGTGCACCGGAGAGCCGCGGCCGATGTCGTCGGGGCAGGCGAATGCGCCGAGCGTCACCGGGTACGGGCGAGATGTCGGTAGCGGCGGTCGACGCTCGATCGGCGCCAACTGCCCTGTTCGTCGCGACCCCGCTGAACCGCGACCCCGCTGAACGTTCCGCTCGAGGGGCGAATTCGCAGCAGCGCGGGGACCGGAGCACGGATGTGAGAAAGGCGGTGGGTGAGGGCGAATCCACCCCTGGGGTGCCTGGTCGGTGGGCCCGGATCGCAGCAGGATTCTCCGTGAGAGTCATGGAGAATCGGCGAAAGGGATCCGAGTGATCACGCAGGAGAGCCCGGCGCGGACGGCCGGATCGTCACGGCCCAGCGCCCCCGCGCCCATTCGTTCGGAGAGCCAGCGGATCGCCGCGGAGCTGGATCGGCTGATCGGCGTGGCCGCGGCCGGAGACGACCGGGCGGTCACCGATATCGTGCGCATCGTGCATCCGCTGGTGCGGCGCTACTGCGCGGCGCGGCTGGGGTCGGGTGGGAATCTGCAGCTCACCGCCGATGATGTCGCTCAGGAGATCTGCCTGGCGACTGTGCAGGCGATTCCTCGCTATCGTGATCAGGGCAAAACGTTCCTGGCGTTCGTCTACGGCATCTCGGCCAACAAGGTGGCCGATGCCTTCCGCCGGGCCGGGCAGCACACGGCCTATCCGATGGCGGACCTGCCGGACCAGCCCTCGACCTCACCCGGCCCGGAGGAGGTGGCTCTGGCGGCCGAGCGGCGGCACGCCACCTTCGAGCTCATGCAGGTGCTCACGCCCGCACATCGCGAGGTGCTGGTGATGCGTCTGATCCTGGGCTGGACCGCGGCGCAGACCGCCGAGGCGATCGGCACCAGTCCGGGAGTTGTGCGAGTCATGCAGCACCGCGCGCTGAACAAGCTGCGCGCGCGGCTGCGGGAGAACGAACTGCTGCCGGAGACTCCCTGAGTGCGCTCAGGAGATCGCCGGAGCGCGAAAACCGTTGACGCCCAGGGCTCTGCGCAGTTCTTCCTCGGCCTCCACCGATGCCACGAACAACAGTTCGTCCTCGCCCTCGAGCGGATCGTCCGGCTGCGGCACGATGACCCGGCCGCCGCGCAGAATCGTCACCAGGGCCGCATCGCGCGGCAAAGTCAGGCTCCGCACGGCGCGCCCGGCCAGGGGAGTGTCCACGGGCAGCGTGATCTCCACCAGATTGGCCTGACCCTGCCGCAGCGTCATCAGCCGCACCAGATCGCCCACGGAGACGGCCTCTTCGGCCAATGAGGCCAGCAGGCGCGGCGTAGAGACGGCGACATCTACGCCCCAGGCCCCGTCGAAGAGCCATTCGTTGCGTGGATCGTTGACCCGGGCCACGACCCGCCGGATACCGAATTCGGTCTTGGCGAGCAGACTGAACACCAGATTCGCCTTGTCGTCGCCGGTTGCCGCGATCACTACCTCGTAGTCCTGCAGCCCTGCCTCCTCGAGCAGCTCCAGCTCGCAGGCGTCGCCGTGCACCCAGACCGCTGCCGGGACGGCGCTGCGATCGATGTGATCGAGTCGTCGTTCGACGAGCATCACCTCGTGGCCGCCGCGCAATAGCTCCTGGGCGATGGAGCGGCCCACCGCGCCCGCCCCCGCGATGACTACCTTCACGACTCCTCCTCGCTCGAGGGTGCGGTGGCGCCGAGGGCGACCGCCTCGCCGACGCGGCCGGACGTGGCGGCGACGTAGACGGTGTCGTCGGCCTGCAACAGCGTCTTGGGGGTGGGCAGCACCCCTTGGCCGAAACGGATGATGAACGCGACCCGGGCGCCGATGGTGTCCTCCAGAGCCTGCACCGTGCGCCCGAACCAGTCCTCGTGCAGGGGCAGTTCGGTGATCGCGACCGTACCGGTGGGGTCGCGCCAGGTGGAGGACGCGTTGTCGTCGCCGATCAGGGTGCGCAGGAACCGGTCCGTGGTCCACGGCACGGTGGCGATGGTGGGTATGCCGAGACGTTCGTAGACCGCGGCGCGCTTGGCGTCGTAGATCCGCGCCACCACCCGCTCCACACCGAACGTCTCCCGCGCGACCCGCGCCGCGATGATGTTGGAGTTGTCGCCGGAGGAAACCGCCGCGAAGGCGCCCGCGCTTTCGATGCCCGCGCGCCGGAGCACGTCCCGGTCGAAGCCGACGCCGGTCACCTGTTCGCCCGGGAAGTCCTTGCCGAGGCGCAGGAAGGCGCTGGGGTCGCGGTCGATCACGGCTACTTGATGGCCGATCCGGACCAGTGCGCGTGCGAGGGCTGAGCCCACGCGGCCACACCCCATGATCACTACGTACACCGTGCCAACCCCATTTCGGAAACCGTGGTGTGCGGTCTGATTCGTTCAGCAGGAACCGTACCCGCTGCTGGTCCTCGCACCGTCTTTCCCCTGGGCGCGCGCGGCGAAACCCCCGACACGCTGCTAGGTCGCCGTTCTCACAGCTCTATGCTGACCGGAATGTTCCCCTCGACGCGCACCACTGCCTCCGGGTGCGCTCCCGCTGCGCTCGGCCGCCGTTCCGGCCTGCCGGGCATCCGGACTCGCAGGCCGTTCTCGCGTGACCGGATGCGCCTCGCGACGGGAGCCGCCGAGGTGTGGCAACCGTGCGACCGTCGATCACATCCCGTTACGGCGCAGTCGAGTCTGTTCGCCGCCATCTGCGCGCGGCCGTCGCGGTTCGTCCGCTCGCCGATGCGGAACACGGCAACCGCCCGCGATCGTTCCGCGTCGGTCGGCTCGTCCGGATGGGAACCCGACGACCCGATGTCGCGGGCCCGTTCGGCGGGTTGTCACGACCAGCACCCCGGGCTGCGTGCACGCGGTGAAGCTGCTGATCGATCAGCACGGCCGCGACGAAACCGGAGGTCTGCATCGTGTCCGAGGGCCCGCGGCACGGGCATCGCGCGCGTGCCGCACGTCCACGGGGAGTGCTCATGGTCCGAGCTGTGCGGCGTCGTGGAGCGTCTGGCCGGCCGGAGTCGTTCTCCCCGCGGTGTGATTCGCCTGGTGGGCGAGCTCGGGTGAGCAGGGCCTGCTCCGGGGAGGAGATCGGGATGTGGGAAAGGTCGTCCGATGGGCGATCCGGGGACGTGGGCGCGGGCGACGCTCCCCGACCAGGGGCGCGGTCCTGTCGTGCGGACGGTGTGGCCGGTGAGCGGGCGGAGCGGCAAATGTGGTTGCGAGGGACGTGCCGATGAGTAAGCGTGTCGAAACAGGTTGGGAGGGTTCTGTTTTCGAGGTGCGGTTGGGCGCTCCCGGGCACGGGGGTTTCTGTGTCGCGCGGCACGAGGGGCGGGTTTTGTTCGTGCGGCACGGCTTGCCCGGGGAACTGGTGCGGGCTCGGGTGAGCGAGGATCGGGGTGGGTCGTTCTGCCGGGCGGAGGCGGTGGAGATCCTCGAGGCTTCCGCGGATCGGGTTCCCGCGACGTGTCCGGTGTCGGGGCCCGGCGGTGCGGGATGTTGCGACTTCTCCTTCGCCACGCCCGCGGCGCAGCGCGAGTTGAAGGCCGCGGTTGTGCGTGAGCAGTTGCGCCGGGTGGCGGGGTGGGAGACCGAGGTCGAGGTGGAGCCCTTTCCGGGCGAAGGAGCGGCGGACGTCGGGTGGCGCACCCGGATCCGGCTGGCGGTGGACGCGCGGGGACATGCGGGTGTGCACGGCTTCCGAAGTACCGCGATCATCACGGATCTGCGTTGTCCCCAACCGGTTTCGGGGGCGATGACCGGGATCGCCGAGCGGACTTGGACGCCGGGTGCGGATCTCGTGGTGGCGGTGGATGGCGACGGGGTGCGGCATATCGTCGAACTGGCTCCCGCGGACCGCACGCCGAATCGTGACGAGATCGGGCGAGCGGCGAATCCGGCCGGAGGCGAGCGGCGGCCGGGTGATCGGCGGGGCGGGCGCGGCCACGGTGCCGAGTGGCGTGCGGCCCGGGCCGGTGATCGTCGGCGCGGCGGGGGTGATCGTCGCGGTGCCGCGGCTCGGCGAGCGGCGGCGCACGCACCCCGGAGTGAACGGGTCGTCGAGGGGACCGGCCGGGCGGTGCAATACGTGGCCGGTCGGCGGTGGGAGGTATCGGCTACCGGGTTCTGGCAGCCGCATCGCGGTGCGGCGCAATGCTATTCGGATGTCGTGGCGGAGTGGGCGGATCCGTCGCCGGGAATGCGAGCCTGGGATCTGTATTGCGGCGCGGGCGTATTCGCCGCGCGGATCGGGTCGGCTGCCGGGCCGGAAGGCGCGGTGTTCGGCGTGGAATCGGCGCGGTCGGCCGTGGCGGACGGCTCCGCCGCGCTCACCGACATGCCGTGGGTGAGCCTGGACGCGCAGCGCGTCGAACGCTGGTTGAGTGACGGAATGCACCGTGCCACCCCGGATGTCGTTGTCCTGGATCCGCCGCGCGCCGGAGCGGGTAAGGCGGTGATCACCCCGCTGACGGCGGCGGGACCGGCGCGCATCGTGCACATCGGCTGTGATCCCGCCGCGTTCGCCCGCGACATCTCGCTCTACCGTGCCCACGGCTACGCGCCCACTCGTCTGCGCGCCTTCGACGCCTTCCCGGCAACCCACCATGTCGAATGCCTGGCCCTGTTGGAGCCGATTCGCGGGTGATGCCGCCGGGCCCTCGAGCGTGCCTTGCGCATGCTCACTCCGGCCGCGGGTTCGGTGTGATGTTGCTGACGGCGCGCCGGTGTCGCGGCCAGGTCGCTGTTCCGGTCATCGGTTCCCCGGACGGCTCCGTAGACTGTTCGGAACAGACGACACCTCCGGAGTAGGGAGCGATAGCGGTGGGAGTGCTTTCCCGGGTCGAGACGCCCGAGGACCTGCGCCGGCTGACGGCACCGGAACTGAGTGAGCTGGCAGAGGAGATTCGCGAGTTCCTCGTTCAGAAGGTCGCGGTGACCGGTGGTCATCTGGGGCCGAACCTGGGCGTGGTGGAACTGACGATCGCGCTGCACAGGATCTTCGACTCCCCGGCGGATCCGATCATCTTCGACACTGGCCACCAGGCCTACGTGCACAAGATGCTCACCGGCCGCAGGGACTGCTTCGACCGGCTGCGCAAACAGGGCGGTCTGTCGGGCTATCCGAGCCGCGCCGAGAGCGCGCACGACTGGGTGGAGTCCTCGCACGCCTCGGCCTCGCTGTCCTATGCCGACGGTCTGGCGAAGGCGTTCGCGCTGACCAAGCAGCGTCGTCATGTCGTCGCCGTGGTCGGCGACGGCGCGCTCACCGGCGGCATGTGCTGGGAGGCGTTGAACAATATCGCCGCCGGACAGGACCGTTCGGTGGTGATCGTCGTCAACGACAACGGCCGGTCCTATTCGCCCACCATCGGTGGTCTGGCCGATCGACTCGGCGCACTGCGCATGCAGCCCGCCTACGAGCAGGCTCTCGACGCGACCAAGCGGTTCGTTCAGGGGATTCCGCGGGTGGGCGGGTCGGCGTACTCGATGCTGCACGCGCTCAAGGCCGGGATCAAGGACGCTGTCGCGCCGCAGGAGCTGTTCAGCGATCTGGGCCTGAAATATTTCGGCCCGGTCGATGGTCACGACACCGTCGCGCTCGAGGCCGCGTTCCGGCGTGCCAAGGACTTCGGCGGCCCGGTCGTGGTGCACGTGGTCACCCAGAAGGGCCGCGGATATCAACCGGCCGAGGATCACGTGGCTGACCAGATGCATTCGATCGGCTCGATCGATCCGGAGACCGGCCGGTCCACTGCCGCGAAGTCGGTCGGCTGGACCTCCGTGTTCTCCGAGGAACTGATCCGCCAGGCCGAACAGCGCGACGACGTGGTTGCCATTACCGCCGCCATGCCCGGCCCGACCGGGTTGACCCCATTCGGCGAGCGGTTCCCCGACCGGATGTTCGACGTCGGCATCGCTGAGCAACACGCGGTGACCTCTGCGGCGGGTCTGGCGCTGGGCGGGTTGCACCCGGTGGTGGCGGTGTACTCCACCTTCCTCAACCGCGCCTTCGATCAGTTGGTGATGGATGTCGCGCTGTTGAAGCTGCCGGTGACGCTCGTGCTGGATCGCGCCGGCGTCACCGGTGAGGACGGCGCCAGCCACAACGGTATGTGGGATCTGTCGGTGCTGGGCATCGTGCCCGGTATCCGGGTCGCCGCGCCGCGCGACGCGGCGACGTTGCGCGAGGAACTGGCCGAGGCGCTCGCCGTCGCCGACGGGCCGACCGTCCTGCGCTTCCCGAAAGACGCTGTCGCCGAGGATATCTCGGCGATCGAGCGACTGGACGGTGTCGATGTGCTGCGGATGCCCGAGGGCGGTTCGGCGCACACCGTGCACGGTGACGTCCTGCTCGTCGCGGTCGGTCCCTTCGCGCGGACGGCGATGCAGGTCGCGGATCTGCTCGCACCGGAAGGGATTTCGGTCACCGTCGTGGATCCGCGCTGGGTCCTGCCGGTTTCGGACACGGTGATGAAACTGGCCGAGAACTATCGCCTGGTGGTCACCCTGGAGGACGGCGGCCTGCACGGCGGAATCGGCTCCACGGTCTCTGCGCGGCTGCGCGCGGGCGGCATCGACGTACCCACCCGCGATATCGGTGTACCGCAACGATTCCTGGACCACGCGTCCCGGGCGCAGATCCACGAGGAACTCGGCCTCACCGCACCCGATATCGCACAGCGCATCACCGGCTGGCTGGGCGGGGTCTGAGGACTCGGGCCGAGCCCGCGCCGCCGAGCCGCGCTCGGCGGTGGTCGTCAGTTGCGAGGCGGGCTGGGCTGGCCGGCGAACAGTGCCGCGGCCAGGGGCGCGACATCGAGTTCTCGCTGCCAGGGCCGGGCCCCGCAGGCCGTCAGATAGGCATCGATGGCGCGGACCGGATCGTCCGGCACTGTGCCGGAACGGAATTCGGGCAGCCCATCCCAGCAGAGACGGCGCAGCAGGTCCGGGGTCAGCAGGTTCTCCACCGGGATCGCATAGCGCGCCGACAGCTCGTTCATGGCGACGCGAGCGGCGGCGAGGCGGGCCGCGGCGACCGGATCGCGCCGTTCCCAGCGGTTCACCGGCGGCGGGCCGTCGAACGGCTGGCTGAGTGTGGGCAGTTCCGAATCCGGCAGAGCGCGTGCGCGTTCCACCGCACCGAGCCATTCCCGCGAGTACCGGCGTTGGCGCGGGCCGCCGAAGACCGGAAGGGCGCGCAGTGCGGCAATATTCTTCGGATCCGCGGCCGCCGCCGCCACGATCGCCGAATCCGGCAGGATCCGTGCGGGTGCGACATCCCTGGACCGGGCCAAATTGTCACGGGTGGACCATAATTCGCGTACCACCGCGAGCTGGCGCGGGCGGCGCAGGGTATGGATGCCCGAGGTGCGCCGCCACCTGTCCGGCTTCGGCGCGGCGGGTTCGATCGTGCGGACGTGTTCGAATTCCTGTGCCGCCCAGTCGGTCTTGCCCTGATCGCGGAGTGATTCGGCGACCGCCTCGCGCAGGTCCAGCAGCAGTTCCACGTCGAGTGCGGCGTAGTTGAGCCAATCGTCGGGTAGCGGGCGGGTGGACCAGTCGGCGGCGCCGTGGCCCTTACGCAACTCGCGGCCGAGCAATTTGTCCACCATCGCGGCCAGACCCACTCGCTCGAATCCGGCCAGCCGCCCGCCCAATTCGGTGTCGAACAGACGCGCCGGGTGTAAGCCGAGCTCGGCCAGCCCGGGTAGATCCTGATCGGCCGAATGCAGCACCCATTCCAGATCGTTGATCGCCTCGGCCAGCGGTTCGAGTGCGTCGGCCACCGGAATCGGATCGATGAGCACGGTCCCGGAACCCATGCGGCGCAACTGAATCAGATAGGCACGATTGGAATAGCGGAATCCCGAGGCGCGTTCGGCGTCCACCGCCAGCGGTCCGGTACCGGCGGCCAATCGCGCCGCTACCTCTTCGACGGCCCGCGCCGTATCCGTGACCGGGGGCACGCCCTCGGCGGGCTCGAGCAGCGGGACGGCGGCAACGTCCCGGTCCTCGCCCTGGAACTTCGCGGACTCGTCGGCAACTGACATAGCCAAGAACTCTACGTCGCGGTCAGAACTGGTCGTCGGTGTTCTGCGGACGAGGCCGCAAATGAGTGATGCCCGCGGGCGGTAAACCGGCCGCATAGGCCAGTACTTCGCAGAATGCCTCGACGTGCGGTCCGAGTTCGGTGGAGTCCACGGTCCAGGAGGCCCGCAACTCCAGTTGATAGGCGCGCGGCGGCCCGGCGATATCGCCGTACCGGATCGAACTGGTCGAGGTGACGGTGCCGCCCAGCGCGGTGAACGATTCCTCGCGCGATTCCAGCGCGTCCACCAGCCAACTCCAGGCGACCTCCGGCAACAGCGGATCCCCGGCCAGGGCCGCATCGATATCGGCCTGGATGTAGGCGACGAGCCGGAACACTCCGTGCCAGGCGTCCTGGCCGTTCGGATCGTGCAGCAGGATCAACCGGCCGAACGCGTCGTCCTCGGAATCGACGGGGATCACATTGGTGTCCGGGTGCTTGACTTCGGCGCCGATGGCATACGAATACGGGGCCAAGCGTTGCGGTGGTCGAATCGGTGCAAGCTCGATCCGGGGATGCACGGATGCGGTGCCCATCGCATCGACCGCGGCGCGAAACTGGGCGGGTTCGCCGGCTGGGCCCGGGGTCGGTGCGGCGCCGTCGCGGAAGTCGAGCGGTGTCACGAATGTGAACCTATCCCCGAACCGGTCGGTAAGACCGGAGGCGCGCCGTGACGCGGCCTCCGCACCACGGCGGCAGTTTGCGGTATCTCGAGGCGCGGCACCCGCGCCGTGTCGGGTAACCGGCCTCGGTACCTGTCGCGCGTCCGGTCGAGGAGCTCCGCCGCAAACCGGAGAATTGGGGTGATGTGGGGGTTCGAGTGGCGCTTAGGGGTGGTGTCGCTGGTCGCATACGATGGCCGTGATGAGCACACCAATACGTCGCCGGTTGTCCGACGCGCCCTTCCTCGCCGCTGCCAGTGGAGCGAGCCCGACGCGGCGTCCCGTCTGGTTCATGCGACAGGCCGGGCGGTCACTTCCGGAGTACCGCGAGGTGCGTGCCGGGATCGGCATGCTGGAGTCCTGTTTCGATCCGGAGCTGGTCTGCGAGATCACCATGCAGCCGGTTCGTCGGCACGGGGTGGATGCGGCGATCTTGTTCTCCGACATCGTCGTTCCGCTCAAGGCGGCCGGGATCGACCTGGATATCGTGGCCGGGGTGGGGCCGGTCGTGGCGAATCCGGTGCGTTCGACCGCTGATGTGCGGGCGCTGCCGCGGTTGCGACACGAGGAGGTCGGTGCGGTTGCCCAGGGCGTGCGGCTGCTGGTGGGCGAGCTCGGCGATACGCCGTTGATCGGATTCGCCGGTGCCCCTTTCACTCTCGCGTCCTATCTGGTCGAGGGCGGACCCAGCAAACACCATGAGCGCACCAAGGCGATGATGCTCGCCGATCCGGACACCTGGCACGAGTTGCTCGGTGTGCTCACCGATATCACCATCGAATTCCTGCGCGCCCAGCTGGCCGCGGGTGTGGACGCGATGCAGCTGTTCGACTCCTGGGCGGGCGCGCTGTCGCTGGCACAGTACCGGGAGTTCGTCCTGCCGCATTCGGAGCGGGTCTTCGCCGAGGTCGCCACGATCACCGGACCGGAAGTGCCGCGCATCCACTTCGGCGTCGGTACCGGTGAGCTGCTCGGCGCGATGGGCGAGGCCGGAGCCGATGTGGTCGGGGTGGACTGGCGCGTCCCGTTGACCGAGGCCGTGCGCCGCGTCGGACCTGGAAAGGCGTTGCAGGGCAATCTCGATCCCGCCACGCTGTTCGCTGGACCCGAGGTGCTCGAGCGTGAGGTGCGCCGCATCGCCCATGAAGCGGACGAAGCGATCACCCTCGGCGCGGCGGGTCACATATTCAACCTCGGCCACGGCGTCCTACCCGATACCGATCCGGGCGCCATCACTGCCGTGGTGGACCTGGTCCACAGCCTGCCTCTGTAAATCGGTGCCCCGGGGCAAGGTGGGGTGCGTGCTGATCGAACGCACGTCCGGTCCCCACGTCGGCTATGTGTGTGCTCGCGGGCGGGTTCGCGCGGCTGATCGACTCATGGCGTTGCTCGCGGTCCGCTCGTAGACGTTCCGGGAGAGGGCCGCGGCCTCGACACGGCACTGCTCGCCGGTCAGTACAGGCGGCGGGGCCAATAATCGGATGTCCAGGGGCGGTCGGACGCGGTGGCTGCGATTCGCCGAGTAGGTTCGGTACGGGCTCGGTGAGGCGGGTTCGTCGGCGCGGTGAGGAGTGTGGTCGATGCGGGTCGCGGTGGTCGGTGCGGGGATCAGCGGGCTGGTCGCGGCCTATCGGTTGCGGGCGGCGCTGGGAGCCGAACTGGAATTGGTGCTCGTGGAACGGCGCGAGCGGATCGGGGGGACGCTGCACACCGGCATGCTCGCGGGCGGGCCGGTGGATCTGGGCGCGGAGGCCTTCGTCGGGCGGCGGCCCGAAATCCCGGCTCTGCTGCGCGAGCTGGGTCTCGAGGACCAGTTGGTGCATCCCTCCGGGCGGCGGCCACTGATCTGGGCCGGCGGCGCGGCACATCCCATGCCGACGGGCACGTTGATGGGCATTCCCACACAGGCGGATTCCATGGCCGGCCTGGTCGACGAGGCGACGCTGCGGCAGATCGCCGCGGAGCCGGACCGACCGCTGCACTGGACGCCAGGCGACGACGTTTCGGTTGCGGACCTGGTGGCCGAACGGTTCGGCGCACAGGTGGTGAGTCGCAGCGTCGAGCCGTTGCTGGGCGGAGTGTATGCGGGACTGGCGAATTCGATCGGCGTGCGGTCCGCACTGCCGGGTCTGGCCGCGGCCCTCGACGCGGGCGCTCCGAATCTGACGCGTGCGGTGTCGCGTGCGCTGCCGCCGCCCTCGACCACACCGGTCTTCGGCGGTATTCGCGACGGTTACCGCGCCCTGCTCGACGCGCTGCTGGGCGCCGCGAACCCGGAACTCGACATCGATACCGCCGCAGCGGATCTGACGCGCACCCCGCGCGGCTGGCGGCTGGGACCGGTAGGGGAGTATGACGCGGTCGTCCTCGCCACACCCGCACCCGTCACCGCCGATCTGCTGGTCTCGGCCGTGCCCGAGGCCGCCCGTGCGGTCGCGCGGATCGAGCTGTCCTCCTCGGCGGTGGTGGCGCTGGCGCTGCCGGCGGACACGCCGCTGCCGGAGAACTCCGGCATCCTGGTCGCCACGGGAGAATCGTTGCGGGCCAAGGCTTTCACGCTGTCCAGTCGCAAGTGGCCGCACCTGGCCGACCGCGACGTCGCGATCGTGCGTGCCTCGTTCGGCCGGTTCGGCGACGACAGCCTGCTGGCGCTCTCCGATGCCGAACTCGTCACCGCCGCGAGCGAGGATCTGGCGACGGTGACCGGGATCTCGATACAGCCGGTTGCCGCGGCGGTCCAGCGCTGGCGCAGTGGCCTGCCGCAGTACGCCCCCGGGCACGCCGAGGTCGTGTCCGCGATCGAATCGGCGGTCGCCGCGACGCCCGGCCTCGCGGTGGCAGGCGCCTACCTGCACGGTGTCGGCGTCCCGGCCTGCGCGGCATCGGGTACGGCCGCCGCCGAGCAGATCATCGCCGGGCGAACGAGCTGAACCGCGGTTCCGGGGTGCTCGCGGACGGACGGGCGCGAGGAAGTTCCGCGCGCGTCTGAATCGGGCGAATGCTCTCCGCAGGCGGGAACGAAGGCCCCGTTCGAGTGCGCCTGGCGCGGTCGAACGATCTCTCACACCGTGATCGGGGAACCGTGGCCGTTCCGGTGGGGCGCTGTCGACAAGGGTTTGCCGAGTGTCGTGGGCGGTCGGTGTTGTCATGCGAAAAATGCTGGCACACAAGGCATTACGAGTCCATAACTATCCAATGGACGCACCCGTTGGCTGGATCCGCACCCGCTTCGCGCGGCGTGTTGCCCGGCAACGGGTGCGGCTGTGTCGCCGCACGATCCGCAGTGGCACCATAGGGGGTATGGCACGACTCGATTACCAGGCGCTCAATTCGACCATCCGGTATCTGATGTTCTCGGTGTTCCAGGTGCAGCCCGGGGCATTGGGCGAGGATCGCGAGGCGGCGATCAAGGAGGCGCGTGCGTTCTTCGACGGTCTCGCCGACAAGGGCGTGGTCGTGCGCGGCCTGTACGACGTCGCCGGAATGCGCGCCGACGCCGACTTCATGGTCTGGTGGCATGCCGACCGTATCGAGGATCTGCAGGCCGCCTACGCCGATCTGCGCCGCACCACCGAACTGGGCCGGGCCAGCGCCCCGGTGTGGAGCAATGCCGCGGTGCACCGCCCCGCGGAGTTCAACAAGAGTCATATCCCGGCCTTCCTGGCCGGTGAGGAGCCGGGCAACTACCTCTGCGTCTACCCGTTCGTGCGGTCGTACGACTGGTATCTGCTGCCCGACGCCGAACGTCGCAAGATGCTGGCCGACCACGGCAAGGAGGCCCGCGATTATCCCGACGTGCGTGCCAACACCGTTCCCGCCTTCGCCCTCGGCGACTACGAGTGGATCTTGGCGTTCGAGGCGCCCGAACTGCATCGCATCGTCGATCTGATGCGGGATCTGCGCGCCACCGAGGCCCGGCGACATGTGCGCGAGGAGGTTCCGTTCTTCACCGGTCCGCGAGTCGAACTCGAGCAGCTGATCGCCTCACTGCCCTGACCGCGGTCGCAACCCGGAGCACTAGCGGTTCGAGCCGAGCATCGCGAGCCCCGGTAAATCGGGTCATGCGTGGTGCCGGTTTCGCGCCGTACTGTTCCCCCGTCGCCTCAGTGTGTTGCGTCGTTCGAGGGGTGCAGGCGCAGCGAGATCGAGTTGATGCAGTACCGCTTGTCGGTCGGGGTCGGGTATCCCTCCCCCTCGAAGACGTGGCCGAGGTGGCTGTGACAGTTGGCGCACAGCACCTCGACACGGCGCATACCCAGTGAGTCGTCGGTTCGCAGCAGCACCGCACCCGAATCCGCCGGATCGAAGAACGACGGCCAGCCGCAGTGCGAATGGAACTTCTCGGTGCTGCGGAACAGTTCCGCACCACAGGCCCGGCACTCGTAGACACCGGCGGTTTCGGTATCGGTGTATTCGCCGGTATAGGGCCGCTCGGTACCGGACTCGCGCAGTACCGCGTACTCCTGCGGATTGAGTTTGGCCCGCCATTCCTGCGGGGTCAGCACGATCTTGGGTGCGGGCAGCGACGTCTCGGACTCGGAACTCATAGGCCGATTCTAATGAGACGACGGTGCACCGCGCTGCCGCGCAGCCGACGGTTCGGACTCACCCCGCCGAGGGCGGGACGTAGTACCACTCCCTGCTGCCGGACGGATATTCGAAGCAGCCGCTGTAATGCCCCGTGTTGATCGCCGCCTGCTCGCAGGCGGCCTTACCGGTCGATTCGCCCGACTGGGTGAACGGACCGGCCGAATGTGTGTCGGGAACCCGCGGGTCGGCGCCGGCGACACCGGTGAGGCCGATCGCAAGCTCCAGTGACAACGCGCCCACCGCAATGATTTTCGACAACACGGCAGCTCCCGGGAGATGTGAGGTGAGTGTCCGGGTCACAGTAGTGCGATCCGGACAGGTAGGAACGGCACGTTGTAATCATGAATACGGTGGATCGGGCTTGTCCGGCAATTCTCGGGCGAACTACGGGTAGGCGTTCAGCGCAGAACGCCCGCCTCGTCCGGTGCGGTACTGGGTTGCTCATCGTCCGGATCGGCCAGATCGGTGGCCGCGGCGGTCTGCGGGGGCGCAGACCGTGGCGGCCGAGGACCGTCCGGCAGGGGCGCTGGGTTGTGGTCCGGTTGCAACAGGAACAACGGGTCGATCCCGGAGTCGAGCCGGCCTTCGCGCCGTGCGGTCAGATACCGGTCACCGAGTACGCAGAACGTGACGAACAACAGCAGGCCCCAGCCGAAGGTGATCCGCAGGTACTCCAGGTCGCGGCCCACACTCTGCCAGTGGTCCAGCAGCCATTTGTCGAAGGTGGTGAAGCCGAATATCGCCAGCCAGGCGGGCCAGTTCCGCAGCACCGAATTGCGCAGCACCACCGTCATCAGGAACGGGAACAGCAGCATCGAGTAGTACTGCTGGCCCAGCCCGCTGATCAGGAATTCGGCGAGCAGCAGAATGCCGGAACTGGTGCAGATGAAGAACAGTTCATCGTGGCGGTAGTACCGGTACAGCAGCCACAGTGAGATCAGCACGAGCACGCCCATCCCGATCCGGATACTCCAGACCAGCGGTGAGGGCAGTCCCCAGTAGGCGGCCGTGCCCGGAATCGAGCTGTTGAAGTAGTCGCGAGCCTGAATCGAGTACGGCAGGGTCCGATGCAGATAGTCCATCGGATCCTTGATCAGCGGCAGCGCGATGGCCGTCAGTGCGATCGGTACGCCGAGCGCGGGCAGGAAGACCTTCCACTGCCGCCGCATCAGCGGTATCAGCAGCATCGGCGCGATGGTCGGTTTCACGGTTATCGCCAAACCCATCACCGCGCCGGCCCAGAGTTCACGCCGGGCGAGCAGCAGGATGATGAAGATGACCTCCGCGAGCAGGATGCACCCGTTCACATTGCCGAAAGCCAGTGTGTTGATGACCGTTTCGGAGGCGAACATAAGCAGCAGCGTCAGTGGCGCGGCATAGGACTTGATGCTGAACTTGAACAGCTTGAGCAGCAGGTACCAGGCGATCAGCATCGCCACCGCGTTGACTCCGACGAAGCACCACTTCGACTTCTCGGGGTCGATGATCGCCAGCGGCGCGATCAGCAGCGTGCCGCCCGGCGGATACAGGTAGTGCGGATCCACCAGGTCGAAGTTCTCGGCGTATATCGACCGCCCGTTCAGGAACGCCAGGGACGCCTTGTACACCGGTGCGAAATCGTCCGTGATGTTGAAGTTCGTCGCCTTGACGAAGACCTGGTGCAGCACGGTCATGACCGCGAAAGGCCATAGCGCGAAGTTCAGGACCTCGGAGGTCGTGCGAGCCGTGCGCGGCTCGAGCTGACGAAGGAACACTGGGGCACGGTACACCGGAAAGTACCCGGACCGTTGCTCGGACCCGCCGAAACCGCATCCCGGGCACCGCCTCCGCTCCGCTCGAGCGCCGCTGTTCGCGGTACCGGAGTCGGATCGCCGGGGTGATCGCTCCGCGCACCCGCATGTGTCAGCGGCGATACGGACCGCCGACGTAGCCGTTCCGCCGGGATCGGCGGCACTGGCGATCAGGCGGGACAGGCCGTCCCGTCGGCGGGCAATGTCGCATCCTTCAGGTAGCCGACCAGGTTCTGCTGTGCGCACGCCGAGTGCGTGAACACCGGATAACCCCAGCCTTGCCAGGTGACGGTGGAGCTGCGAGCACCCGCTGCGCCGAGTACACCGGTGACCGAGGGACGCGCGTCGCTGCCCGCGATCGGATTCGCGTCGTTGCCCAGGACGAGGGTGGGCAGGGTGAACGTGGTGGGCAGCTGCGCCGGATTCGGCGTCGGCCAGGCGGTACACGCCATGAGACCGATCGCCGCGGCCTTGCCGAAGACGGGATACTGCTTGGCCCAGACGGTTTCGAGTTGTTTCACCCGATCCGGGGTTGCCGGTTTCTGGTTGTCGCTGCAGGTCGAAACGAACTGCCCGTCGGCGTCCGTGGCGGCGGACTCCCGGCCGATCAGCTGGTTCAGCGCGTCGTTGTCGCCGCGGCCCGCCGCGGACAGGGCGTCGGCCAGATCGGCGGTGTGGTTGGCCTGATCGGCGCGTGGGTCGGCGAGGAATCCGGAGACGGCGGTCAGTAGCGCGTTCGCGGAGATGCCGCCGAGCTGCCCGGCGGCCGCCCGGTTGACCAGCGCGATGATCGCGCCGCGCGGATCGCTGCCCAGCGAGCAGTTCAGTGCGGCGCAGCGTTGGGCGAATGCGGTCAGCGCGGCTTCGGAGCCCTTGACGCGCTGTTCGGCGCGAGTCGCGGAATCGGCGTTGGCGGCCACCGGGGTATCCAGGACGAGCCGGGCCAGGTGTTCGCCGTATTTGGCGGCGTAGGCCAGCGCCACCCGGGAGCCGTCGCCCGCGCCCAGCAGTGCGATGTGGTCGACCTGCCACTGCTTGCGCAGTTGATCGAGGTCGTCGGCGGCGTGTCCGGCGTCGAAGGTGCCCTGATAGGGCTGCAGGAAGTCCTGACAGGCGATCGTGGCGTCCTGGCTGATCTTGGCCATCGCATCGACCTGGTTGCCCCCGGCGAACTGGTCGTTGTCCGCGAGGCTGCGCCGCGTGTCGTCGGTCAGGCAGTTGATCGGCTGGGAACTGCCGACCCCGCGCCGGTCCACCGCGACGATCGGATGCGCGGCCAATATCGCGGAGTTGGGGCCGGTGGCCAGTCCGGCGAGGGTCGCGGTGGAGGAGCGGTCCGCACCGGAGGTGAGTACCAGCGGCGTGGCGTTCGCGGGGGTCTGCGGCAGCCGGGCACGCACGGCGGCGTTGCGGAAGGTGCCCAGTACCGCGCCCCCGGCATCGATCGGGGTGGAGTAGTCGGCGCATTCGAAGATCAGCCCGCCCGGTGGCGCGCCCAGGCCCAGAGCGTTGAACGTGGACGCCGCGCAGTCGTGCCAGCCCAGGTCCGTCTTGGGCGTCTCGGCCGGCGGTGGCGCCGCAGGGGCCGAGGAGGTGGTTGCGGCCGAGCCGCCGGAATGCGGGCGGGCCTCGGCGATTCCCGGACGATCGGACGGGCCGGCGCCGCAGGCGGCGGTGAGGAGGATCGTCAGCGATGACGATGCCAGCAGTGCGGCTCGAGTCCTGCGCATGCGTTACAGCCTGCCAGGTCCGGTGGGTGCTTTCAGCCTTGGGTGCGGGCGCGTTCCCAGCGGGTCAGGATCGTGCCGTCGTCGTCCAGGATCGCGTGACGCAAGGTCATCGGGGTCGGCAACGCCTTGGGGGACACCGCGATTCGGCTCGCGGAACCGCCGATGAGCAGCGGCGATGCGGTGAGGCAGAGTTCTTCCACGACACCGGCGGCAATCAGGTCGCCGAACAGCGAGGGACCGCCCTCACACAGCACGCGCAGCAATCCGCGTTGCGCCAGGATCGTGCGGATGTCCGCTGCGGCCACCGATGCCTCGCCGCACTCGATCACCTCCGCGCCCGCGTCGGCCAGTGCGCGCTTGCGGTCGGTCGGTGCGGCGACGGTGGTCAGGATCATCGGCGGTCGGCCGGTGTCGGTGAACAGCCGTCCGGCCGGATCCAGCGCCGCGCTGGCGGTCACCACCGCGATCGGGGGCGGCGAGCCGTCCGGACTGCCGCCGAGACCGTGGTGGAACAGCCGCAGGCGGCGGTGGGCGTCGGTACGTGCGCCGCCGTAGTTCTCCTGACGTGCGGTTCCCGCGCCGACCAGGACCACATCGGCCAGGTCCCGCAAGATTTCGAACACCGCGTGGTCGGCCGGACTTCCCAGCCCACCGGACCGGTCGTCCACGGTTGCCGCGCCATCGATACTGGTGACGAAGTTGACTCGGATCCAAGGGGATTCGAGCGAGGCGGGGTAGGCGTAGAGCCGCACGAGGTCGTCGGGTCCCAGAGTTGTGAACTGGATCGCATTGGGCATACGCTGCATAACCACCGATCACACCACGTCAGTACGCTACTTGCGTGCAACAACGCCTCGTCGATCGCCATCCGGAGGTTCCGGCCGATCAGCTCATCGCCCAGATGGTGCCCCCGCCCACATTCGACGAGGTGAGCTTCGACTCCTACATTCCGGATTCGAACGAGCCCAGTCAGGCCGACGCCGTGCGCAAGGCGCGCGATTTCGCCGGGCGGGTCGCCTCGATCCACGCCGCCGCGAACCGCAGGAGTCTGTTCGGTAAGAAGAAGCACGTCCAGGGTGCGGGCCTGTATCTGGACGGCGGCTTCGGCGTCGGCAAGACCCACCTGCTGGCCTCGATCTTCCACGCCTCGCCCGAGCCGAAATCGTTCGGTACCTTCGGCGAGCTGACCAATCTGGTGGGCGCGCTGGGCTTCACGAACGCGGTGGAGCGGCTCGCGAGCAACAGTGTGCTGTGCATCGACGAATTCGAGCTCGACGACCCGGGCGACACCACCCTGGTTTCGCGGCTGTTGACCGAGCTGACCGCGCGCGGAGTCTCGGTCGCGGCGACTTCCAATACGCTGCCCAGTCAGCTCGGTGAGGGCCGTTTCGCGGCGCAGGATTTCCTGCGGGAGATCAAGAAACTGGGATCGCTGTTCGAGACGGTCCGGGTGGACGGCCCGGACTACCGGCACCGCGACCTGCCGCCCGCCCCGGAGCCGACCGCACCCGACCTGCTGGCCGAGAAGGCTGCGGCCACGCCGGGTTCCACCCTCGACGACTTCGACGCGCTGCTGCGACATCTGAGTACCCTGCACCCCTCGCGATTCGGCGCGCTGATCTCCGCAGTGGGCGCGGTGTTCGTCTCCGGCGTGCACGAGGTGACCGATCAGGCGGTGGCGCTGCGTGTGGTTGTCCTGGCCGACCGGCTGTACGACGCGGGAATTCCGGTGACGGTGTCCGGGGCCAAACTGGACGCGATCTTCTCCCAGGAGATGCTCGACGGCGGTTACCGCAAGAAGTACCTGCGGGCCATCTCCCGGCTGCTCGCGCTCTCGCGGTACGAGGTGCCCGCAGGCTGATCGCGCGGTACCGTGACGTGCGGGGTTACCGCACCACCGACGGCCGCGTGGTGCGCACCGGTCTGGTGTACCGACCGGCGAACTCGCCGAGGCCACCGACGCCGACCTGGCCGTTCTCAGCACGCGCGAGGTCCGTTCCGTCCACGATCTGCGGACCGCCTACGAGCGCGTGCTGTCCCCGGATCGGATTCCCGCGGGCACGACCGCGCACTGCGACGACGTCATCGGCCAGGCGCCGCCGCAGGTGCTCGTCTCGACCCTGTTCGCCGGAGACGACCTGTACCGGGCGTTCGTCACCGCATCGGGCGCGAATCAGGCTTTCGTCGACGTCCTGCGCGACATCGCCCGCACCGGCGACGGTGCGGTGCTCTACCACTGCACCGCGGGTAACGATCGCACCGGCTGGAATGTCGGCGGTGCTGCTGACCATCCTGGGCGTGGACCGCAAGACGGTCGACTACGACTATCTGCTGTCGAGCTACTACCGCGACGCCCGCGCCGGCGACCTGGCCGACGGGGTCGCCCGGTCGGCGCTCGACGCGGCCTTCGACCAGGTCGACAAGTCGTACGGCAGCTTCGACAGTTACGTCCACCAGGGACTGCAGCTGACCGACGCCGATATCGCCGCCTTGAAGGCCGAACTGCTGAGTTGAACCGAATTTGTCGCGCCGGCCGGGTTCAGCTCGGCGAGGCGGATTCCAGGGCGTGCTGCATGAGGTAGTCGTGGCACACCGTGGCACCGACGGTGAAGGTGCGGGTGCCGACGATCCGGAATCCCCGTTTGGCGTAGAACCGCTGGGCACGGGCGTTGTCCTGGTTGACGCCCAGCCACACGCCCGCGTAACCGTTGTCGCGTGCGTGGTTCAGGGCCGCGGTCATCAGGGCGGTCGACACGCCGCTGCCGTGATGGCCGGGCAGGACGTACATCTTGTTGATCTCCAGCACTGGCCGCAGATCCACCGCTCGCGCGACGACCGGATCGGTCGGGCCGCCCGCGATCAGCATGGCGTAGCCGACGATCTGCCCGCCGGATACGGCCTTGAGCACCGTGTGATCCGGATCGCTGAGATATTCGCCGAACCGTTCGTCCGAGAGCGTCTCGTCGATATAGGTCTCGATATCGGCCTCGGCGAGTCCGGGCGGACAGGCGAGCGGGAACGTGGCGGCCGCGACGTCGGAGATGGCCTCCGCGTCCCAGAGTCCGGCACGGTCGACCGTGACCATCGTGTCGTTGTTCACGTGATCCATGGCATCACATCACCTCGCCCGCCGCAGTGGTGGCGTGCCGGTCAGGTCGATTCGTCCGGTTCGTATGCGGTCGCGGCGGTTCGCGCGTGGAAGGTACGGCCGAACAGCACCAGCACCGCGGCGAACAGCAGCGGTATGACGAATCCGATGCGCAGGCTCGCCATATCGGACACCGCGCCCACCACGCCGCCGCCGATCAGCGTGCCCGCGTAGTTGAACAGGTTCAGCCGCGCGATCACCGCGTCGAGCCCGGAGCCGCCGGTGAGTCGTCCGGCCTCGCTGAAACACAGCGGGGCGATCACGGGCAGGCCGATCCCGGCGATCAGGAATCCGGTCAACGCGGCTAGCGGTCCGGGCGCGCTCACCACGACCAGCAGTCCGACCACGCCGATCGCGGCCGCGACGAGTACGACCACGCGCGGCCCGAACCGTCGCACCCACAGATCGCCGGTGAGCCTGGTCAGCAGCGAGGCCCCCTGGTAGGCGGCCAGCGCCAGCGCCGCGGTGGCCGAGGAGGACAGCAGTTCGTTCTTCAGGTACAGCGCCGACCAGTTGCCGACCGCCAGATCGATGGCGAACACCAGCGCCATCGCGATACCCAGTGCCAGGTAGGCCCGCAACGGAACGGCCGCCGCGCGCTCGGCTTCGGCGGGTTCGGCCTCGGCCTGCCGGGTGCCCAACAGCCGCGGTCCGAACACGAACCCCGCCACCAGCACCACCAACGCCGCGGCGAATACCGCCTCGGTCCACGTGACGTGGAATTTCTCGCATCCCGAGACGAACAGTGCGCCCAGGATCGATCCCGCACTCCACGCGGCGTAGAAGGACGACAATACGAACCGCCCGTAGCCGTGCTGGATGAACACCGCCTGCATATTGGTGCTCGCATCGACGATGCCCACGGCCACGCCGTATCCGCTCAATGCCGCGAACAGCAGCGCCTTGTCCGGAGCGAAGGCGATGACCGCGCCGGTGACCGCGATCAGCCCGAGTCCGATCCGCAACGTCACCCGGCTGGACCAGCGGACCGCAAGCTGTTCGGCCACAACACTTCCCACCGCCGCCAGCAGTGAGATCACCACCACCGCGACCAGGATGAGGGTATCGCTCAGGCCGAACCGCGACTGTGCCTGCGGCAGTTCGGTGAGGATGACCGCCAGGAAGAAGCCCTGGAGTGCGAATGCCACCGAATTGGCCTGCCGCGCGGCCCGGAGCGGCGACGATACATTCATGTATTCGGTGGGGGTCACCAGCGCAGCGTAGCGGCCGGGGTTCGGTGCGCCAAGGTCGAAAGCGTCGCAGGCGAGGGCGTTCGGCGCCGCGCCTGGGTCTCATGATCACGCGCGGCTCCCGGTTGCATAACGAAAGTAGACAGGACGCGGTGCCGACAACCGATCTTTACGGCACTCTAGAGGGGGCGGTTTCGGATGTGCCGCCGGTGCACGGTGTAGGGGCGATGGATCGCATGGGCGAGCGTAGCGAGCGGGTAGTGGGCACGGCCGGGCCACTGGCACGTGCCGGAGCCGAGCGGCGAGGTGCGGGCATGGTCGAACGTGAGCAGCGTATCGAGGCCGGGCCGGGGCAGGCGTTACTGCTGACCGCGCCCGAACCCGCGGATCTTCCTGCGGTGGAACCGAATCCGCGTGGACATCAGCCGGGCGAGCGGTGCCGCGAGCCCGGCTGCGGCGACTGCCACTGGGATGTGCAGCGATTCAAGTACTGGCTGCGCGGGCGACTACTGGCCGAGGGCGCCGACGACGCCGAGGTGGACAAGGCGGTGGGTGCGCAGACTCCGGGACTGTTGTGGCGCAAGGGATCTCGAATATGTGCGATCGAGGTGTGCAGTGCGCCGGTACATGTCGGCTTCGCGCTCGAGCGCGCGGCCCGGCTGCGCGCGGTCGGCGTCGACGAGGTGCTGTGGCTGTGCCCGCCCGGATTCTGGGTCGCGCAGGTGCCGGGTGTGGCCGTGGACGACTTCGCCGCCGACGGCTGTGACTACCGGCTGGTGTCCGGCCTGCTCGAGGCCGGGCCGAACGGGCTCGCCCGGCCCCGGGAGCAGGCGTGGACGGTGCGAGAATTCATGCAGGAGTGGGTCGCCGCGGAGGTTGCCTTCGGATATCGCGACGAGACCGCAGGAGGTTGGGCGACGGTGAGCACGTGGGAACAGCACACGCGGGCGCAGGCCGCCGTGATCGCGCAGCAGCGCCAGGAACTGGTGAACCAGCGCACCGCACTGGCGTTGGCGCGCAAGGCGACTCGGGACAAGGCCAAACAGGTACACAAGCTCATGCACCGGCTGGAGCGGACCGAACAGGTAGCCGAGGAACTCGACGGCGCGCGTCGTCGGCTGGCCGATCACGGCCGGATCGACGCCACGTTGCGTTTGACGATCGCGCGGCAGCGCACGGCGGTGATGCACTGGCAGTTGATCGCCTGTTTCGCCCTGCTCGTCATCGTGGCCTTCGTCGCCTCGGCGATGATCCTGCACTGAGCCGGCGAACTCGCGCTGAATGAGCGACGTTATGAGCGACGTTGCGGGTGAACGGGTTCCGGTCGATCAGCCGTGGCGGGACAACCGGAACGGGCCGCGCTCCCAGCGCCAGCCGTGGCGTAGCACCATGGCGTTCAGATCGGTGAGCCGGATATCGGTCTCGGCGCGGTAGCGGCGGAACTCGGTCCAGTCCACGGGGCCCTCGGCCAGGCGGTTGCGCAGGATGTTCTCCGTGGCCGCGGGGACGGTATGCGCGCGTAGGTCCGGTTCGCCCATCCGGCTGCCGGTGAACACCAGATGGCCCCAGCCGCGATCGTGCGCCGCGGCGCGGGCTGCCGCGAGCTTGATTCGGTTGCCGTACACGGCGATCCGGGCCAGCGGGATGACATCGATCAGCAGGGCCCGCCCGTCGGTGAGCCGGGCGGCGGCGGTGGGATAGTGCACCCGGTCGATCTCGTCGAGGCGATAGTCGACCGCGAGCGGACGTTCGGTGTAGGCCGCGACCTGTTCGCTCTCGTCCAGCATGCGCAGCAGCCGTGCCTCCAGGGCAGTGTCGAAACTCGTTTCGCGGCCGAGCTTCTCGGCGAAGATCGAACCGCGGGCGTCGTCGGCGGTATCCACCGTGGTCAGTGGCAGCTCCGGCAGCGGCGTCGCCGCACCGCTCGCCCAGTCCGTTCGCCGGAGCAGCGGAATCAACTGCCCGGCAACGGGTTCGGTGAATCGCGGGACGGCGTGCCAGCGGCCGCGCTGCTGCCATCCGGCGATCTGCTGGAAGACGAAGCCCGCCACGCGTTTGGCGTCCATCAGCGCGTGGCCGGCCAGCCGCAGGCGCAGATAGGCCAGATCCTGTCCGGCGATATCGGTGTCGGTCGCGTAGATCTCGCCGAGCAGGGTGCGCACCAGTCGCTGATCGCCCCAGCCGACCGGATACCGCGCGGCGAAGATCGCGGTATCGGGCAGCCCGGTGGCCTGCACTCGCCGGATCACCTGGCCGATGGCGCGAGTGTACAACTGGCGCACACGGTCTCGGGACAGTTCGTATCGCGCCCCGATGAGGGTGAGCGTCTCGGGACGTTCGCCGTCCAGGCCGAGCCGCTGGGTGATGAGCTCGCCGTCGCGCGGACGCTCCCGCGCCTGCTCGGCGACCATCGCGGCCACGGTCTCGTCGATCTCCTCGAGTTCGAACGTGACGGTGTCGCGCAGGTCGTCGGGCACGCCGGTATGCCCGTCCACGGTCCGGCTCATCTTCACAACTCCGTATCCTCGCACCGACGCTCCGCTCCGGCGTGTTCGCCGCGTCCTCGGCCTTCGCTCCGGCTGTGATGCGGCACGCTTTCGCTCGTTCGTTCGAAAAGCCTATCCTGGCGGGCGTTGAGCGGGTGGGAAGCGGTGCTGTGTCGGCTCGCGAGGACGCGGGGTCACTCGCTTCGGGGGCGTCCGGCGACGCCGTACGCGGTGGCGGCCAGCGCCCCGGCCCAGGCCACGGCGGATGCGATGGTCAGCAGGTGAATCGCGCCGATGAAATGCGGCCCGGTGGGGGACCCCGCGATCGCACCGAAGATCGCCACGCCGCTGGCGGTGCCGATCTGCCGTGCGGTATTGGAGGTGCCGGTCGCCAGCCCCGCGCGGTCGGGGGGTGTCGCACGTACCACCGCCGCCACCACCGAAGCGGTGACCAGTCCGGCGCCGCATCCCAGAATTCCGAATCCGGCCAGCAGCCAACCGATTCCGCCGGTAGCCTGCAACCGGGTCAGCAGCAGGGTGCCCGCGATGGCGATGACGCACCCGAGCGCGACCGCCGTGCGCGGCCCGCGCCGTGCGGTGATCCGGCCCGATACCGGGGCGAGTACGACCAGCGGAACCGCGAGCGGCAGCACCGCCAGTCCGGCCGGCAGTGGCGACCAGCCCAGGACGTCCTGCAAATACAACATGGTGACGAACAGCAGCCCGTTGAAGACCAGATTCATGGTCAGCGCCACCACGTTGGGGCTCAGGAAATCCCTGCGCCGCAACAGATCCAGCGGAAGCACCGGATTCGCGCCGCGCGCGGACGAGATCAGCGCTGTGGCCAGGGCCGCGACCGTGACCACGGCCGCGGCGGCGATCGTCGGCCGTCCGGCGTGGTGCCCGATCGAGATGACGGTGAACACCAGCCCGCCCAATCCGACGACGAATCCGGCGAGGCCGGCGAGATCGATCCGTTCGCGCTCCTCGCCCGGACGGTTCGGCACCGTGCGCAGTGTCGCGAAAATGACCAGTGCGGTCAGCGGCACATTGATCCAGAACACCGGACGCCAGCCGAGCCAGCCGGTGAGCAGCCCGCCCAGCAGCGGGCCCGCGGGCAGTGCCAGCGAGGGGATCGCCGCCCAGGTGCCCAGCGCCCGCGCCTGCTCACCGCGATCCGGGAACACCTCGACGATGACCGCCATCGTGCTGGGCAGCAGCAGTGCTCCACCGACCCCCTGGACGATGCGCGCGCCGATCAGCACGCCGATATTCGGTGCGATCGCGCAGCTCAGCGAGGCCGCGCCGAATACCGCGAATCCGGTGAGCAGCACCCGACGGTGCCCGATCCGGTCGCCGACGGTACCGCCCGCCAGGAGTAGTCCGGCGATGGCGACCACGTATCCGTCGACGACCCATTGCAGCATCGCCACATCCGAACGCAGGCCGTGTCCGATGCTGGGCAACGCGACGTTGACGATCGTGACGTCCAGTAGCACCAGGAACATGCCGGCGCACATCACTCCCAGTACCCGGCCCGGCCTGACCTGAGGAGAGTCCTCCGCGATCGGTTTCGAAATGCTCATGCCGCCAAGTGTTTCGCCGAAAAGCTTCGGTGTGGGCCGAAGGATGGGCGCGCGGTGGTTCGGTCTCGCATCGGCCCGCCGGTCCGGCCGAGTGTTCCGAGGAGATCCCGATGCTGCTGGGCCTCGGGCAGATGGCCGCTCGATCGCAAACATCACACACGGTGGGATCAGCTATTCGACGCAGTGAATTCCAGGTGCCGGATGCCGAATCGGGCTGTGCCTGTCTCCTGTGGCGCCGGGATTTTCGATTCGCACCGGTTATCGCCGAAATCGACGGTGACATAACGGGTTTCGTCGCCGGATATCTGCGCCCCGAAGCAGCGGACGTGGTTCTTGTCGGTGAGCATCGGGGGCGCCCACATTTCGGTGCATACCGAAGTGTCGGCGGGGCAGACTGGTGTCATGACGGATGATCGGCCATTGCACGGATACGCCGATGTCGCATCGGTCGGGGCGCTGCTGGCCGATGCGACGCGGGCGCGGGTCCTGATCAGCCTCGCCGACGGTCGGGCGCTACCGGCTTCGGTGCTCGCGGCCGAGGCGGGCGTGGCAGCCTCCACGGCCAGCGAACATCTCGCACGGCTGGTGGACGGTGGCCTGTTGAGCGTGGAACGCTCCGGCCGCCATCGTTACTACCGTCTCGCCGACGCGAAGGTCGGCATCGCACTCGAGGCGGTGGCCGCGCTCGCTCCTACCCGTCCAGTGCGCTCGTTACGGGAATCCACCCGGGCCGCGGCCCTGCGCCGTGCGCGCAGTTGTTACGACCACCTCGCCGGTCGGCTCGGCGTCGCGGTCACCGAGGCGCTACTGGACCGCGGCGCTCTGATTCGCACGGACGGCCTGCGCGGTGCCGAGCGCGCCGACGGGGACCTGTTGTCCGCCCCGGTGCGCACGCACCCGTACGAGCTGGGCCCCGACGCCGAGCCGGTGTTCACCGCCCTGGGCGTCGACCTGGTCGCCGCCGGCTCACAGCGCCGCCCGTTCCTGCGCTTCTGCGTCGACTGGAGCGAACAGCGCCACCACCTCAGCGGAGCCCTCGGCGCGGCCCTGCTGACCCGGATGGAATCAGCTGGTTGGGTGGTTCGCCACAACACCCGCCGCACCCTGCAACTCACCGATCCGGGCGCCCACGCCCTCGACCGTATCCTCGGCGTCGAGCTCGCCGCCTGATATCGAGGCGAATCGCGCTGTCGCCGAATATGTTTGCGCCATCGACCCGGCGCCCAGTATGAAGTGATGCAAGTCACATTCGTGTGCTGTCATATTTGCCCGACCGGCGGTGTCTCGGGGGCATGACTGAACACAAGACAGAGCACAGCGTGGTGGTTGTCGGGGGCGGATATGCGGGTACGGTCGCGGCCAACCGGTTGCGTAAGCGGGGAGACGTTCGGATCACCATGGTCAATCCGCGTCCGGCTTTCGTGGATCGGGTGCGGTTGCATCAGCTGGTGGCCGGAACCGGTGAGGCGACGATCGATTACCGGACGTTGCTCGGAGCGGGGATCGAGTTGGTGGTCGACAGTGCCACGCGCATCGATACCGCCACTCGCACGGTGCGATTGGCGTCGGGGCGGGGACTGGGCTACGACCACGTCATATATGCGGTCGGCAGTACCGAGGCGACGCCGTCGGTGCGCGGTGGGGACGCATTCGCCTGCCGCATGGGTGAATTCGAGTCCGCGCAACGGTTGCGCGCACGGTTGGACGGGTTGTCCGCCGATGCGTCGGTCACCGTGGTCGGCGGCGGGCCGACCGGTATCGAAACGGCCGCCGAACTGGCCGAGCGGGGGTGGGGAGTCACTCTCGTCTGCGGCGGGACGCTGATGCCCTCGCTGAGTGCCTCGGGCCGCCGGTATGTGCGCAGATGGTTGTCGCGACACGGTGTCACGATGCTCGAATCGGACCCGGTGCTGGAGGTGCGTGCGGATGCGGTCGTCCTGTCCAGCGGCGCGGTGCGTCCGAGTGCCCTGACCATCTGGACGACCGGTTTCGGCGTGCCGCAGCTGGCGTCCGCGAGCGGGCTGCGCACCGACGCGATCGGCCGGTTGCTCACCGATGAGACGTTGACCAGCGTCGACGACGACCGCATCGTCGCGACCGGCGACGCCGCCACGCCGTCGGGGCAGCCGCTGCGGATGAGCAGCCAGGCCGCCGGGGCGCTCGGGGCGCAGGCCGCCGACACCGTGTTGAGTCATATCGAGGGGTCCGAGCCCCGAGTGATCGACGTGGCACTGACCGGGGTTTGTCTGAGCCTGGGACGCCGCACCGGCGTTCGGCAGCTCGCGCACAAGGACGACACCGCGATGAATCTCTACATCGGCGGTCGCGCGGGTGCGAAGATCAAGGAGGTGACCTGCAATTTCGCCGTGGGAAAAATACGGCGTGAGGCCCGCGAACCCGGTTCCCTGAGGTGGCTCGCGGGCGGCCCGCGGCCCGACCCGCGGGCGAGCGCATCGGCGGTGACCTCCGCGTGAGGGCCGACGAACATGCCGAGCGGTTCACCCTGCTGCGGCCGCTGCTGTTCACGATCGTCTACGAAATCCTGGGCTCGGCAACCGAATCCGACGATGTCCTACAGGACAGCTATCTGCGGTGGGCCGAGGTGGATCTGGCGGCGGTCCGGGACACCCGGTCGTATCTGGCCCGGTTGGTGACCCGCCAGGCACTGAATACGCTGCGTGCCGGTGCTCGCAGACGTGAGGACTACGTCGGTCCGTGGCTGCCCGAGCCACTGCAACTCGCCGAACCGGACGCCTCGGCCGATGTGGTGCTCGCCGAATCGGTGTCGATGGCCATGCTCGTCCTGCTGGAAACCCTCGGCCCCGACGAACGCGCGGTCTTCGTACTGCGCGAGGTGTTCGGTTTCGACTACCCGGACGTCGCCGCCGCGGTGGGCAGATCCGTGATGGCCGTGCGTCAGGTGGCGCACCGCGCCCGCGAGCACGTACGGGCGCGGCGCAGACGTTTCGAACCCGTTGACGCCGCGCGGATCACCCGGATCACCGAACAGTTCATGGCCGCGACGACCAGCGGTGACCTGCGCGGGCTGCTCGTCCTGCTCGCCCCGGACGTCGTGTTCATCGCCGACAGCGGCGGCAAGGCCGTCGCGGCGCGGCGGCCGGTGCTGGGGGCGGAGCGGGTTGCCCGGTATCTGATCGACCTGTTCCGCAAGGCCGAGACCGCACCGGGGCTGCGGATCGAGACGGTCAACTGCAACAGCACCCCCGCGATGGCCGTCTACTCGCGCGACCGGCTGGAAGGGGTCTATCTGATCGAGGTGGTGAACGATGTCATCAACACCTTCTACGCCGTCCGCAATCCCGAGAAGCTAACCGCGGCAACGGTTCCCCGGCGGATCAGCCGGTGAGGCGGGCGCCGGCGGGCCAACTCGGCCAGGTCCGCGCCGATCGGGCGTCCGGTGATCTCTCGTGGTCGGCGTCGCACTCGCCGCGGCACCGACCGGACTGTCGCACCGCGGCATGCGGCCGCCGCGATCCGAGTCAGCTCTGCCCGGCGGGCACGCCGTCGAATTGCCTTGCCGGACCGCTGAATTCGCCGTTCTCGCGGGCCACGACGCATTCGGCGGCGAAGGCCAGGACCTCCAGGTGGTAGGCCGTCGCGGTATGCCCGATGCTGATGTTGTGTCCGGAGTTCGGCTGGATGTTCAGCACCAGGCGCGGGGCGGCGGGAAACAGTTCGGCGACCTCGAGCAGGCCGGCCGGATCGTTGCGCCAGACCTTCTCGTGGTCGGCGACGGTGAAACGCACCGGAACCCGTACTCGCGGGCCCAGTTCCGGGAAGTGCGTGGCCGCCCACTCCCGCACCAGTTGGCCTTCGAAACCCGGTCCGCCGGCGCCGATCAGCCCGCCGCCCACATGTTCGGGCGGGTACAACCGTGCGGGCTGCCACAGCAACCGGCCCACCTTCACATTGTCGGGCCGGGGCCGCACGGCGAGGATCTCCTCGGCCGCGGGCTGCCGCTGCCGTCCGGTGCCCGAGAGTTCCATACCCAGAAGCCGAGGCCCGCGTTCGGCATCGGCGGCCATCCGGACCGCGGTCTCGCACCCGGCCGAATGCGCCATCAGGAACACCCCGGCACCGCGCGATGCCGCATCCAGATGATGATCGATCGCGCGGTACATCAACTCGACGCGCAGTCGAGGGTCCGCCAATGTCGCCGCATACGGGTGTGATCTGCCGTAACCGGGCCGGTCCAGCGCGAGCACGGTGAATCCCGCGGCGGCCGCGGTGCGCAGCAGGGACAGCTCCGGATGTCCCGGGCAGTCGAAGTACAGCGACGTGGTCGCGCCTCCGTGCAGTGCGACCACGGCGGCGCGCGGGTTCCGGGCCCGGGCGAGTAGTCCCGAGATCGGAATGCCGTCGATCTCGGCGACGACCGGCTGCGGATCGCCATCGGCGAGGATGGGTAAATCGTTGTCCGTGACGGTCATGCGGGGGTCCTTTCCGCCCGTGGCCTGCGCATCCGTTCCAGCCGGACCGGCGCCGATCGAACGAGAATCATCCTCTTGTAAGACCGAGATTATCTTCTCGATTTTTGAGAATGCAAATTACAGCCCAGGTTGTGAGGAATGTCCCATACGGCGGCGGGGTGCGGGTGCCGTACCCGCCCTTCGTATTCTGAGCTGTGGCCCTGGGCCGGGAACTGTTGTCGAACAGGATTTGGAGTGGTGACTGTGAAGCTGATCGGTGTGATCGGTGGCGGCACGATGGGCGCGGGCATCGCCGAGGTATGCGCGAAGGCCGGAAGTGAGGTCCTGGTCCTCGAGACGACGCAGGAACTGGTCGATGCCGCGCAGAAGCGGATCGCGGCCTCGATCTCGCGCGGTGTGAGCAAGGGCAGGATCAGCCAGGACGACGCCGACGCGGCGATTGCGCGGGTGCGGGTGACGCTGGACATCGACGACTTCGCCGATCGGGATCTGGTGGTGGAGGCGGCGCCGGAGATCGAATCGCTGAAGTACGAGATCTTCGGCAAGTTGGACAAGATCGTCAAGCCCGCCGGAATCCTGGCCACCAACACCTCGTCGATTCCGGTGATCAAGGTCGCGTGCGCGACCCAGCGTCCGGAACAGGTGTTGGGCATGCATTTCTTCAATCCGGTACCGGTGATGCCGCTGGTGGAGATCATCTCGACGCTGGTCACCTCGCCGGAGACGGCAGCCGCGGTCACCGATTACGCGAAGAACACGCTGAACAAGACCACCGTGCAGGCCGGTGACCGCTCCGGGTTCATCGTCAACGCGCTGCTGATCCCGTACCTGTGCCAGGCGGTGCGGATGCTCGAATCGGGCTATGCGTCGGCCGAGGACATCGACGCCGCGATGAAGGGCGGCTGCGGCTACCCGATGGGACCGCTGACCCTGCTGGACACCGTCGGCCTCGATATCGCCCTCGCCGCTTCGGAGTCGCTGTACGCCGAATTCGCCGAACCGCATTACGCGCCCCCGGCGCTGCTGCGCCGCATGGTCGACGCGGGCCGCTTGGGCCGCAAGACCGGTCGTGGTTTCTACGATTACAGCTAGACGAGCGGGCGGGCTCGACGGAGGGCCCGCCTCACCTCGTGTCTCGCTGCAGTGATCACCGCGCATCGGAATCGGCTGAGATATGGCAGGATTCGGGGGCGATCTCAGTCGAGATGCCGTAGGTCGGGCCACAGCTGTGCCCAGGTGCCCCGTGGCAGGGTGCACAGATAGATGGCTGCGTGCTGGGCGGTCTCCTGATCGGTCAGTCCGTCCGGCAGGGTCAGGGGTGCGATTTCGGTGACCTGGGACCAGAATCGGTGCAGGTAGGCGGTATTCCACTGGCCCACACACAGGACGGTGTCGGACTTGCCGGGCGGCGGGCCCCAGAACAGATAGTTGTTGTGGCCGCTGAGCACCGTTCGGTGCAGTCCGGCCGCCGGGCCCAGGATGCTCACCGCGCCGGCCTCGCCGTAGTTGCTGGCGAAGATGGGGACGCCGGCGGGCAAAGGCGCTGCGGCGCGGGCGATCTGGTCGACGAATCGGGGCCAGCCGTAGGTTTCCATGGCCTGCGGGTTGATCGGCCGCAATGCCGTCTCCGCGCGCGGTGGGAGTACCGGCAGGCCGATCACGATCGCGATGGTCGCGGATCCGGCGACCGCGAGCGGCCACCGCCATCGCCGGCGTTCGGTCGCGAGGCTTTCGACTCGCACCGCCCCGGCCGCGAACAGGCCCGCCAGCACCGGGGCGGCATAGTAGACCTTGCCGCCGCTGACGGTGAACAACGCAAGGATCACCGCGGCCGCCGCCAGCAGCCAGCGGTGGTCGCGTCCTTCCCGCGAAATCAGGTGCCGCACACCGGAATACCACAGGGCGATCAGCGGCGGGCCGGCCAGCAGCAGTACCAGTACCGGCACCTGGGACAGCGCACCGAGCGGCCCGCCCTGCTGATCGGCCAGCGCCCGCGCCATATGCAGATTCGCCCATTGATGCCGCGCGTCCCAGATGACGTTCGGCACCGCGACAAGGAAGGCCAACAGCCCGGCGAGCCAAGGGCCGCGACTGCGCAGCGCGTCGCGCCGGAACGTGATGAGGCCGACGACGATGCCGATCAGCAGTACCGCCAGAGTGTCCTTGGTCTGCAATCCGATACCGGCGACCAGGCCCGCGGCGAGCCAAGCGCGGGTCGTGCGCACTCGCAATGCTCCGGCGGTGAGCACGAGTACCGCCAGCCAGCACAGTTGATCGAGGACCGTCGTGCCGAACAGCATCGAGGCCGCGACGAACACCGGGCAGGCGGCGACTGCCGCCGCGGCCAGAGTCTGGGCGCGACGCCGACCGCCGAATTCGGCGGCCAGTACGGAAGCCGATAGGACACAACCGATCTGGGCGGCGATTGCCAGCAACCGCAGCGGCAGCACACCGCCCGGCAGATCGGCGGCCAGTCGCGCCAGCAGCGGAGCCAGCGGCGGCTGATCGACATAACCCCAGTCCGGATGCCTGCCGCACAGGACGTAGTAGAACTCGTCACGATGCCAGCCGAACCGGGTGGCCACCACCAGATGTACGACGGCCGCCACCGCCGCGACCGCGAACACCGGACGCCGGGCGATCGGTGGCCGCTCGCGTTGATCGGATTCCCCTGGCGGAACATGATTCTCGGCCTCGGCTGTCCGCTCGGCCTCGGCCATGTCCCACTCCTCGATAAGTCCGGCTCGAACGCAGGCGCCGGAACGAATGCGGCCGTGCCGCAGGCGATTCACCGTTCCGCGGTCGGTCGCGCGGCCCGGCATCACCGAGCGGATCGCATGCGCGGACTCTGCCGCGTGAAATATACCGTCGCACAGGGTCTGCACCGGTCGGAAGCTTTCCGGCTACGAAAACCAGTGCCTGCTTTCGGTGACCGGGAGCTGTCAGGCGGTGGGTGCGAATGGGCAGAGCCACTTTTGCTGGTCCGGGGCCTACGGCATGCCACTGAGCTGTGCCGTCGCCCACGCACTTCGCGACGCACGGAAGGGGTGCGGCGGCGCGAGGAGAATTCTCGGGCTCGCCTGGAAGTAGCGCGTCGGCAACCCACCGAGGCGAGGTATTCCGGATGTGCCTGCGCCCGGCCCGCGACCTCGGCCAGCGGCGGAGGCGCCACCTGGACGGCCCGGCGGATCAAGCGCCGTCGAATCTCACTCGGCGGCGCGTCGTGCCCGTCGGGCCGCACCGACGGCACGCTTGGCGATGGCCCAGCGATGGACCTCCGAGGGGCCGTCGTAGATGCGGAACGGGCGCACTTCCCGCGAAAGCCGCGCCAGGGGCAGATCGCCGGATACGCCGAGTCCGCCGCACATCTGCACGCTGCGATCGACGATCCGGAAGATCGCTTCCGCGGCGAAGGTTTTCGCGATGGAGGTCGCGTTGGCGGCGGTCTCGCCTCGATCGAGTTCCCAGCACGCCTGCGTGAGCAGTGCGCGGGTGGCGGCGATATCGATTTCGTTGTCGGCGACCATCTTCTGGATCATGCCGAGATCGCCCAGCCGCGATCCGAAGCCCTGCCGCTCGGCCACATGCGCCACCGCGACGTCGTGGCCGCGGCGCGCGGCGCCCAGCCAGCGCATCACGTGCGTCATCCGGGCCGGGCCCAGACGCACCTGTGCGTAATCGAAACCGCGGTCGACCGCACCCAGTACCGCCGAATCCGGAACCAGCACGTCGTCGAAGAACACCTCGCAGTGTCCGCCGATCATCGACCGGTCCAAGGTCTCGATGTGGCGCTCGACCCGGATGCCGGGTGTATCGGCCGGGGCCAGGAACATCGTCGCCCCGCCGCGCTGACCGGGCTCGCCGGAGGTGCGCGCCATGATGATGAAGAACCCCGCACCGTCGGCGCCGGTGATGAACCATTTCTGGCCGTTGATCCGCCAGCCGCCCTCGCCGCGCACCGCGCGGGTGGCCAGTGCCGAGGGATCCGAGCCCGCACCGGGAGCCGGTTCGGTCATCGCGAAGGCCGAACGAACGTCACCGCGGGCGAGCGGTTCGAGAAACTGCTGCTTCTGCTCCGGATTCGCGATATGGGCGAGCATGTGCACATTGCCCTAATCCGGAGCCGCGATATTCAGGGCGGTCGGGCCGAACAGTGAATATCCGGCCTCCTCGAATACCGGTGCCCGATCCGACATTCCGAGACCGTGACCGCCGTATTCGACCGGCGCGTGCGGTGCGAAGACGCCCGCGTCGCGTGCGGCCTGCTGTAGTTCGACCCGGATCGCGTCCCCGCCCGCCGCGGCGATATCGCCGCCGTGCGCGTCCTCGATCGGCAGGACCGTGGTGCGGACGAATTCACGTGTGCACTCGGCCAGTTCGTGAACTTGGGCTGGATGGGACAGATCGATCGCCACAGTCACTCCTCACCGTGTTTGCCCGAACGTTCGCTCGGCCGGGGCACGTACGAACAGTGCCATGGAGCGATTACCTGTGTCAAAAGCCGAGATGCGGATATTTCGACTGTTCGGATATTCTGAACAGATGGACCTCGGAAACCGTTCCGCGGGCGATATCGGCGCTCGGGTGCGCACCGCGCGCACCGCGGCCGGTATCTCCCTGCGCGAGACCGCGCGGCGCATCGGCGTCAGCCCCGCCACGCTCAGCGCCATCGAGAACGGCCGGACCGGCGTCTCCGTGCCCCGGCTGCGGACCCTGGCCGGGGAACTCGGCACGACGGTGCCGCGCCTGATCGGTGAGCCGGACTCGGCACCGGAGCCCGATCGCCCGGTCCGCGCCCACGCCGTCGCCGCTTCCCATCGGGTCGAGCGCGACTGGCGTGAATTCCTGCCGCTGCCAATGGATCCCGTACTCGAGGCGGCCGTCGATTCCTTCGTGGAAACCGGATATCACGGCGCGACCATGCGGTCCATCGCCGAGCGGGCGGGGATGAGTGTGCCGGGCGTCTACCACCATTACCCCGATAAGCAGCAATTGCTGGTGCGGGCGTTCGACCTCACCATGGATGAGCTGCACTGGCGCGTTCCGGCAGCGCGCGATCAGGGGACGACGCCGGCCGACCGGGTGGCGCACACCGTCGAAGCCCTCGCCCTGTTCCACACCCATCGCCGAAAGCTGGCATTCATCGGCGCCAGCGAGATGCGCAGTCTCACCGCGCCGAACCGCAGGCGAATCACCGCTTCCCGCAACGAGATCCAATATCTGCTCGACGAAACGATCGCCGCTGCCGTCGATGCGCACGGTCTGAGCCGGGACCGGATCCACATCGCGAGCCGCGCGATCGCCACGATGTGTACCGCACTGCCGCAATGGTTCCGGCTCGACGGCCCTGTCGCACCGGAGCAGCTCGCCGACCGCTACGCCGATTTCGCACTCCGGCTGATCGGCCTCGATACGGCTGAATGAATGCGCGGCATGACGGTTCGTCGCAGAATTGTGTGCGGCGGAGTGCGGTTCGGCGAGCCGGCGATCACGGAGGCGAAGCTGTCCGATCGGTGATGTGACGCCGATCAGTGGGCGGGACCGCTGCGCGCGTACCGGGCCGGTGTCGTACCCAGGATTCGTTTGAAGTGCCGGGTCAGATGCGGCTGATCGTGAAAACCCGTGGCGGCGGCCACATCCCGCGTCGGCATGCCGCTGAGCAGGAGTGGCCGGGCCAGATCGACCCGGCGCGCGACGAGATACCGGTGCGGCGGCATGCCGAATTCGCGGCCGAAGGCGCGGATCAGATGGGTGGGGTCGGCGTGCAGTTGGGCCGCGGCTTGCTCCAGGGAAATGCCTTGTGTGGTGTGGGAATCCAGCAGATCGCGCAGGCGGTGCGCCAGCCGGGGATCGGCCTGGCGGGCGGGCGGATCGATCCCGCGCAACAAGGTGTCCAGACGATCGTGGATGAGTGCCAGACGTCCGGCGGCCTCGAATTCCTCGCCCGGAGCGGTGAGTACGGCATGCAGTTGGCGGATGCGCAGGTGCAGCAGCGGATCGGTGAACGTCGGGGTGTCGACCGCGGAGCCGATCATCGTCTCGGGCAGTTGGCCGGTGTCCAGGTACAGGACGCGCTTGCGGAAGCCGTTCTCGGTCGCGGCCTGACCGTTGTGCGGGACATGCGGCGGCAGCAGCGAGACCGCCGAACCCAGCACGCCGTATTCGTGTCGATCCAAGTCGTAGCGGACCGCGCCCTCGTCGACGATGAGCAGGGTCCACGCATCATGGGCGTGCATCGGATAGACGTGCTCGACGAACCGGGCATGGAACACCTCGACGATGCCCGGAACCCGCGGCTGCCAGGCCCGGACCTGCTCGAGTGGGCCGCCGGTAACCATGCCAGGATCGTACAAGCCCTCGCGTACCCGACCGGCGCACAGTCGTGGGCATGGAGAATGTGCGTTTCGATACCAAGATCGCGGTGCTGCTGCGGGACGACCTGCAGGCATGGCAACGGTTGAATGTGACCGCCTTCCTGGTCAGCGGTCTGGGCACGGTACGGCCGGAGGTCATCGGTGAACCGTACGAGGATGCCGACGGCGCCGTCTACCAGTCGATGTTCCGGCAGCCGGTCCTCGTCTTCGAGGCGGCCAAGGAAACCTTGCAGTCCGCACACGCCAAAGCGCTCGCACGTGGCCTGCAGACGGCGGTCTTCACCTCGGACCTGTTCGCCACCGGCAACGACGCCGACAACCGGGCCGCGGTCCGCGCGGTCGGCACCGACGCACTCGATCTGGTCGGACTCGCCGTCTACGGACCGCGCAACGTCGTGGACAAGGTGAGCAAGGGCGCGCGTATGCATCCGTGAATGCGGTGTGACCCGAGGGTTCGCAGGGGGCATCGCGGGTGCGGCACGACGGCCGCACTAAGATACATCTTGTGTCTATGACGTATTCATCTGCTGAGCGGGCCTATCGGGAGGTCAAGGAGCGGATTCTGGGCGGTGCGTTGCCCGGCGGGGAGTTGATCAGTGAGGGGGAGGTCGCCGCGGATCTGGGGACCTCGCGTACTCCGGTGCGTGAGGCGTTTCTACGGTTGGAGGCCGAAGGGTGGATGCGGCTGTATCCGAAGCGCGGTGCGCTGGTGGTGCCGGTGCCGCCGGGAGAGGCCGAACATGTCGCGCACGCTCGGTACGTGGTGGAGACGGCCGCGGTGCGGGCGCTGGCGACCGCTGATCGGACCGCGCTGCTGACGGAATTGCGTTCGGTGATCGAATCGCAGCGTGAACTGGCCGCGGCGGGGGAGTTGGAGCGGTTCGCGGCCATGGACACCGAATTCCATCGCGCCGCCGTGGCCGCCGCGGGCAATCCGCTCCTGACCGGGTTCTACGATTCACTGCGGGAGCGGCAGCGCCGGATGAACAGCCTTGCGGTGCAACGTCGTTCGGGTAATGCGGCGCAGATCGTGGCGGAGCACGCCCGGCTCGCCGACGCGATCGAGTCCGGTGACGCCGAGGGCTTCGCCGCGCTGCTCGTCGAGCATCTGTCCGGCGTGCACCAGCTGGAATTGCGGGGTCTGTGATGACCGGTTCGGTGGTCGAGCTCGAGCGCGCGGCCGGTGTGGTCGCCGCGCCGCGGGCCTGGCGGGGCGTGGCCGCGGCGATGTTCGTGATCGCCTGGGGCGGTAACGAATTCACGCCGCTGCTGGTGATGTACAAGAATCACGGCCTGTCGGTCACCACGGTGGACGTGCTGCTGTTCGACTACGTGCTGGGCATCGTGCCCGCACTGCTGATCGGTGGTCCGCTGTCGGATCGGTTCGGGCGGCGCCGCCTCATGTGCCCCGCGCCGTTCATCGCGGCGGCGGGATCGCTGCTGCTGGCCGTGGGCGCCGATGCGGTGGCGGCGCTGTCGGTCGGCCGGGTGCTCTCGGGCGTGGCGCTGGGACTGGCCATGGCCGTCGGTGGCAGTTGGGTCAAGGAGTTGTCGCAGCCGCCGTATTCGTCGTCGTCGGCGGTCGGTAGCGGTGCGCGCCGTTCGGCGATGAGCCTGACCGCGGGGTTCGCACTCGGCGCGGGTGTGGCCGGAGTGCTGGCGCAGTGGGCGCCGTGGCCGCATTCGCTGCCGTATCTGGTGAACGTCGTGCTGTGCGCAGCGGGCGCGGCCTGGGTGATGTGTGTTCCGGAAACTGTTGTGCGGCAGCCGAATCCGGGACGGCTGCGGGATGACCTGCGTATCCCCGCGCCCGGACATCACCGATTCTCGGGCGTCGCGCTGCCGGTGGCGGTGTGGGTGTTCGCCTCGGTCGGTACGGCCTACGCGGTCCTGCCGACGTTGCTGGCCGGACAGGCGCACAGCCTGCAGATCGGCTTCTCGGCTCTGCTCACGGTGTTGACCCTTGGCTGCGGATTCCTCATCCAGGCCGTCGCCCGGCGGATCGATCGTCCCGGCGTGGCGCGGATCGCGGCGCTGGCACTCGTGCTGGTCACGGCCGGAATGGTGCTCGCGGCGGTCGCGGCGAGCACGCTGACGCTGTGGATCGCGCTGATCGCGGCCGCGGTGCTGGGAGCCGGGAACGGCATCGGCCTGGTCGCCGGATTACAGGAGGTCGAGCGCATTGCCGAACCACAGGATCTGGCGGGGCTGACCGCGGTCTTCTACTCGGTCTGCTACCTCGGCTTCGGCCTGCCCGCTCTGTTGGCCCTGCTGAATCAGACCACCGGGCTCGGCTATCCGGTCATGCTCGTGGCCGGTGCCGTGGTCGCACTGCTCTGCCTGGCGGTGGTACTCCGGAATTACCGGACGAAGACCGAAACCATCTGAGCCCCAACGGAATCTGCCCGCCGGCTCGATACGGCTCGGCCGGGCTCGAACGTGCCGACGTCGCGAGCCCGGCCGCCTGAGCGTTCGTGCGGCCCGGCGGCTATCCGGCGCTGCCGGTGGGCGCGCCGCCGGTGACGGTGACGGTCGTGGGCGCCGTGGACGAGGTGTAGTCGTGTGAACCCAGCGGCGGGGTGTGGTAAGCGCAGAACGCCTGCGCGTGGATCGGGCCGTTCGGCAGATTCCGGATCGATACGGTGATCGTCCGGCCGGGTCCGGCGTACGAATCCTGGCCGCCGCTGCCGAAGGCGGTCTTGTTGTCGATGTCGGTCGCCCAGCACACGGTGCCCTGCTGGGTGTTCTTGTTGTGCACGGTCGCGCTGACCGTGCCCGGCGCGGACGCACTGAATTGCACGTCCGGCGCCGCCAACGCGGGTGCGGCCGAGGCCTCGGGCGTCACGAGCACCGCGAACGCCGCGGGAGCCGCGAGTGCCACGGCTGCCGCCGCACGTGTCCATGCTGGTCGTCGCATCTGTGTAATCCTTTGTTCGGGTGGACCTTCCGGGGACATTGTTGCCCAAACCGCTCGGTCACGCCGACGGAAAAGGATCAGCTCACAGGGTGTTCCACTGCGGGCGGCTCGAACCACGAGGCACCAGCGGCGGGTCCGGCCAGGCGGGCGCGGTGTGCGAGAACCGGACCGGCGGTGCGAGCATGTGCACGTCACCGAGCGGACTCGCGGCATCGTAGGCGGCCGGTTCGAGCAGGGTGTGCCGCTCATCGGAACCCGCATCGGCCGGATCGACCAGGCCGAGCGTCCGGTACCACATAGCGGTGCGGGTGAGATTCACCGTGACGTGCCACGAACCACCCTCGGCGCCGCGCTTGACCAGCGCGGCCAAGGCCCCGATGGCACCCATATAACCCGTGATGAAATCGTTGATCATGCCGGTGACGGGCAGTTTCGGCGATTCCGTGCCGCCCTCGATACTCATCAGACCCGAGGCGGCCGAGCCGTTCATATCGAAACCGCCGCGAGTCCGCCACGGCCCCTCGGAGCCGTAGCACGTGACCGAGACGACGATGATCCCCGGATAGCGGTCCGCGAGCTGTGCCGGATCCAGGCCGAGCTGCTCGAGTTTGTCGCCGCGATGGTTGTTGACCACGATGTGCGCGTCCGTCAGCAGCCGGTCGGCGCGTTGGCGGCCGGAATCGGTGTTCAGATCGACGTAGGCACTGCGGGAGCCGACATTGGCCTCGGCATAGATGAAATCGTGTTCGTAGTCGTTGGGGCGGGTGGCGCACAGTACTTCCGCACCCTGTTCGGCGAGGGTGCGCCCGACGGTCGGACCGGCGATGGCGTGGGTGAACGACAACACCCGGATACCGTCCAAAGGTCGTGCGGCCGAACCGAAGTCGTGTGCCGGTGCGTCGCCGATGCGATGCAGCCCGATCACCGGCCGAGTGGCCAGCAGTGCGCCCTGCGGATGTGCGAGCCATTCCTGCGGAGTCCGCGCGACGCACAGCGGGAGTCCGGCGGCGTTGGCGGCATCCTCGAGTTCGAAGGCGTCCCGGGTGGCGAACGCCGCGGCCACCTTCGCGTAATCCGGTGGGACGTCCAGGAATCGGCACCATTTCGCGGCCAGATGCGGATACACCCCCGAGGCCATGACGGTGCGGCCGTCGGCGGTGCGATATGGCGCGAGCAGGAAGGGATTGTCCGCCACCAGCGGGAACGGCGGCAGCTCACCGGCGAGGGTGGGATGCCAGAACGCGTGCGGGGTGATGCCGTGCACGGCCTGGCGCAGGTCCAGCCGCAGATCCTGAGCGGGCCCGCCGCGCCGACGATGCACCGCGACCGCACCGACCGCCGCACCCATGAGCGGAATACCGATACAGGCCCCGAGCCGATGCCGCGCCGGCAGAATCGGATCCTGCCCCACGAAGGCGACTTCACCCCCGGCGTCGGCCGCGGACAATCCCGTACTCGCGAGGAGATCGCCGAGCGCGGCGAGGTGGTCGAGGTCGCCCCCATCGGTAATCGGTCGATGTTCGATGGTCATGGCGTCTCCTGCCGAGTCAGTGGATCGAGGCGTGCATGAGGTAGACGTTGTAGTGGCGCCATTCGGACAGGGTGAAGTAGAGGTCGTTGCCGGTGGACCACGGATGGATGAAGCCGCCGTAGCCCGAGGGATAGTCCTCGGTGTGCAGCAGGGTGGCGGGGGCCGACCAGATGCCTTGCGGGGTGGTGGATCGACGCATCACCAGAACGTTGTTGTCCGCGTCGAGATAGCTCATCTCCCAGCGGTCCGCGGCGGTGTCGTAGCGGACCGACACCTCCCCGGCGATACCGGACATGATGGGACTCGCCGACAGCTCCATCCCGCTACCGCCCGGCGTGGGCGGCTGGAGGGTGGGCCGCCAGAAACCATCGATCCAATACTGGTACGCCGTTTTGTTGAGGACATCCGCCTGCGGCACGCGCGCGAGGGCGATGGTGCCGAAACGCCCGTTGGGCGTGCCGAACATGTAGACGTATCCGTCGTGCGGCGCCATCGCCACCACCTGGAACTGGCCCTGGCCGAAGACGTTGTCCCACCGGGCGTGCTCGTTGTCCACCCAGGTCTGCCCGCCGTCGTCGGAATAGGCCAGGCCGCCGTAGTTGGTCCACCAGCGGCTCGGCTTCTCGGACCAGCGCGCAACCGACATATAGCTCAGGTACTGCCGATCGCCCAGTGCGAAACCGGAGGTCGGGATGACGGTGATCTCGAAGTTGTTCACCTTGTAGCTGCCCAGCACCTCCGTGGCGTGACAGGGTGCGTCGGAGACCATGTTGTCGATCTTCATCCCGTGCGCGAGATCGTGATCGGAGCTGAAGCCGATGACATTGCTGCGCCAGTCCCCGCCGCTCGGTCCGCCGTCCCGGAAACCCGTGCCGAACGTATCGCCGAAGGCGACCGCGATCCGGCCCGGGGCCGATTCCCACATGAGGCCGAGGTCGGTGTCGTCCACCTGCCAGCGCACATCGGTGCGGTTCTGCGATCCGGGTCCGGTCAGCTGACTCACCGGATAGACGTCCCGGATCTGGAACGGCGCGAGCGGGCGCGTCACGGGTGCGGGTTGCACCGGCGGATGGACCACGGGCGGAATCGGTTGCGGGCGTGGGCCGGTGACGTCCGGGCCGAGCAGGGTGACGGGCAGCGGGATCGTCTCCGGGTGCGGCACGAACTGCACCTTGGGCAGCTGCCACGGCGTCGGGGGAGTCGTGCCGGTCGGTGGTGGCGTGGTGGTGGGCGTGGTGGTGGGCGGCGCCGTCGTGGTCGTCGGCTTCGGCGGACCTTCCGGCCACGTCGGCGTGCCCGGTGGAATCGGATACGAGGTCCGGGTGCGCCCTCCGGCCAGTTGCGGACACGGGTTGGCGCACAGATCGGCCGGGAGTGCCGCCGGTGCGATCCGGGTGTTGTGCAACTGCTTGGGAATCTTCACCGGCGTGATCTTGGGTTGCAGCACCTGGACCTGGATGGTGGGCGGCTGCGCCGGTGCGGGCCGGGGCGGCGCGGCGTCCGGGTTCGGCGTCCGGGCTTGCGGATCGAAACCCGTTTCGCCACAGGCGTTCACGGGGGCGGGCGCCCACGGTAGCGGGGCGGCTGCGCCGGGCGGTGCGGTAGCCACGGTCAGCACGACCACCGCGACGGCAACGGTAACGTCTCGCAGCACCCGGTCGACTCCTCGCAATGGTTCGCATCCAGTTCTCAGCACAAACCTTAATCGTCGCGCGGTCCACACCACCCGGCGACCGGACCAGGTCTGGGCTCGCGCTGCGCGCAACTCTTGTCGCGAGCCGCGCACACGGCCATAGTTCGTCGTTACGTCGTGTCGAAACGCGGCGAGAAACCGTGGCCGGCAACGAGGAAGGAGCTGGGATGACCCTGATCGTTCCGGTCCCTGTGCCAACGTATCCGCCGGCCGGCGGACCCGATGGCGAGGAGTTGGCGAGATGAGCACATCGGCGAAACTGGTTCTGCGCGGGGTGCGCAAGGAGTTCCAGGTACGTGGCGCGCGGGAGAGTTTCACCGCGCTGGAAGACATCGATCTCGAACTCGGCGACGGCGAATTCCTGGTGCTGGTCGGTCCCAGCGGTTCGGGTAAATCGACTCTGCTGGATCTGCTGGGCGGTCTGAGCAAGCCCAGCGCCGGGCAGTTGCTGCTCGACGGGCGGCCGATCACCGGGCCCGGCCTGGATCGCGGCATCGTGTTCCAGCAGTACGCGCTGCTGCCGTGGCGCACCGCACGGGGCAATATCGAATTCGGCTTGGAGGCCAAGGGGGTTCGCCGCCGGGAGCGCCGCTCGATCGCGGAGCGCTACCTGGAACTGGTGGGGCTCAACGGATTCGGTGATCGCTACCCGCACGAGCTGTCCGGCGGTATGAAGCAGCGCGTGGCCATCGCCCGCAGCCTGGCGTTCGACCCCGAGGTGCTGCTGATGGACGAGCCGTTCGCCGCGCTCGACGCCCAGACCCGGGAAACCTTGCAGGACGAACTGCTACGGATCTGGCGCAGCACCGGCAAGACGATCCTGTTCATCACGCACGGCATCGACGAGGCGGTGTATCTGGGCCGGCGCGTCGCGGTGCTCACCTCGCGCCCGGGCCGGGTGAAGGCGATCGTCGAGGTCGATCTCGATCGCCGCGCCGATCAGGACGCCGATACCGATATTCGCTCCTGCGAGCGGTTCCGGGATATCCGCCACCACATCTGGACGCTGCTGCACACCGAAGTCACCCGAGTCGAACAGTTCGCCGGTGTCGCGGCGTCCCCGCAGGGAATCGACAGGAGACCCGCGCATGTCTAGTGCACTGTCCAGCAGCGATCAGGCGATCGATACCGAGCCGGATGCCGCGGGAGCGCGGGACGAGATCGAGCGATTCGACTCGGCGTCGGCCGCGAATTCCGTTGTCACGCAAACGAAGGACAGTCGGGCGCAGGCCGACGCGACACGCTCCGCCGCAGTGGATTCCGTTGTGGCACAGACCGATGCGCGCACGACGGAGAAGGCCGGTCGGGTCGCGGTCCGGTACACGGCCGCGCGGTTGGCGCGCGTGGCCGTCCGGGCCGCATGGCGGTTCGGCAAGCCGGTGATCGCGATCGCGCTGTTCCTGGCGTTGTGGGAGATCGCGCCGCGGATCGGGCTGGTCGACCCGGTCTTCCTGCCGCCGTTCTCCACGGTTGTGCAGGCATTCGTGGAGCTGATCCGGAACGGGCAGATGTGGGAGCACGTATCTGCCAGCCTGAGTCGTTCACTGGTCGGTTTCGCGCTGGCCGTGGTGACCGCGGTGCCCGTGGGCGTGGCGATCGCCTGGTACCGGCCCGTGGCCGAATTCCTCGGCCCGATCCTGGAACTGTTCCGCAACACCGCCGCTTTGGCGCTGCTGCCGGTATTCGTCCTGATCCTCGGCATCGGCGAGACCTCCAAGGTCGCGCTGGTGCTGTACGCGGGCTTCTTCCCGATCCTGCTCAACACCATCACAGGTGTTCGCACGGCCGACCCGTTGCTGGTGAAATCCGCTACCTCACTGGGATTCTCCTCGGTGCGGTTGTTCCAGAAGGTGATCCTGCCCGCGGCGCTGCCCTCGATCTTCACCGGCCTGCGGATGGCCGCCTCCAGCTCGATCCTAGTGCTGATCGCCACCGAAATGGTCGGCGCCCGAGCCGGTCTCGGCTATCTGATCACCGCGGCCCAGCAGAACTTCCAAATCCCCGACATGTACGCCGGCATCATCGCCATCTCCCTGGTGGGGCTGGTGTTCAATGGCGTACTCCTCGCCGTCGAACGCCGACTCTCGCGGTGGCGCACCAGTTCCGGCCAGTAGCCCTGACGAAGGATTCGCATCGATGTCTCAACCGCGCGGAGTCTCAACCGCGCGGACCCTTTCATATCAACGCCTTCCTGATGGGAGTCGGCCACGACCGATAAGGTGGCACCGTGCCGACGCGGTTACGCGGGTTCGCTTCCGGGCCGCACGATGATGGCCGCGCGCCGGTACCAGCGGTCCACCGTGTTGCCCTCGTTGCCGGTGAACCCCTCGGATTCGACAGCGAACGGCTGCAGGTCCAATTCCGTTGTATCGACGCATATCTCGGCGGAAGAGACCTTTCGGGTAACCGGCCCCGTGACCTCTCCCGCCCGGTCGATCCACCACGTCAACGTGATATCCCCGCGGCTCGGCCTGCCCAGTTCCTCCGGTGTCAGCCGGTCGGGATGATCGGCGGACAGGGACCCCTCGGCGCGTTCCTCTTCCAGCGGCCCGTCCTCCGTGAACTCGTTGGGCTCCCACTCGTCCCAGACGAGTTCCCAGCTGCCGTCGACGCGCTCCCAGCGGCGCCGCCGGCCACACATCCAGAACTCGTCGGCGAGGTCTTCGCTGCTGTGATTCTCCTGCACCTCCGCCAGGGCCAGGGCCGCGTCATAGCCGGCGGCCTCGGCCGCGGCCAGGAGAACCTGCACGCGGGCCGCGTCGGCGCCTTTGAGCTGATCCCACCCGAATCCCCGTTGGGAATACTGATGATCCAGAAGGCAGACGAGCAGGCTCGGCGGCTCGAGCGCCGGCTCGCCCGATAGGTATCGCCTCGAACTCGTATCCGGTACCGGTGTGGTGAAATGCTCGCGCAGCTGGTCGGCCAGCGCCGCGATGGCCGGGTCGGTCGCGCCGGCATCGGCGATCGGGACCGCGCGTGGACCGGCAATCAGGTTGTAGGTCAGCGAGATTCGGTGGCCGAGGGTCACCGGCAGCACCTCGTGCTCGCAGTCGGTGTAGAACGCGACCAAGCCCAGGTCCATCCTGCCGGGCGCCCCTTGATCGACCACCTGCTCCCCGCGATGTTCGACCACCAGTTCCCCGCCCTCGAAAAACGATGGCAGCGTCACCACCAACGTGGCGATCATGCCATCGGACTTCTCCGAATCACGGTGCCGCCGGAAGAATTGACGCGGTCCGTAGACCAGCATCGAATGCAACTCGGCCGAGAGCTCGCAATCCGGCGGCAGGCCCAGATCGAACCGCAGCGCATCCAGAATCGGCGCCAACCCGCGGTGCCAGCGGTCCTGGTCGACGGTGACGAGTTCGAGGGGAATCTCCCCGGTATCGCGCACGCTCGGATCCAGCAGCGTCTGCTCTCCCAGGCCGTAACGAGCCGGGCGGGTGATATCGCGCAGCTGCCGCGCCTGCGCCGGCGTCACCGGAAATCGAAGCCGGCCAATCCCTTCCACCTCGATCGCCAGGTCCCCGGCCCATGCTGTACGGCGGGCGACGAAGGACCCCGGCGGCCGCACCGACCTCATGAACTCGCCGATGGCCCGTAAAGTCTTGTCCGTCATCCCCGTCTCCCAAGCTCGCCGTGCGGCAATCCCCAGCATCCTGTCAGAGGTTGTGGCATGTCGCGAGTATGGGTGCACCACCCTCGGGCCGGGGTGAGCACCCGGCCCAGCGTCCGCCGGCAGATCGACCAGACCACGGTATCGGCGCTGCGCCACAACAGGTCTCCGAGTTTGTTCCGGTAATTGCCGTCGGTCACCCACGCGCCGGCGGTGATCCGCTCGGCGACCGCGGCGCGAAACTCCCTCTCGGGCATGGGTGTCCAGCCCGGCTGATGGTGGATCGCGTCGAGTTCGATGTGCGGTATGCCGAGCTCCCGGGATATCCGGCGAGCGAGTGTCGTCTTGCCCGATCCGGAGGTTCCGGCCACCACGATCCGTCGGTGGTTCACCGTCGTCTCGGTCGGCGGCGCCGATTCGGCCGGTCGACAGCGCCGAAGGCCGAATCGGGCGACAATAGCGGAGGGCAGATGCACTGGCGGACAGTGTATTCCGGGCGAATCAGGCGCAATCGCTGTCGAGGCGGTTCGGCTCGCCCGCGGACAGCCGCAGTGGTGTGGCCGGGCGGGGGTGCCGGCCCATGCGCGCCACCAGGGCCGAGTGCAGGTACCACAGGCCCGTGGTCTGGGCGGGGTCGAATCCGGTCAGCCCGGCGATGCGGCGCAGGCGGTAGTCGACGGTGTTCGGGTGCACGTTCAGCAGGCGTGCGGTACGGACGCGGCTGAGGTTGGCGGCGATGTAGATCCGCAGGGTTTCCAGCAGATCGGGATGCTCGTCCAGCGGGGTGAGCTGGGTTTCGAGCGCGTCGCGGCCTATTCCCGGACGGGTCAGCTGATACTGCAGGGCCAGTTCGGTGAATCGGTACAGACCTGGGCCCAATCCCAGGTGGTGCACGGTGTCCAGCAGTTCGTGCGCCAGGTGGGCGGCCCCGGGAACCTTCTGCGGCCGGGCGGTGACGACGGTGACCGTGATCGGCGTCTGGGCCGCGCGGGACAAGTCTCCGACCAGGCCGTCGAGATCGGAATCGGTTGCGGCCGTGGATGGTACGAGAACGGTGCCGCCGTCTACGGACAGCAGCGACAGCGCCCGGCCCGCGAGCGCCGTCGCCAGCTCGGCCTGCACCCGGCGCAGTTTGCGCCGGGCGACGACCTGCCGGTCCAGATGCGGTCTGCGCTCGTCGGGATGGGCCGCCAAACCGACGGCGAGGACGAAATACCGGTCGGCGACCGGCAATTCGCGGGCCCCGGCCGTCGCGGTACTGGTACCGGCGAGCAGCGCCGAGGTCAGGCTGTGCGCGGCGGTCTGTTGTTCGGCGGCTTCGGCGCGGCGCTCACGCACGTACGCCATGCCGACCGCGGAGGTGAACACCTTCGAAAGCTCGAGGATCGTGGTGGTGGCGGTGAGCACGCCGTGACCGTTCGCCGGACTCGTGCGTTCGAACATCTGCTCCAGCGCCACGGTGAACCCCGCGCGAACCGCGGACAGAACCGTATCGATGGGGATGTCGGCACGGGCGCATCCGGCGGCGGCGTTCTCCAGACGTTCGGCGGGGCTGGGCAGCGCGCCGCTGTTCATGCTCTGGATCATCGATTCGGCGCAGGCCCGCACGACGGCCTTGAGGTCAGCGGCGATGAATTGTTCCGACTGCTCGGAGATCTCGGCGGCTTCGGCGAGACGGGCCAGCACGGTGCGGGCGAGGGTGTCGACTTCACGTACCGACGGGGCCGCCGTTGATTGTTTCACCGCGCGCAGTTCGGGGCGGGCGAGGCTGTCGATCGTCACGTGTGACCTCCTGTCACCGTCGTTCCCGCGCCGATTGCACGCGGGGCGGGCGCCCGCCCGGCCGGCTTCGTTGCTGTTACCGGACGTAAGCCCTATCGAAGACGGTAATCCGAGCGGTAGCTCACCTTCTACTCCTCTTCGAGCAATCCTCAGCGGCTGCCGATTATGTCTTCTACCAGGTGAAATGACGATGTTCGGGCAGCCTTGCGGAGTGCCGGCGGTACCGAGAGATGGCGGAGTGCTCACCTTTGACCTCTCCCGGTCCCGGGGTGAGCGAGAAAAGATGGGCCGTGCGTCACGCGGCCTGTTCGGCGAGCTGGGCCTCGCACCAGGCGGCGATCATCTGGGCGGTCATGGCGATGGCCTCGTGCCGTTCGGTGCTGTCCACCTCGAGGGCCGAGGCGCGCAATACGGCGGCGAAACAGGTGTTCATCAGCACGAAACTGATCGTGTCGTAACGGTGATCGTCGCCGGGGCCGAGGATCTGGATGACCATCACCTTGATCAGCAACCGCAGTCGCGGCTCGAACTCGGGAATTCCGCTGTTGTAGAACTGCACCCCGGCCACCAGGGCGCGCACCAGCCGCGCGTTGTCCACCAGCTCGTCGGTGATGACCTCCAGGATCCGGGTCACCCGTTCCAGGATGGACCGATCGGCCAGACCCAGCGCGTGCTGGGTGAGCCGGTGCTCGACGCTCTCCAGCAGGCGGCGCAGCAATTCCTCGACGATGACCGCGCGGTCGGAGAAGTAGCGGTAGACGGTGCCGATGCTGATCCCGGCCTCGGCCGCGATCCGGTTGGTGGAGGTTTCGGCGATGCCGCGCTCGCCGAACAGCCGGGCGGCGGTGTCGAGTATGAGTTCCCTTGTCGCCCTGGAGCGTTCCTGGGTCGGACGGCGACGTTGCCCGACGGCCTTCGGCGGCATCGCTACCTCCTGCCTGCGGTCGGAGAAGATGAGCAGCGCTCAGCTTAGCCGGGCGGGGGTTGCCGATATCGGGAAAATTGCGAAGAGTGTGGCGCACCCGCGCGTCGTGGCCCGGGGGGAGGGAGGTTCACACAATGAGCGCTCGGGTGCCGAAGGGACGTCTGGCGCGTGGCGGCAAGCTGGGCAGGCTGGCCGCGGAACAGACCATCCGCGGAGTGGGCACGCGGTTGTCGATGCTGGGTCGCACCGAGCAGGCCCGCCGAGTCCTGGCCGAACGGTCCACCCTGCAGGCGGCGCAGCAGTTGGTCACCGTGCTCGGTGGGTTGCGCGGCGCCGCGATGAAACTGGGGCAGATGCTCTCGGTACTGGATGTCGATCTGCTGCCCGCCGAACACCGGGAGATGTTCCGCGGCAAGCTCGCCGAGTTGCGCGACCACGCACCCGAGGTGCCGTTCCATCGGATGCGGGCGGTGATCGAAGCGGATCTGGGCCCGTTGACGAGAGTGTTCGCCGATTTCGACGAGACCGCGATCGCCGCGGCCTCGATCGGCCAGGTCTACCGGGCCACCCTGCGCGACGGCCGCGAGGTGGCGGTCAAGGTCAAGTATCCGGGTGTGGACGAGGCCGTCGAGGCGGATATGCGCAACCTCGCGATGTTCAGCAGGTTGTGGAAATCCATTCTGCCGAGCGCGGCCGACAGTGACGTCCTGGACGAGATCGCCCGCAACATCGGTAGTGAACTCGATTATCCGCGCGAGGCGCGCAATCAGCACCGCGTCGCCGAGCGCTATCGAGGCCACCCGTACATCGTGGTGCCGGACAGTATCGAACAGTATTGCGGGCCGGGCGTTCTGGTGTCCGACCTCGTCGACGGGCCGTCCTTCGACCGGCTCCGGGACCTGCCCGACGCCGATCGCGATCGACTCGGTGAGCTGATCTATCGCTTCTACATCGATCCGGTATTCACGGACTACGAATTCTGCGGAGATCCGCATCCCGGCAATATCCTGCTCGCCGCGGACGGGCGGCTGGCCTTCGTGGATTTCGGGCTCTACCACAGCATGGATCCCGCACACGTCGAACTCGAACGCGCCGCATTGCAGGCCGCGGCCGAATATCGGGGCGAGGATCTGTACGAATGGTGGGTGAGCCGCGAGATCATCGATCCGGATTCGGGCGTGACCGTTCAGGAATGCCTGGATTACGTCTGGGCCGCGACCGGTTGGCATCTGCTCGATGAGGAAATCACCCTCGATCCCGAATTCGCCACCGGCGCGGTGGTTCTCGCGCTCGATCCGCGCTCGTCGGAGTTCCGCGGGATGCGCACTCAACGCCTGCCGGCCGAACATGTGTTCTCGCGGCGGGTGGATCTGTTCACCCTGGCCGCGCTGGGGCAGTTGAATTGCACGAACAATTGGCATCGGCTGGCCCGGGAGTGGATGTATCGCGAACCGCCCGTCACCGAGGTCGGGCGTGCGATCGCGCGCTGGCGGGAAACGCGCTGAGCTCTCGTCGGCAGGTACGCCGCGCGGTCCCGGGCGGCCTATACTTCTGGGGTGTCCACAGCAGCGGCGTCTCCGGAGGCGGCGGGCGGACGACAGGCGCGCTGGCAACCGCACAACGACCAACGCCGGGCGCGGATCGTTCAGGCGGCCATCGAGCTGGTGGAGGAGACTCCCGTCGGCGCCGACATTTCGGCCCGGCAGATCGCCGCGCGCGCGGGATTGGCCAAATCCGTTCTGTACCGGCAATTCTCGGGCCGGGAAGAACTCGACCGCCGGGTGCGTTCGGCGATCGGCGACCGCTTCACCGATGCCCTCGACGCGGCCCTGGACATCGGCGGGGGCTCGATCGCCGAGATCCTCACCCGCGCGGTGGGCGTGGTCGTCGACTGGATCTGTGACCACCCGCGCCTGCACGAATTCCTGCGCACCGGTCCCGCCGAGGGCAGCGAGGAGGGCGGCGACGCGCTCAGCGGTCTGCTGAGCAGCGTCACCCGCCGCGCCGCGCGCCTGGTTACCGGCCTGGGCGGCGTGGTCGGCGTCGCCGATCCGCCCGTGGTCGACACCATGACCTTCGCCATCGTCTCGATGACCGAGGCCACGGTCACCCGCTGGTCCCGCGATCCGAATCCGGCCCTGCCCCGGCAACGGCTGATCGCCGAGCTGGCGGGTTATGCCTGGAACGTCCTGGACGGGGTGGCCCGAGTCCATGGCGTCGTACTCGATCCGGATCTCCCGCTGCTGCAATTGATCGAAGCGCTGGCCGCGTCCGGCCCGCAGGCCTGATCCGGACCGGCCCACGCGGCCCCTCGACGGAGTGTCGAGCTCCGAACCGCGGGCCCGATGGCATCGAACCCTGCTTGGCCACAACGAGTTCCGGGCCGAGGATGGCGAGCTCGGTCCGGCCGCGTGGCGGTGTCAGGATGCGGCGACCGAGCGGGCGGTGGGCGGGTTGAGCCGGCGGGCGGGTTCGCTGCGGTAGCGGGACGAGTCGCCGTCGATGTGGAGCAGTTGCCAGACCTTGCGGGCCAGCGGGGGCCGCAGGCCCAGGTCGTCGGCGAGTTTGCGGACGTCGTCGAAGTAGCTGGACAGGATGCGGCGGGACAGGGGCGCTCGCCAGAATGCCTCGCGGAAGACATCCCGGGGGATGTCGAAGCGGGTGGCGAAGGATTGTGGCGGGGTCATGATCTCACCGGCGAGCCAGCGCATCGCCAGCGGGAACGCCAAGGCGCACACTGCTTTTCCGGTCGGGCTCATCTTCTCGATGTGTGCGGTGAGGAATTCGTGAGCGAAGGAGATGTGCCGGGCCTCCTCGGCGATGTGGATCTGCATCGTGCGCAGCACGGCGGGCGGCAGCCGGTCACCGGCGCGGATCATCGCCTTCTGATAATGGTCGATGGGCTCTTCGCCGCCCAGGATGCCGATGACCAGGATGACGTGCGCGTATCCACCCGCCACGCCGATGAACGGCGACAATGCCCGGAAGGCCGGCCGCATACCGGGAACGTCGACGCCGATCCGGTTCACCAGCTCCTGGAACATCTGAATGTGGTTGCACTCCTCGGTCATCTCGTGCATGCAATACCGGAACTCCGCGGCCCCGTTGGGCAGTTTGAGCACGTACTGCATCAGCCCGCGAATCAGCACCGTTTCGAAGGCCAGACCGACCTTGACCACATTGGCCACGCGCCATTTGCCGATCTCGATCTGCCGTTCCAGGGGCAGTGCCCGGTACCAGTCGGTCGCGCCGAGCGGATCGATGTCGGGATCGAGCACCCAGCGGGGATCGTCCGGGTCGATCGCCAATTCCGGACTGTCCCAATCGATGTCGAGATAGGGATCGAAATTCCGCCGCACCGATCCGTCGGACAGTGTCGCCAGCATGTCGCGGTAGCGCGCGCCGAACGGATCGGCGCTGCGGGTATCGGACAACGTCATCGGTGCCTCCTGAGCCTGTGCCGGACATCCACCCCGGTTCCTGCGGGCGCGATGCACCGGCTCGTGCCTCCAGGATATATGGGACTCGGGGTCTCATACAATCCCGTCATGGTCGGATGCGGGCCGGTAGCTGCCCGGCCCCGCCTCGCGTGGCGTTCGCCGGGGCTCGATCAGCCGATCTCGGCGAGGCGGGGTGCGATCTGCTCGCCGAATCGTTCGACCCACCCCGCGGGGTCCGGGGTGCCGGGGACCGGGCCGACATTGAGCAACTCGACTCCCAGCGCGGCGCACGCCTCCGCGTTCTTCAGGTAGGTGTCGGGGTCCGCGAACGGATCGGTGAAATGTCCTGTGTGGATGCGGATTTCGGCCGGGTCGCGGTCGAACGTCGCGCAGTGCCGGTGCAGTACCTCGATCTTGTGCGGCAGCTCCGGCACCGGTGCGTTCGTGTGCCAGACATCGGCGTACTGGGCGACCATGCGCAAAGTCTTCTTCTCGCCGCTCCCGCCGAGCAGGATCGGCGGCCGGCGGATCGGCTGCGGCCGGCAGATGGTCTCCGCGAGCTGATAGTGCTTGCCCCGGTACGGCCCGTCGTTCTCGCTCCACATCTGCAGGCAGATCTGCAGGGTTTCCTCGAGCATCTCGAAGCGGTCGCGCAGCGGCGGATACGGCACACCCAGCGCGGTGTGCTCGCGTTCGTACCAGGCCGCGCCGAGGCCCAGCATGGACCGCCCGCCGGACAGTACGTCCAGGGTGGTGGCGATCTTGGCCAGCAGGCCCGGATGGCGATAGGTGATGCCGGTGACCAGCATGGTCAGCGTGATCTTCGCGGTCCGCCCGGCCAGGAATCCCATACTGGTGTATCCCTCGAGGAAGGGGTCCTCGGCCTTGCCCACGGCCTCCATCTGGAAGAAATGGTCGGCCAGGGTGAAGATCTCGGCGCCGGCCTGTTCGGCGGCGACGGCGGTGCGGGACAGAGCCGGGCCCAGAGCGGCCGGATCGCCCGGCAGGAAGTCGATGTAGTGGACGGCGAAGCGCATGGTGGTGTTCCTTCCGTCGGCTCGATGCGCTCGCCAGTCTAGATTAGACAGGTCGAGCTGTACAGTTTATCTGTCATGTTTGCCGTCTCCAGCGATCTCGGCCGCCGTGCGGAGCCGGAGTTCGGCCGAATGTCCGGCCAGGTCGATCGTGAGGGCGTCCAGGGGATTTCAGTCCTTGTGAATTCAGCTCGTCCAGGGCGATCGGCAACTTGACCACGGACGCGGTGTAGAACTGCTGACCACTGTCGAGATCGGCGACCGTCGCCCCGGTGGTGGTGTCCACGACATCGATGCCGACCCGGGTGCCGGGCGACGCGGCCTGGATCGCGGCCCGCATCTCCTGGCCCAACGCCTCCGGTGACACCTGCGGCGCGCTGGGTGCGGTTCCGGCGGAACCGCTCGGCAGCCGCGGGATCGGAAGGCTCGGCACGGGCGCGGCGACCGCCGATGACGGCCCACAGCCATCCACGTCGCGACGAGCGCGCGGCAATATCGAGTCCATACTTCATTGATCGGCGCGAGCCTGTGTGGACCTCGAGACAGCGATGCCGGCTTGCTGCCAACTCCTATCGATGGCGCGGAATCACCAGCAAGGCGGCCGGTTTCGGCACCGACCGCCCAGGTGGGTCAGCTCGCGGCCCGGCCGGTCGGCTCGGGCAGCTCCGGAATCGATCGCAGCGGCGGCGGCACCGGCTGACGCGGTTCTCGCACACCGGCACCGCCGTTGCGCCGCAACCACAGTCGCACCGCCGAACCGCCGGCCACCCGGGCACCGGATTCCGGGCTCTGATCGGTGACGAACCAGCCCGATTCGGCCGTATCCGGTAGCGGCGCATCCGGATCGGCGTTCGCGGCGACCAAACCCTTGCCGGTGAGCGCGTGCAACGCGGCGGCCCATTCGAGTCCGACGACCGAGGGAACCCTGACATTCGCGCGCCTGCGCCGAGCACCGGCGTCGAGCAGATCCCGCTCCCACTCGGTGACTTCGATCTCGGCGGATTCCGGTGCCGGATCGGCGGATTCGATGCCCTCGGCGCGGCCGCTGGGCGTGCTGGGCTCGGGTTCGGAGTCCAGATCCCGCCAGCGCTCCCAGGCCGACTGCCTGGTCACACCCAGATAGGTGGCGATCTCGGCCCAGGACTTGTCCCGGCGGCGCGCGATGCGCACCGCGCCCAGTTCCCATTGATCCAACAGTCTGCGCACCGCGCCGATATCGGCCAGTGCGGTGAGCGCTTCGTCACCCGTTCTCGGTCCGCCGCGACGGGAGGCGAGCCGCCGCCACGCGGCCCCGCCCTCGTCCGGTACGTCTGCCTTCGCCATGCTGTAAGGATATCCTGACGCGAAGGGTCGGACCGGGGAACTTCTCACGCCGTCAGCGAACAGCGGGCCCCGGTCGTCGGCTCGGCGGGCGCAGAGCCCACGACAGGACCGTCAGCGCGGTCATCGCTGTCAGCACGGCCACCTCGCCGAGGGCATATCGCTCGGTCAGATGAGACGCGATGGCCCCGGTGTAGACGAAGAACGCGCCCGCGTACGCCCATTCCTTGAGCAATGGACGTCCGGGAACCAGCAGCGCGAGCGCGCCCAGAATCTTCCAGACGCCCAGCAGCACCAGGAAATACGTGGGATATCCCAGGTGCACGACCAGATCACGGACGTAGGGGATGCGCGCCACATCCCAGATGCCGCCCACGCCGAGTTCGGCGACGATGAGTACGGTGGCGGTCCAGTAGACGATCGAGCGCGTGCGCGTGCCGGGCGAAGACAGGGTCGATACGGCCATTTCGGCGGTCCTCCCGACTAGGGTTGGAAATACCTCTCACCGCTATGGCGGATGGCGTCCGGGAGATGTGACATGACCGATTCGCTCACGCGCGAACTCGAGCAGAGCCGGGCCCGGTTGCGGGCGATGGCCTACCGGATGCTGGGTTCGGTGAGCGAGGCGGACGACGCGCTGCAGGAGGTGTGGTTGCGCACCCGGCGCACCTCCGTGGAATCTGTGCACAACCCTGGCGGCTGGCTGACTACGGCCCTCGCACACACCTGCCTGGACCTGTTGCGATCCCGCAGTGCGCGACACGAGGTTCCGATCGGGGTGCGGCTACCCGATCCGATCGTCACCATCGACGGCCACACCACGCCGGAAACCCAAGCGCTGCTGGCGGATTCGATCGGTATGGCACTGCAGGTGGTGCTGGATCGCCTCGACCCCGCCGAACGGGTCGCCTTCGTCCTGCACGACAGTTTCGCCGTGCCGTTCGGCGAGATCGCGGCGATTCTGGACCGTTCGCCCGAGGCGACCCGCCAACTGGCCAGCCGGGCGCGACGACGAGTCCGCGCGGCGCCCGCGTCCGAAGGCAATCCGGAGGATCAACGTCGCGTGCTGGACGCCTTCTTCGCCGCCGCCCGCCGCGGCGATATCGCCGCGCTGGTGCGGGTGCTCGCCCCGGACGTCGTCCTGCGCGGTGACCTCGGAACCGGAAAGCTTTGGGAGACAACCGGTTCCGATGAATCCGCCGAGCGTGCGGTGCGGTTCGCGCATCCGCGTGCGGTGCTGCGGCCGGTCCTGGTGAACGGCGCGGCCGGTGTGATCGTCACCGTCGACGGGCGGGCGGCGTCCCTCATGGCGTTCGTCGTTGCCGGCGGCCGGATCGTCGAGATCGATGTCCTCGCCGATCCCCACCGGATCCCGGCCGTACCGCCGGAGGGGTGAGAGCGGGACGGCCGGTGGTAAATGCGCGTCTCAGACCAGATTTCGCAATGTCTCGATAACGGTGTGCGCCGCATGTGACGGTGTGCGCTGCGCATCGTGCGCCACAGCCAGTTTCCAGGGCATCGGTCCGTCGGCCGGGTCGAGGTGAACGAGGCTGGTCCAACGTTCGGCGACCGAGCGCGGTACCAGCGTGACCCCGAAGTCCTGGGCGGCCAGCTCCAGTGCGAATTCCTGATCGGCGACCTCGATAACGGTGCGGCGCAACGGGAATCGTTCATCGGCGATACTCCGGATCCCCCAGCCCGGCGGGTAATCGATGAACCGCGTACCGGCCAGCGCCGCGGGCGGGAACGGCCGCCCGGCGAGCGGATGATCCGGGCGCACACACAGCACCAGGGTCTCCTCGAGGATCGGGTACAGGCTCAGCCCCGGTATCTCGTCGGTCGAACCGGCCAGCAGTGCGATATCGAGACTGCCGTCGAGCAGCCCGGCGATATTGCCGCTCATTCCCGAGATGCTCTGGCGCATCTGCAAGGTCAGCGCCGGGTATCGGCGGTGCATGCCGGCCAGGACGGCGGCCAGATCCAGGGAGCGGATATTCATCAGGTTGCCGATCACCACCTCGCCGCGGACCTCGCCGCGGGCCGCGGCGATCGCGTCGGTGACCTCCCGCCGAGCACGCACCATCGCCGCGGCCGGCCCGGAGATGGCGCGTCCGGCCTCGGTGAGTTCCAATCCGCGCGGGGTTCGATCGAACAGCCGCGTACCGAGTTCTCGTTCCAGTTTCGCCACGCTCGTCGACACCGCCGACTGCACCAGATTCAGCGACCGCGCCGCGGCGGTGAACGACCCGGCCTCCCGGCAGGCCAGGAAGCATTCGATTTGACGCAACTCCATCCCGTGAGCCTAGCCTCGGCATCTCCGATGTTGATGGGGGTATCGAAATCCATCGCTTCCGTTGATTGGCCTGGTGCCGGACCATGAATGGAGTGAGTGTTTCGACCGCCGCCGCGCCGCAGCAGGCCCGGCTCACTCGTCTGCTCGTGCTCGTTTTCGCGGTGACCGCGGGATCGTCCGCGGGCTGTCTCTACTACCTTCAGCCGCTGCTGCACCAGGTCGCGGGCGATCTGCGCAGCTCGACCGCCACCGCGGCGCTGCTGGTCAGCGGCGCTCAGGTGGGATATCTGTGTGGTTTGGCGCTGCTGGTCCCGCTGGGTGATTTCCTCGAACGCCGCCGGATGGTTCCGGGCCTGCTGGCGGCGTCGGTGCTGGCGCTGGTCGTTTCGGCGGTCGCGCCCAACTTCCCGATTCTGCTGGTGGCCGTGTTCGTCACCGGGATCACCGCCTCCGCCGCGCAGGTCGTGGTGCCGTGGTCTTCGTCACTGGCCGAACCGGGACGCCGCGGTCAGGTCGTCGGCACGGTGATGAGCGGACTGCTGCTGGGCATCCTGTCCTCGCGGGTGCTCTCCGGCGCGATCGCGCAGCTCGGCGGCTGGCGCACGGTACTGGTCGTCGCGGCGGCGATCCAGCTGGTGATGTCGGTGAGTGTCTATCTGCTCACGCCCGCCACCGGCCGGGCCGCCAGTGGTGAACGTTATCGCGAGGTGCTCGTCTCGATCCTGTTTCTGATCCGCCTGCATCCGGCGCTGCGGCATCGCATGGTGCTGGGTTTCGTTGCGATGGCGTGCTTTTCGGGCGTGTGGACCGCCCTGGCATTCCTGCTCGCCGGGGGGCACGGGAGTACGTATCACTATTCGGAGGTCGTGATCGGATTGTTCGGCATCGCCGGTGTGGCCGGGGCGTTGGGCGCACCGGTGGTGGGCCGGTTGTCCGATCGCGGACATCTGCGTGTGGTGACGACGCTGGTGTGGATCGTTCTGCTGGCCAGCTGGGCGCTGCTGGCCTGGGGCGGGCATTCGATCATCGCGCTGATCGCGGCCCTGCTGGTGTTCGACTTCGGGATACAGGGCATTCAACTGTCCAATCAGAGCGCGATCTACGCGCTGGACCCGGCCGCCCGCAGCAGGCTCACCACGGCCTACATGGTGATGTATTTTCTCGGCGGCGTCGCCGGATCGGTCACCGCCGGGGCCGCCTACGAATCGGGCGGCTGGCTTCGGGTCTGTGAGATTGGTGCGGGCGCCACGGTGACCGGAATCGCGTTGTGGGCCGCGTTCGCCCGGCATATTCCGGGCCGTGCGACCACCGCGAACACCCCGGACCAGATCGTTCAGGGACGTGGCCAGGGACGCCCGTGATAACGCTCGATATCGGTGTTCAGGCGTTCGAGATAGCCGACCAGCGCACCCAGATCCGCCCGGGACCAGTCCGCGAGGATGGCGTCCAGATGGCCGACCGCCGCGGCTCGATCGGCCTCGAGCTGTGCGGCCCCCTGCTCGCTGACCTGGAATTTGCGAGCCATACCGCCTTCCGGATCCGGAATCCGATCCACCAGCCCCGCGCGGCGCATGGCCGCGGTCTGCCGATTCACCGTCGAGGCGTCCAGCCCCAGCGCCTCGCTCAACTGGCCGATGGACATCGCGCCTTCCATGCGCAGCCGGTACAGCAGGGTGTAAGCGCTGCGGTCCAGGCGTCCCGCACCGCGCTGGGAGGTCAGGCTGTAGCGGCCCAGCAACATCGTCTCGAACTCGAGCAGGTCCGTGAGCTTGTCCATGCGGTCCTTTCGGCTCGGCGTGCGATATGCGAATGTCGGTATACCACACGCAAATGTGCCCACTCGCTCTGCTTTCCGAAGCCGACGTCGGATTCGGCGGTCGCGGTGATAGCGTGGCGACCGGGAAGCGAGGTGTCGGCGAGCCGGGAGCAGGTGATCGGGGTGGTATCGGAAACCGTTGCGGGCCAGGGGGAGTCCGGTCGTCCCGCGCCCCGTACCCAGCGAGGTGTGCGGACCCGCGCGGCGCTGATCGCGGCCGCCCGGCAGGTGTTCGAACGTGACGGTTACCTCGAGGCGAAGATCTCCGACATCTCCGCGGCCGCCGGTGTGGCCTCGGGCTCGTTCTACACCTACTTCGACGGTAAGGACGAGATCTTCGCCGCCGTGGTCGAGCAGGTGCAGGAGGAAATGCTGCATCCGCACCTGCGTGAGCGCAGCGGCATCACCGACCCCTGCGTCCTGATCGAGGCGGCGAACCGCGAATATCTGCTGTCCTACAAGCGAAATGCCCGCCTGATGGCGGTCTTCGAACAGGTCGCCCAGGTCGACGAGAACTTCCGGCGGATGCGCATCGAACGCAGCCGCGCCTTCGTCCAGCGCAATGCGCGAATGATTCGCGCCCTGCAGAAGTCCGGCCGGGCCGCCGCCGATCTGGATCCGACGATCACCGCGCACGCGCTGTCGGGAATGGTGAGCCGGATGGCCTACCTGGTCTTCGTTCTGGACCAGCGGATCGCCTTCGAGAAACTGGTGCAGACGCTGACCGCTCTGTGGGTCAACGCCCTGAAACTCGACGGGGAATGACGGGGCCGCGGTCCGTGTGCGCGGCCCGCGACGACCTGTTTCACGCCTTCGCGCCCCCGCGCCGGCGATACTTGCCCAGCTCGGCCCGCGCGATACTGCGCTTGTGCACCTCGTCGGGCCCATCGGCCAGACGCAGCGTACGCAGGTGCGCCCAGAAGCTCGCGAGGGGGAAATCCTCGGTCACCCCGCCCGCGCCGTGCAGTTGAATCGCCCGGTCGACGATCTTCAACGCCATATTCGGCGCGGCGACCTTGATCGCGGCGATCTCCACCCGCGCCTGCTTGTTGCCGACGGTGTCCATCATCCAGGCCGCCTTGAGGGTGAGCAGGCGAGTCTGCTCGATCTCGATGCGCGCCTCGGCGATCCAGTCCTGGATATTGGCGCGGTCGCTGAGCTTCGCGCCGAAGGTGGTGCGCGATTCCGCGCGACGGCACATCAGTTCCAGAGCACGCTCGGCCATGCCGATGGCGCGCATGCAGTGGTGGATGCGACCGGGCCCGAGCCGGGCCTGGCTGATCGCGAAACCCTCACCCGGACCGGCGAGTACGTCGCTGCTCGGGACGCGCACGTTGTCGAAGACGATCTCCGCGTGGCCCTCGCGATCGGCATATCCGAACACCGGCAGATTCCGGACCACCTGCACCCCGGGTGCGTCGATCGGGACGACCAGCATGGACTGCTGCCGGTGCGGCGCGGCCTCGGGATCGGTCTTGCCCATCACGATCAGCACCTTGCAGTTGGCGTGCAAAGCGTTGGAGGCGAACCACTTTCGGCCATCGAGCAGGTAGTCGTCGCCGTCGCGGCGCATGCTCATCTCGATATTGGTCGCATCCGAACTCGCCACGCCCGGTTCGGTCATCGCGAACGCGGAGCGGATGGTTCCGGCAAGCAGCGGTTCGAGCCAGCGCTGCTTGTGCTCCTCGGTGCCGAACAATGTGAACACTTCCATATTCCCGGTGTCCGGGGCCGCGCAGTTGCACGCTTCGGGGGCCAGCGCCGGACTGCGGCCCATGATCTCGGCCAGCGGCGCGTACTCCAGGTTGGTCAGGCCCGGACCCCATTCCGGATGCGGGTGGAACAGATTCCAGAGCCCGCGCTCGCGCGCCTCGGCCTTGAGATCCTCGAGGATCTGCGGGTGATGGTGCGGGTCACCGGCGGCGCGCATCTGCTCCTGGTAGACGGCCTCGGCCGGGTAGACGCGATCCGCCATGAAGGCCGTGAGGTCCTCGATATATCGCTGAGCGCGTTCGGAACCGGTGAACAGGTCCATCGGGTCTCCCATCGATGCGAGCCGCACCGCTGCGGCATCGGAGTGAATTGCAACTGTAGTTCGGTGACCGGGATCAGTTCCCGGGCACACCGCGGGCGAATTCGATCAGCGCGGTGCTGACCTCGTCGGCGCGTTCCTGCTGGATCCAGTGCCCCGCGCCGTCGAGCAGCAGGGTGCCGCGCAGGTCGGTCAGTACGGCATCCATCTTGGCGAGTGGAGTAAAACGGAGCACCGCGTCGTCCGCGCCCGAGATGAAGTAGGCGGGCGCGGTGATCTTCGCTCCGGCCAGGTCGGCGGACAGTTCCCAGTCGCGGTCGAGGTTGCGGTAGTAGTTGAGCCCGCCGGTGAAGCCGGTCGTGGTGAACGCGTCGATGTAATACCGCAGTTCGGCCTCGGAAAGCCATTTCGGCGGCTGTTGATTCGCGTTGTCGCCGGTCAGGTCCTCGGCGCTGACCACCTCGTCGCACAGGAGGGTGCGCCGCACATCGGCGGCCAGGGCCGCATCCGCGACGCCCGGCTCCTGGAACCAGCACATGTAGAAGTTCTCGCCCAACCGTGAGCGGAAGATCGAGATCGGTGGCGCCTTGGGGCGGGGCGCGACCGGGACGCTCAGGCCGGCCACCGCCCGCACCCGATCCGGATGCCGCAGCGCGGTCTGCCATACGACCGAGGCGCCCCAGTCGTGTCCGATGAAGATCGCGTCCCGCGCGCCGACCGCGTCGAGCAGGCCGACGAGGTCGCCGCAGAGGGTCTTCATCGCGTAGTCCTCGATCCGATCCGGCCGCGAACTGCCGCCGTAACCGCGCATATCCGGGGTCAGCGTGCGGAACCCGGCCTCGGCGAAGGCGAAGACCTGGTGCCGCCAGGAGAATCCGAGTTCGGGGAAGCCGTGGCAGAAGACCACCAGCGGCCCTTCGCCGTGTTCGACGACTCGGAGCTCGATCCCGTTCACCGCGACCTGCCTGCTGCCCAGCGCCGCCCAGTCCGCTACCGGAGCCCGTGTACTCACTTCTCGCGCCACCTCGCCTGCCGAGTGTCTGCACCGCGGTCGCGGTACTCGTTACGGTATCAAAGTTGACGCCGGATTCAACTATGGTCCGTAAAGAGTTGGTGTACAGCAGTTTTGAACAAGGTGAATTTGCGATTGGGCCGTGAGGCGGAACTCACGACCGGCCGTCCGGCGCGCTGTCCCGGCGCTGGGTCGAGCGTGCGCACACCGCCGCGGCCACCTCGTCGGCGGCCGACCGGATGCGGTCGCCGTAGGGGTCCGCGCCGAGCGCGTCGAAATATCCGCGGGCCGCCTCGAGGTGCTGATCCGCGGCTTCGAAGGAACCGAGGCGGCGGAGATTGTCGGCGAGATTCAGGTGCAGGGAGGGGTAGAAGCCGCGTACCCGCAGAGTCGGGTGGTGCCGCCGGGTTCGCTCGTCGGTGAGCGCTCCGGCCGCGTCGAGTGCCCGGACGTCCCAGATCAGCGCCTGTGCGGCGTCGTCGTACAGGTCGGCGAGGTAGTGCGCGAGGGTGCACCGGTGCAGTGGGTCGCCGAGCGGGCCGAGCGTGTCCCAGAGGTCGAGAAGTGTGTCACGAGCCGCGTCGGGATCGCCGGCGTGGCCGTATTGCACGGCGACGGTGATCGCGGTCATGGTGTCGTCGGGTCCGGCGGTGGGGTTCACGGATGGTCCTTTCTTCGGGTGGGCATGGCGAGGGTGGTGAGACCTCCGGCGGCGGCCGAGCGGATGACGACCGGCTGGTCCGGCGCTGCGATATCGAGCATGATTTCCGGGCCGACGGCCGTGCGCAGCGCGGGGGAGAGGGTGGTGGGATCGAAGGCCAGTGTGGTTCGTATTCCTTCGACGGACGCGGAAATTCGATGTTCCGGTCCGTTCGGCCCGGTCGAGGTGCGCAGTGCGCCGGCATCGATCGCGCAGTGCAGGGTTCGCGTCCCGGCCTGTTCGACGGCCTCGCGGAGCAGATCGCGATCCACCACCACGCGGGTGCGCGCCGAGGGCAGTTCGGTGAGCATGCGTCGATAGTCCGGATACGACTCTGTGATTGCCGGACAACGGATTTCGGTGCCGGCCAGCACCAGGGCCGCCGCGGAAGAGGAGATCGGCAGCTGTTCCCGCTCGCGCAGCCGGGCGGTCAGCGCGGCCAGGTCCCGAGCCGGTACGACCAGCGACCAGGGGTGCGCCGCGGCTCGCAGCGGAACCAGCGATCGCGTGGTGAGTCGATAACGATCGGTCGCGGTCAATACCACCGAGTCGCCGTCGGACTCGACGAGAATCCCGGTGAGCACCGCGATCGCGGTGTCCCGCGCGACCGCCGGCCGGACCTGCTCGATCGCCTCGGCGAACTCGTTTCCACGGACCACGACGAGGTGCGGATCCGATTCGGCTCGCAGCGCGTCCTTGATGGCCTCGACCGCCGCGGCTGCCTCGCGAGCGCGCCGCTCGAGCCCCGCGACATGTTCGTCCAGCAGCCGCCCCCCGGCCTCGGCGTCACCCGCCAGTACCGCGGCGACGGCATCGAGCGGCATCCCGATCTCCCGCAGTCGCCGAATGATCACCGCCCGCTGACGCTGTCCCTGGGTGTAGTACCGATACCCGCTGGAAGAATCCACCCGTGCCGGCGGCAGCAACCCGCAGTCGTCGTAGAACCGCAGCGCCGTCGCCGTCAGTCCACTCGCACGAGCCAACACCCCGATCGTGACGAACTCGTCCGGCTCGTCCTGGAAATCCGATTCGGTCACGTGGGCCATCATGGAGCCTCGGGTAACCCGAAGGTCAAGCTTTACGCCCCCGCGGGTGGGTCGAGCCGGAGGGGCGTTCGAGTCCCGCCGAACGGCTCCCGCTGACCGCCGAGATCGGCCGAGCCCGCGGAACGTCCGATCGCGGGTTTGCTGGGAACCGCCTGTCAGTTGGCCTGGAGTTCGGGCAGAGAAGGGTTGCAACCATTGTGACTCCTCTTGCGCGGCTGTACTTTTCGGGAGTCTCCAGACAATCGAAAGGTCGCCCTCATGCTTCTCGCTCTCATCATCGCCGGACTCAGCGCCACTGGCAGCGCGGCCGCCGGCATCCTCGGCAGTGCGGCCACGTACGCGGGCAACATCTGACCCCTTCCGCTACGAGCCGTCCGGTATTCCGTGGGCCGGCGCCGGTCGGCGAACGCCCGGCCGGATCGTGAATCCGATCCGGCCGGGCGTTCGCCGTTGTGTGCGAAGGCATTTCCGGTATGTTTACCGGTCCGATCGGCGTATTTCCATCGATGACGTACCGAGCGGCCAGCGTACTGGACGATTGACCAGTACGCTGCGACGAACAGGAATCGGCATGGTGTGGAACACGGTGCCACCGAGATGCGCCGGATGTCACTTCCGCGCGTCACGACACCAAGGAGTCTCGGTGACAGTCTCGCGGCGATCGGTATTGGCCGGTACGGCGGCCGTTGCGGTGGCGGCGGGTATGTCCGCGGCGAATCCCGCGACCGCGCGGCCGCCACATCCGGCGGACGGTCAGGGGTACCTGATCGGATGTGGGATCGGGGATATCACCGGCGCGCCCGCGGGTCAGGGCATGATGGGCTACTCCGAGGCCGATCAGGTCGCCACCGGACTGCTCACGCGATGTTGGGCGCGCGCGTACATCGTCGTGGACCGGGACAGCGGGGATCGCATCGCCTTCGTCACCACCGACAACGCATGCCTGTTCCAGTCGGTACAGCTCGAGGTGCTGCGGCGGCTGGCCGGGCGATTCGGCGATCTGTACACCGAGCGCAACGTCGGCATCAACGCCACGCACAACCACAATTCGTGCGGCGGGACCGCCCGCGAATACGCGTATTCCCTTGCCGCGTACGGATTTCAGCAGAACTCGTTCGAGGCCGAGGTGAACGGGATCATCACCGCGATCGTGCAGGCGCACGAGCGGTTGGCGCCCGGCACGATCATGCTCGGGCACGGCGAACTCCACGACGCCAGCGCCAACCGCTCTCGGGTCGCCTTCGAACTCGACCCGCCGTCGGACAAGGCCGTATTCCCCAACGCGATCGACCCCGCGGTGACGGTGTTGCGGCTGCGTCAGGGCGGCCGGGATGTCGGCGCGATCACCTGGTTCGCCACCCACGGCACCTCACTGACCGACCGCAATACGCTCATCTCCACCGACAACAAGGGCTATGCCAGCTATCGCTGGGAACACGACGAGATGGGGGTGCGGCACGGCGACGGGCAGCCCCGCTTCCTGGCTGCATTCGCGCAGACGAACGCCGGTGATATGACCCCCAATCTGAACTGCATCCCCATGCATCCGTCCGGGCCGACCGAGAACAACCGGCTCAACTGCACGATCATCGGCGAACGGCAATATCAGGCCGGACGCGCGGCCTTCGCCTCCGCACGCCCCATGAGCCGCGGCGGTGTGGACGCGGTGGCGCACTACGTGAACATGGCCGATATCGCCGTCGACGGCTCCTACAGCCCCGATGGCAAACCGGCCCGCACCGCACCGGCGATGATGGGCGCATCGGCCGTGGCGACCAGCGAGGAGGACAACTGGAACAGCCAGCTGTCGTTCCTGCGGGAGGGTGATACCAACCCGATGGTCGCCGCGCTCGGCGGCATCGATGCTCCGATCGAACAGTGGATGCGAGATATGCAGGCGCCCAAGCTGATCGCCGCTCCGCTCGGCATTCTGCCGCCGCGGCCGTGGAATCCGCAGGTGCTGATGCTCCAGATCATCCGCGTCGGTGACCTGGTATTGGCCTGCGGCCCAGCGGAATACACCATCGTGGCCGGACTGCGGATCCGGCGGCTGGTTGCCGACGCGCTCGGCGCGCCGCTCGAGAACGTACTGATGCAGGGTTACGCCAACGGCTACAGCCAATATGTGACCACACCCGAGGAGTATGTCTCCCAGCAGTACGAGGGCGGGGAGACCCAGTTCGGCCGCTGGACGCTGCCGGCCTACATGCAGGAATTCGACCGGCTGGCACGGGCTCTGACCGCCCGCACCGATCTCGGCCGGGGCCCGGCGCCGCTGGACTGGACCTCCGGACCGCAGCCGAATCTCCTGCCGCCGGTTCCGCCGGACGTACCCGTCGCCGGGTACGCGTTCGGCGATGTGCTGACTCAGCCGTCGGACGTCGTTGCGGGACAGACCGTCACGGCCGAATTCTGCGGCGCGCACCTGAACAACGACTTCCACACCGGCGGAACATATTTCGAGATCCAGCGCGCGAACGGCGCCGACTGGCAGCGAGTTCGGGACGACAACGATTGGTGCACCGAACTGCATTGGCGACGTCCGGACGGCCAGCCCGCGGCGTCGATCGTCCGCATCCGATGGACCGTCCCGCACGGCACCCGCGCGGGACGTCACCGCATCCGCTACATCGGCGACTCCCGCGACGCCGCGGGCAAGCGCGCCCGATTCACCGGCACGTCAGCGGAATTCACCGTCGTGTAGCACGCCTTCCGGGGCATCTCGGCGGGCTGGGAGACGTAGTCCTCGGGTGTTGTCACATACGCGCCCGCGTACGCACACCCCTCGAGCAACGGACGTCCGGCGCGGTCGGCTTCCCGGCGCGTCGGCGCAGTGCCGTCGCCCGGTCGGCAGGATCTGGTCGGGTCGCCGGATCCGGTTGCGAGGTGGGCTGCGCCCCGAGCGGTGTCACGGGGTCTCGCCGCGCGTCACACGGACGGAGAATGCGGCTGTGTCGAAGGGGCGGGCGCGGTGTCCTGGTCCCGTAGCGCGATCTCGAGTTGAGCGCTCATGGCGTGACCGGCCGCGTGCAGCGGTTCGGTGGAGCGGAGTGTGCGGCTCAGGATGAACGCTCCCTCCAACGCGCTGAGCATGGCCAGTATCAGCCGGCGCGCCGGCTCGGGCCGCAGTCCGCGGCCCGCGAGGTAGTCGGCGCCCTGCTCGATCCAGGATTCGATGACCTCCGCGGCCACCTCGCGCAGCGCGGGTTGGCTGTCGGCGATCTCCCCGGCGACGGTGCCGACCGGGCACATGTTCATCCATCCGGACTGCTCCATATCCACTGCCGCGGCGGCGAATGCGGCCGGAATCGCCTCGCGCAGATCCTCGTACGGATCCATCAGCAGCGGTAGCAGCTGTATGTAGGCCGCACCGCTGGTGCGCAACGCCTCCCCGGCGATCTGCTGTTTGCCCTCGGGGAAGTGGTGGTACAGGGATCCGATCGGCGCACCGGCCGCGACGGTGAGTTCCTTGACGGTGGTCGCGCCGTACCCCTGACGACGCATCAGCTCGGTCGCGGCGGTGAGGATGCGTTCGCGGGTGTTGGTTGACATGTTCTCCGCCATACCACCACACTAGAACATGTGCTCTAGAGCAACTGTTCTAGTGAAGGGACGGATCGGATGCGGGTAGTCGAGATCGCCGCGGGCAGGGTGCACTACGTCGAAGAGGGGCAGGGGCCTCCGGTGGTGCTGCTGCACGGGGTTCTGATGAACCAAACCCAGTGGGATCGGGTGCTTCCGCTGCTGCCGGAGGGGTTTCGGTACATCCGCCCGGCACTGCCGCTCGGCGCTCATCCCGAACCCATGCGCGCGGACGCGGATCTGAGCATGCGCGGCCTGAACCAGGTCATCGCCGATTTTCTGGAGGCACTGGACCTGCGCGGGGTGACCCTGGTGCACACCGACTGGGGCGGCGGGCTGTTCCTGACCGCATACGGTCTCGACGAGCGCGTCTCCCGGCTCATCATCATGCCCTGTGAGGCATTCGACAATTTCCCGCCCGGACTGCCGGGCAAGATGACCGTCGTCGCGGTCTACGCACCGGGCGGGCTCGCGCTCGCGCTGCGTCAGTTGCGGATCGCCCCGCTGCGGCGGCTGCCGATGATGCTCGGCTGGATGGCGCGTCATCCGCTGCCGGACGATCTGGTGCGCGGCTGGACCGAACCGGGGCTGCGCAATCCACGAATTCGCCGGGACCTGCGCAAATATGGAAAATCCCTGCCGCCGCGCGTCGAGTTGATCGCCGCCACCGAGGCGTTGCGCGATTTCGCCGGCGAGGCGCTGGTGCTGTGGTCCTCGGCGGGTAAGGTGATGCCGCGCGAGCACGGTCCCCGCTTGGCGCGCCTCTTTCCCGAAGGGCGGCTCCGCGAGATCGACGACGCCTATGTGCTGTCCATGATCGACCAACCCGCCGCTGTCGCAGGTGCGATGAGCGAATTCCTCACCCGCACATGACAGTCGGCACGGCCGCGCCGGAATAAACGGGGCAGCCAACCCGTTGCACTCTGCGAAATCGCTACGACATCACGGAGGGATACGGTGATTCGCGTACTGAGGAACCCGCTGCCCGCCGTGGGTCGCGCGCTCGGGCGTCGTCGGACGGTAATGCGGATCGCCCCCCTCATCATCGCACTGGAACGCCTCGTGCGCAGGATCACCCGGGGCCGGCACGGGGTACTGGACGTGGCCGGTCTGCCCTCCATGGAACTCACCGTTCTCGGGCGCAAATCCGGTGTCCCGCGCACGGTCTCGCTGTTGTACGTGCCCGACGGGCCGGACGACTTCCTGCTGGTCGGTTCCAATTGGGGTCGGCCGCAACATCCGTCGTGGTCGGCCAATCTGGCCGCCGCCGATCACGCCGAGATTCACAGTCGCGGAGAACGTTTCAAGGTGCGCGTCCGGCAGTTGCGCGGCGCGGAGCGCGATCGGGCCTGGGAGCGGGCGATCGAGCGTTGGCCGGGCTACGTGATGGAGCAGGGCATGGTCCGCGACCGCCCTTTCCGGCTTTTCGAACTGACCCGCATCTGATTCGGTGAGCGCGGCCCAGGCTCATCCGCGGCCGACATCGCCGATCACGGAACGACGGTCACCGGCCATCGCCCGGCCTTGACCAGCCGGACCGCCACCGATCCGACGAATCGGTGCCCGGCCTTCTCCGACGCCCCGACGATCACCGCGTCGGCCTTGAGTTCGTCGGCGGCCTGGGCCAGCCCGGTGTACGGGTCGCCGCGCCGGGTGAAGAACTTCCAGCGGGTGTTGTAGACGTTCTTGACTCGTTCGGCATGTTCGGAGATCTCGCGAGCGAGGTCGTCGGCGACCTCGGCGGTCGCGCCCTGCACATCCGCGCCGTATACCCCGGACATCGCCATGTACGGCTGCACGTAGACCAGTGCCAGCAGCGCGTTCTGCCGTCTGGCCAGGCCCCCGGCATAGGCGGCGGCGCGCCAGGACGCCTCGGTCCCGTCCACCCCGGCCATGATCACGCGCGGCCCGTCGGTGCCCAATTCGAAGCCGGAACCCTTGTCGGCCGCCCACTCCGGAGTCTTCTCCTGCGCCACGAACCGAGCCTAATCGAGATGTCCGAATCCGTCCGAACCCCGGGGTGCCGCGCCGGGTGGACGGCGTCGAGACGCGCCGGTGTGTCCTGCGTATCGTCACACGCATGACCACATCGCAGCCCCGCATCGCCGTCATGGGGGTGTCCGGATCGGGTAAGACGACGGTGGGGAAGCGGCTGGCGACCGCACTCGGCGTGGCCTACGCGGATGGCGACGATCTGCATCCAGCGGCCAATATCGCGAAGATGACGGCCGGAATCCCGCTGGACGACACGGACCGGCTGCCGTGGCTCGACGCGATAGGGAACTGGCTGTCCGCCCGCGGCGGGCACGGTGCGGTGGTGAGCTGCTCGGCCCTCAAACACGAGTACCGCGACCGCCTCCGGGCCGCCGCCCCCGGACTGTATTTCGTCGCCCTGGACGTGCCGCGCGCGGAGCTGATCCGCCGAATGAATACGCGCACCGGACATTTCATGCACGCCCGGCTGCTCGATTCACAGCTGGCCATCCTGCAGCCGCTGACCGTGCGGGAATACGGCCGCACGGTCGACGGCACCCGCGACGTCGACGCCCTGGTCCGCGACGTACTGACGGGCCTCGACCCGGCCGGCGCCGGAACTCAGCCCAGGTAACGCCCATACCAGTCGGTGACGCGCCGCCACGCCTGCGCGGCCCCGGCGGCGTTGTAGCGCGGGCCGGTGTCGTTGAAGAAGGCGTGGTCCGCTCCCTGCGCGACGAAGGTCTCGTGCGGCAGGCCGGCCCTCTGCAGCGCGGCCTCCGCGGCGGGGCGGGTGGCCCCGACCCGGGCGTCGAGTGATCCGTAGATCGCCAGCACCGCGGCCTTGGACCGGGACAGGTCTCCGCCGGCGGGGAAGGGGCCGTAGAACGGTGTGGCCGCGGCGATGTCCGGCGTGCCCGCGGTGAGCAGCATCCAGGTCAGCCCGCCGCCGAAGCAGAATCCGGTCACGCCCAGCTTCTTGTCCGGTACCCGCCGTGCGAGCTCCTGGAGACCGGCCTGCAGGTCCGCGACGAACCGGTCCTGCGGGATCTTGCTCAGCGCCGCGGTGGCCGCCGCGGGCTCGGGAAACGTTGCGGTGCCGCCCTCTTCGGACAGCAGGTCGACCGCCAGCGCGCTGTAGCCGATGCCCGCGAAACGTCCGGTGACCGAGCGGATGAAATCGGTGAGCCCGGTGTTCTCGTGGATCACCAGCACACCTCCGCGCGGGTTCTTCGGCTGCGCCCATGCCGCCTGTAGCGTGCGCCCCTGCGGGCCCGCGAAGGTCACCGCGCTCGCTTCGAGCCCACCCGCCGCGCCGGGCGGCCCCGAGGTGGGAGCGGCCGATGAGGTGGAATGTTCTCGGCCCTCACTCTGATTCGTCGAGCAGGCGGCCAGCAGCGCCGAGGCCGCGGCGGCCCCGAGCCCCATCATGCCCAGGCGGCGCAGGGCCTCGCGCCGGTCGAGAATGCCGTCCGCGTGATCGGTCGCGATCTCCTCGGCCATGTACTGCTGCAAGGGGGTCATGGGGCACACCCTATTCCGCCGCTGCGGCGGTGTGCGAGCACTCGAGCTCGAGATTTGCTGTGGACCGGGCGGACGGATTCAGCGGTCGAGTTTGCGCAGCAGGTCGCGCAAGGTGCGCAGATCCGATTCCGACAGTGCGGCAATCGATTCCGGTGCGGGGTCGTGTGTGGCGAGAGCGTCGGCCAGCACCTGGCCACCCAGTTCGGTGATGGAGACGACCTTCGTGCGCCGGTTGGCCGGATCCACCGAGCGCAGTACGAGGCCGCGCTCCTCGAGATCGTTGACGGTGACCGTGGCCGCGGGCGCGTCCATCGCGGCCGCGGCGGCGAGTTCCTTGACCGTCATCGGTCCGCAGCGCAGTTGGCGCAGGATCTTGATCCGGCTGAACGGCAGTCCCGTGCGTTCGGTGATGGCCCGCTTCCATTTGTCGCGGGTGCCGACGGCGTGCAGCAGCATCCGCCACACCTCGTCGGGAGTCGGGACGTCATCCGGCATGGCTGGGAACCTTCTGTTCGAGCAGATAGGCGACCCCCTGCTGGGAGCGCCGGGCCCAGCCGGTGCTGGCCGAAACGCCCAGCACGATGACGCCGACCGCGAGGAGGGCCAGGACCCACCACAGATTCGCACCGGTCAACAGACCGCACAGGGCCACGCCCAGGCTCACGCCGATCTGACGGCTGGTCGAGGCCACCGCCGAGGCCGCGCCCGCTTGGTCCAGCGGCATACCGCTCACCGCGGCGGTGGTGATCGGAGGGTTGACGGTGCCGAAGCCCAGGCCGAATACCGCGAACATCAGGATCAGCGCCCACACCGGCGTATCGTCGCGCAGCGTGGTCAGCGCGATCGTGGAGATCGCCAGCAGCGTGCCCGCGACCACCAGCGACGGCCGCGTGCCGTAGCGGCCGATCAACCGTCCCGACAGCGGTGAGCAGACCAGCATGCCCAGTGCCATGGGCAGGTACAGCAGGCCGGTGTGCACGGCCGAATAGTGCCGTGTCCCTTGTAGATACAGCGAGGCGCTGAACAGGAACGCGCCCAGGCAGGCGAACGCGCACACCGCGATCATGGTCGCCGAGGCGAAGGGGAAGCTGCGGAAGAAGCGCAGATCGATGAACGGCGAGTGATGCCGCCATTCCACGTAGCAGAACGCGGCCAGGGCGATCGCGGTGATGACGAGCATGATCGGTTTGTGCTCGATGAGCCCGAAGACCAGCGTGAACATGACCATCATGGCCAGCACCTGTCCGAGCGGGTCGATGCCGCGGGCCTCGGCCGCCTTGGATTCGGGGACGAACAGCGTGGTGAGCACTAGTGCGATCGCGCAGATCGGCAGGTTGATCCAGAAGACCGACTGCCAGCCCAGCGCATCGATGAGCACTCCGCCCACCATCGGCCCCAGCGCCGTGGACACGCCGACCACCGCACCCCAGACGCCGACGGCGCGGGCTCGCTCGACCCGGTCGGTGAAGACGGTGGTGATGATGGACATCGCCACCGGATTCAGCATCGATCCGCCGATGGCCTGCACGAAGCGCGCGCCGATCAGCACGTTGACGGTGGGTGCGAGGCTGCACAGCAGGGAGCCCATCGCGAAGAGGGTCAGGCCGATGCGGAACATTCGCCGCCGGCCCCACCGGTCGGCGGTCGCGCCCGAGAGCATCAGCAGGCTGGCCAGGGTCAGGGTGTAGATGTCGATGATCCACTGCAACCGCGACAGCGGCGCGTGCATCTCGCCGCGGATGGACGGGATCGCGACATTGACGATGGTCGCGTCCATCGATGAGATCAGTAGGCTCAGGCAGCACGTCACCAGCACGATGGTTTTGCCGCGCGCACTCAACCCCGCAACAGTTGTCGGCACACAAGTATTGTGAAACTACAACTGTTCCGGATGCAATCGACGGCTGTTGTGGAGTGGATCACCGCGTCGGGTCGTGGAGTGAACCATTGGATTGCTGCCCACTCACGAAGTGCGACATTCGATATGGCGCACTGCGAGCCGAACGCTCGCCCGGTACGTTCGTCGCATGACGATGGACCGGAGTGCGGCGCCAGGTACGGTGACCGCAGAACCCGTGGATGAGGAAGAAGGCTACAAGCGGGGCCTGAACCCGCGCACCGTGCAGATGATCGCGATCGGCGGCGCCATCGGCACCGGCCTGTTCTGGGGCGCGGGCGGCGCCATCGAGCAGGCCGGTCCGGCGCTGATCCTGTGCTACCTGGTGGCGGGTGTCGCGATCTTCGTGATCATGCGGGCACTGGGGGAGTTACTGACCTACCGCCCCGTATCGGGCAGCTTCGCGGAGTACGCGCACGAATTCCTCGGGCGCTTCGCGGGATTCGTGACCGGCTGGACGTACTGGGCGGTGTGGGTGAGCACCTGCATGGCCGAGATCACCGTCGCCGGAAACTATGTCCAGCGCTGGTTCGCGGTACCGCAGTGGGCGACCGCGCTGGTGGTTCTGGCCGTGCTCTTCGGGGCGAATCTGATCTCGGTGAAGGTGTTCGGTGAGGGCGAGTTCTGGTTCTCCGCGATCAAGATCTTCGCGATTCTGGCGATGATCGTGATCGGCATCGGCGTGCTGGTCATCGGATTCGGGCATGCGCCGAATCCGTCCGTGACGAATCTGTGGTCCGATGGCGGCGTCTTCCCGAACGGCCCATGGAAAGCCCTGCTGGCGTTGCAGATCGTGGTATTCGCCTATGTCGGTGTGGAATTGGTGGGTGTGACCGCCGGAGAGGCTCGCGAACCTCGCAAGACGCTCCGCAAGGCCATCAATACACTGCCGCTGCGGATCGGGCTGTTCTACGTCGGTGCGCTGGTGATCATCATGTCGGTGCTCAGCTGGACCAACTTCCATTCCGGCGCAAGCCCGTTCGTTGCCGTGTTCGAGAAGGTGGGCATCCCGGGTGCCGCCGATCTGATCAATTTCGTCTTGCTGACCGCGGCGCTGTCGTCGTGCAATTCGGGCATCTACTCCACCGGCCGCATGCTGCGCAGCCTCGCGCAACACGGTGAGGCGCCGCGCGGGCTGGGAGCGTTGAGCAGCCGGCAGGTGCCGTACACGGGCATCATCGCCTCCACGGCGGCGATGGTGATCGGCGTGGTCGTCAACGTGATCTCGCCGGACAAGGCCTTTGCCTACATCACCTCGGTCAGCACCATCGGCATCATCGTGGTGTGGGGTGTGATCCTGTTGTGCCACATGGCGTATCGCGCGCGCGTCCGGCGCGGGGAGCTCCCGGCCTCGGACTACCGCCTGCCCGGCGCGCCGGTGAGTACCGTCCTGGCCCTGGCCTTCCTCGGGCTGGTCGTGGTGCTGCTGTTCTTCACCGACAGCGGTCGCACGGCGATCATCGTCGGCGTGGTGTGGACCGTCCTGGTCTGTGCCGGTTATCCGGTGGTGAACAGCCTGGTGCGCCGCCGGGATTCGGTGGACGCCTGAGTTCCCCGGTCGGGTCCGCCGGGGCCGATTCGCCGATTGCGTTCAGGCAGCGGCGAATTCGTCCCGGCGTGCCCGCGCCCGGTCCCGTGTGAATCGTTTGTCCCCGCCCGGACCGACCGAACATCGGCTCGTGTGGGTCTGCGGTATTGCCTTGACGCCGGTGACAAGGTTTACCGTTGCCGCAGCGGTCTCGAGAGGGGTTCACATGCTGATCGGAGAGCTGGCCCAGCGCGCCGGTACCAGTGCACGCACGGTGCGCTACTACGAGCAGCACGGACTCGTGCGGCCCGAGCGGTCGGCCAACGGCTACCGCGTGTACGACGAGCCTGAACTCGAGATCGTGCGGAAAATCCGGGCGTTGCTGGAGTTGGGTTTCGACCTGGCCGATGCCCGCCCGTTCGTCACCTGCCTACGCACCGGCCACAAGTCCGGCGACGAATGCCCGGAATCGGTGGAGTCCCTGCGGCGCAGGCTCGCCGAGATCGATGACGCGATCGACGAGCTCTCCGCCGCGCGGCGACAGGTGAGCGCGCGGATCAGCGCCGTGGCTTGCCCGGCCCCGAAGTGCGAATTCTCCCTTTACCAGCAAGGAATTTCGTAATGCGGTTTGCGACCAGCTACAGTACGGCGTTCAACGGCACCGATCCCGATCGGCTCACGGCGTTCGCCCGGCACGCGGAGAACCTGGGGTTCGAGGCACTGTATGTCCAGGACCATATCGCGCTGTATCCCGGCGCCGACTACGGCGCCGGCGAGCTGCCGCCGACGTTGCCGTATTTCGATCCGCTGGATTGCCTGAGCTTCGTCGCCGCGGCTACGGACCGGATTCTGCTCGGTACCGGTGTGCTGCTTTTGCCGTACCGGCATCCGGTGGTCCTGGCCAAGCGGCTGGCCACCATCGACGTGCTGTCCCGAGGCAGGATGCGGCTGCTCACCGTCGGCCTCGGCGCCTTGCCCGGGGAAGCCCGCGCGTTGGGCGTCGATTTCCGCAGCCGGGGCCGCCGCGCGGACGAGGCGATCGATGTGCTGCGCCTGCTGTGGGCGGGCGGTCCGGACGGGGTCGGCCACCACGGCGAGTTCTTCGCCTTCGACAACCTGTGCAGCTACCCCAAACCACACGAAACGACTGCGCTGCCCATCCACGTCGGGGGCTCCAGCGCGGCAGCGGCCCGGCGCGCCGGACGACGCGGCAGTGGTTATTTCGCCGGTGGCATGCTGACCGAATACGAACGTGACCGCCAGATCGAGCTGGCGCGCAAGACCGCCGCCGACGCGGGACGCGATCCTGCCGAAATCGAGTACACCCGCTGGGGATCAGCCGATATGTCCGCCGATCGCGTCGGGGAATTCGCCGAGCATGGTGTGGACCGGATCGTCGTCGGCTTCGCTGGTGTCGACCCCGCGCAGCAACACGACCAGATGTCGGAATTCGCCGAACGATTCGACCTTTCAGCTCATGACGCTGCCGGTGCCGATCGATAGGTAGGCGAGCGTCACGATCATCAGGAACCAGCCCGCACCCTGCCAGATGGGCCAGGCTCGGTGCCGGCGCCAGGTGCGGTAGGTGGTCACGAACGCGCCGATCGTACCGATGACCAGCACCAGACCGGGGCCGCCGAGGATGGCCCCCTGCGCGGTGCCGTCGCAGAAGGTGCGCGGGGACTGCGCGCAGCTCTCCCGGCGGCCCGCCCACTCGTCGATCGCCAGGAACAGCAGTGCCGCGACGATCAGCACACCGACGCAGTACCCGACCGCGTGCCGGTACATATCCGGATCGTGCCAGCGCTTCTCGACGTCGTCGACCATGATCACGCACCTCCTCGGTCTGTGGATCGCGAGACCCTGCGCACTCCAGTGTCGTCCATCCCGGCGGTCGATCGGTGCACAGGGCCTTCACCCGCGGGCCGTGCGCCGAGGCCGCCGACGGCGCGTCCTAGGATGGCCGGATGAGTGTCCAGCGGCTGCACGTCGTCCCCTCCCGATTCGCGGTCGAATACGTCGCCGGGGCAACGTTTCCCGAGGACGACGAGTGGATAGCGCTGGTGCGGGCGCCGGAGGGGCTGACCGTGATCCGCGATGCGCCACCGTGGGCCGAAGGGGAGATCTGGATCGGCCTGTACGGCGACCCCGGCAAGTACGGCCGGGACACCACCATGCCGGCGGCGGTCGTCGGACCGCTGAGCGAGGCCGGCATCCCGGTCTTCGTGACCTCCACGTACCACGCGGACCTGGTGCTGGTGCCGGAACATCGGCTCGTCGAGGCCAAGGACGCGCTGGCGCAGGCGGGGCACCGCGTCGACGGCTGAAAAGTATTGGCGCACAGCGTCTTCCAGCGGCCGACGCAGAGGCGCTCAGTCGAGGGCGGTCAGCTCGTGGAAGGCATTCCGCAGCATGTCGCAGTAGACGTCCAGATCAGTGACGATCGCCGGATCGCAGGCCACCGAGACCGCGAAGACGTCATCCGTGCCGACGAACGAGTGCGCCAGCGCGATGTCCGGGTAGACCGGCGGCAGCATACCGGCGAATCGAAATCGGCTGTCCAGCAGGGACAGTGCGGTATCCGAATCACAGCGGATGCTGGTCAGAATGGTATGCGCGGGTGCGAGCGGAGGCGGGTCCGCGGGCGGCAGGGTGCCGAACTTCGCTCGGTAGATGCGACTGGGCAGGCCGTCGATCAGGTGCAGCCGGGCCAGCTCGCGGGGGCTCGAGGCCGATCCGCGGCGAGCGCGCAGGGAGGCGTCCACCGCGCGGGCACGCGCGGCGATGTCCGGCTCACCGGGATGCAGATCCACCACGTCGGCGCCGATCCGATTGACCCCCAACACCTGCACGCCGGGTATCGCGATCGTGACGAAGGCCGAGAGATCCTCCGGGCACGGGAGTGTGTGCTTATCGAAATAGCGTTGCAGTGCAAGGGATATCGCCGTCAGGCCGACCGAGGTGACGGTGATGCCGGGAGTGCGCACCGACGCGAGTTCCAGCGGGACGGTGCGCAGGGCGCGGTCCGGGCCGATGCGCTGATTCAACACCGTCCTGGTGCGCGCGGAGATCACCGGCCAGTCATCCTGGCCCTCCGGCACGGACCATCGGTTCAGAGCACGGGCTCCGCTCATGAAACGCACTGTGCGCCAAGGTATCCGAACCGCGTCGGCCAGCGCCACGGGCCACGCTCGCGGCCGCCGCGCGGCGGTAGGTTGCCCGTCGATTCGCACCGGCGCGGGGTCGGCCGCGAACAACGCCTCACCCAGCGAGGTCATCGCCGGGCCCGCCATCAGCGCGTGACTGGTTTGCATCATCACGACGGTGCCCGCACCGGTCACCGTCTCGATGCCGGTAACGCCGGGGAAGACGTGCAGGCGCCAGGCGCACACCCGCGCGTCCAGCGGTTCGGTCAGGGCCTGCGCCATCCGGTCCTGGCAGGCGGCCCAGTCCAGCCCCTCGGGATGCGCGACGATATGACTCTCGATCGAGCTGTCATCGATGACCCAGATCGGGTGCGTGAGCCCGCCCGGCGCCTCGTGGATGCGCCGACGCAACGGCTCCAGCGCCGCCGCCCGCGCACCGAAGTAGGCCGTGACCTGCGCACCGGTCGGTGCGGGGGCATCACCACTGTCGAACACCCACCACATCGGCCAGTCGGTCGCCCGCCCCGACCGCGCCAGATAGAAGAAGGCCGCGTCATTGGCCGTCAGCTGTGATTCGCGCATCCGCTGCTCTCGTCGATCGTCGATTGCCCTGCACTTTAGCGGCCGTGCCGCTCACGCGCCCGGGGGAGCCGGACGTGGCCCGCGGGGTAGCCGTGGCGGCTCGCTCAGGCCGATCGCGGCTCGCTCGGAATGCTGACCGCTCACCGGGCCTCGCTCGCGAGTGCGTCGGACTCCCCGGCGGTGGACGAGTTCGGTGTCGGGTCGGGTGAACCGATTCCCAGAATCGTGCGCGCGCGTTTCAGCCAGGTCTCGATCTGCTGATCGCTCACCACCCCGGCGCCGATGATCAGCTCCGCGGAAGTTCCAGCGGTGCGAACGGCGAGGAGATGTCCGTGTCCGGCCGTGGAATCGTCGGCAGTCGCAGCCGCCTGAACAGGGTCGAATCCCACCCAGCTCCACCGCTGGCCGTACCGCCGACCGGCGAGACGGCGGCCCGACAGCGGCAGGCCGCGCTCGCCGTGCGTGAGCGCACGCAAATAGTCCGGGGTCAGGAAATTGTCGACGACCCCGCCCGGCGCGACATCCCGCAGGCACACCACCAATCCCGGGATTGCGTCCAATAGGGCGTAGCGGCGGCCCCACTCGGTCTCGCCCGGCCGGTACAGGTCCACGGCGACGCCATGGCGGATGTGCGTTCGCCGCACCGACCATTCCTCGTGCGGGTTGTCCCGGTCGGTGAGTGCGCCGGGATGGGCCGGGGGCTGGTCCATGAACCGATGCAGTTCCTCCTGGTAGTTCCAGTCGTCAGCGGGATTGCCCACGACCAGTGCGCAACCGGAACTGTCCCGATGACACATGAGGGTGAGCCGCGCACCTCGTCGCGGGGAGACCACACACCACGTCCGACGGTCGGACAGGACGAGCTCGATCTCCCCGTCACCATCGATGTCGACCTCTTCGGCACCGGCGGTGCAGCCACCGTCGGCCGCCCAGTACGCGGCCCGCACCAGGGGACGAGCAAGTGCGGCGTGCGCGGCCGTGGCCCGCACCCACGGCGCCAGATGCCGCTGCGACCCGTCCAGGCATCCGAATATCGGGTCACGCCAAGCGGTTTCGTGCTGACCGATCATCAGCAGACGGTAGGCCAGGGTGAGCAATTCGCCCGCGCCGCGATGCCACGACAGCCGGCGTTCGGCCGTGCCGATCATCGACTGCATCGCAGTCGACAGATCGGCATAAGGCCTCCACTGCGGGTCCTGCGACCAGCCGGTGAAGTCGGCGCGCGCACCCCACTCGTGTTCCAGTTCGTAGTAGGACCCGGCGGGAACCGCACCGCGTTCGGGGAAACGATGCCGGTCCAGCCAGTTGTCCAGCTCGACCACCTCGACGGTTTCGTTGGTTGCCAGCCACTGCAGGAGGTGTTCGTATTCCTTGATCGCCGGTTCCCAGCCTCCCACTCCCGCCGAGCGTTCCATGTCGTCGGCGTAGACGAGCAGAATCTCTTCTCCCGCATCGGCACGCTCGGACAGGTCGGCCATCATCCGATCCAGGAAATTCCATTGCTGGGCGGTACGAGGCGGGAACAAGTAACGCAGATAGGAGCAGATCGGCACCATCGTCAGCCGCCGCTCGCCGACGGCCGACGTACGTGGCCGCAGCGAATCCGTGTCGAGCATGTCCGGGTGATATGGGGGCGGCCGTCGGCGATCGGCCCACCGGAACGGGCCGTGCGGTCGGTTCGGCCGATCTGCGGCCAGGAGACGGTCGTCCACCAGCACCCGCCGGTAAGGGCCACCCGGCAAGGTCGGATCGGTGAACACACCGTGCAGTCGCGGATCCCATACCCGCTCGGGCAGCCAGGCGGTTTCGACCCGCTCCACGTCCTGCGGGAAGTGCTGGGCCAGCAGATCGGTCATCGTGACCAGTTGCAGGCGGTTCATCGGCGGGGTGAGCGTCGGCATGATCGGCTCGCAGTAGGTGCCGCCGAGCAGGCCGATGCCCGCACCGCCCACCAGCCGCCGAATCCGGTCGAATTGTTCGGGCCGATGCCACAGCATCGCCTCGAGCAGAGTTCCGGACAGATGCAACGACATCGGAATCCCGTACGCGCGATGCAATTCCAGCACATCGAGATAGCCCTGGACGCAGCGGGAGATCCCGTCCCGATGCGTGTAGCCATCGGTTATCACGAGCTGATTCGCATGCTGCGCGATACTCAGCGCGACCTTGGTCATCGCGGTACTCCTGTCGAGGTCCCCGGACCGCGACACGGCCGGGCAAACGTTGTCTGTGCCCGCGAAATGCCCTGTCGCCATTGTCTATTCGAGCTGGGGGCCAGCGGCGCTCCGGGCGGGTACGTTCCGGATGGCCGAGGCTGCTCACATGACCGAGCCCGCGTCGCGGCGGATGAGGTCGTCCATGGCGCGTTCGGCGAGCACCAGCACCGCCCGCACAAGCTGGCGACCGCCGCTGACAGACATCGATCGACCTCCAGGAAAGACAAGAAAAGGCAGTCGGCGCCGATCGGTTCGCAACAGCAACGGTCAGCGTTGTTCCGCAATGCGAATGTCACGGCTGGAACGGAAACCGATGTGCGCCGACGTGGGTTACCGGAAGAATTGAAATCCCTTTCGGGCTGCGGGAACGACGCTAACTCCTGGTGCCGGTAATGCTCAATCGGCCGGTCGGATTTCCGGGGAAGCAACAGGCTCGGCGGCGGAAAACCTCAGTGCGCCCACAAGAACGGGACGGGTGGACGAATCCGCGAGCACCGGCGAACGCCACCTCGCGCGGTATCCTCAGGGCCCGCCGACCGCTCCCCGGTAGTGCCGCAGCACCTCCCGGACCGGCCTCGCCCGCGCGGTGTCCGCGGCATTGGTTCGGACACAACTCCGGATGGATCGGGCTCCCCCGTTGTTGTGTGCGGAATCAGACCTGCGGGATTCGAGTCTGTAGTTTTCCCGGACCTGTGCCGGGCGGATTGAGCGGCCGCGGCCCGGCGATTAGCGTTGGCCGCGCTGCGTGCACCGCACCGCGAGCCGAAGGAGCGACGTGAAATGACGGCTTCCGCACAAGACGATCTGTTCGAGGCATTACTGGCCTCCGCCACCCGATTGTCCTTCGACCCACGTACCACGCTCGTGTACGAGCCGGGCACGGACGACGCGCGTTGCTACGGAATGACTCCGGAGTGGTCACCACTTTTCGGCACTCGCACGTGGAATGCCATGTCGGAGGCCGACAGAATCCGCCTTACTCGCAGTGAGGTCGCGCAATTCCTCGGTGTCGGGATATGGCTGGAACTCGGTCTGCAGGTAGCGCTCCTGCGCCGCAACCACAGTGCCGATTTTTCGCGCGACGATGTGAAGTTCCTGCTCAACGAATGCGCCGACGAAAGCCTGCACTCGCTGATGTTGGTCAACGCGATCGACAGCATCGGCGCACATTTCCATCGACGTTCCGGCTCGCTTCGTTTCTCTGGATGGCTGTTTCGCACCTTCGCCTGGGACGAAGTCGCCTACGGCATCATCCTGGCCGGTGAGGAGATCTTCGATGTGATGCAACGGGATTGGATGGCCACCAGAACCGTCGTCTCCGCCATCCGGCGCACGTCCTATATCCATGTCGTCGAGGAATCTCGGCATATGGTCTTCGCGCGACGTAAGATTCGGGATCGGCTGGCCGAGTCGTCGAGCCTACGGCGCTCGATCAGTACGATCGTCATCGCCGTCGGAACGCACATCATCGCCAAAAGCCTGATCGATCGCCGGGTGTACGAGGGCCTGGGACTGGATTGGCAGACGGTCAAGTCGGAGATCGACGCGAACGAGCACCACCGGATGATGTTCCGCAGGGCCGCCGAACCTTTCATTGATTTTCTGGGCAGGGAGACCCTGCTGAACCGCGTAACTCGTTGGATATACCGGAAATCGAACCTCCTGTAGCCGGAAGTCACCGTGAGCCACGTCATCCTCGGACATTGCTGCAAAGACGCATCCTGTGTCCGCGTCTGCCCGCAGAATTGTATTCATCCCCTGCCCGGAGAAGCCGGATTCGACACCACGGAAACACTGCACATCGACCCGCGCTCGTGTATCGACTGTGCTGCATGCACGCAGGTATGCCCAGCATCGGCCATCAAGCCGGAGTTCCTGCTGACCGACCTCGAACGTCCGTGCGCGGCGCGCAATCGCGAATACTTCGACCGCACCGGGACCGCGGTGCGGCCCGCGCCGGCCCCACCAAGGTTCGCATCACCCTTGGGCACTCCCTTCGATCGGCCGCGGGTGGCGGTGATCGGATCCGGCCCCGCGGCGATGTACACCGTGCGAGAACTGTTGCGCCGCTCCGGATCGGTGCGTGTCACGGTTTTCGAACAAGACAGCGAAATCGGCGGCCTGCTGCGGCGTGGTGTCTCCATCGACCACCCCGAGATCCGGGGGATGATTCACCTCTTCGAGGTTCCTTTCGCGGACGACCGTGTCACCGTGGTACGGAATACGAAGGTTGGAGTGGATATTTCGATAGCCGCGATCCGTAGCGATTCCGACGCGGTGGTGCTTGCCTGCGGCGCCTCACAACCCCGGACCATCGGTCCGCCGGGGCCGCGTCTTCCCGGCGTGCACCAAGCGGTGGATCTGCTGATCGCCGCCAATACCGAGACTCCGGTGATGAGACCGACCGAGGCATTGGGGCCGAGGTGCGTCATCGTCGGCGCAGGCAATGTCGCCTTCGACGTCGTCAGATGGATTGCCACGCGGTACAACACAGACACACCGGGCCCGAAAGTCACCGAGGTAACAGTGCTTTCACGCGCAACGCCCGATCGTCCGGCCTTCACAGCATCGGCGTTCGACGAGTTGCTCGGGCTTCGTGGAGTCGAGGTCGTCGTCGATCACATCGGCACCGGACCCGCCGCACCGCCGGACAGTTCGCTGCTCCACCAGATCTCGGCCCGCCCCGCCGCCGGTCTCGGGCCGGCATCCGAAGGCACTGTGCGAGTGGTGCTCTCGTTCGGCCGCGACGTCACGCAGATTCATGCGTCACCTCCGGGGCGATCGACGGTTGTCACCGCATCGGAGCACAGTTTCCACGCCGACTCGGTCATCTGCGCCGCGGGTTTCCGCGCCCAGGCGATCGAGGGGATCCCGTTGTCCGACAACGGAGTAGTGCCGAACCGGCACGGGCGAGTCCTGCGGGCCGAAACCGGTGAACCCATCGAGGGGTTGTACGTCGTCGGCTGGGCCAAACGTGGCGCCACCGGAGGAATCGGCGACAGTCGCAACTGCGCCGCCGAAACGGTCGAATGCCTGGCCCAAGACCTCGGACGCTGACGACGAGACGTGGTCACACCGTCCGTGGTTTCCCGGCAGTCGAATCCGATGCAGATGCGGTCCCCGGTGTACCGGGACCCTCGGCGCTCGCCGGCGCACCTCCGTTGATGAGCTGTCGGGTGCGCGGGCCGAATGCGGCGAGCACGACTGCACCGACCATCCAGGTGGCGGCTATGAAGATGAACACCGATCGGTAACCGCTCCAGGTGTAGAGGTGGGCGATGATCAGTGGCCCTGCGGCGTTGGACAATCGGCCCAATCCGTAGGAGACGCCGGTGCCCAGCGAGCGGGTGCGCGTGTCGAACAGCTCCGGTGAGTAGGCGTAACCGAGTGCGGTGTAACCACGTTCGAACAGGTTCACCAGGAAGCCGAAGGTCACGATCATCACAGGGGTGAAGGTGAGGCCGTACAGCAGGCCGCAGGTGGCGATGACGGCGCCGAAGACCACCAGGCACCACTTGCGCTCGAACCGGTCGGTGACCAGCGCGGCGAGATACGACCCCAGCGGCGCGCCGACCGTGGACAACGCCACGTACAGCGTCGAACTCTGCACACTGAACCCCTCCTTCGCCAGCAGCGAAGGCGCCCAGGTGGAATAGCCGAAGAACCCGATCGACTGGGTCACCCACAGGACGGTCAGCAGCAGGGTGGGCAGCAGATACTTCCGCTGCAACAGCAGCGACAGCGGCGCCCGCGCCGCAGGCGCCGCGTCGACGGGCGACGCGGGTTCGGGGAGCGGACCGTGCTGCGCGCTCACCCGGGCCTCGATCTCCCGCAGCGCCTCGTCCGCGGCGGCGTAGTCGCCCCGATTCTCCTGCCACACCGGCGATTCGGTGAGATACCGCGCGAGGAACAGCACGACCAGCCCGAGCGCGCCCCACAGATACACCAGCCGCCACGACCAGAAGGCGAGACCGACCACCCCACTGGCGATGAAATTGGTGACCGGTGTGCCGCAGATACCTATCACGATGGCGTAGGCCTGGTACTTGCCGCGCACGGCCGCGGGGAAGATCTCGCTGACGTAGATGACGGCGACCACGGTCATCGCCGACAGGCCCGCCGAGGTCAGGACTCGAAAAACCCCGAGCGACACGATATCCCACGAGAACACGGCGGCCAGCGAGAACACCGAGAAGGCGAGCGTCGTCCACAGCAGCGCCTTCTTGCGGCCCCAGCGGTCGGCGATCCATCCAGCGGCCAGCGAACCGATGAACATGCCCACGAACGACAGCGAGGTGACGTAGGCGATCTCGTTGACACTCACCTTCCACAGCTTGATCAGCCGCGGTGCGGTGATGGCAAAGCTGTTGATGTCGGCGAATTCGAAGAAATAGGCGATCGCGACCGCGGCCAGGGTGAGGTAGTGGAACCGGGAGATGGGCAGCCGGTCCAGCCGGTTGGACGCATTGCAGCGCTGCATGGTCGATCCTTGTCGAGCGAGGGAGTGAAACTGGTTGTAGTTCAGGGTTTTTCGTCGGGCCAGTACAACCGCATCGGATTGTCGACGAGCAGCTTGCGCTGCAGTTCCGCCGTCGTGGCGACATGCGGGATGTGATCGACCAGCAGCCCGTCGTCGGGCATGTGATCGGTGAGATTCGGGTGTGGCCAGTCGGTGCCCCACAGCACCCGGTCCGGGAATTCCTCGACAACCCGGCGCGCGAACGGCACCACATCGGTGTACGCGTCGCGCTCACCGTCGAGGGCGGCCGGCCCGGTCACCGAAAGTCTTTCGGGACAGCTGACTTTCACCCACACATCGGTGCGTTCGGTGAAGCGCAGAAACCGAGCGAACTCCGGCCCGCCGACCGGCGCGCTGACATCCGGGCGGCCCATGTGATCGACCACCAGCGCGGTGGGCAGGGCGGCGAAGAAGTCCTCCAGTTCCGGCAGATCCGCGGCCTCGAAGTAGATCACGATGTGCCAACCGAGCGGGGCGATCTTCGCCGCGATCGCGGCCAGATCGTCCTTGGGCGCCGAATCGACCAGGCGCTGGAGGAAATTGAACCGCACCCCGCGCACCCCGGCTTCGTCGAGTGCTCGCAGTTCGGCGGTGGTGACGTCGGGACGTACGGTGGCGATCCCGCGGGCTCTGCCACCCGCGGCCCGGACCGCATGGACCATCGCCCGGTTGTCGGCGCCGTGGCAGGTGGCCTGGACGATGACGTTGCGGGCCACGCCCAGATGGTCGCGCAGGGCGAACAGCTGCTCCTCGGACGCGTCGCACGGAGTGTACTTGCGTTCCGGGTGATACGGGAACCGATCGCCGGGCCCGAAGACATGACAGTGCGCGTCGACGGCGCCGGCGGGCAGTTGGAACGTCGGCGCCGTGGGGTTTGGACACCAGTCCAGCCAGCCCGCTGACTTCGTGAATGTGGCGTGATCGTCGACTGTCATGCAGCTAACATAATCGTTGACAAGATTGTTGACAATAATGAAGCCGTATCTGCCCGCGCAGAAGGGAATCTGTTCGGGCACGAGCCGGACACCCCGCACTCGGTGAGACGTGAAAAGCCTCTGACCTGGGCTGGAGAATTTCAGCTGGTGATGCCGCGCCGAATCTCGCCGGGGCTGTGCTGAATTCGTTCCGAGGACCGCGACCGCGAGGAACGCAGCTGATAGGGCACGCTGGTCACCATCACGCCGGGTACGAACAGCAGTCGCGCCTTGAGCCGCAGCGAACTCTGGTTGTGCAGCAGGTTCTCCCACCAGCGGCCGACCACGTACTCGGGGATGTAGATCGCGACCACATCGCGCGGGCGGGAGGTGCGCACCCGCTTGATGTATTCGATGACGGGCCGGGTGATTTCGCGATAGGGCGATTCGATCACTTTCAGCGGGATCGCCACCCCGGCCTCGTCCCAATCCCGGGTCAGCTCGCGGGTGTCGGAGTCGTCCACGTTCACCGAGATCGCGGTGAGTGTGTCGGGCCGGGTCGCGCGGGCGAACTGCACCGCGCGCTGAGTCGCCTTGTGCCAGCTGGAGACCAGCACGATCGCGTGCACGCGGCCGGGCAGCGTTTCGAGCTCGTCGGGATCGATGTCGAGTTCGGCGCGTACGCGCGTGTAGTGCCGGTGGATGCCCGCCATGATCGCCACGAGCACCGGGATCGCGAACACCACCAGATAGGCGCCGTGGGTGAACTTGGTGACCATCACCACGATCAGCACGACGCCGGTGAAGCAGGAACCGAAGGCGTTGATGATCCGGGCCCGGTGGATGCGCGCCCGCTCGGCCGCCGTCTTCGCGGTGCGCAGTTCCCGGTTCCAATGTCGCACCATGCCCGCCTGGCACAGCGTGAACGAGGTGAACACCCCGACGATGTACAACTGGATCAGTCGCGTGGTCGAGCCGTGGAAGGCGTAGATGAGCCCGCCGGCGACGACCGCCAGCAGGATGATGCCGTTGGAGAAAGCCAGCCGGTCGCCGCGGGTGTGCAGCTGGCGGGGCATGTACCGGCGCTGGGCCAGGATCGAGTTCAGCAGCGGGAAGCCGTTGTACGCGGTGTTCGCCGCCAGGATCAGGATCAGGGCGGTGGTCACCATCAGGTAGTAGAAGGCGATGCTGTGCCCGCCGAACACCGCCGCGGAGATCTGCGCGATCACGGTCTTCTGCGCGTCGGTGTTGCAGTTGCCGGGGAAGTTGGTGATATTGCAGGTGTTCTCGGTGACCTTGGTGTGCGAGATCATGGCCAGGGCCGTCACGCCGATGAACATCGTGATGGCCAGAACGCCCATCGCGGTCATGGTCCGCGCGGCATTGAGCGCCTTCGGCTTGCGGAACGCCGGAACTCCGTTGGAGATGGCCTCGGCTCCGGTGAGGGCGGTGCAGCCCGAGGAGAAGGCCCGTAGCAGCAGAAATGCCACCGCAGCCGAGGACAGGCCGATCTGTTCGGGGTGTATTTGATAGTGCGCGCTCTCGGCGACCGGCGTGTGTCCGAAAACCGTTTGCCCCAGCCCGACCACCGTCATGATCAGCACGCCGACGACGAAACCGTAGGTCGGGATCGCGAAGGCGCGGCCGGATTCGCGCACGCCGCGCAGGTTCATCGCGGTCAGGAAGGCGACGAAGCCGATATTGATCGCCACCCGATACGGGTTGAGGTCCGGCAGTGCGGAGATGATGTTGTCCACGCCGGAGGACACCGATACCGCGACTGTCATGATGTAATCGACCAACAAGGCCGCAGCTACCACGAGCCCCGCAATGGGACCGAGATTTTCCGCGACTACCTCGTAGGACCCGCCGCCGGACGGATACGCCTGTACGACCTGGCGGTACGAGAGCACGACCACGGCCAGCAACACGACCACGCCGGCGGCCACCCACCAGGCCAGATGCAGGTAGGCCACACCGCCCAGGGTGAGGATGAGCAGGATCTCCTGGGTTGCGTACGCGACGGAGGACAACGGGTCGCTCGCGAAGATCGGTAGGGCGATGCGCTTCGACAGCAGCGTCTCACCGAGTCGATCACTGCGGAACGGGCGCCCGAGGACTAATCGCTTCGCGACATCGATCGGTGAAACCACGATGAGCCAGCCTAAGCGGGAGCAGTTGCTGTTGGGAAACCGGCAGGGAGGTGGATGGATGAATATTGTGGCGCGAACCGTACGGATCCCGTCGGTATCGGATCCCGCAGTTCAGCGAATCACTATTGTAGGCCGCCCGCGGTGCGAAGGCCGGACGAAACGCGTGCTGAGCTAACTTTCAGTCACTGCCGTATGTGTATACGTGTGTTGGAGTCGGTTCCGGGCTTCGGCGGGGCGGTGTGCAGGATTGTGACCCGTCACAGATTCGACCGGGGCGGATGCACCCGCACGACAAGGCCGCCGCTTGTTTGTTCAGGTGAGAAGCCCAGCCCGATACTGTAATTGGTGCGCGATTACCGCGGGCGCGGAAGGAGCCACCATGACCGTAACACCCCAGGCCGTCGATCTGACCGTCTCCGGACGTCCGGTCTCCCAGCCGCTGCAGGACGTCTGGAGCCTGTCACGGCAGATGGTCGATCACTTCATCGCCAATGTCGCGCCCTGCGGGACCCTACCGGACGATGTCCTGCACGGCGACGTCGCCACCATCACCCGGCTCTGCGTGGAGATGACCACCAGTATGCTCGACGGCGGCGATATCGCCGCCAAGACCGAGCGGGTCCAGGCCGCGGCTGCCGAGTGGGCTCGCGAGGGTATTCCGATCGACACCATCCACCGGGCGATGTACGAGGGTTTCAAGATCGGTTTCGATCTGGTGTTCGCACAGGCCACCGCCGCGGACTACGACACCGTCCTGGCCACCGCGCGGCGCATGCTGGAGATCCTGGGCACGCTCACCTCGACGGTGTCGGTGGCCTACGTCAAGGAATACCGAGCGGTGGTCAGCGAGCACCACACCGCGGTGCACACGCTGACCTCCGCACTGCTGGGCGGACATTCCAGCGCCACCATGGCCCGCGAATGCGGTATCGAGATCGCATCCTCGTACCACGTGCTGGCCCTGTCGATTCCGGCGCATCCGGAGGAGCGCAACCCACGCGTGGACGGGAAAGTCGTGGCCCGCCGCAAACTTCGGCGGGTGCAGGCCGAATTGGCCACGCGCTGCGGCGAATCGGCGCTGTCGCTGTTGAGCGTGGACGGCGGCACGGTGCTCATCCCCGAAAACGTTGTGGACAGTGCGCAACTCGACGAACTGCTGAAGTGCCTGTCGCGGGCCGCGCAGGTGCCCATCCGCGCGACCGCGGTCCGGGCGAAACCGGCGGAGATCCCCGACGGTGCGGACCGCGCGCACGAACTACTGGACATCGTGCATCGGCTGGACTGTGTGGACGGACTGTACCGATTCGACGATCTGGCACTGGAATACCAGCTCACCCGGCCCGGCCCCGGCCGCGAATATCTCGGCTCACTGCTGGACCCGCTGGAGAACCACCCGGATCTGCTGACCACGCTGCAGCGCCATATCGCCAACAACCTCAACCGCGGCCGCACCGCACGCGGACTGCACGTGCACACCAATACGATCGACTACCGGCTCAAGCGGGTGGGACAGCTCACCGGATTCGATCCGAATCAGCCCTCGGGGCTGTGGTATCTACGATCTGCCCTGGTGGCGCGCAGTTATCGAGCGTAGGCAGCGGTCCGGAGCGATCGGTACGGTGGTGGTCATGCGTACCGAGGGAGACTCCTGGGACATCACCACGAGCGTCGGGTCCACCGCACTGTTCGTCGCCACGGCCCGCGCCCTGGCCGGGCGTGATCCCTCGGCCCTGGCCGTGGACCCGTTCGCGGAGGTCTTCGTTCGCGCGGCGGGCCCGGACTGGTCCCCGATGCTGGACGGCGGCGCGCCCGCCGAATTGCTCGCCGAATCCGAATTCGGCCGGGCCTTCCAGGAATTCCAGGCCGCGCGAACCCGCTACTTCGACGATTTCGTGGTCGCCGCAATGGATTCGGGCATCCGGCAGGTGGTGATCCTGGCCGCGGGCCTGGACGCACGCGCCTATCGGCTGCACTGGCCCGAGGACACCGTCGTCTACGAACTCGATCGGCCGCAGGTGCTCGAGTTCAAGCGGGAGGCCCTGGCCGCCAACGGCGACAAGCCGCTCGTCGACCGCCGCGAGGTGGCCGCCGACCTGCGGGAAGACTGGCCGGGGGCGTTGCGCGAGCAGGGATTCGATCCCGCACGCCCGACCGCTTGGCTGGTCGAGGGGCTGCTCATCTATCTTTCGGCCGCCGCCCAGGAAGAATTGTTCGACGCCATCGATGGGCTCAGCGTCGCCGGCAGCCGGGTGGCCGTCGAACAGATGGACCCGCTCCCCGAGGAGGCGGCCGCGGCCATCGGGCGGATGCCCGACGAGACCGAGACCTGCAGCAGCGGGCAGTGGACCGCGCTGATCTACAACGAGCCGCGCAGTGAGGTCACCGCCTGGCTCACCGCGCACGATTGGCGGGCCGAGCGGACCGATGTGCCCGATTACCTTCGGGCACACGGCCGCCCGGAGCCGAACCGGGATCCGCAGGAGGGGCTGGTGCCCGCATTGGTAAGTCTGGTGACCGGGATCCGGTCGTGATCACTTGCCGTTCGGGTGGCCGACCTTCGCCAGTGCGGTGGTCCAGTCACCGGCGATGGCGCTCTGGGCGTCGGTGAGCGCGACCTTGCCCGAGCACACCAGCGAGTGCAGCTGATTCTCCACGGAGTCCTTCGGGTTGTTGGGGCCCGAATTGACCTTGTGGCCGGGCGAGGGCGGCTCGACCCAGAGATTGCGCGCGTCGTTGGGATCGCCGCCGAGTTCGAGTGAGATCAGGTGGTCGTATTCGGAGTCGCGCGCGGATCCGGTGTAGCCGTACGACTTGGCGTTGGCTTCCTTCTCTCGGCCGGTGATATTGGACGGTGGCCGGATCGAGGAGGTGTAACCGCTGCGACAGATGGTCTGGGCCAAATTGTCGGCCGTGACCTTCGGGTTGGTCGCTCCCGGAGTGCAATTCGGGTCGGGCAGCGGTTGTCCGTCCGAACTCTTCCCGAAATGGCATGTGCCGGGGGCGGGTTGGGCCTGCACCGTATAGGTGCCCGATGGTCCGGGGCCGACCGGTACCGAGGTGGCGAATTTGGCATCGGCGGGTTTGACCGCCTGGGTAGCCGATTTCGTGGCCTGTGCGGAGCAACCGGCGACGAGAATCGGAACGAACAGCGAGATCATCAGAGTCTTACGCGCGAACATGTACTTCCTCTAGCCGAAGAGCAACTGCGCCCTCATTGTGCGGCATAGCCGGGGACACGCGGTGGCTGGACACACGATCAGTTTGCTGTGAGTTCGAATGCGGTGGCCAGCATGGGTTTCAGTCGTTGCTCGCGGTCCGCTCGTAGATGTCCAGGGCGAGAGAGACGGCCGCGGTGCGACACTGCTCGTCGGTGAGCTCGACATCGCCCATCATGCCCACGCTCCAGGAGATCGCCAGAAGCGCCTGGCGGGCATGGAAAATCGCCAGCGGATCGCGGTCGGGTCCGGTGACCGCGTCGGCGACCTGACGGAACTGGTACCGCAGCGCCGTTCCGACGCCAAGCCGCCGGAACGCGGCCTGGTTCTGGTACATGAACCGGGTCATCTCGCGCCCGGTGTCGTGCAGCACCGTTCCATAGCGCCGCAGGATCTCCCGGGCCGTATCCCTGCCGGACGGTTGGGCGGCGGCCCAGGTGAGGATCTCCTCGACCCCGGTGCGAAGATCGTCGGCCAGGCTGACGACAATGTCCTCTTTGGCGGGAAAGTGGTAGTAGACCGCGGCCTTGGTGATACCGAGGCGCTCGGCGATCTCCCGTACGGAGGTCTGGTCGTAACCCTGCGCGGAGAACAACTCCATTGCGACCGTGCGGATTCGGTCACGGGTGTCGGTGCGCCGACCTGCCACCGCGACTCTCCCATCATTGTCTCGACGACCGGACGGCACCGACTGTATCGGCGCGGTGGCGAGCTAGGACCCCAGCATCGTATTCATCAGGGTGCCCGCGCTGGTCGCGACGAGACCGCCGATCAGCGCCCCGGCCACCATCTTCGGCGATTCGAGCGGGCCGCCGTTCCACTTCTCCCAGGCGAAGCGGCCGCCGGCGAAGATCAGCGCGGTGGTTCCGGACAACAGGGCGAACCATGTGCAGTAGCGCACCAGCTGCATGATCTTGCTCGCCAGGGGAGGCGCCTGCGGCGTCGGATCGGAGACCTGGGCGAGTATCGCTTCGTGTACGGCTGTGAGGATCATGGTGCCCTCGTTTCGCGAGACGAATACGAATGATGCGTCATATCCCATGGTAGAACGCATCACTCGACGAATCTCGTCGGAATGCCCTGCTGTGTACCGGCTTTCGTGTCTACCGCGCTTGACGCCTACTCGTCGTCCAGACCCGCCGACAGATAGGCCGCGGCGGCGATCCACTGGCGGCAGCCGAGGTGGCGGTCGTGCGCGTGCAGAATGGCGCGGGCGCGCAGATAGGTCAGTTCCCTTGGCTCCACGCCGCATTCGCCCGGCGGCGCCATGTTCCCGGCGTGCTCGCGGATGCCTTGCTGCTGAATCACATATGTCATGGGACGCCTCTAGCCGTTCGCTCGTGAATTGCGGTGGCGATACTGGCGCGGGAGCCCAACTCTCCGGCGTCGTCCGGCCATGTCGTCCTGGATGAGTTTAAGACGCCGTACAGTGCAGATGCAAGTACATCTGCACTGTCGTGAGGGGGTGTTTTCGGCCCGTCGACTTTGTGAAATCACACCTATCCGGGCGTTTCGAACCGACCGACCGGTTGCTATTCGTAGGATATCCGCAGCGTATCGCCCATTGACACGTCATGAGCAAAGCTCTTGCTGCCCTTGTCGTTTCGATCGAGCGAACCCTCGATCCGGGGCAACCGGCGTGCTATCGTCAGATCGTCGGTTCATTTGCAAGAACATTTGCGCGAACATCTGCAAGCACCGGCAGGCCGCGAAGGGCGGCGGAGTTCGGAATCGTCTAGCGAGGAGACAGAAATGGCCGAGAGCACAGCCGCAGGCATTGGTCGCACGTCCGACCTGGCGTGGCGCAAGAGTACTTTCAGCAACCCGAGCGGCAACTGTGTGGAGGTTGCCGATATGGCGAACGGTCTGGTCGCCGTGCGCAACTCCCGTGATCCGGAGGGTGCCGTGCTGGTCTACACCCGTCCGGAAATCGACGCGTTCCTGCGCGGCGCGAAGAGCGGGGAATTCGACGATCTGGCCAGATGACCTGTAGCATTACCTCGGCGCGGTATCGGTCTGCGACGACGGGGTGGTTGTGACCTGCGCTGCCGTTGGTCGTCGAGCATCGGAGTGGATTTCATGGTCGCAGAACCCGGCCGGATCAGTCGTGTGGAATCGCTTGCCGCCGAACGCGGTCCGACGGCGCTACGGATCGCGGTCGGCGGGCAACTCCGCAAACTCCGTGAGCAGGCGAGTATCACGCGCGAGGAGGCGGGTGAGGCCATTCGCGGCTCGCACGCCAAAATCAGTCGCCTCGAGTTGGGCCGTACCGGTTTCAAAGAGCGTGACATCCGGGATCTGCTCACACTCTACGGTGTGAACGACGCCGTAGAGCGCGAAACGCTGCTCGAACTCGTTCGTAAGGCCAACCAACCCGGATGGTGGCATCGATACAGCGACCTTCTGCCGCCGTGGTTCGAGACCTACCTCGGTCTCGAACACGCGTCGAAGTCGATCAGAACCTTTGAGGGGCAGCTGGTTCCCGGTCTGCTGCAGACCGAGGAGTACACCCGCGCGGTCGTCTCGCTCGGCCACGAGAGTGCGGAGACCGCGCGCCGGGTCGAACTGCGCCGGCGTCGGCAGGAGATTCTGGACCGGCGCGGCGGGCCGACGCTGTGGGCGGTCATCGATGAGTCGGTGTTGCACCGGCCGATCGGCGGCACCGAGGTGTTGCGGGCTCAGCTGGAACATCTGGTCCAGGTCTCGTCCTGGCCGAATGTCACCATCCAGGTGCTGCCGTACGCCGCGGGCGGTAATGCGGCGGCGGGCAGTTCGTTCACCATGTTGCGTTTCGCCGAGCCGGAGCTGCCCGACATCGTGTACCTGGAGCAGCTGACCAGTTCGCTGTATCTGGATCGCCAGCAGGACCTGGAGATGTACCGCCAGGTGATGGACAGACTGAGTGTGCAGGCGGAGCCGCCGGACCGGTCGCGGCGTTTACTGACCGAGGAAGCGGCCAAGCTGAAATAGCCGCTCGAGCTGCCCTGGCTGAGCAGGCTCGGGCGATGAGATACGACAATCGGCGATGGGGCCGCCGGTATCGCCCGGCGGCCCCATCGCCGACTATGTACTTCTCGAATATATGTATTACTGCTTGATGCAGCTCGACGCGATGCGCCAGAACGCTTCTGGCTGCAACGACGTGAAATTCCAATCGTTCACCATCGCATGTGCGGTGCTGACGATCCGCTCAACATCGAAATCGTCACGTGTAGCCGCGCCGGTGGACTCGACCGCGTCGATTACGAAACGAGTTGCGGTTTCCCGCGAATAAACATTGCGCTCGGTCCGGCTTCTATCAATGATTCCGAGTCGGCCGAGGTCCAATGGCTGGTTCATTCGAACGCCCCTGACGCCACGCCGCAGGTGGGCCGGTGACCGGGAATTGGTTCCTGGTTCACCCGACGGCTGTCTGGTAGTCCCCTGTACTGCCTTGCGGTTCGAGTCTAGGACCGTGTAGCGAGCATATGCAAGTACATCTGCAACATCGATTGTGCAGTCGCAGTGCGCGTTTCGGGTGCTGTTGGATTGCTGTCCGGCGACGTCACTGTCGTGCGGGGCTATAGTTACCGCATTGTTGTGTTGCTATCCGGACGCCGGTTTAAATCTGCCGCGGAATCGTTTGGGTCGCCAATCTCGGAGCGAAGCCGGATATCTTCCCGAGAAACAAGATCGAATTATCTTGCGCCCCGGGAACGGGCAGGACTCGGCACGCTGTGCGAGCCGCTCTCGCACGCTTCCGGTGGACCGTCGTGAGGCACGGGATCAGGACATGGCGCGATGATCGGCCCAGCGGCGCGCCGCATCGCGCAGGCTGTGTGTCCAGATGTTCGGGCGGCGACGTGCGGTGCTCTCCCATTCTCCCGCGAGCGCCGCGGAGAACGCCCACAGCTGATGCCGGGACGCGGTGTGCCAGGCCGGGGTTCGCGCGGCCCACTGTTCGGCCTCCCCGGGTTCGTGCCCAGCCAGTACGAGCCACACGATCCAGCACGCCGGATCGATCCAGGCCGCCCCGCGAGTGGCCCACGGCCAGTCGACCAGCCGGGCGGCGCCGTTCTCACCGATGATGACGTTGCTGTAGTTCCAATCGGTGTGCAGCAGAGTCGATCCGGCGAACAGGGCGCGGTCGGCGGGGTCGGGTGCGTAGCGACCCCACCGCTGGACAGCGTCGTTGATCTCGAGGTCGGGCGGGCAGGGCAACTCGGCGAGCGCGGCCATCGTCGCGGCCGTCGCAACGAGGTCGGCGTCGATCCGATAATCGGCGAAATGTCCCGGCAGGTAGTGGAATCCGAGCAGATCCCAGCCTCCGGCGGTGACATGCCAGCGCATCGGCGGCCCGATCGGGGAGACATGGGGCCACAGGTTCGCCTCACGGCGCTGTGACCACACCTCGGGATCGTCCAACGGAATGCCCTTGACGAAGGTTCGCTCCCGCGCGGTTTCGATGACCGCGGCAAGATGGCTGCTGAATCCCGCATTGACCGGATCCGCTCGAAGGATCGGGCCGGTCAATGCCTCGACCGCGGTCCTCGCGGTCTCCGGTATCTGCTCCCAGCTGTGCCGTAGCGGCGACGTCTGTGCGCGATCGACTGTCACTCTCGAAGATCTACCGCGAATTCGCCACTCGGGCAAGCCAACTCCCACTCCGTACTTGCTGATGCATGATCGGATGTACATACGTCTTGCGCTCCGGGCCGAGAATCGGATGATCCGATCGCTTACCGCATTTATCGCCGCAGGTGAGGGCTTTGTTAGTGCGTGAGAGCCGAAAATTTCAGTGGCGCTCGAGCGACGACCGGTCGGTTGGTCTCGAAATTTGCTGATCATGTGCCGTATTTCGGCCCTTGTGGTCTCGAACCGGACTCACCGTGCATACGATCGGAAAACGACGACGTGCCAAGGCATTCCGTCGACGTACGCTCGAACGACTCGGTGCAGCGAGCCCGTATTCGGGTATGGGCGCGTGGTTGGAAGGCTCCGGGGTGAGTTCGTCCTGGGGGTGTGTGATGCGTGCTTGGCGTGTCCTGCTCATTGCGGTTCTACTGGTCTGCGGCTCGGCGACGGGTTTCGCGCAGGCCGGCCCGATACCCGTCGGCCCGCCGAATCCGCCCGCACTCCCGGCGATTCCGGGTATCGACGCGGCCACGGTGCAGCGATGGATCGATGCGGTGGTACCCGCGCCGCCCATTGTGGCGCCGGCGGATCCGATCGCGGCCTCGCCGGGGACCTCGCCGAATCTGGCGCGACTGCAACAGGCGGTGATGCCTGCCGAGGTCGGGGACCCGATGTTCGATCAGTGGCCGCCGAACCTCGCCGCCGAAGCGCCCGGCGCGATCATCGCCGTGCGTGATGTGACCGCGACGGCGGCTCCGTTGCTTGCGGTGCCGGTCCGGCAGGTGCTGTTACTGAAATTCCGGACCACGGACGCCTACGGCGGCGCGTCGTTCGCCACGGCCACACTCGTGATTCCGGCGGCCGCGTGGCCGGGCCGGGGGGAGCGGCCGGTAGTGGTGAACAACCTGGCCATCGACGCGCTGGGACGGGCCTGCACCCCGGGATACACGCTCGCCCACGGCTTCAACGCGCATTCGAGTCTCGGCGACGATCTCCCGCCGACCACACAGTTGGCGGTCCTGCGCGGATACGCGGTGCTGATTCCCGATCACGAGGGGCCGCGGATGGCCTATGCCGAACCCTACGTCGCCGGACATGCGGTACTCGATTCGATTCGCGCGCTGCGCAATCTACGCCCCGAGGAGTTCGGGAACAGTCGTTTCGCCATGCACGGTTACTCCGGCGGGGCCATCGCCACGCGCGGCGCGGTCGCGCTGATCGGTTCCTACGCACCGGAATTGGCGACGGTAGTCGTCGGCGCCGCGCTGGGCGGCGTACCCGCCGACTACCGCATCCTGGCCCGCAGCATGAACGCGAATCTCGCCTCGGGCGTATTCCTGGCCGCGACGTTCGGCGTGGCGAGGGAACGCCCGGAGATCCTGGCCCGGATGAACAATCTGGCGCGCTGGGCGGCGATTTCACCGTTGAAGGACAGCTGTACCAGCGTCTTCGCGCCGGTCGGCCTGCTGATGCTGCCCGCCGACGTCGCCGCGGACATCCCCGATGCGCTGCAGAGCCCGGTCGCCGATCAGATCTACACCGTCACCGCGATGAACGGGATGAAATCGCCTGTGCCGCTCTATATCTATCAGGGCGAGCAGGAGTTCTGGATTCCGGCCGAGGGCGCTCGCGACTACTACGCGCGGCAGTGCGCGCTGGGGGCGCGGGCGACGTACCGGAGCGTACCGGGCGAACATCTGCTCGCCGACGCGCTCGGCTACCCCGAGGCGGCGGCGTGGGTCGACCAGCGGCTGCAAGGGATTCCGGCCCCCGACGGGTGCTGAGGAGTTCGGCGTTTTGTGTGCCGCCCCTAGTCGTTCGGCGGGCGGTTCATGAATTGTCATCGGATCAGGTCGTACCGCCCCCGTGTCGGTTTCGTAGCCGTATCGTGATCTGCACGCGGCGCCGGTGTTTGCGCGGTCGGCGCCGCGAACAGGTGTCGGCGCCGTACCCGGAACAGGAAGGAGGGCGCCCGGTCCGGTCGTGACACCAGCCACCACCGGGTGGTGCCCCGAAACCACCCACCCGGTAAACGTACCTCCGCACCGCGGCAACTGGACTTCCAACCCCTCCCGCCACCTGGTGCATGTGCGTGTGGATCCGACCCGCCGGACGCAACCCTCACCCCAGCGTCCGGCGGGGTTCCGCGCCGGCCATTCCCCTGTGGCCGCCGAGGACGCTTTGCTTTGCTTGAAGGAGTACGTGTGAGCACCGCCAGGACCGATCGGGATCATTCGCGCGGGCTCGGCTCCGGCGCGTTATGACCCTTCGCGTTCCCCTCGGCGCGGTGGCGGCGCTGCTGGCCGGTACCATTCTCGCCGCGCCCGTCCGCGCCGATCCGGCACCGGCCGGTCCGCCCGCACTGGGAGCGCCGACGAGCCGATCGGTCCTGCTGAGCACGGAGACTCGCGGACCGCACTGGGAACGCCTTTATGTGCGCTCGGCCTCGATGCGCCGGGTGATACCCGTGGACGTGCTGCGCGGCGCGGGCCCGGGACCGCATCCGGCGCTGTATCTGCTGGACGGCGTGGACGGCTCGCCGACCTCGGACTGGCTGACCAAGGGCCATGCCGCCGAGTTCTTCGCGGACAAACCGGTGGACGTGGTGCTGACCGGTGACGGCGTCGGCAGCATGTACAGCGACTGGGAACATTACGACCGCACCCTGGGTCTGAACCGGTGGGAGACCTTCCTGATCGATGAGCTGCCGCCGATCGTCGAGTCCTATCTGCACACCGACGGTCGGCGCGCGGTCGCGGGCGTGTCCATGGGCGCGCAGGGGGCGATGATGCTCGCACAGCGGCATCCGGGTTTCTTCCGTGCCGTCGCCGGAATCAGCGGATGTTATTCGACCGCGGACGATGTCGGCGAGGCGGTCACCCGCATCACCGTGGCCTCGCGCGGCGGAAACCCCGAAAACCTCTGGGGGCCGCCGAATTCCCCGGCGTGGCTTGCGCACGACAGTCTTCTCGGTGCGGCGAAATTGCGTGGCACCGCGATCTATCTCTCGGCCGCGACCGGTGTGCCCGGCGTGCCCGACTTCGAGGCCATCGCCGATGCCCCGGATGTGCTCGGCGCGCTGCAGCAGTCCGGGGGCGGTGTCGCACTCGAGGCCGGTGCGCTGGCATGCACCCAGCGATTCGCGGAACGTCTTGCGCAACTGCGTATTCCGGCGACTGTCGAGTACGAGCCGACCGGCACGCACGCGTGGCCGTCCTTCACCGACGAACTCCCGGCTGCGTGGGACGCCATTGCGAAGGCGTTTCACGGCGACGCCAGCAAGATCGAGGTCGAGGAGCGCTGACCGCCGCGAATCGTGGCGCGCGGTGAACGGTCGTCCTGCGCTGTCGCGCAACGACTATTCGTGAATATTTCGTGATGGGCGTGGCCGGCCGATGCGTCGGGGATCGGTTCCGTGCCGAGCGCCGAATGGGGACACCCGCGCTCGGGCAACGTATTCGTCCCGCATTGTGCACTCTCACCGGCGGTACCGGGCACGCTAGTGAGATATCGAAGAGCCCTGGTCGGACCGTATCGGACCCCTGTCGACGGACCTAGCGTGAGCGCAGTTCGAATGCCCGGAATCGCTTCCCGGGCAACGAAACCGAGAACGTCGTGGTTCTGCAGGAAGGTTTGGAATGAGACGAACTACCCGTGCCCGGTCGTTGCGTGCTGTGGTCCTCATGGGTGTCACACTGCTCACCGTCGGCTTCGGCTGCGTCGGGGCGAACGCCGCCCCCACACCGGCTCCGGCCCCGCATCCGACCGATCGAACACTCGCCGACTTCATCGCGAAGGGCTTGAAGAACAAGGCCGCCAAGCCCATCGTCGACACCGGCAGCGCCGGTACGGGTTCGGCGTGCACCTCGGGCAGCGGCGCCGGTTCGGGCAACGGGTCGGGCGACTGCTACGGCGGTTCGGGCTCGAGTTCGGGATCGCAGGGCGGAACATCTTCCGACACAGTCGGTTACGGCCCAGCGAGTACGGCATTCCTTGCCGCCTTCGGCTATTCGCTGCTGCACCCGAACGTGGCCCCGCCGGGAACGAACGACTGGAGCTGCAAGCCGACCGCGCGGCATCCCGAACCTGTGGTGCTGGTCCACGGGACGTGGGAGAACGCTTACGACAACTTCGCCTACGTGAGCCAGCCGCTCGCGAACGCCGGTTACTGCGTCTACACGTTCAACTACGGTCAGTCGAATCTGCTGGCCGGTGGTGGACTGGGTTCGGTGCTCCCGGGCGCGAACGGCACCGAGAACATCCCGGATTCGGCCAAGCAGCTGGCGACCTTCGTCGATCGCGTCCTGGCGGCCACCGGTGCGCCGAAGGTGAACATCGTCGGGCACTCGCAGGGCGGCGCGATGTCGCGGTGGTATCTGAAGTACGAGGGCGGCGCGGCCAAGGTCGATCACGAGATGACCTTCGGCGCAACCAATCACGGCACCACGCTGGACGGCATCGGCGCACTGGGCCGGGCCATCAACAACTTCGGCATCGATGTGCTGGGCCTGATCGAGATCTTCGTCGGGCACTCCGGCATCGAGCAGACCGTCGGCTCCGATTTCGTCAACAAGCTCAACGCCGGCGGGGATACCATGCCGGGGGTGAACTACACGGTCGTGGGCACCCGCTACGACGAGGTCACCACGCCGTACAACCTGACGTTCCTGCAGCCCGGACCGGGTGCGACGGTGCGCAACATCACCCTGCAGGACGGCTGTGATCAGGACCTGTCCGATCACCTGACGCTGATGTACTCCCCGCGGGTGCTGTCGATCATCCTCAACACCCTCGACCCCAGCGTGCCGTTGCAGTGCACTTTCAACCCGTGGCTGCTGGGCGGCGGCGGGAAGCTCTGACCGGTCGATCCGTCCACCACGCGCATGCCTGCCGGGCGAAGCGAATTCCGCTGCCCGGCAGGCATACCCGCGTCGTACCACCTTTCCGGCATGGGCCGGGAACAGCACAGAGAGATCCGATGATTCGAAATATGTTGCGTATCGGCGTGTTTGCGGCCGTTGTGAGTGTGGTGGCCGCCGTGCTGACCGCAGCGCCCAGCCTGGCCGGCGCCCCCGACGGCTCGGCCGTGACGGGCACCTGGCAGGTGAACGCGAATACCGTTCAGCTGCGTGTGCATTCGGCGGCGATGAACACCAACATCATGGTGAACGTCCAGCGCCCGGTCGATCCGAAGGCGCCCGCAGGGGTGCTGTATCTACTCAATGGCGGTGGGGGAGGCCAGGATTCGGCGACCTGGCAGCGCAATACCGATGTGCAGCGGTTCCTGTCCGGTAAACAGGTGATCGTGGTGCAGCCGGTCGGCGGCCGGTGGAGTTACTACACCGACTGGCGCACGCCGGACCCGAAACTCGGTGTGTACAAATGGAAGACGTTCCTCACCGAGGAACTGCCGCCCTTGATTTCGGCGACGTTCACCACCACGGGCGCGAATGCCATTGCGGGACTGTCGACTTCGGGGACATCGGTGCTGCAACTGCCGATCGCGAAGCCCGGCCTGTACCGCGCGGTGGCCGCCTACAGCGGGTGTGCGCAGATCAGCGATCCGGTCGGTCGGGAATTCGTGAAACTCGCGGTCGAGGACTGGGGCGGCGGGGATACGGTGAACATGTACGGCCCCGACGACGATCCGATGTGGGCCGCGAACGATCCGTATGTGCACGCCGCCGGGCTGCGCGGGCTGAAACTGTTCATCTCGAGCGGGTCGGGCATTCCGGGGATGTACGACACCTACAACGGCCCGCACATGTTGCCGGGAGTGTCCGGATACGCCGACCAGATGGTGATCGGCGGCGTCATCGAGGCGGCGGTGAACTGGTGCACGCACAATCTGCGGACCCGGCTCGGGCAGCTCGGCATCCCCGCGACCTTCGATTTCGAACCCGCCGGTACGCATTCCTGGGGATATTGGCAAGATGCGCTGAAACGGTCCTGGCCGGTCCTGGCCGCAGGACTCGGCGTACCGGTGTGAACCGGCACCCCGGCGGCGGGGCCGTAGACTCTGTGCCGTACATCTGGATGCCGGTGTTCTGGGGCGGCGTTTCGGAGTGATACGGACGAGGTGGTCGCAGCATGCGGACGACGAGCGAGGAGATGGTCGCAATATCGGACAGCGCGCAGTGGAACGGCGGCGCCGGCGCGGCGGTCGCCCGATGACGGCGGAATCGGTGACGACCTCGGCACCGCCGGACGAGCAGGTGGTGCGTCCGGCGCTGGAGAAATTCGGATTCGCCGAGTTCCGGCGTACCGCGGCGATCGGTTCGGTACTCGCCGGCTGTGTGGCGCGCCGGGTGGTGCGCGGCGGGCTGCGTAGGGCCAAGCGGCGATATGCCGTGGCCGACGGCGTGGTCGACGGTTTCGAGGTGCTCGGCCCGATGTTCGTCAAACTCGGCCAGCTGATCGCCTCCTCTCCCGGCTCGTTCCCGCCCGAACTGGCCGACGCCTGCCTGCGCTGTCTGGACGATGTGCCGCCGTTCCCGGGTGTCGACGCGCGCGATATCGTCGAGGCCGATCTGGGCCGTCCGATCGACGAGCTTTTCCGTGAGTTCGAGGATACCCCGCTGTCGGCGGCCTCGGTGGCGCAGGTGCACGGATGCGTTCTCGCCGACGGCCGCCCCGCGGTGGTGAAGGTGCAGCGGCCCGATATCGCCAGGCGCATGATCGTGGATCTGCGCGCCGCGTTCCGGTTGGCGCGGATGATGGAGCGCCGCTCGGAGAACGCCCGGATCGCCAATGCCGGCGGCGTGGTCCGCGATCTGTACGAGACGACCGTCGCCGAACTCGATTTCCGCAACGAGGCGGGTAATCAGGTTCGCGCCCGGGAGAATCTGCGCGCGTTCGGCGATAACGCCGGCGTCGTGATACCCGAGGTGTATCCGGAATACTCCGGTCCGCGGGTGCTGTGCATGGAACGGATGAGCGGACTGCCGCTGGACCGGTTCGACGATATCCGCGCGGTGCATCCGGACCCGGAGTTGCTGATCCGCCGATTGGTCAAGGCGTGGCTGGAAAGCGTTGTGGTACACGGGCTTTTCCACGGTGACGTGCACGCGGGCAATCTGTGGCTGCTGGACGACGGCCGCGCGGCCATGCTCGATTTCGGCATCGTCGGCAAGATGACGCCGCAGTGGCGGGATTTCGTGCGGGCGCTGTTCCACGCGAGTGCCATCGACGGTGATTTCCGGCCGGTCGCACGGGCGTTGCGGGAGCTGGATCTGGTCGCGGCGGATGCCGGTGACGATGCGACCATCGGCCGTCAGCTCGCGACCGCGCTCGCGCCGGTGCTCTCGGGCAAGCTCGCCAAGCTGGATATGGGCAAGGTCGCCGCGCGACTGGTCGAATTCGGCAAGCGGCGCGGAGCCTCGGGCCCCGAGCAGCTGATTCTGATGGGTAAGCAGCTCGGCTATTTCGAACGCTACGCGGTTGCGCTGGCGCCGGGTTGGCGTCTGGGACAGGATCTCTACCTCTTCCGCAACGTGTTTCCCGAGGAGGTTGCCGCCAAGGCGGCCGCGCAGGACGTCGAACTCCCAGCCGACTGATTGATCTCCGGCCTGTCGATCCCGCCCGTGGGCTACGGTGCTGTACCGGATCGATCTGCAGGCCAACCGATCATGTGCCGAGGGAGGACAGCTATGAACGGGCCCTACTCCTATAGCTGGGAGATCACCTACACCAGGTTCGACGGCACCAGCCGGGTTGATCGCGGTGGCGGACAATTCGGTTCGCCGGAGGAGGTCACCGGGCGCATCTGCCGCACCTATGTGGAGGTCGGCACCGCGCTGTTCGACATCATCTGCGACGATGTCACCGAACAGCACTATCACGACGTGCTGGACGCGCGGGTGGAGGACCGCCCCGAGCCCGGGCAGCCGGTCGAGCGCATCGGCGCGGTGATATTCGATCATGAAGGCGTGGAGCGGATGTCGCTGACCGCGCGGGTGGTCTACCGCTCGGTGACCGCTGCCGAGGTCGAGGATTACCGCGCACAACTGGCCGAATGGGAGCGCCGCGATGCCGAACGCCGCGCGCGCCGGGCCAAGGCCGCCGCCGAGGCCGGGCGGCCCAGCATCCAACCACTCGATCCGCGGTTACGCAGCCTCATCACCAATCTTCAGGTGGAGGCGGATACCGTCCGCGAGGAGATCTTCACTCCCGACCACTGTCGCGAACAGCTTGCGCTGGCCGAGAATACGGTGGCAGCGGCGATGGCGGCGCAAACCGCCGCCGAGGCGGGCGGGAAGATCGCCGAGGCCGCACACGCTCGCGCGTACATTCAGCGCTGGCGTCCCCGCATCACTCGCTGGGCCAGCATGCTGGAGCTGACCACCGAGGCGTATATGGATGCCGCCGCGGTCGACGCCGAGGCGGAGCGGCTGTCGAATATTCCGCCTTCGGGGGTCTGAGAGCTCCCGCGGTTCGGCTTGCCGGGGTGGTGGCCGGCGGGAGACGCGCTATCCGGATGGTCGCGGAACTCGTTGTGCCCGTGCGTGATTGGGCCGGGCGATGGAAATGGGCTTCGACCGGCCCAATCACGTGGTCCGCCATCCCGCCGAAGTGCGGCGTCCGGCCGATAGGCAGGGGTGAACCGGGGATTCGCGGACTCGCCGGAGCGATGGCCGGATCAGGCGTTGCTGAGCACCTCGGCGAGTTTTCCGGTGGCGACGTCGAAGACGAATCCGCGAATGTTGTCCTTGTGCAGGAGGAACGGGCTGGCGGTGAGGCGGGCGATGGATTGGCGAACGTCCTCGGCGAGATCGGTGAACGATTCGGCGGCCCAGCCCGGCTTGATGCCCGTCTCGTTCTGGATGGCGCGTTTGAAGTCGTCGTCGGTGAAGGTCAGCATGCCGCAGTCGGTGTGGTGGATCAGGATGATCTCCCGGGTGCCGAGCAGGCGTTGGCTGATGGCCAGCGACCGGATCTCGTCCTCGGTGACGACACCGCCGGCGTTCCGGATGACGTGGGATTCACCGAGTTTCAACCCGAGGATGGAGTAGACGTCGAGGCGGGCGTCCGTGCAGGCCAATACCGCGGTCTGCCGCGCGGGCGGCAAAGGCATTGGGCCGGTGAATGTTTCGGCGTAGCCGGCGTTGTTGGCGAGGTAATGGTCGGTGGCGGTCATGGTGGAACCCTTTCGGTCGGTTCCGTTGTTGCCGACGGGTCATGAGCGCCGGGCATGCCCGGTCATCGTGCGGCGTCGGGCGAGTGCGGTGGGCGTAGGCCGTCCAGGACGATGGTGACGCGGTGGGCTCGGTCGGTGTCGTCGCGGGCGGGGTGGGCGTCGACGGCCAAGAGGGCGGCGGCGATGGCGTGGATGTCGGCGAGGTCGAGGTCGTCGCGGATGGCGCCCCCGGCTTGGGCCCGCTCCAGCAGGAGGGTGAGTTCGGCGTCCATCCGCCGACCGGCTTCGCGCATCTCCTCGGTACTTCCGGCCTGTTCGAAAACCGCTGCCATGGAACGGTTGTCGCGCGCGTTCGCAACGGTGGCGGTGAGAAAGGCGAGGAATGCTTCGCCGGGATCGTGCTCGGCTCGCAGTTGTTCCGCGAACTCGGTCAGCTCGCGCAGGCGGTCGGTGATGATCGCGGCGAAGAGGGCCTGTTTGGTGGGGAAGTGACGGTGCACGGTGCCCTGGGCGACCTTCGCGCGACGGGCGATCTCGCGCAGATTCGCCTGCGGGCCCAGGTCGTCGAAGGCCGATCGAGCCGCGGCGAGGATCTTGGCGCGGTTGTCGCGCGCGTCGGCGCGCAGCGGGCGGTCGGTCACCGGCACATTCCGATCTGGTAACCGGGTCAGTTGACCCGTATAGTTCCAAGCGGGTCAGTTGACCCGGTTTATTCTCGCAGATTACAGGAGCTCGTATGTTTCTCGTGACCGGTGCCAGTGGTGAACTGTTCGGTCGACCCGTGCTGGATCGGTTGCGCCGCTTGGTTCCCGAGCCGGAAATCGTCGCCGGAACTCGTGACCCGGAGGCCGCGACCGCACTCGCTGAGAGTGGAGTTGCTCTGTGCCGCTTCGATTTCGATGAACCCGACTCGATGGCGGCAGCGCTTGCCGGTGTGGCGGCCATACTGATCAACGGCACCAACTACGGCACTGCGACCGAACGCCGGAGTGCTCAGCATGCCGCGGCGATCCGGGCCGCGGTGGCGGCGGGCGTGCCGCGCATCGTCTATGTGAGCTGGCCGGATCCGGAGCGATACGCACTGCCGATGATGGCCGACTTCGCGGCTTCGGAAGCGTTGCTGCGCAATGTGTCCGCCGACGCGACGATCCTGCGCACCACCTACGGACTGGCTCAGACGGTCGGGCGTGATGTGACGACGGCGATCGCCGCCGGAATTCTCGCGGTCCCGGCCGGACGGGCGCGGACCGCACCGGCCCATATCGATGATCTCGCCGAGGCCGCCGCGCGGGTGCTCGCCACGGACGGGCATCGCGGCCGGTGCTACACGCTCACCGCCGAGGATAGTATCGACTGGAACGACCTGGCGCGGTTGGCATCCACGATGGCCGGTTCGAGGATCGAGTACCAGCCGGTCGAGGACGAGGAATTCTTGGCGGCGGTTGCCGGGCAGGGGATTCCGGACGGGTTGGCCCAGATTCTGGTCGAGGTGTACCGCGCGTTTCGGGGTGGCTGGACCGGGACGCCGACCGGTGACCTCGCCGAGATCTTGGGCCGTGCGCCACGCCCGGCTCTCGATGCCGTGACCTCGGTCGTCTCCGGCTGACGAGCGGCGCGTCACCGCGCTCGGGGATGTGCGGAGTGAACGGCGAGCCGCGTCGAACGGTGATGAGTCCGTATCGGTAGCTCGCGCGGTGGTATCCGTCCACGGCAGCGAAATGGTTGTGCACAACTTGATTGTGTACTACATTGTTGGACGTGACCGACCAACTCGCTCTGGATCAGCAGTTGTGCTTCGCGCTGTACTCGGCATCGCGGTCGATGACGGCGGTGTACCGGCCGAAGCTGGAGGCGCTGGGGCTGACCTATCCGCAGTATCTGGTGATGCTGGCACTGTGGGAGCGCAAGGACGGTCGCAGCGTCGGCGAGCTGTGTGCGGCGTTGGATTTGGATTCGGGAACGTTGTCGCCGCTGCTCAAGCGGCTCGAAGCGGCCAGTTTGGTGACGCGGAATCGTTCGACGGCCGATGAGCGCCGCGTCGAGATCCGCCTCACCGAGTCCGGTCGGCGGCTGCGCGCCAAGGCCTGCGGTCTTCCGGCCGAGATGGCCGAGGTCGCCGGAATGTCATCGGAAGAAGTTGGGACGCTGTACGAACTGCTACAGCGCCTCAACGGCGCATTGAGCGCCCATACCGCGAAGGAGAACTGAGATGCAGGTCCTGTACACGGCGGAGGCGCTGTCCACCGGCGATGGCCGCAACGGCCAAACCCGCACCACCGACGGCAAAGTCGATGTGTCGCTGTCGATTCCGAAGGAGATGGGCGGCTCGGGGGAGGGCACCAACCCGGAGCAGCTCTTCGCCGCGGGCTACGCGGCGTGCTTCCACTCGGCCCTGCGTCTGGTCGGCGGCAAGGCCAAGGCGAATATCGATGACTCGGCCGTCGGCGCCCGGGTCGGCATCGGCTCCAACGACGCGGGCGGATTCGAGCTGGAGGTGACCCTCGAGGTCTCGCTCCCGCACCTGTCCCGCGAGCAGGCCCAGGAGCTGGCCGACACCGCCCACCAGGTTTGCCCGTACTCCAACGCCACCCGCGGCAATATCGACGTCCGCGTGGTCGTCGCGGAGGACTGATCCGCTGGATATTCGGGCCGCATCGTCTTGGACGATGCGGCCCGTTGTCGTTGTGTCACAGCGCTGATGACCGTTGGTGCGCATCGTTGCACGAGCCGTGATGGGCGGGGCGATGTGTGCCGTTCAGAGCGGGGAGAACCTTGCGCGCACCGAAAAGTAAGCGCACACTTGGGCCATCCAAGTGAGTGATTGGGGGGAATTCGTGCCGGACAGCACGCGTGACCGCATCCTGAACGAGGCGCTGCGCTTGTTCGCGGAGCAGGGCTATACGGGAACCTCGGTCGCGTCGATCGAGGAGGCCGCGGGGCTTTCGCCGCGTTCGGGCGGTCTCTACACGCATTTCGGAACCAAGGAACAGGTGCTGTCCACGGCGGTCGCGCGGGCGGTGGAGACGGCCGAGACCGGTTTCGCGCTGGCGCCGATGCTGTCGCTGGGCAACCTCGAGGCCGAACTGATGCTGATCGCGCGCGGATCGCTGGTGCTGCTGGACAACTGGCGCAATCTGATTCGGGTCATCATCACCGAGCACGACAAGTTCCCCGCGGTCATGTCCGAGGCGCGGGAGCGATTGTTCGAACCCGCGCGCCGGTTCCTGGCCACCTGGCTGGCCGAGAAAGCCGCACCGGACACCCCCGACCGGGATTACGCGGCCATCACCGCTATCTGGCTCGGTGCGCTCGAAAATTATTGGGCCGCAACTCGTTTCTACGACGACCAGCCTTTCGGCATCGACGAGGACCGTTTCGTCGGGCAATGGGTCGCCACGCTGCACGCGGCGATCGGCGGACCGTCGCAATCACCTCTTCCGTGAAATGGAGCCTGTCATGGTCACCACCACCGAAATCTCGTTCGACCTCAACGACCCGGCGGTGATCGCCGACCCCTACCCGCACTACGCGTGGCTGCGGGAGCAGAAGCCGGTCTATCACTCGACCGATCCGGACCTGTGGATCCTCAGTCGCCGCGACGACGTCGTGGCCGCCCTGCGCGATTCGGCCCGGTTGTCGTCCGATCCCGGTGCGGCCGCGGAATTCTCCGATAATCCGTTCAATCCGGGGTTGCGGATACCGGGCGGGCTGGGGCGCATCCTCGAACGGGTGATGCCGGTCCGGACCCTGCTGACCTCCGATCCGCCGTATCACACTCGGCTGCGGAAGAAGGTCTCCCGGGCGTTCACTCCACGCCGGATCGCCGAGTGGGAGCACCGAATCGGCGAGATCGCCGAACGTCTGACCGACGATATGGTCACCGCCAGTACCGGGGGCGAGCCCGTCGACCTGGTGCGCGAACTCGCTTCGCCGCTGCCGACCATCGTCATCGCGGAGATGATGGGTATTCCCGAACACCAGCATCCGCAGTTCAAGCGATGGTCGGACAACCTGATCAATGGCCTGCTCACCGACGGCAGTACCACCCGCATGCTGGTCAGCGCGGCGGGGATAGCAGGGTTCTTCGCTCGCATCGTCCGGGATCGCCGCCGTAACCCCGGTGGCGACCTGGTCAGTGTCCTCGTCACCCCCGACGCCGACGGCGAGGCGTTGAGCCTCGTCGAGTTGATCCAGTTCTGTGTGTTGTTACTGGTCGCGGGGAATGAGACCACCACGAACCTGGTGTCCAACGCAATGCTGGCGATGCTCGGCCGACCCAGCCTCTGGCAGCGGATCACCCACGAGCCCGAGCTGGCGACCGCGGCAGTGGAGGAAGCGCTGCGCTTCGACAGTCCAGGTCAGGGGTTGCTGCGCATCACCTTGTCCGACATAACGTTTCAGGATACGACCATTCCCGCCGGCGCCAGAGTGCTGCCACTGGTCGGGTCCGCCAACCGCGATCCGCATCACTTCGACGACCCGGACGAATTCCGGCTGGACCGAAACGTCAACGACCACATCGCTTTCGGCATCGGCATCCATTACTGCATCGGTAATTCACTGGCGCGCATCGAAGCCCGCCAAGCGCTGCAGGCTCTGGCCCGCCGCGCACCCCACCTCGCCCTGGCGGGCGCTCCGGCTCGAATTCCCAGCCCGGTTCTGCGAGGACTGCGAACCCTCCCGATCCGCATCCGAACCTGACCGGCGGTACGGGGGTGCTCCCGGGCTGCGGATCTCCGGCGGGAAAATGACATTCGAGCAGCGTCAGGTGATGCTGTCCGGGATGACGCGGTGCCAGATTTCGGTGCAGGTGCGGGCGGTGGTGGGGAGTTGGTCGGGGGATTCGACGATGGTGCGGTAGAAGGTTCTCTCGGTCATCCAGCAGAGGGCTTGGGCCAGGGCGGGGGCGTCGGTGGGGGCGGGGCCGTCGGGGAGGCCGGCGCGGACGAGGATCAGGGTCAGGGCGTCGCGGCTGGTGGCGATGGCCTCGGTCCACAGGTCGCCGATTTCGGGGACGAGCGCGGAGTATTCGACGGCGGTGCGCATGACCGAACCGTGGTCGCGCCACATGCTTTCGGTGCCTTGTACGGCCAGGGCGATGGCCTCGCGCGGGGGGAGATCGGTGTCGGCGGTCGGCACCAGGGCGGTGGACCGGAGCTGTTCGAGGGTGCGGGCCACGAGTGCGGTGAGGACCTCGTTCTTGGAGCCGAAGTAGAAGTACAACGAGCCGCGGGAGATGCCCGCGCCGCGAGCGATGTCCTCGACGGTCATGGCGTCGGGGCCGGGATCGGCCAGCAGGGATTCCGCGGTGTCGAGGATGGCTTTCTCGCGCAGCTCGCCTTTGCGCAGGGTGTCGCGGTGTCGTCGGCGGGACGTACTGGTGGCCATGCAGCCGAGGGTACCGTCCCGAACGGGGTAATCTACGTCACGTGCAGAAAAATCAGCGCTGTGTAGACTTTGTGGCATGGCGAAACTCTTTCTCATCACCGGTGTCAGCAGCGGGCTCGGTCGCGCCTTCGCCGCGGGTGCGCTCGAAGCAGGTCATCGTGTGTGCGGCACCGTGCGCAAGCCTGACGACGCGACCGCGTTCGAGGCGCTGGCACCGGGGCGGGCGTACGCGCGGCTGTTGGACGTCACCGACGAACAACAGGTGTTCGAAGTGGTCGCCGAGGTCGAGAACACGCTCGGCGGGATCGACGTAGTGATCGCCAACGCCGGATACGGCGTCGAGGGCGTGTTCGAGGAGACGCCGCTGTCGGTGTTGCGAGATCAGTTCGAGGTCAACGTCTTCGGGGCCGCGGCCACCATGCGCGCGGTACTGCCGGGGATGCGTGAGCGTCGCAGTGGGCACATTCTGGCCGTCACATCGATGGGCGGGCTGATGACGGTGCCGGGGCTGTCCGCGTACTGCGGCAGCAAATACGCTCTGGAGGGGATTCTCGAGACCGTCGGCAAGGAAGCGGCCGGATTCGGAATCCACGTCACCGCAATCGAACCCGGTTCGTTCCGCACCGATTGGGCGGGGCGGTCCATGATTCGCGCCGAACGCGCCATCGCCGACTACGACGAGTTGTTCGACCCGATCCGCACCGCGCGCCAGGCCGCGAGCGGCAACCAACTCGGCGATCCCGTCAAGGCCGCGACCGCGGTGCTGGCCGTTCTCGACGACCCGAATCCACCGGCGCACCTGCTGTTGGGTTCCGATGCCCTGCGTCTGGTCACCGCGGGCCGGGCCGCCGTCGACAAGGATATCGCGACCTGGGAAAACGTCACTCGCTCCACCGATTTCCCCGATGGAGCCCAAATCGGCTGAGGTGTGTTGCAAGCGCGTCGTCGGCCGTTCGGCGCGCGGCCCGCGGAGTTCGCACACCGCCGGACTGGACACCAGGTCGTGAGCGTGTCGTGGGAAACGTCGAGCCCACGCAGTCGGCAGGCGACCATCGGTCGAATCCTGTTGGCTGCGTGGGCTCGACGACCTTACCCGCTATCGGGCGCCTTGCGGTCGGTGAAATCCTTCTCGGCGAACGGGATTCAGAGCGCGGCGATGACGCAGGCGGCGATGAACAGGACCTGTAGCGCCGTACGTGCCGGGAGTGGAACGGTTTTCAGGCCGACGTGGGCGCGCGCCGCGCGGACATTGGCCGGAAACATCAGCACGAGTAACGCCACGAGGCAGAATGCCGCGACGGGTGCGATCGGTGGGATGAGAAGACCTGTGGCACCGGCCAATTCGAGTATTCCGGTCAAGGTGACCAGATTGGCCGCGGCGGGTAGCCGCGGGGGAACCATCTCGATGAGGGCGTCGCGACGGGGCTGTAGGAAATGAGCGCTGGCGGTCAGGACGAACATTGCCGCGAGGCCGAGGCGGACGGCGTGCGGCCAGAAATCGAGCCGGCCCGGGAGTAGTAGACCGACCAGGCGGGCGATGCCGCTGACGACCACGAGGACGATGAAGGGTGCCATCAGGGTCTCCTGAGTAGCCGATGAATCTTGACGCCGTCTAGATTAGGCTCGGGTGGGGAACTTGTCAATGTCTAGATTGTGGGTCATGATCATCGGGTGACCAGGAACCGCTATCACCACGGGGATCTGCGGGCGGTACTGCTGGCCGAGGCGGCCGAGCAGATCGCGGCGGAGGGCATCGATGCGGTGTCCTTGCGCGCGCTCGCGCAGCGGGCCGGGGTCTCGCATGCGGCCCCCGCGCACCACTTCGGCAACCGACAGGGCATGCTGACCGAACTCGCGATCGAGGGATTCGGCCTGCTCGCCGACGAATTGCACAGTGCCGGAGCGGATTTCCGGGAGGTGGCGATCGCCTATATTCGATTCGCCCGCGTGCGCCCCGGTCACTTCGAAGTCATGTTCCGCCACGATCTGCTCGACACGGGTAACGAACAACTGATCGCCGCCCGAACCCGCTCCGGTGCGTACCTGCGGGAGGGCGTCGCGGGTACCGGCGTGCCGCCCGAACGCCGCCGGGACGTGGAACTCGCCGCCTGGTCCCTGGTCCACGGCTACGCCTCGCTGTGGCGCGAAGGCGCATTGGCGGATTCGCGACTCGGCGAGGGCGACCCCGAAGAACTCGCTCGTCGCATGCTCGCGACCGTCGAATTCGGTTGAGCGCCTACGCCTGTTGCGGTTGCCTACAGAAGCCGCGGCCACTGATGGCGGCGTGGTTGCCGCAGTTCTGGTCGACAGCTGCCCGCGCGGTTCGGGGGAATCGCGCCGCGTGGCGCATTCCTGCCGCGATGATGGTGAATCTCTCGTATCTTCTCACTAGGCGTACGAAAGGCGGCGAGGGTGACCGAAGATGTCGGTGCGGATTATGTGATCGTGGGCTCGGGGTCGGCGGGGGCGGTGCTTGCCGCGCGGCTGAGTGCGGATTCGGCGCGGTCGGTGGTGGTGCTGGAGGCCGGTAAGCCGGACAAGGACAAGTTCATCCACATACCGGCCGGTTTCGCGAAACTGTTCCAGGGCGATTACGACTGGAACTACGCCACCGAACCGCAGCCCGGTCTGGACGGGAGGTCGGTGTATTGGCCGCGCGGGAAGACCTTCGGCGGCTCGTCCTCGATGAACGCCATGATGTGGGTGCGCGGCTTCGAGGCCGACTATGACGATTGGGCGCAAGCCGCCGGGCCCGACTGGGGATTCGCCTCGGCCGTGAAGCATTTCCGCTCCATCGAGAACGTCGAGGGTTGCGCCCGTGACGATCATGGCAGCGCCGGTCCGCTGCACGTGTCCAACCAGCGCAGTCCGCGCTCGTCGACCTCGGTGTTCCTGCGTGCGGTTGCCGAACACGGCTACACCGTGGAGGGAGCGAATCTTCCCGAGCCCCAAGGCTTCACCCAGACCATGGTGACTCAGCGCGGTGGCCGCCGCTGGAGCGCCGTCGACGGATATCTGCGTCCGGCCATGAAGCGCCACAACCTCACCGTGCTCGCCGAGGCGACCGCGACCCGGGTGCTGTTCGACGGGGATCGCGCTGTGGGCGTGGAGTATTCGCGCGGCGGATCGCTGCACAAGATCACCGCGCGCAAGGAGGTGATCCTGTGCGGGGGCGCGATCAACAGTCCGCAACTGCTGATGCTCTCGGGTATCGGCGATCGCGCCGAACTCGACGAGCACGGGATCGAGGTGCGCCATCACGCCCCCGAGGTCGGCGCCAACCTGCAGGACCATCTCGTGGCGGCCCTGGGGTACCGGGTGGACTCCGATTCCCTGTTCGATGCCGAGAAGCCGGTCCAACTGCTGAACTATCTGCTGCGTCATCGCGGCATGCTCACCTCCAATGTCGGTGAGGCCTACGGATTCATCCGCAGCACACCCGAACTCCGATACCCCGATCTGGAATTGGTCTTCGCCCCGGCGCCGTTCTTCCACGAGGGTCTCGTCGACCCCACCGAGCACGCCGTTGTCCTGGCCGCGGTGCTACTGCGCCCGTACAGCCGCGGCACGATATCGCTCGCCTCGAAAGATCCGCTGGCCAAACCGATCATCGACCCGAAGTATCTGAGTGACGAGAGGGATCGCGCCGCACTCATGGCCGGTCTGTCGGCCTGCTCCGAACTGGCCGATACCGCGGCGATGAAGGAGGTGCTGCGCGGCCTGTGCTATCCGCCCGACGCACCTGGCGCGCCGGAATCGGAGGAGACTCGGGCGAAGGCCCTCAACGGCTATTCCCATACTCTCTACCACCCCGCCGGAACCTGCCGGATGGGTTCGGACGAGCGCAGCGTGGTCGATCCGCAGTTGCGGGTGCGCGGCGTTCAGGGCTTGCGCATCGCCGATGCGTCGATCATGCCGGTCCTGGTGCGTGGCCACACCCACGCCCCGACGATGTTCATCGGTTCACAGGCCGCCGAATTGCTCTCGGCCGAATAGCTTTTCGCATACCGGAGGCGCTCGGCGACTGCTGCTCGCCGCTCGCCGATCGCCTCCGAAGGCCGGTCCACTACTCGGAGAGCGGAATTCAGAGCGCGCCGAGACACAGGCGGCGCCGAACAGCGCCCCGGCGGCTCGGCCTCCGGAACTCGGACGTTGCGGTCCACCAGATCGGCTGCCCGTGCGTTCGCGACGTGCGGCAGACCGGCCCCGCCACTCATGGGCCCGAGCCGCATGGTTTTCTCTCGCAGTCCCCCTGGTCGGCAACAACCGGATTGACAGCTGCGGACCGGTGTTTCAGGATCAATCGGTTTCATCGGCAATTCTGGGGTGGGCGAAGGGTGTTGCCTTCCCTGGCAATATCTTTCGAACGTGGGTTCTGACGAATGATCGAGGTAGTGGCAACTCGGCCGCAACCTTCCGCCGGGGTGTCGGAGGGTTTGCGGCAACGACGTGGCCGGTCGGGGTGGGCAGCGGTGGCCGCGGTGGCGAGCGGCGTGCTGTTGCTGGCATGGCGGGCGGCGCAATACGGCAACTGGGTGGTGGACGATGCCGGAATCACTTTCGCCTACGCACGAAGCGTCGCATCCGGTCTGGGGCCGGTGTTGCAGCCCGGCGCGGAACCGGTCGAGGGATTTTCCGATCCCACTTGGCTTCTGGTGCTCGTGGTGGGCAAATGGTGCCGTCTGTTCGACACCGGCTCCCTTTTCGGCATCCCGGACTTCGTCCTGTATCCGAAGGCGATCGCGCTGCTCTGCTGCGCCGGAATCCTCGTCGCCTGCCACGTCGCCGCGCGGCGGGTGACACGGTGGCCCGCGCTGGTCACGCTGGTCACAGGCGTTGTGCTGGCTTCGATTCCGTCGTTCGTGATCTGGTGTTTCTCCGGGCTGGAGAACTCACTGTTCGCGCTGGCCGTATGTGTTCTCGCCGTTCGCATGTTTCTGGCGGTGTCGGACCAGCGGTTGTGGACACCGGCGGTGGCGGTAACCGTCGGGGCGATAGCGGCTTTCGCGGCGCTGACCCGGCCCGACGGCCTGATCTACTCGGCCGCATACCCTTTGGTTTCGGTAATCCTGGTTCGGCGTGCCACCTGGCTCACCGCGCTTCGGCATACGCTGTATTCCGTTGGCGGGTTTGGGATTCCGTTCGGAGCGTATCTGGCGTGGCGGATCAGCGAGTTCGGGCGGCTGGTCGCCAACACGGCGGTCGCCAAGCATCAGGCGATGCCGACCCTGCACGATCTGACCAGGGTCACGGACCTGGTGCACTATGCGGGCGCACCTGCGGTCGCCGCGGCCATCGCAGTGGTGGGACTCGCCATTTTCTCGGCGAGCAAACGCCGTGAAAGCCTTGTCACCCTGTTGGTTCCGCTGTCGCTGGCGATACTCGCCTACTGCGTGCTGCGCCCGGACTGGATGGCACAGTTCCGGTTCGCCACCCCGGTGTGGGCCCTGGCCGCGCTCGTCGTGATGATCTGCGCAGCGGAGGTGCTGGCCGTACTGGGTGGACGATGGCGGGCACTGGTCGTGCTGGTCCTGGTCGCCGCGCTGATCCCGTCCGGGGTGACATGGGCGGGCGATGCCGATCGCTATCGCGCCGATTCGGATGTGCCGCTGTGCTGGATCGCGCTTCGATTCGGGCGCTACTTCAACGGCTACGCCGACATCCTGGGGCTGAACAAGGGCACATTGCTGGCGCCCGATATGGGCGGAAGCTCACTGACATCCCGTCTGCGGCTGATCGATATGGCCGGGCTCACCGACTCGCGGATCGCGGACATCAAAGCCGGTACGGCCGATGTCAGCCTCGCCGACTACGTATTCGAGGACCTCGAACCCACTTTCGTGCACAGCCATGGAATTTGGATGCAGAGCGGGCTCACCATCGATCCACGGATGTCCCGCGACTACTATCGAATCCAGCAGTCCCAGGACACTTCGAGTCCGGACGAGGACTGGGTCCGCAAAGACGTCGTCCACGGTGACCAGCAACTCCAGCAACTGCGTGAGTATTCGAGCGACGTCCTTCCGCACCTGTTGCCCGACTACCAGAAGACGGGGGAGTGCGGAACGGTACTGCGACCGGGCCAGACCGTGAACGGCCGCTGAGTCGAGTAGCTCACTCGACCTTGCCGAGGGCGCGGTCCATCCGCTGCGCGAGGAGCAGGAACCCTTCGCCCCACCCGCTGCTGATCGAGATCTCCTGGATCGCTCCGGTCGGTGCGAACAACAGCGCTATCTGTCGCGTGGTGGCCGGATCGGGACCTGGTGGCCGGATCCTTCGGATCAGGTCGCGAAGTTCGGTGATCACCTGCGCGGGCTCGTCATAGCTCGACCAGGAGACATCGGTATCCGGCCGGGCAACCACGTCGATCACCGTCTCCAGTATCCGCACGACCTCGTCGCGATCGACATGATCCATGGGCCCGACCTCCGTTGTCGAACAGATTGAATCATGAAGCGCGCCTGATAGTTCGGCTGCGGTCGCATCGGGGCCGACGTGACCGATCCGGCCGCCGAACTTCTCGGGCTACGGCCGCTGACCCGAATTGCTTTCGCACGGAAGCCGCTGAGCCGGTGGTATCGGTCCCCGGTCGCGACTGGTGATCAGATGGGTGCGGACTCCCACCACGTGTGCCTGAGTTCGCTGGCAGTCCATCCGGAGGCATTCACGAGGAGCAGGCAGCGGGAGCGTTGTGGTTGATCGAAGGTGGCGGTCAGCCACGCCGATGAGGGCGACTTTCCGCTCTCGCCGAGGAGCAGTGTGCCGGTGCTGGACCGGCGTTGCCACCGCTCGGGCTCCGGCGTGAGCGGATCGATAGAGGAGCCGTCGCGGGAGCAATTGATGGAATACTGTAACCCGTTGCTGTCGCAGAAGATCCAGTACGAGCTTCGATCTTGCGCGGCGGGGAGAACGAAGCCTGATTCGGCCGGCTTGGAGCATGTCGCACCGCGGTAGCCGATGTTGTCGGGTGCGGTAGGGATGAGCCCGGGAAACTTTTCGGCGATGAACTGCCCGGCACCCCAAGGCGGTGTTGCGGGCGTGGTGGGAACGGTCGATGCCGTCGACGCCCCGCTGGTGGTGCTGTGATCGGTCGCGGCTCCGCCCCAGACGATGATGGCGATGATCGCGATCACCGCGGCGGCCGCGGCAACGGCCCACCTCTGTGCACGAGATGATCCTGCTGACAAGTCGGGGTATGCGGCCTGCCAGGCGGCTTCGCTGCTTTCCGCTGGATCGGAGCGATCTGCCGGGGTAGGTGGTCTCTCGTGAATGGTGACAGCCGACTCCGGCGCGGGTCGTGACGGTGCGGTACGTGACGATGTGGGCGGTGACGGCGCGGACGGTGATGGTGCGGACGGTGGCGGCGCGACGGTTCGATCGAAGGCGGCAGCCGCCGCGGCGGCGAGGTCCCGGCAGGTGGGGTAGCGGTCGTCGCGTTTTTTGGCCATGGCGGTGGCGATGACGTCGTCGAACGGGGCGAGCCTGGAATCGATCTCCGAGGGCCGGGGCGGGCGTCGGGTCAGGTGGGCGTGGATTGCTGCCAGTGGTGTCGCGCCGAGAAACGGTGGCGCGCCGGTGAGCATGGTGTACAGGCTGGCGCCGAGCGCGTAGACGTCGGTGCGGCCGTCGAGTTCGGCCCCCTCGATTTGTTCGGGCGCCACGAATGCGGGGGTGCCGACGATAGCGCCGGTGCCGGTCAGCACGACCGACTCCGCGAATGCGCGCGCGATGCCGAAGTCGGTGACCAGAACGAGCGGATCTCCGTCGTCGTCGCGGGCATCGGCGACCAGCAGATTGGCCGGTTTGACGTCGCGGTGCAGCAGCCCCTGGGAGTGGGCGTGGTCCAGGCCGCGTGCGGCTTCCCGCACGATGTGCACTGCCTGCCGGGTCGGCGGCACCTCGGTGCCGCTGCGGGCAAGCCGGTCCGCATCGGTGCCTTCGACATACTGCATCGCGATCCACAGCCGGTCGCCCTCGATGCCCCGGTCGTAGACCGTGACAATATTGCGGTGCGTCAGGCGTGCGGCGAGTTCGGCTTCGCGCTGGAATCGGTGGGCGAGCATGGTATCCGAAATCGTGCTGGTGTCAAGGATTTTCACAGCGTCCCATCGCGGTAGCCGTGGATGTTCGGCCAGATAGACCGCAGCCATGCCTCCGGCGCCCAGCAGCCGTTCGATCCGATAGCCGGCGAATACGGTCCCCCGCTCCAACACCACCACACCCTAACGTCGGGCGTAATGCCGTGCACCACATTTAGAGCGTCAGCGCCTGCTCGCCGAACCGGCGGGCCTCGCGTAGCCGAGCGATCACGTCACCAACGCCGGCGTTGAGCAACTGCTCTCGAGCGGCTGTCGAGAGACGTTGTGCCATCGGGTAGGCCTGCCCTCTGGCGCGCATTGCTCGGTGGCTACTGGCTGGTCGTCGCGACAGGGGTATCGAGGCTGGCCAGCAGGATGCTGCCCCCGGCCAACTCGGCGCGCAGATTCCGCGACCGGTCCGTCCCGCCCCCACCGTCCGCTGGGCACTCACGCACATGATCGAGGAGACCGGCCGCCACGCGGGCCACGCGGACATCCTCCGCGAACTGATCGACGGCACGACCGGCCGCTGACTTCAGCTCAGCACGTCTTGCGGACGTATTCGTTGTCGCTTGGCGCGGACACCTGCTTGTCGCGCTCGACGATACTCAGACGATCCCCGAAACCCGAACATGCCTGGGCCAGACCGTCATCGGTGTATTCGACCACCTCCACGCGGTCGCTGAAGGCATCGGTGTAGACGCCGCACTCGTCGTTCTCCGCACACTCCTCGGCCACTGCGAAGTCCAGCCCGTTCCGCCGACGGTTGCCGGACAGTTCGGAGGTGTTCTTCTGTGCGATCGCCAGCCCTTTGTCGTGGGCGTGCGCCGACAGCAACCGGATGTATTGCTGCGCCTCGTCCGCCGTGAGCAGGTTCCGCGATCGGGTGTAACTGTCGAAGTTGTCCGGCTCGACGCCCTGGAATCCCTTGTCGGCGCACGAATCTATCCAGCCGTTCACCACCTCGGCGATTCGCTGTCGCTTGTCCGGGGTGGTCAGGTCGAGCAACGCCTCGTGCCAGCCGGGATCGACGACCACAGTGCCGTTCCCGGCGTGCAGCAACAGATCCTCGCCCCAGTCGCCCTCGTCGCCCGGCTGCGCCTGGAAGGCATTCACATAACAGATGTTGTAGAGCCCGGCGACGGGTTCGGCGGTGTAGTCACGCGAAACAACGGTGGCCCCGGACGGCGGTCGGTATGCCGCGCCGATCTGATAATCGAAGCCGGCGTGCGGCGTCGGGACCCGCACATCCGGGGGCGTGAACCGCTGCCCGGTACATCCCGCCGCGACAATCGACATCGCGACCACGACGATATTGGCAAGCACACGAAAACGGTTGATACCCATGATGAATGCCATCGAATCAGTAGCAATCGACGACCCCGCCTCCAACCTACGGACTAGTCGCATCAGGGGGTCACCGGGTGCAGGCAGCGCCGGATCCGACAGGGATCACTCTCCATTCGCTGCGGCGGCCGGTTGCGGAACGCGTGTCTGCACAGTTTGGATCACGTGGACGCACAGCGCGCCGGACTCGTCCGCGATCTGCACACCGACCACCACCGCGGTTCGGCTCACGCGTATCGGCGTGGCGACCGCATGCGCCGCTCCGTGGACCGGACGCAGGAAGTGCGTCGTCGAATCGGTCGTCGCGGGCAGCGCCCCCGGGGCGGAATTGAGAGCGGCACAGACTGCGGCGGCCGCGTCGGCCAATCCCATCAGGGCGCCACCGTGCAGGCCACCCCCTGTTGTCGACAGTTCGACCTTGTGGGTCAGGTGGGCGTTGACCGCGGAGGGGGTGAGTTCGGAGAACTCCACTCCGAGAGTGCGGACGAACGGAGCGAGTCGGTAAACGTCCTCGGCGGTGATGGTCATGGCCGGCCTCTCCTGGTTGTAGAGACTTCACTCTACAACGAGTTCTGGAGAGTACTCTCTACAGCGTGGTGAGATTCGTACACGACACCGCGGCGATCCTCGACGCTGCCGCACGACTGCTGGCCACACAGGGCCCCGCCGGGGTCACGATGTCCGCGGTGATCCGTGAATCCGGTGCACCGAGCGGATCGGTCTACCATCGCTTCGCCGACCGGCCATCGCTGCTGGCCGCCCTGTGGAACAGAGCCATCGAGCACCTGCACCGGGATGCCTACGTCCTGCTCGACCAGGACGATCCGGTCGAGGCAGCCGCCGCGATCGCGGGCCACATCGTGCGGTGGTGCCGCAGCAGCCCGCTCGACGCGCAGGTCCTGCTCGCCGGTGCCCACCACCTCGCTCCGCAGAACTGGCCCGCCGCCGCGCGCGAGGAGCGCGCGGCGGAAACGGGTCGATGGGACGCCGCCGTCCGCGCACTCGTCCACTCGTTGCGCGACACAACCGGATTGCCGACGGCGACGATCCTTCTCACCGTCGTCGACCTGCCCTACGCCGCGGTGCGGCGATACCTCACCGCCGACCGCCCGATACCGACGGAACTCGACACTCAGGTCCCCGCCATGGTGCGCACACTGCTGAACCGCCTGCCCGCCACAGAGGACACGGCCGCCGTCCGGCAGGACTCCCAAGGGCCGCCGCCAATGGCCGCGACATGATGAATTGTCGACCGCCCCTGCACGTCCTGAGTCAGTCGATCTCTGTGCCGGACCCGGTATTCACGTGCTGTCGGCGACGTCCCTCTACAAGAGAACTACTCAGAAACGAAGCTCGCGAACGGTGTTGAGGTCGATGCCGTGGCGGGCGTAGATCTTGATGGTGTTCTCGCCGGTGAGGTCGGATTCGGTGTAGCCGAGTTGGGCGGCGACTCGGAGCACGTCCTCCTTCGTGGCGGCTTCGATCTCGAGGTAGGGCGGGATGTGCGGCCAGGTGTCGATTTCGAGTTGTGCGCCGTCGAGGGTGAAGCTGATCCGCCGGGTTTCCTGGTAGGACTTCGCCTTGAAGCCCATCAGCTCGAGAAGTTCGTTGGTGGTGGCGAAGTCAGCGACGCTCACCTCCACCTCGTGGGTGCCGTCGATGGCGTCGCCGGTGATGTGTTTGACGGCGAGGGTGGTGCCGTTTCCGTTGTCGCGCAGTCTGATCCACTTGGATTCGTCACCGGGGGTGATGTCGTAGACGTAGCGGCGCATGAATCGTTGGCCGAGCTTGCGACCGCCCTCGTCGATGATGTGGCGCTCGGTGGTCTCGGGGTCGATGTCGAGGATCTTGGCCTCGTGCTCGATCGGCATGTGGCTGATGTTATCGACCGCGCAAGTGAACCGATCGGCAGATTACGGACGCCAGCCCCTACGGTTCATGCGTTCGAAGTAGGCGTCGTCGGCTGCCTGGATTTCCTTCTCGGTCATCGGTCGCTGTAACGGCTCACGATCGGTGCGATTATTCTGTAATCGGTTGGCCTGCTGTTGGATTCGTGGGTCTGCGTTGCGCACGAGTCGTTCGACTTCGGTTCGTGCTTCGTGACGGGCTCTGCGATGGCAGTCCAGCAGCGTGTTGGTCAGCTGCGTGTTGCTCCAGCGCATCGCGCCGGGTGCGATCTGCAGGTTCGTTATGTTGCCGCTGGCGTCGACTTCGACTGTCACGCCGCGTGTTTCGCCGCGACCTCGTACAGCTGACGCCGCCTTGCTCAATTGCCGACCGTTGCTACGGATCTCGGCGATATTGCGTTCGAGGTGTTCCTCCCAATCGTCCAGGTAGCTCATGACCGCCTCAGTTTCCGGGTGATCTGCCTGACAACTTCTGGAATTGGCCGCTTCTCGCTCACATCCGCATGAGCCTGGCCGGTATGGATGCGGTAGTAGCGTGTCAGTTTCGGACCGAGTAATCGGACGACCTGCGGCTGGACGTAGACATTTTCCACGAACGACGTGGCGATCAGATCCGAGACGGCATTCTGTCCATCGCCCCAGGCGTGCTCCAGCCGTGCGAGCAGAGGGTCCAGTCGTGCGGCGGGATCAACGCTCTCCTGTGCGGTGCGGCTGGTCCATCGAGCGATATCGGCCATGAGCAGACTGGGCAGCATCTCGTCGTAGTCATGGATGTGCTCGGCGATCAGTGGGCGAATATCGGGTTCCAGTGTGCCGAGTCCTTCGATGAACGCCGCCAGTTCCGGGGTGAGGCTGCGTGTCCAGGTGTGCAGCATCTCCAGGATTTCGTTATCGCTGTCTTCGCTCATGGTTCACCCAGTCCTTTATCGTCCGGCCAGTGCGTCCATCAGGTTCCGCAGTTCCCGGATGGCGACCGCCCGGTCTGCGGGATTGGTGTTGTTCCTGTCGTTCAACCATTTTGACCAGTCCACGCTGATAATCCACAGCTATGGTCAAGTGCCATTTGCCCTCGGTCGGTTCGAGGGTTTGTAGTTCGTTTCGCACCGCATCCGCAGTGGTTCCGTCGCCGGTTCGGTTGGCGCCCGGTTCCGGCATCTCGGAACCGGGCCGTTGCGGTCTATTCGCTGCTCAGGACTGGTCGAACCCGCCGCCCTGGATGCTTGTGGTGAAGGAGTCCCACTCGCTCGGGGTGAAGACCAGTGCGGGGCCTGTCGGGTTCTTGGAGTCGCGTACGCCGACAAGACCGCCGTTCAAGAAGGCTGCCTCCACGCAGTCTTTGCCTCCGCCACTTCGGCTGGACTTGAACCACTCGGCGTCGATGAAAGCGATCTCGACGCAGTCTTTTCCAGCGCTGCTGTAAGTGCTCTTGAACCAGTTGGCATTCAGGAATGCAACCTCGACACAGTCCTTGCCGCCTCCGCTGTAGCTACTCTTGAACCATGGTGCTTCGCTGAGGTTCATCGTGCCCCCCTTGCTGGAACCTGTTGGTGTACTTGAAGATACGACCCTGGTGTAGATATGGCAACGGCCCGGTTCGGAGACCTCCGAACCGGGCCGTTGCGGTCTATTCGCTGCTCAAGACTGGTCGAACTCGCCGCCCTGGATGCCTGCGGTGAAGGCGTCCCACTCGCTGGGGGTGAAGATCAGGGCTGGGCCGGTCGGGTTCTTGGAGTCGCGCATACCAACCAGGCCGCTGTCGAGGAAGGCAGCCTCGACGCAGTCCTGACCGCCACCACTGCGGGTGGACTTGAACCAATGGGCCCCCGACAGATCGACGTTCACGTTCGAAACTCCTTCGCCACCTGCCTCAACAGGCGTTTGCTGGATGCAACGTCAAATGATGCTTGCTGTATGACGTTGTAGGCCTGACTATACCGTGTGACGTCCTTGGCGCGCTCGAGGTAAATAGCGCCCGCGTACGACTCGATGTAGATCACCGTCGGAGACACCTCACGCCCTTTGGAGTCCTGGCCGAAGTCCAGAATCGTAAATGGCCCTGTTGAGAGGCCTACGGGGAACCCGGCATTGAACGGCAAGACTCGTACGGTCACATTCATCGGCATATTCGCGAGATGAAGAAGCTCTTCGCACATGACATCCGGCCCACCGACGGCAGTGCGCAAGGCACCCTCCTGGATGATCAGCTCGACCGTTGCCGGGATTGTCTTTCGAGTGATGAGCGCTTGCCGTTTGATCTTGAGTTCGATACGGCGTTCCAGTTCCTCATCTGTTATAGATGGGAAGTAGACTCGATCGACGCCGCGCGCGTAGGCAGGAGTTTGGAACAGTCCACTCGGCATGTCAGGCCGAAATACCCTGAGCCGTTTCGCGCTCGATTCCATTCCTACGTAAAGATCGAAGTTACCGCTCATGATGTCGTCGTATACCTGCCACCAACTTTTTCCTGCGCCCTCCTTCGCGAGGCCGATGAGTCCGGCTACCACCTCCTCGTCCTCGATGTCATAGATCCTGCACAGCGCTTCGACATCGATAACTCGCACGTTGGGGGACTTGCCCGCTTCGATACGTGACAGTTTGGACGCGGACCATTGCATCAGTGGTGCAACCTCTTCGAGTTTCAGTCCGGCTCCCAACCGGTTCTCTTTGAGGTATTGGCCCAGTTGCCGTCTCGGCAATGTGGTCGAGTTGTCGTCGCTGCTGTCGTTCGTCGTCACGGTCCCTCCGTTTGCATGGTGAGCGATGGCGGTTTGCATGATGCGAATGATCGGATGGAACGCTGCGAACCGCTCTGGGGTTTCGGAAAACCTGCGATGCATTTGCATGGTGCGCTTGAGATCTCGGTTTGTCCAATGGTCTCCTGGAGACACCCCGGCGACAGGGAAATTGGATCGGGAAGCCACTCAACCGAATTGGCCCTCGGGTGCGGCTCGGTCCACAGCGTACCCGAGTATGCGACGTCTGGTTCACAGGTTGGTGAGCGAAGTGTTTCGTCGTCGTGGGAAACCGAATTGACATCATGAAATGTGAAGGGGCGGAGCCATGTCGAAATCGCGGCCGGACCGTGCATTGCCTCGGCGATCACCCGGTGCCCACCGGGCATTGCCGGTGAACTGTTCGAATGCGCGTGTTCTGATGGAGGTGGACGAGCCGACGCCGGATCTGATCTGTCGCGTCCGGGATGCGTTGTGCGCGTGGGCATCCACCGAGACGGCGGCGGGGTGATGGGGCGTGGCCGAGATGCTTCCGCCGACGGATCATGCGCCGCTGGCGGTGATGTCGACCGAGCTCGCGCATTGGATCATGCAGTGGCACATCGATTGTCCGGTGACCGTCTGTGCGGTCAAGCGGCAGGCGAAGGCGCGGCTCGTGCAGGCTCAGCGGCTCGTGCCCGCGGATCAACCGCACTTCGGCATATGAAGGCGGGGAAGGCGGGGGCGGCTCGATGAGCTGTGTGGACGATCTGTGGTGCGACTGGTGTGGGCGGTCCAACCGGGTGATCTACCGGTACGACGATCGCGTGTTCTGCAGCTTCGTTTGTGTCCGGCGATATCAGGCGTCGGGCGAACGCCCCTCGATCGAACGGTCCTCGGGCGAACGCTGATCCGGCGAACGTAATGCGGTGAAAGGTGATTCGGCGAACGGCTACTCGGGACGAGCATGCGACGGGAGGGCCGGTGATCCGGCCCTCCCACGTGAATCGGCCGATCGATTCACTCGCCGTCGGGACGCGTGAGGAATGCGAGAACGGCGCTCTCCCACGCCGCTTTCTGCTCGATCATCACCCAGTGCCCGCAGTTCGGGACGATGTGGATTTCGCCGCGGGGGAGGGTGCGCAGGGGGAGTAGGGCCATGTCGACGGGGCTCACTCGGTCGTCTCGGCCCCACGTGATGAGGGTGGGGGCGGTGATCTTGTGCAGCATGGCCCAGTACGGCGGCTGGTCGGAGGCGGCGGCTGCGGCGGCGGTCATCGCCTTGCGGCTGTACATGCGTCGCGCGGACTCGAGGGTTTTCGGCTCGGTGGCCAGGGCCCAGCGTTCCTCGATCATCTCCTCGGTGACGATGCTGCGGTCGTAGACCATCGAGTGCAGCCAGCTGATCAGGGATTCGCGGGTGGGGTTGTCGGTGAAGTCCATCAGCAGGTTGATGCCCTCACCGGGGCCGGGGCTCAGGATGTTGCGGCCGATGCCGCCGATGGTGACGATGCGGCGGAACAGATTCGGTTGTGCGATAGCGAGATTGGCGGCCACGATGCCGCCCATCGAGTTGCCGATCACGTCAACCTGTTCCAGGCCCAGCCCGGCCAGGAAGCGCACCACCGATGCGGGAGCGGCCATCATCGGGTGCTGATCGGTCGGATCGCTCACCCCGAATCCGGGGAATTCCAGTACCAGACAACGGAAATGCTCGGCGAAGACCGCGAGATTGCCTCGGTAGTTGCGCCATCCGGTGACGCCGGGCCCGGAACCGTGCAGCATCAGCAGCGGCGGGCCGTCACCGGCCTCGTGATACCGCAGAACTCCTGCGTCGGTGTGCAACTCCCGCAACGTGTTCTCGTATGTCAAGTCGGCCATCGCGGAGGGTCCGCCCTTTCTCACCGGTCGAGTGCGATCTCTGCGGACGTTAGGGCATGGACGAGGTGCGGGGTAGTCGCGGTACCGCTTACCGAGACTCATCCGACCGCGATATTTCCATCGATCCGCGCGGAGTCGTCCGACAGATCTGCATGGCGTGTCTCGGGACCGAGCAGCGCGCCGCCGGTGATCAGCGCGCCGCCGAGCACCAGCAGCACGGCCGGGGTGAAATCACGAGGCATCAAGTGCCCCAACCAGTTCTGGTAATAGGCGTAGAACGAGGTGACCAAAAGCGGTGTGCTGTAACCGAGTCCGAAACCGGTGCCGCGGGCCGCGACCGGGAAACGCTCACACAGGTAGGACGGCGTTACCGCGAAGACACTTCCACCGGTCATCCGGATCACCAACGCGATCAGCACGAGTGCGAAGAATCCGCTCGACCGGCCCAGTGCCAGAAGCGCGAAGCTACCCGCACAGATCACACCGACAGCCACCCCGTTCCAGGCGATGAAACGGCGCCTGCCGATACGCTCGCTGAGCTGTCCCAGAAACGGGAAGAACAGCGCGTGGATCCCCTGCGCGATCACCAGCACGCCGGTGACCTGCGTCGCGGTGAGGTGACTGTCCTCGTGCAGCGCGGTGGGCAGAATTCCGGAGGCCATACTCGATGCGAACCACACCCCGGTCATCAGCACGAATATCTGCACGAAGTCGCGACGCTGCGATCCCAACACGATTTCACGAATCGGATTCTTCGTTTTCCGGGTCGACTTCCAGGCCGCCGACTCGTCCACGGACCGCGCGTAGTAGACGAGAAAGACGATCGACAGCACCGCCCCGAACGCGAACGGAATCCGCCAGCCCCACACCGTGTATGCCGCATGCGGACCACCCTCGTGGGCGAATTGCAGTACCACCAGGGTGGCCACCGCGATGACGCAGTTGGCGAGGGCGGAGCCGCCGCCGATGAAGCCGCCGTACCAACCGCGCCGCCCGTTCGGCGATGCCTCCATCGCCAACGGCGTCGATCCGGTGTACCCACCACCCATGAACACCCCGTCCACGAATCGCAGCGCGATCAGCAGTGCCGTACTGGCGATGCCGACATCGGCGTAGCCAGGCAGGACGGCGATGAGAGCGGTCGAGACCGTGCATCCGGCAACCGCCCAGAGTGTCACCCGGCGTCGCCCGACCGTATCGGCGAAGTAGCCGAAGATCATCGAGCCCACCGGCCGGCCGATCAGGGTCGCGACGAAAACCAGCGCCGAGGTGACCGCCTTGGTATTCGGCGGCATATCGGCCGGAATGAAGTAGATCATCGCCGGTACGAGCGTCACCGTCGGTAGGTACACGTCGTACATATCGACGAAGAACCCGAACGCCGCGCCGAATACCGCGTTGCGCGTTCGCCGGGAGTCGAGCGCGTCGGGCCTCGGATCGCGCTGGATAGTCGACATCTTCGTCTCCTCGACCTACCTACGGGCACAACGGATCCCGCAGCCACCTGTCCGGCGTTCGCGTACGTCGCGGTGCGACGGCCCGCGCTGTCCGGGCTCGGCGATCACACCCTGCACTCGTAGATTGTCTAACAATCTGCTTGTCGAAGCTAACACTCCGGAGTTGGCATCGCAAGACTTGTGCGTCGGATCTGTATGTGCCTCGAGCGGGAAGCGTGAAGCCGATCAAAGCTCTTGCGTCTTGTAAAACAATTACTCCTACGAAGGTGTCCTTCATCTTGGTGTGGTGTCGGGCGAGTCCACCGCTTCCGCGGCCCCCGCGGAACACACCGCCCGTTGCGCGACCCCGACACCGTGACCGAGCCTGCGGTGTCGTGATCAGGACTCGTCGATGACTTCGATGCGGTGGTCGTGGACGATGTGTCCGTTCTCGTCTTCGATACGGATGGCTTCGATCCTGGATTTGACGGCGGGGTCTACGCCATTCATGAAGTGCTCCTTCAGTTCTGGCGGTTTGCCGTCGACCCAGTACTCGCGGTTCATGTAGGAGATGGCGAGTTGCTTGCGGCCTTGTGCTTCGAGTTCTTTCGCGGATGATCGTTGGGTGTCAGGTTCGTGGGTCTTGACCTCGTGCCACACCCGGCCTTCATCGGTGACGATGTCGACCTCGCTGGCCATCCTGGCGCCGGTGGGTGTGGTGACATCGACGAGCGGGCCGAGATCCTCGATGTTGTCGAGTCTTTCGGCCATGCGGATCTCACCGTCGTATCCGCGGATGTTGGCCTCGGGGCCCTGCAGGTCTGCGGTTTCGACGGCGCGAGAATCCAAAGCCTCCGAAAGCCTCGTCACCGCCGAGCGTTGCGTTCGCAGGCCGGCTACCCAACGGTCGGCACCCTTGTTCATGAGCTCGGGTGAACGTTCCAGCAGCGTGGAAAGGCGCTGCTGCGCACTGTCCACGTCGTCATGCATCCGGTGGAGTCGATCACCCAGCGTTGCTTGCTCGTTGTGATGGATCTGTGCGAGGCGGTCGACGAGTTCGATGTCGCTGCGCTGGCCGGCGGTGCGAATCTTCTCGAACCACTGGTTGGTGTTGTTCGCTGCGACGCTGTCGATCATCCGCTGCGCCTTCGCCGTTTGGGTGAACGCTTCGGTCTCCCTCTGGGCGAGTCTGTCGGCAATGTGAGGGGGGAACCCGTCCCGTGTGAATCCGGCGCGTCGCTCGAGCAGTGTCTCGCGGTAGGTATTGGTCATCGGTGGCTGCCGATACTGGTGGTAGCGGTCGTACAGCAGACTCCTGGCATCGGCGATCGCGCGCTCGTCAGCGCCGCTGTTCTCGATCCGGGCCAAGGCTTGCTTCAACCCTTTGGGCAGCTGTTCGGCCCGCTCGCCCCGAGTAGCCAGGCGTTCGAGCATGTCATCGACATGCTGCGGTCCGGCCCCTCGTGGCGAGGCGCCGACCTCGCGTAACACCTGGGGGAGCTCGATCTTGTCCGCCCATTCGGTGGTACGAGCTGCCGCGTCACGACGGACCAGGTATCGAGCCCGCTCTCCGTGCAGATATTCATCCACCTGGCTGCGGGCCGCGGCGTCGGCTGCGTCCGCGGTCTCGCCGCGTTCGCGAAGCTCATGGGATTTGTTGTTGAGGAATTCCTGCCGCAGGGTGCGCTCCCGCTCTCGGAGCTGTTCCTGGTATCTGTCCAGCACCGCCCGTTCGGTACGTGCGGTTGTGTCGGTATCCGCACCGGCGGCGCGGATACGGGTCAGCAGGCCGTCCATGCCTTCTGGAAGGTCGTCACGATCACCACCGCCGTGACTGCCGTGCACCGGCCGATCCACCTCACGCCCATGGCCTTCGACCAGCAGGCGGCCCTGCTCCTCAGCACCGCCGATTGCTCCGCGTGCCGCACGGACCTCATCGGCCATGTCGCCCAACGTGTCGTGCAGGTGTGGACCGGTCCGGCGGCTGAGCAGTTCGACCATGTCGTCCGCCATCCGCTGTAACTGTTGTAGTAGCTCCTCCCCGGGCACACCCGTCATCGCCGGCCGCCGCCGTGCACGTAGGACCTTCGCGTGGATCTCATCTGCCGATCACCGGCCTGCTCGCCGACGAGCGGCGGGGTGGCTGTCGGCCTGATATCGCAGTAGCCCGGCGTCGGAGACTCGCGCGGATTCGGCGAGGCTGCGCACCGAGGTATGACAGCTTCACCGGATTCACGTCCGGTGCGCATCCACGGCAACAACCGCGCCGTGCCGGTCTGCCACGCGATGGCCTCACGCGCCCGCCGTTGCGGGTTACCACCGCACATCGGTTCGCCGTATCGAGAGCGGGCACATCCAGCATCGGCACCTCCTCGGCGCGCGGAGGATTCGTAGGACATGTGCCACAGCAGCCGTTCCCGCAGCGGCGCATCGACCGACCTCCCACCGCTACCGCAGATAGTTTCCGAAGTCGCCCCGGCTCGAACGGCACATCGCGGCAGGACGACTCCGACACTGCCGCATATAGTAAGCGACCATATGCGGCAAACGCTGCGCGCCGGATTTCTCGAGGATGGTTCTTGACTCCCGGCCCGCGACCGAACTTCACCTACCGGCACAGCCCGTCCGTGGCTCCGCCCAGTGCGGCCCCGCAGTCCGGGCTGCCTTCGTCCCGTGGCGCCGGTGTTCGCGACTTCCAAGTGAACCAGCTTGTGCCCCAGAAGGTTTCGACAACACTGAACCATCGCCTGTCGAGTCGGCGCACGTCAGGCGGCTGGTCGTCGATGGGGGCAGCGGGTGCCGCACACCGCTGATTCCGTTCGGGCTCGCATCAGTGCGCCGAGATCCCTCGAAAGGGTGAGTTCCGCCGAGGCTGCCGCACCTGTTCAATCAGTGATTGAATCATCGTTTGAAATATGTTTGACTCGGTGGCATGACTGAGCAGGTCGACAACGCGGCGGGCACCCGCGAGCGGCTGCTCGCGGCGGCGGAGCAGTTGCTGCTGACCGGGCGGTACGACGAGGTTTCCGTGCGCGGAATCTGTGCGGCGGCGGGCGCGAATTCCGCTGCGGTGCACTATCACTTCGGCTCCAAGGAGGCGCTCGTCGCGGCGCTGATCGAGGATCGTCTCGGTGCGCTGTGGGATACCCGGCTCACCGAATTGACCGCGCGGAATGCCGGGGTGCCGGAGGTTGTCGACGCGGTGATCGAACCGTTCGTGGAGCTGGCGGCCGATCCGGTGGGGCGGTTGCACCTGCGATTGATGGCGCAATTCGTGCTCGGCCGCCGCCCGATGGGATTCAGCCGGCCGTGGTTCCGCCTCGATACCTGGGACGGGCTGCTGCCTGGCCTGAGCGAACGCGAGAGCCGCCGCCGCTGGATGCTCGCCTTCGACCTGATCATCATGCGATTCGGCAACGTCGAATCACAGGGCTCCGAACTGTCCACGGGTGCGGTGGCGACACTGCGCGATTTCGTCGTGGCCGGATTGACCGCTCCCACAGGAGAGAATCGATGAACGACATCTTCGCACCCGCTCAGCTCGGCCCGATCACCCTGCGCAACAGGGTGATCAAGGCCGCGACCTTCGAGGGCCGCACACCCGACGCCCTGGTGACCGACGAGCTGATCGGCTTCCATCGCGAAATCGCCGCCGGCGGTGTGGGTATGACGACCGTCGCCTACTGCGCCGTCGCTCCGGGCGGCCGCACCGATCGGCATCAGATCTGGATGCGCCCGGACGCTTTGCCCGGACTGCGCAGGCTCACCGACGCGGTGCACGCCGAGGGGGCCGCTGTCAGCGCTCAGCTCGGTCACGCCGGACCCGTCGCGAACGCGGCGTCCAACCGGTTGCCCGCCCTCGCGCCCAGCCGGATGTTCAGTCCGCTCGGAATGCGGATGATGAAGGTTCCCGACGAGTCGGAGATCGCCGAACTCGTTGCGGCACACGCCGATGCGGCCCGCTACGCCGAACAGGCCGGATTCGACGCGGTGGAGATTCATTTCGGGCACAACTATCTGGCCAGTTCGTTCCTGAGTCCGCTGCTGAACCGGCGCACCGATCGGTACGGCGGCTCCGAGGAGAATCGCGCCCGAATGGCCCGCGAGATCGCCCGCGCGGTCCGCGACGCGGTGGGCGGGCGGTTGGCGGTGACGGCCAAGTTGAATATGGAGGACGGCGTGCGCGGCGGTCTGGGGCTGGCCGCGTCTTTGCAGGTCGCCGGGTGGCTGGAACAGGACGGTTGCCTGGATGCGCTGGAGTTGACCGCGGGCAGTTCACTGCTCAACCCGATGCTGCTGTTCCACGGTGACGCGCCGCGCGCCGCGTTCGCGAAGACGCTGCCGGTGCCCACGCGATGGGGTTTTCGCGTGGTGGGTAAGAAGTTCCTGCGCGAATACCCGTATCGCGACGCCTATCTGCTGGATCTGGCCCGGCAATTCCGCCGCGAGCTGGCACTGCCGCTGATCCTGTTGGGCGGCATCACGAATCTGGAGACGATGCGGCTCGCGCGTGCGGAGGGTTTCGACTTCGTCGCCATGGGTCGCGCCCTGCTGCGCGAGCCGGATCTGTTGCGCCGCATCCAATCCGACCCCGCGACCCGATCGGCGTGCATTCACTGCAACGAATGTATGCCGACCATCTACACCACCACGCGGTGCGTGCTGCGCTTGGAGCAGCCCGCCACCGCGGACTGATCCGACGGGGATGAACCCGGCCGACCGAACGAGGAGTTTGCAACTGTGGCAGGACGATTGACCGGACGTATCGCGCTGATCACCGGCGCGGCCGGAGGTATGGGCGCATCGCATGCGCGCGCCTTCGTCGCCGAGGGCGCGGCGGTGGTGCTGGGTGACATCGCCGACGAGGCCGGTGAGCGGCTGGCGGCCGAACTCGGCGAGCGGGCGGTTTACGTGCATCTCGACGTGACCCGCGCGGATGATTGGGCGGCGGCGGTCGACACCGCGGTAGAGCGGTTCGGCGGCCTCAACGTGCTGGTCAACAATGCCGGTCTGCTGGACGGCGGACCATTGGGCGTCTACACCGAAAAGCAGTGGGAGCGGGTGCTTTCGGTGAATCTCACCGGTCCGTTCCTCGGCCTGAGCGCGGCCCGGGACGCGCTGGTGGAATCGAGCCCGTCCGCGGTGATCAATATATCCTCGGCCGCGGGCATGCAGGGTGTTGCGGGGATGCACGCGTACACCGCATCGAAGTTCGGCGTGCGCGGACTCACCAAATCCGCCGCGCTGGAACTGGCCCCGCACGGTGTGCGGGTCAACTCCGTCCATCCTGGCGGCATCATGACCCCGATGATCGGCGCACCGGTCGCCGAACCGGGGGCGGCTCCGGCGGTGGACAGAAACGCGAATCCGCTTGCGCGTCTTGGCCTTCCCGAAGAGGTGACCAGCCTGGTGGTCTTCCTGGCCTCGGCGGAGTCCAGCTACTGCAACGGTGCGGAATTCATCGCCGACGGCGGAATGACGGCGGGGTCGACCTTCGGCTGAGCTGATCGGCCCTCGTGCGGTCCACCGTCGAGAACGACGGCCGTTACCGCCGGGCGGTCTCCTCCGCTACCAGCCTGCACCCGGGTGGCAATGCTCATTGCCTGCCCGGCGGCAGCGCCGAGCGGGGCAGGATGACCGCGCTACGTTCGGGTCACCGGTGCCGACCGGGCAGCAGCACCGCGATCAGGGGTATCGAGCCCGGCAACGCCCGGGCCAGGAGGATGCGCCCGCCCGGCGGTGCGGCCGCGCCGGATCCGAAGTGTAGCGGCATCGCTCGGATCGAGTGAACTGCTTGTACCGCAAGCTGTTTCAGAATTTCCCGGGGGCAGGCGCATGGACGTCGTGTCTCGGGGCATCGCGGTCGTCGAGTGATGACGATGTGACTCGGCGCCGCCGCCGTCGCGACCACCCCCGATATGCTCGCGGGAGCCGCATCGGGCCCGGCGTGTCGGGCCAGGGAAAGGAACGCCGTCTTGTTCGAACGCACGATACAGAAGTCCGTCGAAGTGCTCTTGCGCGGCGGAACCGGAGTGCAGGTGCCGCTGGCGGCGAGATACGTCGATCGGTTGCGGCAGCGGCATCCGGATCGTTCGGCCGAAGACATCGAGAAGAAACTGGAGTCGAATTACCTGATCGTTGTCACCGCCAGCGGCACCGTCGCGGGCCTGTCGGCCGTCGTGCCCGGGGTGGGCACGCTGATCGGGTTGGTCGCCAGCGGTATCGAATTCGTCTTCTTCCTGGAAGCGTCCGCGCTGTACGCCGCCTCGGCGGGCGCTCTGCACGGTATGGAATCGTTGTCGCCGAAGGAGCAGCGCGCCCGGGTCGTCGGTGTGGTACTCGGTGAGAGCGGTATGGAACTGCTGGGCAGGAACGCCGGTCAGTCGGCCAAGGATTGGGCGAACGTGGTGGCCGACAAACTCCCGATCGTGCGCAATATCGACAACGCCACGGCGAAAAGGTTCATCGTCCAATTCATCATCAGACGCGGAGTGCTCCTGTTCGGCAAGACATTACCGATCGGAATCGGCGCGGTGGTCGGCGCCGCGGGCAACCTCACCTTCGGTAGGACCGTAATCGCGAATGCGCACAATGTATTTCGTCCAACGCTCATGACGTTGTCGAACTGATGCTGCCGAATCGGTATGCGAGTTCACCGTTTTCGCAATCGCCGCGGGCGGTACCGACAGTACGGGCGGATTCGCCCCTAACTCAGGCGGGCCGGATTTCGCAGGATCTCCTGAATCGTATGCAGGGCCGCGCCGAGGACCGGCCCGCGTCGCCCCAACGGTGACGCGGTGACCTTCCGAGAGTCGAAAGGTCTTACGGTGAGGCGGGTTCGCAGTTGCCGGCGGATGCGGGGCAGTAGCCAGGTACCGAGTTCGGCGTAGGCTCCGCCGACAACCACCGCGGCGGGGTCGAACAGGCCGATCGCACCGGCAAGGGCGATACCCAGGGCATCACCGGCGCGTTCGATCGCGTCCAGGGCGCCCGCATGTCCGGCGCGAGCGTGTTCGGTGAGAACGGTGACCGGATCGGTGGCGGTTGGTTCGGGCAGTCCGGCCGCATGCAGTACCGCATCCTGATTCGCGTACAGCTCGAGACATCCGCGACTGCCGCAGGTGCACTCCGGTCCGTCGGGATGGACCGGCATATGGCCGAGTTCTCCGGCGAAACCGCGTGATCCGGTGTAGAGCCGTCCGTCGATCACGAGTGCCGCGCCGATTCCCGCTTCGGCGGAGACGTGCAGGAAATTGTCGGGGGCGTGTGCGGTCCAGAGTTCGGCGAGGGCGCCGAGATTGGCCTCGTTCGCCAGTTCCGGTGTTCCCGGACCCGGCCACAGCTCGGCTATCGGTACATCGTGCCAGCCGAGATTGGGTGCGTGCGTGAGGATTGCGGGCCCCGGCCCGGGCAAACCGGGTACCGACAGAATCGGGGACTGCGGGCGCAGACCCGAGGATTCCGCCTCGGAGCGGGCCTCATCGGCCAGATTCGCCAGTGCGGCAAGGACTTCGGCCGGATCGTGATGTGCGTTCGCCCGTTCGACCCGTCGCCATACTCGCACCTCGCCACGCAGATCGGCCACACATGCGCCGAGGTGGCCCACGCCGATCTCGAGTCCGAATCCGGCGGGGCCGGTGTCGTTGAGCGCCAGCGTGCGTCCCGGACGTCCGGCGCGTCCCGAGGACGCCATCGGGCCCTCGCGCACGAGCTCGGCGGCGATGAGCTCGTCGACCAGGCTCGAGACCGCCGCACGAGTGAGGCCGGTGCGCCCGGCCACATCGGCGCGGGACAGTTCGGCGTGCGCGGCCACGGTTCGCAGGACGACGGCCAGATTCTGCCTGCGCATACCCAGTTGGGATGCGGCCCGGCCGTGGGAGTGCGGGGGCGTGGTCTCCGGATGCCCGATACCGGCGTGGCCGTGTCGGATGTTGCGGGCGTTGGTGGCATCACGCGGGGCGTCGGTCATGCGCCGGTGCTCCCCGACGCGGACGAATCCGATGTGCTGTCGCCGAAAAGCGCCGCGGCGGAGCGGAGCGTCTCGGCGATCCGGTCGGCCGCGCCGGTGTCGCGCGGAACCGGTTCCAGCAGCGGGCCTTCGGCGGTGCCCCAGCGTCGCGCGACCGCATAGGGGTCCTCGCCGGTCAGCAGTGCCGCGGCCTGGGCTGCCGCACCGAGTGCGACCAGTTCCCCGGCGGGCGGGATGCGGACCGCGCGGCCCGACAGGCGCAGAACCGTTTGCTGCCAAGCGGTTCCACGCGCTCCGCCGCCGATGAGGAGCAGTGCAGCGTCCCGGTCCGGCGGCGACGCGGCGGCTCGGTCCGGGGCTGTCGCGGTACCGGGAGCCAGGACCGATTCCAGGGCCGCGAGCAGGGAATAGACCGCGCCGTCATAGGCGGCCTGCAGGACTTGACCGGGGGTGGTGTCATGGCGCAGGCCGTGGATCAACCCGCTCGCGGAAGGCAGGCGCGGGGTGCGCTCGCCATCGAGATACGGCAGGACGACCGCGCTGCCGCCCGGCTCCACCTGCTCCCGGCCCAGACTCAGTAGCGTCGCGACGCGGTCGATCGCCTGAGTGCAGTTGAGTGTGCACGCCAGGGGGAGCCAATCACCCCCGGCATCGGCGAATCCGGCGACGACGCCGGTGGGGTCACACGGGCGGACGCGGGTGCGGGCGTACACGGTGCCGGAGGTGCCGAGACTCAGGACCGGCGTGCCCGGCTCGAGCCCCAGCCCCAATGCCGCGGCCATATTGTCGCCGGTGCCCACCGCTACCGGAATCCCTTGCGGCACCGGCCCGTTCGGGCGCGACAGCCCCACCGCGCGGTCCGGCGGCGCGAGAGCGGGAAGGGTCGCGGAATCCAGCCCGATCGCCGCGAGCACCTCGTCGTCGTATCCCGAGGGCGACCACCAGGCCGTACCGGAGACATCACCCCGATCGGTCGCACCGATGCCGGTCAGTCGCTCGGTGAGATAGTCGTGCGGAAGTCGCACGGCAGCAACGCGTTCGGCGTTGCGGGGTTCGTTCTCGCGTAGCCATGCCCACTTCGCGGCGGTGAACGAGGCATTGGGCACCGAGCCCGCGCGCTCGGCCCACCACTGCGCGCCGAAGCGCTCGACCAGCGCTTCGGCCTGGGGCGCGGAGCGCACGTCGTTCCACAGCAGGGCGGGACGGACCGGCTCGCCGACGGCATCCAGCGTCACCAGACCGTGCTGCTGCCCGCCGACCGAAATCGCCTCGGCTCGTGCGGAATGCCCGGTCGCCTCGACCGCCGCGCCCAGTGCCGACCACCACTGCCGGGGATCGCTCTCGCGAGCCTGGCCCGAACTGACCGTATGCGGTGCGCGCCCCTCGCCGAGCACTTTCCCCGAGTCCACGTCGACCGCCAGCGCCTTGGTCGCCTGCGTCGAGCTGTCGACGCCGATGACGACGCGTTGAACAGCCATGATCACGCTCCTGCCGTGGGTCGCGCGGACGGTCTTCCCATCCCGGTCACCACACACTATATTTGTTTTTCGACTTTACAAATAGGGATTCACCATCCCGCGCAGAGTTCGGAGCCGCGCATGAGCAGGTTCACTCCCACCCCCGCCGACCGGTTCACCTTCGGTCTGTGGACCGTCGGCTGGCAGGGCCGCGATCCGTTCGGCGATGCGACGCGCCCGGCCCTGGATCCGGTCGAATCGATCGAGCGCCTGGCCGAACTGGGTGCGTACGGCATCACCTTCCACGACAACGATGTGATCCCGTTCGACGCCTCGGAAACCCAACGGGCGCAAACCATCACGCGATTCCGGGCGGCGCTGGACAAGTTCGGCCTCGCCGTGCCGATGGCCACCACCAATCTGTTCACCCATCCGGTGTTCAAGGACGGCGCGTTCACCGCCAACGATCGCGACGTGCGGCGTTACGCCCTGCGCAAGACGCTCCGCAATATCGATCTGGCGGTCGAGCTGGGCGCGTCCACCTATGTCGCCTGGGGTGGTCGCGACGGGGCCGAATCCGGTGGGGCCAAGGATGTGCGCCTCGCGCTGGATCGGCTGAAGGAGGCCTTCGACCTGCTCGCCACGCACGTCCGCGAGCAGGGTTATCGGATCCGCTTCGCCATCGAGCCCAAGCCGAACGAGCCGCGCGGGGATATCCTGCTGCCGACGATCGGTCATGCCCTGGCGTTCATCGACGAGCTGGAATTCCCGGAACTGTTCGGCCTGAATCCCGAGGTGGGACATGAGCAGATGGCCGGATTGAATTTCCCGCACGGCATCGCCCAGGCGCTCTGGCACGGCAAACTCTTCCATATCGACCTGAACGGTCAGACCGGTCCGAAATACGATCAGGACCTGCGTTTCGGCGCGGGTGATGTGCGCCAGGCATTCTGGCTGGTGGACCTGCTCGAGCGCAGTGACTATCAGGGCCCGCGCCATTTCGATTTCAAGCCCGCGCGAACCGAGGATTTCGACGGCGTCTGGGCCGCGGCGGCCGGATGCATGCGGAACTATCTCATCCTGGCCGACCGTGCGAAGGCATTCCGGGCCGATCCGGAAGTGCAAGAGGCCCTGCGGGATTCGCGGGTGGACGAGTTGGCGGTGCCGACCGCGGCCGACGGCCTGGCGGGCCTGCTGGCCGACCGCGCCAGCTTCGAGGAATTCGATCCCGATGCCGCTGGGCGGCGCGGGATGGCCTTCGAGCGGCTCGATCAGCTGGCGCTGGAGCATCTGCTGGGCGCTCGCTGACCGGCCGCCGCGCCGGCGAGAGGCAGTGGTGATGCGTCGGTAACTTGTGGGCGTGGGTGGCTCCCCGGAAGGCTGCCCGCGCCCGCCGGCAGGGGCGGATCGCCTGCGGGTGAGCTTCGGTGTGCCACACCGTGATCGGCGCGTGATCGTGGCGTGATCGGTGTATATCGGGTGTCGAACAACAGCCGAAGATGTTCGGATGTCCTAGGTTTTCGATCTGAAGGCTCGGGGTACTTATGGTTCGAACTTCAAGATGAATCTTTCATCCGGCAGGCAATGCTGGACCGTAACTCGACTGGGTCACATCCCGTCGGGTGGCGACGTCGTGTCCGCCGGGCTATGCTGCTGCGCGTAATGAATCAGGGTCTCTAACAGGGGATTCGGGTGTATGCGGAGTGTACATCCGGGCTGTTTCGTTTAATGGTCGGTTACGAAGCGGAAAGTGTAGAAGTTGGCCGTATCGGTAAATTCGCAGAACGGTCAGGCTGCCGCTTCCGGCAATCGAGATCTGCGCGCGGCCGGAGGTGCGTTCGGCGCGTGCGCGGTCGTCGCGGCGGTCGCGGTGATGGGCGCGGTATTCGTCACCCCTCTCGATGAGCGGCTGTCAATGGCGATCGGTTGCAGTGCGGCTGCCGTCCTGGTGTGCGCGATCGCCGCCACGGGCGTCTACTACGCGACGCAGGCGCGCCGGTACCGGGCGTTGGCCGAGGAGGCCGAGCGAACCCTGCAAGCCGTGCATCGGGAGGCCTCGGCGCGGGTGAGCGCTGTGCGCGAAGAACTTTCGGCGCAGCTGGTCGCGGTGGGCGAGGATGCCGCCCTGCGGATCGAGGCCGCCGAGCGGGCCGTGCTCGACCGGGCCGCGCAGGCTCGGCACAGCGATCGCCGCCGTGCCTCGGCATTGGCTGCCTTCGCGGGTGCGGCCGGGCGGATGCAGGCCATGACCACCAGCATGCTGGCCGAACTGCGTGAGATGGAGCACCGCCACGGCGAACCGAAGGTGCTCGCCGACCTGCTGCAACTCGATCACCGCACCGCCCAGGCCGGTCGCCTCGCCGACAGCATCGCGGTGCTCAGCGGTGCGCGCACCGGGCGACGCTGGGCCAAACCCATTGCGATGGAGTCGATTCTGCGCGGTTCGATGGGCCGAATCGCCGGATATCAGCGAGTCCGGTTGCGCGTAATCGCCGATATCGGCGTCGCCGGACATGCGGCCGAGGGGGTGATGCACACGCTGGCAGAGCTGCTCGACAATGCCTGCAACTTCTCCCCGCCGACCACCGAGGTGCACGTCTACGCCGCCGAGGTGCCCGCGGGCGTTGTGGTCACCATCGAGGACAGCGGCCTGGTGATGAGCGAGTCGGCGCTGCGTCGCGCCGAGGAAGCGGTATCGGGCACCGGAGCGGGCGAGCGCTCGGACCTGTCCTCGCTCACCGGAACTCGGCTCGGTCTCGCGGTGGTCGGCCATCTGGCCCGCAAGCACGGCCTGCGGGTGTCCTACCGCCCCTCGGCGATCGGCGGCACCGCGGTGGTCGTGGTGGTGCCGCGCGATCTGATCGTCCGGGTGGATCGTGGTGCGCCCGCGGCGGTCTCGATCGCCTCCTCGCGCACCGAATTCCAGCAGCTGCCCGCCGCGCGGTTCGATACCGCCGTGCAGGCGCCGGCCGCGGCCGCCGAGTCGAGCGGGCCCGAAACCGGCACGGCCGCAACCGCATCGCCGCTACCCAAACGACGCAAGGGCAGCACCCTGGCCGCCGTGCATCCCGAGGGGCTGGGCGAGTCCGCGGAACCGCCGAGTACGCGGGTCTCCCCGCCGCCGAACCCCTCCGCGCTGGGGGCATTCCAGCGCGCGATCAGCGGGCGCGACACCGCGGACACCACCAACCCGTCCCCGACCGTGGAGAACGAATTATGACGACATCCGCGCCGTCCCAGCTGGGTTGGCTGCTCGAACAGCTGCTGTCCCGCACCCCGGAGACACGTCATGCGCTGCTGCTGTCCAGCGACGGGCTCAAGATGTGCCATACGCCGGAACTGAGCGTCGACAAGGCCGATCAGCTGGCCGCGATCGCGGCGGGTATCCAGAGTCTCTCGCACGGTGCGTCGGTCGAATTCGGGGATTCCAAAGGTGGTGTGCGCCAATCGATGACCGAGTTCCACGGCGGGATCCTGTTCATCGTCCAGTCGGGGCTGGGCACGCACCTCGCGGTGGTCGCGAACGAGGAGGCCGACGCGGGCCTGGTGGGGCACAACATGGCCGAACTGGTCGAGCAACTCGGCCACCATCTGGTCGCACCGCCACGAAACGGTGGTGCGGCGTGAGGTATTCGCGATGAGCAGGTCTGTCCGGGACGAGGGGCCCGACCGGCTCTACACGCTCACCGGCGGCCGCAGCAAACCCGATTCCGATGCGTTCGACCTGGTCACCCTCGTGGTCAGCGAATGCACCCCTACCCCGGGCATGCAATCCGAACATGTCGCGATCCTGGATATGTGCAGGGCCCCGACCGCGGTGGTCGAGATCGCCGCCGAACTGCGTCTGCCGGTCGGCATCGTCACGATCCTGCTGTCGGATCTGCTGCATGCCGGCCGAATCACCGTGCGGCATCCGTATTCCGGCTCCACCGACCGCGGTGCGGGGCGGACCGGAGTTGCCGATGCCTCCACCCTCGAGAAGGTGCTAGTTGGACTCCGCAAACTTTGATCGGCCCGCCCGCGCGGACGCACCGTTGCAGGACACCGTGCAGCAAGGGCTGAAGATCGTCATCGTGGGCGGTTTCGGGGTCGGCAAGACCACCTTGGTCCGGTCGGTCAGCGAGATCCGGCCGCTGGACACCGAGGCGACGATGACCGATGTCGGCACGGGCGTGGACGATCCGTCCGCCGTGCCCGGAAAGTCCACCACCACTGTGGCATTCGACTTCGGCCGGATCACCATCGATGCGGAACACGTGCTGTACCTGTTCGGCGCGCCCGGTCAGGAGCGGTTCTGGTTCCTGTGGGACAGGCTGTTCACCGGTGCGCTCGGTGCGATCGTGCTGGTGGACCCAGGCCGGATCGCCGACTGCTGGTACGCCATCGACCGGCTGGAATATCAGCGCACGCCGTTCGTGGTGGCGTGCAACGACTTCGGTACCCGGTTGACCGATCCCGAGGAGGTGCGCGCCGCACTGGATCTGGATCCGCATGTGCCGCTGGCGCAATGCGATGCCCGATCGCGAGATTCGGGCAAGCAGGTCCTGATCACCCTCGTCGAGCATCTCTACGCGGGTGCCGTCCCGACACCGGAGTCCGCGCCATGACAACGCCGCCCGAAGCCGGATACGACCACATCGGCGGCTGCCCGGTGCACCCGGACTCCGCGGTGGTGCCGCTGAGCGGACCGCGGTTCCATACCGATCCGCATCGGCTCTACGAGGAGATGCGCAGTGCGCACGGTCCGGTGGTGGCCGTCGAACTGGCGGGCGGGATTCCGGCGTGGCTGGTCATCGGCTATCGGGAATTGCATCAGGTGACCAGCGATCCGGATCTGTTCCCGCGCAACGTCGCCCTGTGGAATCAGTGGCCCAACATTCCGCCGGACTGGCCGTTGTTGCCGATGGTCGGGCAGCCCATCCCCTCGATCTACTTCACCGCGGGCGCCGAGCACCGGCGGCACGTTGCAATGGTGGAACCCGCGCTGGAATCCATCGATCCGTTCGAATTGCGCAGCACCTGTGAGGATCTCGCCGATCGGATGATCGACGTCTTCTGCGGCCGGGGTGAGGCAGAGCTGGTCTCCGAATTCGCCGAGCCGCTGCCGGTGCTCGCACTGGCGCGGTTGATGGGGTTCTCCGACGCGGAGGCTCCCGAACTGGCGTGGGCGATGAAGACCCTCGCCGACGGCGGCGCTCAGGCGCAGGCGGCCTATCAGCGGTTCACCGAACTCGCGCACGGCCGGGTTCATCGGGAACGAGAACACCCGGGCCACAACATGATCACCGCGATGCTCGAATTCCCGGAGCCGTTCACCGCCGAGGAGTACGGCTACGACGTGCAGGCGGTGCTGGCGGCAGGACATCTGACCACGGCGGACTGGTTGATCAACTCGCTGGGGCTGATGCTGACCGACGAGCGTTTCGCCGTCGCGTTCGGCGGCGGGCGGCGCAGCGTGGATCAGGCGATGAACGAGGCGCTCTGGGAGGACGCGCCCAATCAGATCCTCGCGGGCCGCTGGGCCTCGCGCGATACGCGGTTGGCGGACAAGGCGATTCGCGCGGGGGACATGCTGCTGCTCGGCCTGGGCGCGGCGAACGGCGACCCGCACGTGCGCGCGCATCTGGGTGCGGGCGCGGATCTGGTGCACGCCGGTAACAGCGCGCATTTCGCGTTCAGTCACGGTGAATACCGCTGCCCGTTCCCGGCGCAGCAGATCGCCGAGATCATCGCCCGGACCGGTATCGAGGTACTGCTGGATCGGCTGCCCGATATCGACCTCTCGGTGCCGCCGGACCGGCTGGTGCGTCGGCCGTCACCGTTTCTTCGCGGGATGTCCTCGCTCCCAGTCAATTTCACACCGGTTCGTGCAGTCGGAGGTATGTCGTGAGCAACCAATGTCCCCTCGGCGGTATCGTCATCGACCCGATGATCGGTGATCTCGCCGGGGAAACCGCGCGATTGCGCGACGAGGGCCCGCTGACCCGCATCGAGCTGTTGGGCGTACCGGCGTGGACGGTGACCGACCATCAGATCGCCCGGCAGCTGCTGGTCGACACGCGACTGGTCAAGGACATCGGCTCGTGGTCGCTGTGGACCTCCGGCGCGGTCACCCGGGAGTGGCCGCTGATCGGCATGATCGACGCGGGCCGATCGATGTTCACCGTCGACGGGCCCGAACATCGGCGGCTGCGGATCAAGACCACCCAGGCGCTCACACCGCGTCGGCTCGAGGCGCTGCGGCCCATGATCGAACGATTCACCACCGAACTGCTGGACGATCTCGCCGCGGCCGGGAGTGACGGCGAGGTCGTGGATCTGAAGGCGGTCTTCGCCTACCCGCTGCCGATGCGGGTGATCAGCGAGCTGATGGGCGTGGATCGTGCCGACCATCCGATGCTGCTGGAGCGCTGGAAGGCGTTCTTCTCGTTGCTGACCCCGCAGCAGGAGCGACTGCGGATCATCGAGGAAATGATCGCGTACTTCACGATCATGGTGCGCGAGCGCACCGCGCACCCGACCGACGATCTGACCAGCGCGTTCATCCAGGCCGATGAGGGCGGTGAGCCGCTGACCGAGGAGGAGGTCGAAGGCAATCTGCGTGCTCTGATCGCCGCCGGGCACGAGACCACGGTCAGCCTGATCATCTCGGCCGTGCGCGCGCTGCTCACCCATCCGGAGCAGTTGAAGCTGGTGCGCGGCGGCGAGGTCGAGTGGAAGCAGGTGATCGAGGAGACCCTGCGCTGGGACGGTCCGGTGATCCACCTGCTCATGCGGTTCGCGACCGAGGACGTCACCGTCGGCGACACCGTGATCGAGAAGGGTGAGGGCGTGGTCATGTCGTACCGGGCGATCGGCCGCGACCTCGCTGTGCACGGCCAGGACGCCGACGATTTCGACATCACCCGGCCCACCGCGCATCGCAACATCTCCTTCGGATACGGCCCGCACATCTGTCCGGGTGCGGCCCTGGCCCGGCTCGAGGCCGCGATCGCCCTGCCCGCCCTGTTCGAGCGCTTCCCGGACCTGCACCTGGCCGCTCCGATCGAGGAACTGCACAATCTGCCGGTGCTCACGCAGAACGATGTGGCCGCGCTTCCGGTGCGTTTGGGCCCTGTCCGGTAAGTGCCCCTCTAGGCAATTTCTATAACGTGTTCTAACTTGGAGGTGTCCGGTACCCAGCGAAAGGCGCATGACCGATGGCACCTGTCATCCCGCAGCACGACGAGCCCGACTACCTGCACCGTGAACCGCTGCCGGTCGACATCCTGATCCGGTCCCTGGATCGCTATGCCGATCGGACGGCGATGTACGTGGGAGACGACGAGCTCACCTACCGCCAGGTCCGTGATCAGATCAGCCGTTTCACCCAGGCATATGCGGCGCTGGGCATCGCATCCGGTTCGGCGATCGCGGTCCTGTCGGCGAATCGCCCCGAGGTGCTGATCGCCCAGGGCGCCAACGCCTTGTCCGGGATCCGGTCGATGGCGTTGCACCCGATGGGGTCGCTGGACGATCACGCCTACGTTCTCGAGGATGCGGGCATCGATACCCTCGTCTACGACCCGAGCGCCTTCGAGGAGCGCGCTGCCCAGCTCGCGCCGCGGGTTCCCGGATTGAAGAATCTGCTCGCCTTCGGCCCCACCGAGGCGGGCACCGACCTGCTGGCCGAGTCCGAGAAGTTCGAGCCGCAGAAACTCGTCGGCCCCAGCACGGGTCTGGACGACGTGTTCAGCCTCGCGTATACCGGCGGCACCACCGGCAAGCCCAAGGGTGTGCAGATCAGCAACCGGGGCACCGCGACCATGCTGCGCATCCAGATGACCGAATGGGAATGGCCGAGCGAGACAAGGTTTCTCGTGTGCACGCCGTTGAGCCACGCGGGTGGCGCATTCTGGAATCCGACGAGTATGCGCGGCGGCTCGATCGTGGTACTGCCCGGATTCAATCCGGAGAAGCTGTGCCAGGCGATCGAGAAGTACAAGATCACCGCGACGATGCTCGTGCCGACGATGCTCTACGCCCTGCTGGACTTCCCGGATCTGGACAAGTACGACCTGTCCAGCCTGGAGACCGTCTTCTACGGTGCGTCGGCGATCTCCCCGGCCCGGCTGGCCGAGGCCGTCGAGCGGTTCGGCCCGATCTTCTTCCAGTTCTACGGCCAGGCCGAATGCCCGATGGCGATTTCGGCGCTGCGCAAGGCCGATCACGATCTGAGCCGTCCCGAGCGGCTGTCCAGCTGCGGACGTCCGGTGCCGTGGCTGCACGTCGCGCTGTTGGACGACGAGGGCAACGAGGTGCCGGACGGCGAGCCGGGCGAGATCTGCGTGCGCGGGCCGCTGATCATGCAGGGCTATCTGAACAAGCCCGAACAGACCGCCGAGGCGACCAAATTCGGTTGGCTGCACACCGGTGACGTGGCCCGCAAGGACGACGAGGGCTACCTCTATATCGTCGACCGCAAGAAGGACATGATCGTCTCGGGCGGATTCAACGTCTTCCCGCGCGAGGTGGAGGACGTCCTGTCCGCCCATCCCGCGGTGTCCGCCGCGGCGGTGATCGGCGTGCCGGACGAGAAGTGGGGCGAGTCGGTGACCGCGATCGTGGTGCTGCGGTCGGGCCAGAGCGTGTCCGCCGAGGAACTCCAGGCACTGGTCAAGGAACACAAGGGCGCGGTGTACTCACCCAAGACGGTCGAGTTCGCCGACAGTATTCCGTTGAGCCCGTTGGGTAAGCCGGACAAGAAGGCGTTGCGCGCTCGCTACTGGGAGGGCACCGGACGTCAGGTCAACTGACCGCCCGCGCCGGAACGACTTGTGCGCCCGTCCGATTCGGACGGGCGCACAGTCGTTTGTGCGGTCAGGACTTCCACAGCCCCGAATCGCGGATCGCTTCGGCGAGCGGTTCGAGCACCGCCGGATCGTGCGGTGTGGGGATGTAGATGATGGCCAGATCCAGGCCCTTCTCCTCGAACGCGGCGATCTGCTCCAGGAATTCGGGGTAGCTTTGGCCCGCCTCCAGCCGCTGATGGGCGGACAGCGTGATTTCCGCCGGATCGCGGCCGATATCGGCGCAGTGCGCCGCGAGTACGTCACGCTTGTGCGCGAACTCGTCGGGAGTTCCGCCGACGAAGTTCCAGTGCTGGGCGTAACGCGCGGTGATGCGCAGCGTGCGCTTCTCGCCGTTGCCGCCGATGCAGATCGGCGGGTGCGGCTGCTGCGGGCCCTTGGGCTCGTTGCGCGCGCCCTTCAGCTGGTAGAACTTGCCGTCGAAATCCGTTGTCTCCTGGCTCAACAAGCCGATCAGAACCTGGCAGGCTTCCTCGAAACGGTCGAGCCGCTCCCGGATGGTGCCCAATTCGATGCCGTACGCGCCGGATTCCTCCTCGTTCCAGCCCGCACCGATGCCCAGTTCGAGTCGTCCGTCGGAGATGATGTCCAGTGCCGCAGCCATATTCGCCAGCACAGCCGGGTGCCGGTAGTGGATGCCGGTCACCAGGGTGCCCAGTCGCAGGCGCGTGGTGGCCTGGGCGAGGGCGGTGAGCGTCGTCCAGCCCTCGAGGCAGGGGCCGGTGGAATCGGAGAAGATCGGATAGAAGTGGTCGAAGGTCCAGCCGGACTCGTACACGTCGATCTGGTCCGCGGCCCGCCAGACCGCCAGCATATCGGCCCAGGTGGTGTTCTGCGGTGAGGTTTTGAAGGCGAATCGCATGGGTGCAACGCTACGATCTGGAGTGTGCTCCATGTCAAGCAGCCTGCGGAAATGTCTCCGATCGGCGGTGCGGACGGGGTACTGGCGAGTCACATGCGGAGCCGAGCGGAAGCGAGGTGGGGCCATGAGTGAGTCGACGAGACGAACCGTGCCGGATGCGGGCGAAATGACGGCCTGGCAGGTCACCCGGCCGGGGCCGATATCCGGCGGCCCATTGCGGCGAGTGCGGGTACCGATTCCGGAGCCGGGGCCGGGTGAGCTTTCGGTGCGGGTGCTGGCCTGCGGGGTGTGTCGCACGGATCTGCATGTGGCGGAGGGGGATCTGCCGGTGCATCGGCCCGGCGTGGTACCCGGACACGAGATCGTCGGCGAGGTGGTCGCGAGCGGCGCGGGCGCCGCCGCGGAGTTCGAGGTGGGGGACCGGGTGGGCATCGCGTGGCTGCGGCACACCTGCGGAGTGTGCCGGTTCTGCCGCCGGGGCGCGGAGAACCTGTGCCCGGATTCGCGCTACACCGGCTGGGACGCCGACGGGGGATACGCCGAATTCACCACGGTGCCATCGGATTACGCGCACCCGCTGCCGTCCGGATATACGGACGCGGAGCTGGCGCCGCTGCTGTGCGCGGGCATCATCGGATACCGTGCGTTGCAGCGGGCCGCGCTGCCCGAGGGCGGGCGGCTGGGCATCTACGGATTCGGCGGCAGTGCGCACCTGGCCGCCCAGGTGGCGCTGGCGCGCGGTGCGCAGGTGCATGTGATGACCCGCGATCCGGCCGCGCGGGAGCTTGCCGTGGCGCTCGGTGCGGCCTCGGCGCAGGGTGCCGCGGACCCGCCGCCGGTCCCGCTGGATGCGGCGATCCTGTTCGCGCCGGTCGGTACTCTGGTGCCGCCGGCCATGGCGGCGCTCGACCGCGGCGGGGTCCTGGCGATCGCGGGCATCCATCTCAGTGATGTTCCGGTGCTGAACTATCAGCGGCATCTGTTCCAGGAGAGGGAGATTCGATCGGTGACGGCCAATACCCGAACCGATGCCCGCGAATTCCTGGCCTTCGCCGGCGCGCACCGGCTCGAGGTGACTGTGCACCCGTACGGGTTGGAGTTCGCGGACCGCGCTCTCTCGGATCTGGCAAACGGACAGTTTGCGGGAGCTGCCGCGCTCATCCCCTGACACGCCGGTGACACGCCGATTAGTGCAGCTAGAGTTCGCGATTCACCCTCTTTGTCGTGGTGTCTGATGCTTTGCTGGATATATACACGGCGAGTAGAGGATGGAGGCGAAGTCGATGCATCGGGTATCGCAGCAGGACCATGCTCGTAGCGCGCGGCCGTGGTTGTGGCCGACGCTGATCACGGTGGCGGTGATCGCGGCCGCGGTGTGGGCGGTGCGTCCGGACCCGTCCGCCTGCCGGACCGCCTCGCCGGGCGCGGGGCCGCGCCCGGCGACGATGAGTGTGCCGAATACGCCGTTTTCCCAACGGATTCCGATTACCGAACAGGTCGATCCACCTGCCCTCGCGCAGGCGCGGTACTACACGTTCGGTCCGGATGTGGCGTGTTCGTACCCGGATCTGCCGTCGGACGGTTACTACGTCGGGGTGCCGACGGACGAGTACGACGGCAGTGCGGTCTGCGGCCAGTACGTCGACCTGTACGGACCGCTGGGGTCGGTGCGCGCGCAGATCGTGGATCGCTGCCCGGGATGCGGTGCGCACCAATACGATCTGAGCGCTGCTGCCTTCGCGCGGGTAGCCGATCCGGGCGCCGGCGTAGCGCAGATCGGCGTCAGCCGTGTGCACAATCCTTCGCCGTCGCCCGATCTGGTGTATCGGATCGAGGACGGCTCCTCGGCGGACTGGCTGGGCTTGCAGTTCACCGATACCGGAAATCCGTTGAGCCGAGTGGAGATTCGTCCGACTGCGGGTGGGGCCGGGCATACGCTGACGCGGCGCATGGACAATTTCTGGACGATCTCGGGGGCCGGAGCGGGTCCGTTCACCGCGCTGGTGACCGATGCGGACGGCCACCAGGTCGTCGTGCCCGGAATCGTGCTGGAACCGGGACGCTCGCGACATACCGGTCGCAGTCTCTACGCGCCTCCCGCCCGGATACCGGCGGCCACCGTCTCGCGGCCCGTGTCGTCCGTGCTGACCTCGGCGGTGGCCGTCTGCTCCTGAGCCGGGCATATCGGCCGACCGGGCGTATGCGATCATCGGCGGGAACACGTTCTCGTCCGTCGGGGCGGTGCACCAGGAGGCAGGCGATGGCCGATCGGAACACGGCGAACCAGAAGGCGGCCGCACGGTTCTCGGCGGCGAGACCGATCCGCAGCCTGAGCGACCGGGTCACGCGGCTGAACGAGGTACCCGCCGGGACAATGGTGGAACTGCCCGGTCGCGGCCGGACCTATCTGGTCGACATCGCGGGTCCCGAGGGCGCTCCGACGCTGATCCTGTTGCACGGTATGGTCGCCACCGCGATGCTCAACTGGTTCCCCGCGCTCGAGGAGTTGTCCAGGGCCTACCGCGTGGTGCTGTTCGACCAACGCTGGCACGGCCACGGAATCCGTTCGCGCCGTTTCGATCTGGATGATCTGGCCGAGGACGTGATCGCGGTCGCCGATCTGGTCGGCGTCGAACGACCGATCCTGGCCGGGTACTCCATGGGCGGTATGGTCGCCCAGCTCGTCGCGCACCGGTTTCCCGAGCGGGTCGGTGGAATAGTGTTGTGCGCCACTACCTATCGATTCCAAGAGACATGGCGCGAACGGGCCTTCCACGGTGGACTGGCCGCTGTGGCGGGGCTCGCCTCGGAGACGGCCTCGCGTCGCGTGGTTCGCGTCGGGCAGCGGTTGCCCGGAATGCCGCGGATCTCTTGGGAGAAGGGACGTTTGGATCGCTGGGCGCTGTCGGAGCTGCACAGTGTCAGCAGCTTGGGAATGGCGTGGGCCATCGCCGAGCTCGGCGAATTCGATTCGTCGTCCTGGCTTGGTACCTTGAAAGTTCCTGCGGCAGTGGTTATCACGACGCACGATCGGGTGCTGCCGGTGCGTCGGCAGCTGGAGATGGCCACGCTGATTCCGGGTGCGGAGATCTTCCTGGCCAGGGCGGGACACGCGGCCTGTGTGCTCGAGGCCGACGCCTTCGTCCCCGCCCTGCTGGACGCGTGTGCAGCGGTGGCCGCCCGGCTGTGATCAGCGCCGCTGGACGCGGCTTGCCGGGGGTTCGATCTTCGCTCGGCTCGCCAGATACGCATCGAATGCGGCGAGGTCGTCCGGGCCGACCGCGCTCTGCTGCCCCTGAGCGAAGACGCTGAACCCATCTCCGCCTGCGGCGAGGAAGTTGTTCGTCGAAACCTGGTACACCGCATGGGTATCCAGAGCCTGCCCCGCGATCCGCACGGTATCCTCGAGGATCTTGTGGCCCGTGGGCGCGGAATCGGAGTAGGAGTAGGTGATCCCGGCCACCGACAGCACACCGGGCGTGGTCTTGTTATCCCATTGCTGCTCCAGCAGATTCAGGATCTGCTGGCCGGTCAGAGCCACGGTCACCACCTCGTTGCCGAAGGGCTGCACGGTGTACGCCTGTTCGTAGGTGATCGCGCCGCCGCTCAGATCCGCCCGCACGCCACCGGGATTCATGAACGCGGCCACGGCGTGATCGGGAGCCATGGCCGCGAGCATGGCGTCGGCGATCACATCGCCGAGCGGTGAATCACCACCGGGAGTCGGCTCGTTGGACAACGGACCGGCGGTGGTGCCGACCACGTGCGCGGCGCGCGGGCGCGACTGATCGGCGAAGAAATCGACGAGTTTCGCGGCGGCCGGGTCGGGTGCCACGGTTCGGGTGACCACCCGATTGACCGCCTTCGCATCGACGGTTCCGTCGTGGAAGCGCAGGGTGACATCGGTGATCAGGCGTCCGTAGGACGCGGCCTGCGTCACCACCTTGCCCGCGATGGTGCAGTTGTAGGCCTGGTGGGTGTGCGCGGTGAGCAGCACCTTCACCCGGGAATCGAGGCGATCGGCCAGCGCGGTGACGTTCGGTCCGATGTTCGCGCAGCCGTTGTAGTCGACCGGCGCGCCGCGAGTCTGCTGTGCGCCGCCGTCGTGTACCAGCGCAACCACCGTTTCCGCCCCCGCGGCGAGCAGCTGCGGGACGTACTTGTTCACCGCGTCGGCCTCATCGCCGAAGGTGTAGCCCCGGATCGCGTCGGGCATCACGATCTGCGCTGTCGCCGGGGTGACGGTGCCGACGACGCCGATCTTGTGGCCGCCCACCCGCAACATCGTCCACGGCTTCAGACCGGGTGGCAGTTGACCGTACGCATCGGTGACATTGGCCGCCAGATAGGGAAATGCGGCTCCGGTGAAGGGTTGTCCGGGGGAGCAGCCGTCAGCGGCACAACCGCCCTCCTGCAACCGCGTCAATTCGGCTGTGCCGTGGTCGAATTCGTGATTGCCCGCCGCGGAGGCGGCCACTCCCAGCGAATCGAGGTAGTCGATCGTGGGCTCGTCGTGGAACAGCGCCGAGATCAGCGGGCTGGCGCTGACATTGTCGCCGGCGGACAGGATCGCGCTCGCGGGATAGGCCGCTCTCAGCTTCGCCAGATGAGCGCTCAGGTATGCCGCGCCCCCGGCCCGGTACGCGCCGACGCGTCCGTTGCTCCCGCCGGGCGGCTCCAAATTGCCGTGCAGGTCGTTGATTTCGAACAGATGCACCTCGCCCGATTGTGCCGCGGGCAGATCATCGGTGGAGATCAGCGGGATCGGGTCGGCATGCGACGAGTTCGACGGTGCGGTACCGTGACCCCCGCAGCCGGCCAGCAATACCATGCCGATGACGGCGATCATCGCTTCGATCAGGCGGCGACGCGGCTTCATAACCCTCGACTCTGACAGGCCGATACTGCGTCCGGACGGCGCTCGGGTGAATTTCCGGCGGAATCACCAGTGCAGGCCGGGAATCCGGTTGGTGATCCGAGTGGCCGGCGCCGGCATCCCCATCAGCGGCTGCACGAGCGGGGCCAGTGCCAGCAGTGGGCTTCGCCCCTCCGGTGCATCGGTGTCCGGACGTCCCGCGCCGGACGTGGCCGCGGCCGACTCGCCGAACATCCGGAAACCGCGGTGCAGGATCGCCTTCTTCACCGAGGGCATCACGGTATCCACGACCTGTGCGAAAGTGCCTATCGGCGTATCGATGCGGGCCGGGCGTTCGGTCAACGCGCGCACCACGATCGCCGCGGCCTGATCGGGCGTGTGCACCGGGATGGAGCGGTACAGATCGGTCGGCGCGATCATCGGGGTGCGCACCAGCGGCATCCGCACCGAGGTGAAACTGATTCCGGCATCGGCATTTTCCACGGCCGCGATCTCGCTGAAGGTGTCCAGTGCGGATTTGCTCGCGACGTAGGCGGCGAAGCGCGGCAGTTTGGTCTGCACGGCGATGGAGGAGATGTTGACGAAATGCCCGAAGCGGCGTTCGCGCATCGCGGGCAGCACCGCGAGGATCAGCCGCACCGCGCCGAAGTAGTTCACCGCCATGGTCCGCTCGAAATCGTGCATCCGGTCGGTGGAGTTGAGCACCGATCGACGGATCGAGCGGCCCGCGTTGTTGACCACGTAGTCGATGTGGCGGTGGTCCGCGAGCACCTGTTTGACCAGTAGCTCGACCGCCTTCTCATCGGTGATGTCGCAAGAATATGCCTGCGCGGCACCGCTGTTCGCGCGAACCTCCGCTGCGGCGGCCTCGAGTTCGTCGGTGCTGCGGGCCACCATCAGGACCGTGGCTCCGCGGCGGGCGACCGCGTGTGCGGTGGCCAGGCCGATGCCCGAGGATGCGCCGGTGATCAGCACGATCCGTCCGCGCAGCGGATCGCCGTCGGTGCGGCGCGCCCGGTCCGGGTCCAGGCGGCCGCGCCAGAAGTCCCACAGCGTTCCGGCGTACTCCTCGAATGCGGGCGGGGTGAGCCCGCGCAGCTGGGCGCGGGTGAAGTCGGAGACGAATTCGGAGGCGAAGGTCACGTGTGGCGCGACCTCGGCCGGAATTCCCAACTGCTGCAACAGATAATCGCGCACCTGCGGAACACCCGGAATCCTGCCGAGCAGGTTCAACGCACCTTGGCTGCCAGGCAGCGTGCCCACTGCGGCGGGTGCGCCCGCGGCGCGGGCCAGTGCGGCGTAGACCTCCGCGAACGGCTGGGGTTCCGGATTGACCAGGTGGAAGGTGCGGCGGTTCAGGCCGGGGCGGCGGATCAACCGGACCATGGCCGCGGCCACGTAATCCACCGGAACGATATTGGTGCAGCCCAGATCCGGCAGCATCATCGGCAGTTCCGAGGGCAGTGCGGCCAACCGGGCGATGGCGGCGAAGAAGTAGTAGGGCCCGTCGATCTTGTCCATCTCGCCGGTGGTCGAATCTCCGGCGACGATTGCCGGGCGATAGATTCGCCAGCGTAGTCCCCGGGCTTCGCGAACCAGTTTCTCCGCGGCGAATTTGGTTCGGTGATAAGGAGATTCGAGGTTCTGGCCGAGATCGAAATCGTCCTCGAAGAATTGACCGCGGTGGTCGCCCGCGACCGCTACCGAGGAGACGTGATGCAGGACCGCGTCGAGTTCGGTGGCCAGCTCGATCACTCCGCGGGTGCCGGTGACGTTGGCGGCGTAGGCGGTTTCCTCGTCGGCGGTCATGTCATAGACCGCGCCGAGGTGGATCACGTGCTCGGCCTGCGGCGGAACATCTTGCAGCCCAAGATTTTCCGCAGTCAGATCGCCGATCAGCGGGAAGACCCGGTCGGTGGCCTGCCAGCTCGCGATCAGTTCGGCGAGCTTGGCCGCGGATGCCTCGCGCACCAGGATGTGGATCACAGCCTCCGGATCGCTGGTGAGCAGACCCTGGACGACGCGTCGGCCGAGAAATCCGGTGCCGCCCGTCACGATATACGAAACCATCGCCCCTCCTGGATGTCGAACATGGCGTGGCGCAACAACTTCGGCTGCGCATAACACTGTTCGTCCGACATTCGCCGGTGGATGCGGACGTAAGAATCGGCCGCTGACGGACTGCCTCACTAGCAGGCGTTGGGCCGGGGTAGGAACACCGTCGTGCCTAACTGGTGAGTAACTTTAGCGGGCGTTCCGTTGGGTCCGCAACTACGCCGCGCCTTTCGTTGTGTGTGTCGTATCACCACGTGAGGGTGTCGATTGATACCTGTGTCAAGGGTTTTCAGATAACTCTCGGAGGGGCTGGTTATCTGTTGGCATCCCGTACCGGGTAGTCGGCTCAGCCCTGCCGCCGGCTCGGGAACTCCGCGGCCAGTTCGCGGAACATCGCCGAGTTGAAATCGAAGGCGCGCTGACATTCCCCCAGTACGCGCTGTTTTTCGAGATCGTCCACCGCGAGCGCGTCGAGCAGTTCGCGGTATTCGCGCTTGAATGCCGCCGGGTTCGGAATCTGGTCGAAGACGTAGAACCGCACGCCGTCGCCACGCTTGGGCAACTGCCACAACTTCTCGGCGGTGCCGCGGATCACCTGTCCGCCGGACAGGTCTCCGAGGTATCGGGTGTAGTGATGCGCGACATATCCGGCAGGCCACTCCCGGGCGCACTCCCGCACTCGTTCGGCGTAGGCGGCGGTGGCGGGCAGCGGATCCAGGTCCGCGCGCCAGTCTTCGCCGCCGAGATGGGCCAGATCGTCTTCCAGGTGCGCCACCCGCGCCAGTTCGGGCCGGACGAACGGGCCCGCCACCGGATCGGACGCCAGCGCATCGCTGTGCTCCTCGAGTGCGCGGTAGACGTGCCACAGCTGGCCGGTGTACCGGTAGAACGCCGCAACCCCCAGTCCACCGCCGAGCATATCGCTCATGAACGTGGAGTTCTCCGCATCCGCATGTTGCCGTTCGGTAGCGGTGCGGATCTGCGCGGAGAAGGGAGTGGCGGTGTCGGGCATGGTGCTGCTGTCCTCACTTCGTTCCCGGGCAACGCTCCGGCCTGCTTTGGGTTACCTAACTTTCCCTTGACGATACCTGGCCGAGCGCGTCGCGGAATCAAACTTTCGGACGACAACGCCGCCTCCGGGGGTATGTGCGGACGTTCGGGCGAGAGGCGTGCCCGGGGGTGTGAGCTGTGGGCCGAGCGATCCGCGCTCCGGTGCGGGCCGTCGGGCCGGTCGGTCGCGACGATTCGGCGGGCCGGTCGAAAGCCGCACGGGCGGGTTCGGCCGTCGGATGTTTGCCTCGATTAGCACGAAAGTGCTTTTGCGGCAATGTGAATCGTCCAGTGTCGCGCGGGTTCGATTGGTGGAATCGGTATTCGGCGAGGTCGGCGCGGCCGGGATTGCGACGCGCCCGGGCGGGTGTGACACGGACACATTTCTTTCTGGGTCCGGAGGCCTAGCGGGGGTGAATGTGCCTGTGTTACAACGGAGTTACGTGTAGTTGTTATTGCTAACTAACTGGAGGGCGTGAACATGTGTGGAATCGCGGGCTGGGTGTCGTTCGACTCCGACCTGACCCGGCAACAGCGTGTCCTCGACGCTATGACCGAGACGATGGCCTGTCGCGGGCCCGACGGGCGCGGCACGTTCGTGCGGACACACGGTGCGCTGGGGCACCGCCGCCTGGCCATCATCGACCTGCCCGGCGGCACGCAGCCGATGAGCTTGCGCACCCCGTCCGGCGATATCGGACTGGTGTATTCCGGAGAGGCGTACAACTTCCACGAGTTGCGCGCCGAGTTGACCGCGCTGGGCCACACCTTCCGGACCGACAGTGACACCGAGGTCGTACTGCACGGCTACCTGCAGTGGGGCGAATCGGTGGTCGATCATCTCAACGGCATGTACGCCTTCGCGATCTGGGATCAGCGCACCGAGAAGCTGGTGATGATCCGGGATCGCATGGGCATCAAGCCGTTCTACTACTACCCGACTCCGGACGGCGTGCTGTTCGGCTCGGAACCCAAGGCGATCCTGGCGAATCCGCTGGCGCGCAAGGTCGTGGACAACGACGGGCTGCGTGAGCTGTTCGCGTTCACCAAGCAGCCGAAGTGGTCGCTGTGGAAAGGGATGTACGAGGTCCTGCCCGGCACACTGATCACGGTGGACCGCAACGGGATTCACGAACGCACCTACTGGCGGCTCGATGCGGTGGAGCACACCGACAGCCGGGAGGACACCGTCGCGAAGGTGCGCGAGCTGCTCACCGACATCGTGGACCGCCAGCTCGTCTCCGACGTGCCGCGCTGCGTATTGCTCTCCGGAGGACTGGATTCCAGCGCCATCACCGGTCTGGCCGCCGCCCGGCTGGCCCGCGACGGCGAGCAGTTGCGCACCTTCTCGGTCGATTTCGCCAACCAGGAAGAGAATTTCGTTCCCGACGAGATGCGCGACACCCCCGATTCGCCGTACGTACGCGAGGTGGCCGCACTGGTCCGCTCCGCCCACGAGGACGTCGTGCTGAATCCGTCGGAACTGTCGGATCTGACGGTGCGCCGCGCGGTGATCACCGCACGCGACATCCCGGCCGGGCTCGGCGATATGGACTCCTCACTCTACCTGCTGTTCAAGGCGATTCGCGCGCAGTCCACGGTCGCGCTGTCGGGTGAGTCGGCCGATGAGGTGTTCGGTGGTTACCGCTGGTTCCACGACGAGGTCGCGTTGAAGGAGGAGACCTTCCCGTGGCTGGCGTTCAACAACTCGATCACCGGCGAGGGCCGCTGGCAGATGCTCGAACCCGAACTGCGCGAACGTCTTCAGCTGGAGAACTACATCTCCGATCAGTACGCCTCGGCCATCGCGGACGTGGAACACCTCGACGGTGAGTCCGAGCTCGAGCACCGCATGCGCACTGTCTGTCACCTGCATCTGACGCGTTTCGTGCGGGCGCTGCTGGATCGCAAGGACCGCGCGTCGATGGCGGTCGGACTCGAGGTCCGGGTGCCGTTCTGCGATCACCGCCTGGTCGGCTACGTCTACAACACACCGTGGGCGCTGAAGACCTTCGACGGACGTGAGAAGAGCCTGCTGCGGCACGCCGCGAAACACGTTCTGCCCCAATCGGTCGTCGAGCGCGTCAAGAGCCCGTACCCCTCGACGCAGGATCCGGGCTACGCGGCGAATCTGCAGCAGCTCGGGAAAGAGATTCTGGCCGAGAAGGATTCGGCGGTCTTCCAGTTGGTCGACAGGACCTGGCTACAGCGTGCGGTGACCCAGGATCCGCTGCACATGGACGCGATGACCCGCGGCAATCTGGATCGCACCGTCGACCTGCACACCTGGCTCGACATCTACTCGCCGGAACTGCTGCTGGGCTGATCGAGTCCGACGGTCGTTCGCTCGCCCCGGACCCGCTTCCGAGGCGAGCGATGCGGCGGTTCGGACGGCGGCGCCCGAACGCGCGCACCTGTCCGCCGGCCGACGAACCGCGGTGCGGCCGGCACCCGGCTCGCGCACCGGTTGCTGCCCGGCAGTTCGACGCTGGACCCGGTGCGTGTCGGCCGCTCCCCACTGCTCACCGGCGCGGGCGGACAACCGTGGTCGCGGGCCGCGTGCACCCTCGATCGGCCGGCGAATTCCTGGATGTCGCGCGCCCCTTCCGAGTGAAAGGTTTACGGAGTTTAATAATAGGTGTTCACAAAATTGGAGTGGTGTGGTTCACTCATGCGAAACGTGTTCCAAAGGAGGTAACCGTGTCCGCTCCCTCTCTGCCGCACAGCTTCGACTTCACCGATCCGGACCTGCTCGCCAGTCGTTTGCCCGTCGCCGAGTGGGCGGAGTTGCGCCGCACCGCTCCGGTGTGGTGGGTCGACCAGCCGCACAACATCGCGGGCTTCGGCGACGACGGTTACTGGGTGGTCAGCAAACTCGACCACATCAAGGAGATCTCCAAGAAGCCCGACGTGTTCTCCAACTTCGAGAACACCGCGGTGATCCGCTTCTACGAGGACATCACCCGCGAGGAGATCGACATCCAGCGCGGCATGCTGGTCAACCAGGATCCGCCCTCGCACGACAAACTGCGCCGGATCATCTCCCGCGGATTCACCCCGCGCGCGGTGGAGAGCCTGCGCAACGCCCTGCGCGAGCGCGCCGAGCGCATCGTGCACGAGGCCAAGCGCAACGGCGGCGGCGATTTCGTCACCCAGGTCGCCTCCGAACTGCCGCTGCAGGCGATCGCGGAACTGCTCGGCGTCCCGCAGTCCGACCGGGGCAAGCTGTTCGAGTGGTCCAACACCATGATGGGTTACGACGATCCGGAATTCGGCGGCGACCACAAGATGGCGACCGCCGAGGTCATGGGCTATTCGTGGAATCTGGCCGAGGAGCGGCGCGGCTGTCCGGCCGACGACATCGTGAGCCAGCTGGTCACCGCCGATGTGGACGGCGAATCCCTCGGGTCGGACGAATTCGCCTGGTTCGTCATCCTGCTGGCGGTCGCGGGCAACGAGACCACCCGCAATGCGACCACCCACGGGATGAAGGCGTTCATCGACTTCCCGGAACAGTGGGAGTTGTACAAGGAGCAGCGGCCGCGCACCGCGCCGGACGAGATCGTCCGCTGGGCCACCCCGGTCATCGCGTTCCAGCGAACCGCCCTGTCGGACACCGAGATCGGTGGTCAGCCGATCGCCAAGGGACAGCGCGTGGGATTGTTCTACGCCTCGGCCAATTTCGACGAGGAGCGGTTCGAGAAGCCCTTCGAATTCGACATCCTGCGCGACCCGAATCCGCACGTCGGATTCGGCGGTACCGGGACCCACTACTGTGTCGGCGCGAATCTGGCGCGCCTGCAACTGGACCTGATTTTCAACGCCATCGCCGACGCGATGCCGAACCTGCGTCAAATCTCCGAGCCGGTGCGGCTACGCTCAGGATGGTTGAACGGAATCAAGAGCTGGCAGGTTGCTTACGAATGAGCGGTCGGGCCCGGAGGAGGTAACGTGCCCAACCACAACGGGCCCCGGTCGATCAGTGGACAAGCCACCGCCCACGTCCCCGCGCGCCGGGGGCGTGCGCCCGCGGTGAACGACGGGGACATCCGGCGGGTGGCCAGATCCCTTCTCGCGGAACAGGGGCCGGAGGCGGTGACGCTGCGCGCGATCGCGCGGGCACTGGGCATCACCGCCCCGGCGCTGTACCGCTACTACGCCTCGCGTGAGGATCTCGTCGCGACCCTGCGCCGGGACATCTGCGCGGACCTGGCCGCGGAACTCGCCCAACAGGTCGCCGAACTACCCGACGACGGCGTGGTGCAGCTCCTGGCCGTATGCCGGGGATTCCGGCGCTGGGCGCTGGACCACGCCCCCGAGTTCACCCTGGTGTTCGCCTCGCCCGCCGGGGAGAACGCCAGTGCCATGCGGCAATTCGACGAACCCTTCGGCCGCATCTTCTTGCAGGCGGCCGGTCTGTTGCTGACCACCTACGACATCGTGACTCCGTCGACCGAGGTGATCCCCGAGGCGCTGTGCGCGGATCTCGAGCGGTTCCAGGCCGACCTGCTCGTGGTGTTGCGCGAATCGGGGCAGGAGTTCCCGGCCGAGAAGCTGGATCTGGGCGTCACCTACCTGATGACCACCTTCTGGGCGCGCATCTACGGGCACGTCACCCTGGAGGTCTTCGGCAATTATCCGATGGCCGTGCGGGATCCGGACATCCTGTTCGACGCGACGCTCGAGGATCTGGCTCGCAGCATCGGGGCCTGAGCCGCGTTCCGCGGCCACCGGATACGCGACCCGCTCACGGCGGCGGCACACTCGGCATCTCGCCCGTGGCGAACGTCGGCGGATGAATTCCGCGGAATCGCAGCAGAATTCGCGGCCGCCGCAGAAATCGCGCGCCCCACTCACCGAGGGTGACCCCGGCCGCGAGCGCACAGCCGACGCCGAACGCGGCCAGCAACTGATTCAGGCCCGTCGCCTGCTGATCGTTGAGCAGCGCCGAAAGCCCTCGGTAGATGCTCAGACCCGGTAGCAGCGGTGTGATTCCGGCAACCGCGACGACCAGCGGCGGCGTCAGCGCCCGGCGGGCCATCAGACCACCGGCCAGACCCACCACACAGGCGGCCACACCGGAGGACATCACCGGCCCGAAACTGGACCGCTGCACCAGCAGGAAGCACAGCGTCGCCGCCGCACCACTGATCGCCGCGGCGGCCAGCGCCCGGCGCTCGGCGTAGCACGCGAGTGCGAAGGCCAACGAGGCCACAGCGCCGGCGATGAGCTTGAGCGGCAGATTGGTGATGTTGGCCGAGGAATTCATATCGATCGACGGCGCGACCGCGTTCAACATATCGGCGGCCCGCAGCGCGAGCGCGACCCCGGCGATGATCCCGCCGGTCATCATGAGCAGATCCAGCATGCGCGCCGCCGCCGTGATGGGTGCGCCGGTGATCGCGTCCTCGACCGAGCCGACGAGCTGTAATCCGCTCAGCAGCACCGTGATTCCGGCCGCGACGATCAACGACGGACTCGTCTCCAGCCGACCGGCGAAGGTGGCGAGCAGGATCGCGGGCGCGGTCGCGATCGCGCCGCCGACGATCGCCTGGAAGAACGCGGGCAATCCGCGGTAGTTCAACGCGCGGTTGGTGCGGTCGATCGCGGCGGTCGCCACGAAACTGGTCGCGGCCACGATCGGGCCGCCGCCCAGCAGCAGGCCGATCGCCGCCGCGAGCAGCGCCCAGCCCGCGGTCGCGACCCAGCGGTTGTAGGGGTGCGGGGCGGTGGTGATCTCGTCGAGTGCGGCGTGCGCCTCCTCGGGCGGCACCACCTCGCGGCGGATGCGGCGGGTGAGCCGGTCGACGGCGGCGAGGCGAGTGAAGTCGAGCGTGCGGTAGTTGACCACTCGCATAGTGGACGCGGGCGGCATGGTGGGGCCGCGATCTGCCGAGATACGGATCGAGTTGTAGGTGACGTCGATATCGCACTGCGACAAACCGTAGGTGGCGGCGATGAATTCGACCTGGGTGGTGGTATCGGTGACCGCTGTGCCCGAGGCGAGCACCACCTCGCCGACCCGTTCGGCGAGCTCCATCACCTGCGTCACGGCGGCGTCGTCGGACAGATCGATCGGCTGCAGCGGTGCGGGCGCCTCGACGACCGCGTCCACGGTGGCGATGCGCTCGGCGACGATCCGGTCGGTCACCCAGTCGAGCGTTCGCCGCCAGCGTCGACGCGGACGCTGGCTCTCCGGGCTCTCCGATTCCTCGACGGCCTCGGTGTCGACTTCCTCACTCACGTCCGCACCCGCCCGGCCGACGGTTCGGCGGTATTCCGTAGCCTCACACACAGCAAGGTAAAGGTTCCCGGCCCTTCGTGTCAGCTCGGCCCGTAGATGTGTGGCCACGCGAACACCCCGACACATCCGCACGGTGAGCCTGGTCACGCGGTGCGGCCGGTTTAGGTGGCTAGGGTCGGGGAATGGCCTCTCCCGTGAACCAGACAGCGGAAATCCTTCGTGCGGCGCTAGACGGGCCCTGGCGGGAGGTGCGCGAGGAGGTGCGGCCGCGGCTGGATGACGAGCGCCTGTTCGGAGATCCGGGACTGGACTATCACGAGGCACGGGCGCGAGTGCTCGAACAGATGCATCTGGTCTCGAAATTCGGTATGGCCGAACGCGGATTCCGGCGCGAGCACGGCGGCACCGCCGATCCCGGCGGCGCGGTGACGGGGCTGGAGATGCTCGCCTACACCGATCTGTCGCTGTGGGTGAAGAGTGGCGTGCAGTGGGGGCTGTTCGGCGGTGCGGTGGAGAATCTGGGCACCGAACGTCACCGGGACGTGGTCACCCGGCTGATGTCGCTGGATCTGCTGGGTTGCTTCGCCATGACCGAATCCGGGCACGGCAGCGATGTGGCCAAGCTCGAGACCACCGCCACCTACGATCCGGCGACCGAGGAATTCGTCGTGCACAGCCCGACCGAATCCTCCCGCAAGGACTACATCGGCGGCGCGGCCGAGCACGCCCGGATGGCAGCGGTGTTCGCCCAGCTGATCACCGGCGGCGAGGGCCGGGGGGTGCACTGTTTCCTGGTGCCGCTGCGCGACGCCGACGGCAACGATCTGCCCGGCGTGACGACCTCGGACTGCGGGCTCAAGGGTGGCCTACCGGGCGTCGACAACGGCCGGATCCGGTTCGACCACGTCCGCATTCCGCGCGAGAACCTGCTCAACCGGTACGCCGACGTCGCCCCGGACGGCACCTACAGCTCCGACATCGAGAATCCGAGCCGTCGCTTCTTCACTACGCTCGGCACGCTGGTGCGCGGCCGGATCAGCGTCGGCGGCGCGGCCGCCGCGGCCGCGCGGGTCGCACTGAGCATCGCGATCCGCTACGCCGAGCGGCGACGTCAGTTCGACGACCCCGACACCGGCGAAGAGGTCGTACTGCTGGATTACCGCAGTCATCAGCGTCGGTTGCTGCCGCACGTGGCGCGAGCGTTCGCGCTGTCCTTCGCGCAGAACGATCTGGTGCGCCGGATGCATCTGGTGCAGACCGGCCAGAATCTGGATCCCGAGGCGCAGCGCGCCCTGGAGAAGCGAGCGGCCGGATTCAAGGTCGCGCAGACCCGCCACGCCACCCGGGCCATCCAGGAATGCCGCGAAGCATGCGGCGGCGCGGGCTATCTCACCGAGAACCGGTTGGTGACCCTGAAGGCCGATACCGACGTGTTCACCACGTTCGAGGGTGACAACGTGGTGCTCACCCAGTTGGTCGCCAAGGAACTGCTCACCGCCTACGCCGACGAGGTGCGCGATCTGGACGCGCTGGGCTGGGTGCGTTTCGCCGCGACCATGGCGCTGGACGTCGCGCGGGAGAGTTCCGGTGTGCGCCAACTGATTCAACGGTTGCGTGACCGCGGCGGCGATTCGGTCGAAGACGGCGATCTGTCCCGTCGCGAGGTGCAGCTGCAACTGTTCGCCGACCGCGAGGACTATCTGGTGCGCACCGCCGCGTACCGGTTGCGGGCCCGCGCCGAGGAGACCGGGCCGTTCGAGGCCTTCAACAACGCCCAGGACCACATCCTGCTGGCCGGTGAGGCGCATATCGAGCGGCTCGTACTCGAGACGTTCATCGAGGGCATCGCCGATATCGAGGACGAGGAGGCTCGCGCGCTGGCCGATACCGTCTGCGATCTGTACGTCTACTCCACGATCGAACAGAACCAGGCGTGGTACATCATGCACCGGTTCATGTCGGTGGACCGGGCCAAACTCGTGCGTCGCGGGGTCAACGAGCTCGTCGACCGCCTGCGCCCACATGCGCTGACCCTGGTCGAGGCGCTGGGCGTGCCCGAGAGCACGCTGCGCGCTGCCCTGCTGGACGATGCGAGCTCGCATCAGGGGGAATGAGCCGGAGGTGTGAGACCGCGCCGCACCGCGGAGCGGGCGGGCGGGCGGGCGCGGATAAGGTCGTGCCGTGAAACGCGTGTCCGCTCTGCCGTCCTATCGGATCGTTCCGCTCGCGGCGGTGGTGATCGCCGGGGTCCTGATCACCGTCCTGCTGCCGCTGGCATTCCCGGCCGGCGGCGGGCCGACCGGATTCGACCGCGTCGTGGACGACCGGATCCATTCGGCCCTCGATGCGCACCGCACCGTCTACCGGATACTGGTGACGCCGAGCGACGCCCCCGTGGCACTGGCCGTCCTGTTGATCGGGGTGCTCTGGTACGCCTGGCGCCGGGACTGGTGGCGAGCCGGATTCCTGCTCGTGGTACCGGAACTCGCGGTCGCGATCACCACCTATCCGCTGAAATACGTGTGGCACCGGCATCTTCACCACTACCTGGCCTATCCGAGCGGCCACACCGTGCAATTCGTGGCTATCGCAACGGCTTTCGTGCTGATCGTGCCGACGTCCCGGCTCCGGATCGGCGCGGCGGTGCTCGCTCTGGTGCTACTGGCGGCTGTCGCGGTCGGCATGGTCGGTTTCGGCTACCACTATCCGACCGACATACTCGGCGGCACCGCTACCGCCCTGGCGCTGGTGACCGCGATGTACGCGGCGCTCCCGGGCACGCTGCGCCGGGACTCGAAACCCGTTCAGCCCGGCCCGAACTGAATGATCGCCGTGATCACGAACCACAGCACCCACGCCACCGCGACGAGCATCCCCACCGCGAGCAACACCCGCATGACGCTCTGGCGCAGATCCATTTCGCCGGGCTCGTTGGGGTAGAGCTGCCACGGGCTGTACCAGGGCATCGCCATCGAGGTCGGCACGGCCGCGGCCTGCTCCGAATTGGCCATCTCCTCGCGGAAGATCTCCGCCTGCGCCTGCTGCGGCCCGCCGCGCCACAGGGTGGTGTCCACCGTACCGCCGAAACCCTCGGCGACCAGATCCTGCGGCGACGGCAGATAGGGGAGCAGATTCAGGCCGCGAAAGGCCATCGCCACATCGTTGGCCGTCCACTGCGCGCGTCCCATGGAGGCCAGGGCGTGCAGGTATTGGGCCATTTGCTGCTGGTGGTCGCCGATCACCACCTGCAGTCCGGGATCGTCCCAGAGTTGCCGCAATCGAACACTCGATCCCTGCGGCGGTACCACCAGCACAAGGCCCTGCACCACGCGCTGGCCGAGGCCGCGGTCGGCCAGAAACGCCTGTAGCGCATAGGTGTGGTTACGTGAGGATTCCATCGGATTGCGCCGGCCACCCTCCAGGGAGACGAGCTGGCCGCCAACCCGCCAGGGACCGTCCAGCGGCACCTCCAACTCGCCGGACACCTGTTCCACCAGCGCCTCGGTCTCGATGATCACGCAACTGGTCGGGGTCCACACGATCGCGTCGAACTGATGCAGCTGCTTTTCGAAGAACAGGCTGCAGTTCACCATGGCGACGCCGTGCGGATCACCCGGACCCTTCCAGGTGCGCAACCAGTCGATCAGTACCCGCTCGGCGAGTGTCCCCGCGGAGTTCTGCACGCGCACGAGCATTGGCGACCCGCCCTTCTGTAATTTTGGCCTCCGCTTCGCTCCGGCGGGTTTTTCGGCACCCGAAGAAAAACCTCAGGGCTGGCGGATTCGGCCCGACTGTTCCCGGCGCACGGAGATGCTTCGCCGCTGGGCGCGTTCGTGTGGTTGGGAGAGCACGCATCTCACCGTCAACAGGATAGTCGGACCCGGCCGATCGTGGTCGAGCTCGATCCCAGGGAAGTGTGTCGCTCAGGCGGTCGGGACGGCGGGGCCGGTGGGAGTGATCGGCAGACGCAGCGCGCCGGGGGCCCACACCGGGACGGACGGCTGGATCGGGGCCACGGGCTCGATGCGCCGGTACGGGCGGCCCAGGGCCGGGCGCGGATCGGGGGCGCCCTTGTTGGGCCAGAACGCCATCGCGCGTTCGGCCTGCGCGGTGATGGTGAGCGACGGGTTCACACCCAGATTCGCCGTGACCGCCGATCCGTCGGCGATGTGCAGGCCCGGATGTCCGAAGACGCGCTGGTACGGGTCGACCACGCCGGTCTCGGGGCCTTCGCCGATGACGCAGCCGCCGATGTAGTGCGCGGTCGCGGGGATGTTGAACACATCCATCACCAAGCCGTGCACATCGCCGTCGACCTTCTCGCCGAAGCGGCGGCCGACCTCGTGCGCCATCGGGATCCAGGTCGGATTCGGTGCGCCCGTACCCTGTTTCGTCTTCAGGCCGCCCCAGCGCCGGAACGAGGTGAGCGAATTGTCCAGCGACTGCATCACCAGCAGGATCACCGACTTCTCCGAGGCGTGCCGGGCATTGAGACTGCGCAGGAACACCATCGGCCGGGCGAACATGGCCAGCAGGAAGCGCAGGAATCGGAACGCGCCGCCGTCCACGATCGGGACCGACATCGGGAACAGCGCGTTCTGTCCCTTGCCGTAATGGCAGACCTCGATGTGGGTGTCCGGTTCGGGATGGATCGACGAGGTGATCGCGATGCCCTCGGCGAAATCACGGCGATCTCGGCTGACCACGTTCAGGATCGCCTCGGAGTTGCTGCGGGTGAGCTCGCCCAGTCGCGGGGACAACCGCGGCAGCACCTTCTCGTCGCGCATCTTGTGCAGCAACTTCTGCGTGCCGAGCGCGGCCGCGGCGAACACCACCTGCTCGGCGGTGAATGTCTTGCGCTGCTTGCGAATCCAGCGATCCGAACGCCTGGTCTCGATGGCGTAGCCGCCGCCGATCATGGGCCGGACCTTGCTCGCAGTGGTGAGTTCGAACACGTGCGCCCCGGCCTGTTCGGCCAGGTACAGGTAGTTGGTCGGGGTGGTGTTCTTGGCGTTGTGCGGGCAGCCGGTGAAGCAGCGCGCGCAGTGGATGCAGCCGCTGCGGCGCGGTCCGGCGCCGCCGAAGTACGGGTCGTCGACCTCGGTGCCGGGATCCTGCTCGTTGAAGAAGACCCCGACGTTGGTCGGATGAAAAGTCTCCGAGACGCCCAGATCGTCGGCGATCGCGCGGATGACCTCGTCGGCCGGGGTCGTGCGCGGATTCTGGGCGACGCCGAGCATGCGCTTGGCCTGGTCGTAATAGGGCGCGAGCTCGCTGCGCCAGTCGGTGATGTGCGCCCACTGCCGGTCCTCGTAGAAGTTCGGCAGCGGTTCGTAGAGGGTGTTGCCGTAGATCAGCGAACCGCCGCCCACCCCGGCCGCGGAGAACACCGCGCACTTGCCGAGCACGCTGATCCGCTGCGGACCGGTCAGGCCGAGGCGCGGAGCCCAGATCGATTTGCGCACATTCCAATTCGTGTTCGGGATGGCCTCGGCGGGCCAGCGTCGACCGGATTCGAGGACCGCCACCCGGTAGCCCTTCTCGGTCAGCCGTAGCGCACTCACGCTCCCGCCGAACCCGGAGCCGATCACTACGACGTCGTAATCGAAGTCGGGCATGGTCTTCCTCTCGAACGAGCACATCGCATGAAACGCTTTCGCGGATCATTCTCCTCACCGCCCCGCCGGCGCGGAACTCGGCCCGGAACATCTCCCGCACCCCTTCCGGCGTGCCCGAATGGCGACGCCGGGCCGATTCGGGTAAGCAACAGGCTGTGACGAGCCAATCCGGTGGCCCCCCACCGGCCCCGCGGCGTGAGGACCGCATCCTCACCCTGCCCAATGCGCTGAGCGTGCTGCGGCTGATCGGGGTGCCGGTCTTCCTCTGGCTGCTGCTGGCCGCGCGGGCGGATGGGTGGGCGTTCGCGCTGTTGATCGCCAGCGGAGTCACCGACTATCTGGACGGCAAACTCGCTCGGTTGCTGGATCAGTACTCGCGTCTGGGTGCACTGCTGGATCCGTTCGTGGACCGGCTGTATCTGGTGGCGACGGTGCTCGGTCTGCTGGTGCGCGGAATTCTTCCGTGGCCGTTCGTTGTCGTGCTGATCGGACGTGATCTGATCCTCGCCGCGACCCTCCCGATCTACCGCCGCCGCCACCTCGATCCGCCGGAGGTGATCTATCTCGGCAAGGCCGCGACGTTCGCGTTGATGTCGGCGCTGCCGTGGTTGCTGGCGGGCGAGATGCACTGGCCGCTGGCAGGTTTCGGCCGCGCCTTCGGCTGGGCCTTCCTGATCTGGGGTACGGCGGCCTATATCTGGACGGGACTGCTCTATCTCGGCAAGGCCCTCGCGGTGGCCCGGACCATCCCGGCCATACCGCCTGTCTCACCCCGCGATTAGAGTGATCGCCACGCCCGTGAAAGGACGCCCCGTGAAAGGACATGAGCATTGACCGCCCTTCCCGAGGATCTGCGCTACACCGAGGAGCACGAGTGGGTCCGGCGCACGGGTCCGACCCGCGTGCTGGTCGGCATCACCGACTACGCCCAGCAGCAGCTCGGTGACATCGTGTTCGTACAGTTGCCCGCGCTGGACAGCGATGCACCGGCCGGTGACAGCATCGCGGAGGTGGAATCCACCAAGAGCGTCTCGGACATCTACTCCCCGTTGAGCGCGAAAGTCGTTGCGGTGAACGAGGTTCTGGATTCCGCGCCGGAGACCCTCAACAGTGATCCGTACGGCGAGGGCTGGATGTTCGAGCTGGAGGTTTCCGACGCCGCGGCACTGGACGCGATGCTCGGTGAACTGCTCGATGCCGCAGGTTATCAAGGAGTTATCGGGGGCTGAAGTGGCCTTCACAGTTCTACCTGCACGGGATCGCCCTGGCAGGGTACGGTCAATGCCAACAGATGTGCCGGCGACCGGTGCCGGAATGTCCAAGGGCGCGACAGCCGGTCGCGCTGGGTGATGGCAATCCGGAATCGGATGCTTGTACGGATAATCGGTTCGAGGAGGAGAGCAAGGGTGAGCGAGAACAAAGACCCGGGTTACGGGGAGAGCGCGGCCGAGACGACGTCGGTATTCCGCGCTGACTTCCTCAACGAGGTCGACGCGTCGCGCTCCGGTGAGCAGACCGGCGAACAGCCGGTGCAGGGTGTCGAGGGCCTGCCCGCGGGCGCTGCCCTCCTGGTGGTCAAGCGTGGCCCGAACGCGGGGTCGCGGTTCCTGTTGGATCAGCCGACCACGTCGGCGGGGCGTCATCCCGACAGCGACATCTTTCTCGACGATGTCACCGTCAGCCGTCGCCACGCGGAGTTCCGGCAGGACGATGACACCTTCCAGGTGGTGGATGTGGGCAGCTTGAACGGAACCTACGTCAATCGCGAACCGGTGGACTCCTCCGAGCTGCAGAACGGTGACGAGGTGCAGATCGGCAAGTTCCGGTTGGTTTTCCTGACGGGTCCGCGCCCCGCCGCGAGCGATGCGGCAGGCGCGCTCTAGGAGCCGGCACGAGATGACAGGCGCTGCGCAGTGGACCCGCGGAGGGATGTCGATCGGCTCCGTGCTGGATCTGCTGCGTCCGGATTTCCCGGACATCACCATTTCCAAGATTCGCTTCCTCGAATCCGAGGGGCTGGTCAGCCCGGAGCGCACGCCTTCGGGGTATCGCAGGTTCTCGGTCGCGGACGTCGAGCGGCTGAGGTTCGTCCTGACCGCACAGCGCGATCAGTACCTGCCGTTGAAGGTGATCAAGGAGCAGCTCGAGGCGATCGACAGCGGTGCCGCGACGCTCGGGGTGCGCGAGGCGCGGGCCCGGGCGGACGGGGTCGACGGAGCGGGGCGTGCGCCCGAGTCCGTCCGCTCCGCCGGCGCCCTGTCCCCACCCCGGCGGCTCGGCGTCGTGCCCGGTGAGGTGACACCGGACGAACTCCGGTTCGACAGCGAAATCCGTATCACCCGTGCGGATCTGATCGAGCAGGCCGGTATCGATGAGAAGTTCCTCACCGAGCTGATCCGCGCGAACCTCATCACTGCGGGCGCGGCAGGATACTTCGACACCGAGGCCGTGACGCTGGCGCGCGCGGCCAAGGCGATGAGTGAATTCGGTTTGGAGGCCCGGCATCTACGGGCCTTCAAACTGGCCGCCGATCGTGAGGCGGCGATGATCGCCCAGATCGTGGCCCCCATTGCCAAGAGCCGGGACGCCGACGCGCGCGCTCGCGCGGAGGAGACGGTCCGCGAACTCGCGGCGCTCTCGCTGACGTTGCACACGAGCCTGGTGAAGACGTCGGTGCGCGCTGCCCTCGGCGGCTGAAATCTTCGCCTAGACTCGGTGGCACGGCCGGTTTCGTAGTGGCACGCTGGACGGGCCGCGAGTATGGGAGGCAGTGGCGAGTCATGACTGAAATGCGTGTGATCGGCATCCGCGTCGAGCAACCTCAGAATCAGCCCGTGCTGTTGCTCCGCGAGGTGGACGGGGACCGGTACCTACCCATCTGGATCGGCCAGGCCGAGGCCACGGCGATCGTCCTCGAACAAGAGGGCGTCACACCTATTCGCCCGTTGACCCACGACCTGATCAAGATCTTGATCCACGACCTGGGGCATACCCTCAAAGAGGTTCGCATCGTCGATCTCCAGGAGGGCACCTTCTACGCGGACCTGGTGTTCGAGAACGATCTGCGGATCTCGGCGCGCCCCTCGGATTCGGTAGCCATCGCGCTGCGGGTGGGTTGCCCGATCTACGCCGAGGAGCCGGTGCTCGAGGAGGCGGGTCTGGTGATGCCGGACGAACGCGAGGACGAGGTGGAGAAGTTCAAGGAGTTCCTCGAATCGGTCTCTCCGGACGACTTCAAGGCGACCGACAGTTAGACCCGAAATGTGCTCTCGACCTCTAGTTGAGGTCGAGAAACACGCCGCGCGCGGAGTTTGGTTCCATGCCTGTGCTGCCGAGACAATCGGGGGAGTAGCCTCGACAGTTAGGCCGTTGTTCTCTTCGGCGATGCAGTGAGGGAGTAGTCAGTGGGAGACCAACCGCAGCAGACATCTCAGGCGCGGCCCGCCCCGGCAGAACATGCGCGGTCCGCCGCGGTGGTACAGCCAGGACTGTTCCCCGACGACACGGTGCCCGACGATCTAGTGGGTTACCGGGTGCCGAGCGCTTGTCAGGTGGCCGGAATCACTTATCGGCAGTTGGACTACTGGGCCCGCACCGGCCTCGTGGTCCCGTCCATTCGCAGCGCCACCGGTTCGGGCAGCCAGCGGCTGTACTCGTTCAAGGACATCCTGGTTCTGAAAATCGTCAAGCGACTACTCGACGCGGGTATCTCGCTGCAGAACATTCGCATCGCGGTCGACCACTTGCGCAGTCGCGGTGTCGAGGATCTGGCGGGTATCACCCTGTTCTCCGACGGCGCGACGGTATACGAATGCGCCTCGCCCGAGGAGGTCGTCGATTTACTGCAGGGCGGGCAGGGCGTGTTCGGGATCGCGGTGAGCGGTGCGATGCGGGAGCTGACCGGTGCGATCGCGGCCTTCCCGGCCGAGCGGGCCGAGAGCCACACCGCCTCCGAGCGCCCCGAGGACGAGCTGGCGTTTCGCCGGAAGGTTCGCGAGAACCGCAAGACCGGCTGATCCGTTCGTGCCCCGGTGGTGATCTCCGGGTCCGGGTTTCGATGCTGCAGTGCCGGGTAGAGCCGGATGAGTCAGCGACCGGACCGGAAGGAGTGCGTGATGAGTGCCACCGATAAGGCGAAGAACAAGCTCGACGAGATGACCGGCAAAGCGAAGGAAAAGCTCGGCGAGGCCACCGGTGATCGCGACACCGAGAACGAGGGGAAAGCCGATCAGGCCAAATCCAATCTGAAGGATGCCGGCGAGAAGGTGAAGGACGCCTTCGGCAACTGATGGAATGCTCCAGATGGCCGGCCGCCCGTTATCGGGTGGCCGGCCATCGGCGTGTTTCGGGGGGAAGAAGCCCGATCAGGGCGGAAACACAGGCGACACACACGTCCGACTAGACTGGCGGTGCGCCAATGCCGTGCGGGAGAGTTCCGGGTACCGTCCCGGGCGCCGAAGGAGCAGCACCTCCCCGTCAATCTCTCAGGCACAAGGGACCGTGCGGGCAGTGGGCGCCTCTGGAAAGAGTTGGCCGCACACAATGCGGACCAGCCGCCCATGGGGAAAAGGTCCGCCGCGTGCGTGCCCCGAATCTCTCAGGCGCCACGACAGAGGGGGAGGGCCCGACGTTGTCGACCTGCTCGTCGACGCCGCCCGACCCCTGGGAGTTACCGTGACCCGTCCCTTCGCCGACCGTCATATCGGTCCCGATCCCGCCGCCCTCGCCGAGATCCTCGACGTCGTCGGCGTGCGTTCGCTCGACGATCTGGCCGGGCGCGCCGTTCCCGCCGCGATCATCGACCAGGCCGCCGACACCGGTCTCGGTGTGCTGCCCCCGGCCGCGTCCGAGCACGAGGTGCTCGCCGAACTCGCCGAACTCGCGCACACCAACACCGTCGCGACCTCGATGATCGGGCTCGGCTATTACGACACGCTGACCCCGCCGGTGCTGGTTCGCAACCTGATCGAGAATCCGGCCTGGTACACCGCCTATACGCCGTACCAGCCCGAGATCAGCCAGGGACGGCTCGAAGCGCTGCTGAACTTCCAGACCATGGTCTCGGACCTGACCGGCATGGAGGTGGCGAACGCGTCCATGCTCGACGAGGCGACCGCCGCCGCCGAGGCGATGACGTTGCTGCGCAGGGCAAATCGGGCGAACAAGTCCGTGCGGTTGCTGATCGACGCCGATCTGTTTCCGCAGACTCGCACCGTGTTGTACACCCGCGCCGAACCGCTGGGGATCGAGATCGTCGAGGCGGATCTGAGCAGTGACATGCCCATGAGCCCGCCCCGGTTGCCGGAAGGTGAATTCTTCGGTGTGCTGGTGCAGACGCCCGGTGCGTCCGGTCGCATCGTGGACTGGACCGCGCTGATCGCGGCCGCGCACGAACGGGGTGCGCTGGTGGCCGCCGGCGCTGACCTGCTCGCGCTGACGTTGATCACGCCGCCGGGGGAGCAGGGCGCGGACGTATGTTTCGGCACCACACAACGTTTCGGTGTGCCGCTCGGATTCGGCGGGCCGCACGCCGGCTATCTCGCGGTGCGCACCGCCCACGCGCGCCAGCTGCCGGGCCGCCTGGTCGGGGTGTCCGTCGACGCGGACGGCAGCACCGCCTACCGGCTCGCGCTGCAAACCCGTGAGCAGCACATTCGCCGGGAGAAGGCTACCTCGAACATCTGTACCGCACAGGTGCTGCTGGCGATCGTGGCGGCCATGTACGCCTCCTATCACGGAGCCGACGGATTGCGCGCGATCGCGCGGCGGGTGCATCGGTACGCCGAGGAGCTGGCCACCGGACTCGGGGAAGCCGTTGTGCACGAACGGTTCTTCGACACCGTGCTGGTGCGGGTGCCCGGCGGCGCGGAGGCCGTGGTCGGTAAGGCGCAGGGCCGCGGCGTGAATCTGCGCCTGGTCGACGCGGACCACGTCTCGGTGGCGTGCGATGAGGCGACCACCGCCGAACTTGTCGGTATCGTGCTCGAATCCTTCGGTGCGACAGCGGATTCGGACCGTGCGCCGCTACCCGGTATCGAGGACCGCCAGTCGGAGTATCTGACGCATCCGGCCTTCACGCGGTATCACACCGAGACCGCGATGCTGCGCTATCTGCGGCAGCTTTCGGACAAGGATATCGCGTTGGACCGCAGCATGATTCCGCTCGGATCGTGCACCATGAAGCTCAATGCGGCCGCGGAGATGGAACCGATCACCTGGCCGGGATTCGCCCGCCTGCACCCGTACGCCCCCGTCCAGGACGTGCCCGGCATCCTGCGGGTGATCGAGGATCTGGAGGCATGGCTCGCGGCCATCACCGGATACGACCGGGTCAGCCTGCAGCCCAATGCGGGAAGTCAGGGCGAATACGCCGGGCTGCTGGCGATTCGGCGCTATCACCTCGATCGCGGTGACACCCGGCGCGACACCTGCCTCATCCCGTCCAGTGCGCACGGCACCAATGCCGCGTCGGCGGCGATGGCCGGGCTGCGCGTGGAGGTGGTGAAGTGCCGCGAGAACGGCGATGTCGACCTGGATGATCTGCGCGCCAAGATCGCCGACCACGCCGATCGGCTGGCCTGCATCATGATCACCTATCCGTCCACGCACGGAGTGTACGAGCACGAGGTCGCGCAGCTGTGTGCCCTGGTGCACGATGCGGGCGGTCAGGTGTACGTCGACGGGGCGAACCTGAACGCTCTTGTCGGACTTGCCCGTCCGGGCCGGTTCGGCGGTGACGTCTCACACCTGAATCTGCACAAGACGTTCTGCATTCCGCACGGTGGCGGCGGTCCGGGCGTCGGCCCGGTGGCGGTGCGCGAACATCTGGCGAAGTATCTGCCGGGCGATCCGCTCGAAACGGGCTCGCACGCGGTGTCCGCCGCCCGGTACGGCTCGGCATCGATTCTGCCGATCACCTGGTCCTATATCCGCATGATGGGTGCGGACGGGCTGCGCCGCGCCACGCTGACCGCCATCGCCTCGGCGAATTACCTTGCGCAACGGCTGGATTCGCATTTCCCGGTGCTGTACACGGGCGCGGACGGCGTCGTGGCGCACGAATGCATCCTGGATCTGCGCGAGATCACCAAGCGCACCGGAGTCACCGTGGACGATGTGGCGAAACGTCTGGCGGACTTCGGTTTTCACGCGCCGACGATGAGTTTCCCGGTCGCGGGCACGCTGATGGTCGAGCCCACCGAGAGTGAGAATCTCGAGGAGCTCGACGCCTTCGTCGATGCGATGATCGCCATCAAGGGCGAGATCGACCAGGTCGCCGCGGGCGTCTGGCCCGTCGCGGACAGTCCGCTGCGCGGCGCGCCGCACACCGCCGCCTGCCTGGTGGGCGAATGGACCCATCCCTACAGCCGCGAAACCGCGGTCTACCCACAGGGGCTCGGCGCGGCCCGCGCCAAGATCTGGCCCTCGGTCCGGCGCATCGACGGCGCCTACGGCGACCGCAACCTGGTCTGCGCCTGTCCGCCTCCGGACGCCTACACCGACTGACCGGCAAGGGCTCTGCGATCCGATCCCGAGCGGCGGCGGCACCGCAGCTCGGTCGGAAAAGCTTCGGGCGCACAATGTTACGGAATTCGGCCGGGCATTTATTCCATCGGTAACCATTGCGCAATACGTCGAGCGTGAAATCTAACTGTAGCCGGAAAAGCTACAGCTTCGGATCGTTCCGCGATCCGGCTTCGTCTTCGCAACGACGCGCGGTCCGATATCACTCGACGGTAATCGTACTGCCGTTCGCCACCATTCCGGGAGTGCCCCATGTCCGTATTCGACGCTACCATCACCGAGAATATCGAGAAGTCCCTCGCCGAGATTCCACACCCGTCTCTGCCTGCCGGTTCGAATCTGTACGGCGGCACCAAGATATTCCCCGACTACCAGGCCGAGAACGGGGAGAGCTACTTCACCCTGGTCCACGGCATAGCCCACGAATCCTCCGTGGCGTTCGTGGCGGTTCTGCAGGCGACGCGTGCGCTGCGGAAGGGCTTCGAGTCGGCGATCTACTTCTACGGGCCGGGCGCGCTGAACTGCCTTGCCACTCGCGGATTCCCGAAGACGGGTGATTCCGGATTCCCTGGTGAGCAGAATATCAACGACGCGCTGGCGACATTCATCGGCGAGGGCGGCACGGTGTTCTGCTGCCGCTTCGGCCTGGCTCTGCACGGTGCCCGCGAAGAGGATCTGATCACCGGTGTCATCCCGGCACACCCGCTGGATGTACAGGATGCGGTCATCCACTACGCGCGCAAGGGCGCGATCATCAATTCCACCTACATGGTGTGATCCGGCACGTCATCGGTAACGAGGTACACCATGGTCACCATCGGATCGGTTGCCGCCAACTTCACCCGCGACCTGGAACAGAATTTCGCCACCATCGCCGATTTCGTCGCACAGGCCGAGCGGCGCGAGGTGGACTTCCTGGTCTTTCCCGAGGCCGCCATCGGCGGCTACCTGTCCAGCCTGGGCAATCACGGCGACACCGTGAAAACCACGACACGCTCGCTGCCACCGGCGATCCGGCTCGACGGCCCGGAATTGGCGCGGGTGCGAGCCATCGCCGGTGACATGATCCTCGCGATCGGTTTCTGTGAACTCGGCGACGACGGTGAAACCCGGTACAACGCGGCGGTGTTGCTGGATGGGGAAAGGATCTACGGCAGCTACCGCAAGGTGCACCAGCCGCTGGGCGAGAACATGTCCTATTCGGCCGGTGACGGCTACGGCATCTTCGATACACCGGTCGGGCGAATCGGCTTGCAGATCTGTTACGACAAGGCGTTTCCCGAGGCCGCGCGGATGATGGCGCTGGGCGGTGCGGAGATCATCGCCAGTCTGTCGGCCTGGCCGGCGGCACGGACCGCGACCGCGGAGAATCTGCAGGACGACCGGTGGACCTACCGGTTCAATCTGTTCGATACCGCTCGGGCACTGGACAATCAGGTGTTCTGGGTGGCGTCGAACCAGTCGGGCACCTTCGGTTCGTTGCGGTACGTGGGCAATGCGAAGATCGTCGACCCGGGTGGCAATGTCCTGGCCACCACCGCCCTCGACAGCGGGCTGGCGGTCGCCGAGGTCGATGTCGAGGGCACGTTCACGACCATGCGCGCGGGCATGTTCCACCTGCGGGACCGCAGGCCGGACGTGTACGGGCCACTGGTCGCCGCCGACACCGCGGCCGCTCCCTGGCGGGAGGTGGCACATGCCTGAGACGTTCGTCCCGGTCGTTGTGGTGGGCGCCGGGCAGGCCGGGCTGTCGGTCAGCTGGTATCTGGGCCGGGCCGGGATCGAGCATCTGGTGGTCGAGTCCGGGACGCCGATGCACGCCTGGGCCGACACGCGCTGGGACAACTTCACACTCGTCACGCCGAACTGGCACTGCCGGCTCCCCGGCTACGTCTACGAGGGGCGCGACCCGGACGGGTTCATGACCCGGGACGAGGTCGTGGACTGGCTTGCCGGATGGCTCGGCACGTTCGACCCGCCGCTGCGCATGCACACGAAGGTCAGTCGATTATGCCGTACCGCAGCGGGTTTCGAGCTCACTCTCGAGTCGGCGGGCGGAATCGAGACGCTCCGCTGCGCGCAGGTGGTCGTGGCGACCGGCGGATATCCGCTGCCGATCCTGCCGTCCTTCGCCGCCGCGCTCGATCCCATGGTCGCGCAGATACATTCGGAGCAGTATCGCAATCCGGAGCAATTGCCCGACGGGGCCGTGCTCGTGGTCGGCACCGGACAGTCCGGTGCGCAGATCGCCGAGGATCTGCACTTGGCGGGCCGGTCGGTTCACCTCGCCGTCGGCAGCGCACCGCGGGTGGCCCGCTTCTACCGTGGCCGCGACTGCATGACCTGGCTCGCCGACATGGGCGTGTACGACACGCCCGCCCAGCAATATCCGGGCGGTACGGCGGCGCGAGAGAAGACCAACCACTACGTCACCGGCCGCGACGGCGGCCGGGACGTGGATCTGCGCCGCTTCGCCGCCGAGGGAATGGCGTTGTACGGCACGCTGATCGGCGGCAAGGACGCCGAACTGCACTTCGCGCCCACTCTGACCGCGGCACTCGATCAGGCCGACTCGGTGTACAACTCGATCTGTTCGGATATCGACCGTTACATCCAGGAAGCCGGGATCGATGCGCCCCCGCCTTCCCGCTATGCCCCGGTCTGGGCCCCCGATGCGGATCCGACGGAACTCGACCTCACCGCGGCCGGTGTGCGAAGCATCGTGTGGGCCATCGGTTATCGGCCCGACTACCGCTGGATCGAGGCGAGCGCGTTCGACGGCGGTGGCCGTCCGATGCAGACTCGGGGCGTCACCGAGGTACCCGGGTTGAGCTTCATCGGTCTGCCCTGGATGCACACCTGGGGTTCGGGACGTTTCCTGGGCATCGACCGGGACGCGAAACACGTCGCCGACACCGTCGCCGCCCTGTCCTCGGCGATGGCGCCGGATGTTCTGTCCGAGAACGGAGTTCGATCATGAGCTTGCCTCCGACCCGAGTGGATCTGACGCTCGTCGGAATTCGCGGCACGCCACCGGTGCACCGCACCGGTGGTGCCGGGCCCAGTGACGACGGTCATCTGCTCATCGACGGCCTGCCCGCCGCGGTGCCGCGAAATCCCAACAGCCCGTATGTATTCGACGGAGACAGGGTGCTGTACGACGGCACCGACACCGGCGTCGAGATCACGGCCGTGAGCCGGCCCCGGTTCTACGATCTGGTCACGGCCGCCGGCGTGCCCTACGAGAAGATCGCGAAGCTGCACGGCCGAGGCGTACTGGCGACCACCGTGGTGCAGACCTGTATCCGATACCGGGAGGATCGGCGTTGCCGATTCTGCTCCATCGAGGCATCGCTGCGTGCCGGAGCCACCACCGCGGTGAAGCAGCCCGCCGAACTCGCCGAAGTCGCCCGTGCGGCAGTCGATCTGGACGGCGTCACCCAGATGGTCATGACCACCGGCACCTCGGCGGGTCCCGATCGTGGGGCTCGCCATCTGGTCCGATGCGTGCGTGCGGTGAAGGAGGCGGTTCCGGATCTGCCGATTCAGGTGCAGTGCGAGCCGCCCGCGGATCTGTCGGTCCTGGCCGACCTGCGTGCGGCGGGGGCCGACGCCATCGGCATCCACGTCGAGTCGCTCGACGACGCGGTGCGGCGGCGCTGGATGCCGGGCAAGGCAACCGTGCCACTGACCGAATATCGCCGAGCCTGGAACGAGGCGGTACGGGTGTTCGGGCGTAACCGGGTGTCGACCTACCTGCTGGTCGGCCTCGGCGAGGATCCGGACGAATTGATCTCCGGGGCAATCGAATTGGCGACGGCAGGGGTATATCCGTTCGTGGTGCCGTTCCGGCCGCACGCGGGCACCCTGGCTGTGGACGTGGACCGGGCGACCGCGCCTGATCCACCGGTGCTGGAACGGGTGACTCGAGCGGTCGCGGACCACCTGCTGCGAATCGGAATGCGCGGAGCCGCACAGCAGGCGGGCTGCGCGGCCTGCGGAGCGTGCGGTCTGCTCCGAGTGATGGGAGCCTGACCATGCTGGACGGCGCCTCGCATACGCCTGCCGCGGCGGCTGCCTCGGCCCTGTCGATTCTGGCGGGGGAGCCGCGTGCGCGGCGGCCCGAATTCCACGTCACCGTGGCGGACGTCCGGGCCCGGCGAGACCATCTGCGCCAGCGTCACCGCGAATTCGTCGAGCGGCAACAGCTTTTCGTCCGATCGGACCTCGACGAGTTCGATGCCGATCCGCGGACGACCACTCTCGTCGCGATGACACCGGAGGGGGTGGTGCTGGGCGGCGTGCGGTTGGTGTCGCACCGCGATCCGGCCACCGGCGCGGATATCGGCTGGTGGTCGGGCAGCAGGCTCGCTGTCGCGGACACCTGCCACTCCCGCGGAGTCGGCGCGGCGCTCGTTCGCGCGGCGTGCGCACATGTCGAGTCGGCCGGCGCACTGCGTTTCGACGCTACTGTCCAGGACCGCCACGCGGCCCTGTTCCGGCATCTGGGCTGGGAGGACACCGGTCCCGGGCCGGTCGTCGGCGGTCGCGCACACCGCCGGATGCGGTGGCCGGTGGGATCGGTGCAACGCGCCGTCGAGGCCACCAAGGCTCCGCTGGGCGCGCTGCTCAGACCATTCCTGCGGCAGGCCCACGGACTGGGCGCCGCGGGCTTCCGGGGCGATGACGGTGCTCCCGTGCCGGATACGGAGGTGATCGCGGCATGCGATGCGATTCTGCCGTCGATGGTCGAGCGGGATCCGGAGTGGGCCGGTTGGTGCTCGGTGCTGGTGAACGTCAACGATCTCACGGCGATGGGCGCGCGGCCGCTCGGGCTGCTCGATGCGCTCGCCGCACCCACCGCGTCACAGCTGGATCGGATCGTGCGCGGCCTGGCGGCAGCCGCCGATGCCTGGGGTGTGCCGGTGCTGGGCGGTCATACCCAACTCGGCGTTCCCGCTGCCCTCGCGGTCACTGCGCTGGGCGTCACGCCCACACCGGTTCGCGCGGGCGGCGGCGCGATCGGCGACAAGGTCTCCCTGATCGCCGACCTCGGCGGCGACTGGCGGCCCGGATACCGAGACCGGCAGTGGGACAGCACGAGTCGGCGCAGCGCGACCGAGCTGCGTGGTATGGCGGAGGTGGTCGCGCGGCTGCGTCCGGCAGCGGCGAAGGATGTCAGTATGGCGGGTCTGGCCGGAACACTGGGCATGCTCGCCGAGGCGTCCGGAACCGGAGCCGAACTGGATATCGCGGCCGTGCCCCGGCCCGCCGGGGCGTCGATGGGCGCGTGGCTGGGCTGTTTCCCCGGCTTCGCCATGCTCGTCGCCGATCCCGAGCCCGTGCACACGGTCCCCGCGCCGCTGACCGCCGCGCCGTGCGGACGGTTGACGGCAGAGCCGGGGGTGAGGTTCCGTTGGCCGGACGGAACGATCACAGTGGCATTCGGCTCCGGCGTGACCGGACTCGGAGCCGCCTGACACCTGGGATGCACGACCGGTCGGCCGACGCCGCTGGCCGATGGATGCTGCCGGACGCAGCGCGCTGCGGGACAGTGGATGCTGCTGGGCGGTGGGCGCTTCGGGACGGTGGGTGCTACTGGACAGTGATGCTGCTGGGTGGTGGATGCTGCTGGATCGTGGGCGCTACGGGACGGTGGGCACTACTGGACAGTGGATGCTGCTGGGTGGTGGACGCTACTGGACCGTGGGCGCTCCCGGGTGGTGGACGCTACTGGACAGTGATGCTGCCGGCTGGTGGACGCTGCCGGACGGTGGACGTTGCCCGACGATAAACGCTGCCGGACAAGGAGTGCGGATATGACGATGGTGACACTGGGCGCGGTCGCGGGCCACTTCGGTCGCGATCTGGAGCGAGGGCTGGACAAGGCGCTCGGGCTGATCGACGCCGCGGTGCGTGACGGCGTCGATCTGCTGGTGTTCCCCGACGCGGCGCTCGGCGGATATATCGGCGATCTCCGCAGTCCGGCGCTGGACGACCTGCCACCGGCGCTCGATCCGAACAGCCCGCAGATCGCCGCCCTGATCGCGGCGGCCGGTCCGGTCACGGTATGCGTCGGATATGCCGAAGCGGCGGGCGATCTGCGGTACAACACCGCGGTGTGCCTGTCCGGCGACGGCGTTCTGGGCACCCATCGCAAGGTCCACCAGCCTGACGGTGAACATCTGGCCTATGCGGCGGGAGACGCCTTCGGCGCATTCGACACCCCGGTCGGGCGGCTCGGGATGCTGATCGACTACGACAAGACGTTTCCGGAATCGGCGCGGTCGCTCGCCCTCGACGGCGCTACCGTCATCGCGGCGCTGTCGGCATGGCCGGCCAGCGTCACCGACCGCGCGGCCCGGCTGCCCGCAGACCGCCAGTCCCGGTTGTTCGACCTGTACGACTGCGCCCGAGCCGCCGAGAACCAGGTCTTCGTGGTGTCCTCGAATCAGACCGGAGTGCAGGGGGAGTTGCGGTTCCTCGGTCAGGCGAAGGTCGTCGGACCGGGTGGCGACATCCTGGCCACGACCAGATCCAAGGGCGGGCTGGCCGTGGTGACCGTCGACGTCGAAGCCGAGATCGCCCGGGCCCGGCGGGTGCTCGATCACCTCGCGGAGCGCCGGACCGATGCCTATTTGATCGAATCACCCTCCCGTACAAGGTGATTCACTGCTGTGAGCCCGGAGGAGGCGTGCTGTGCGGGTAGCCCTGCTGACCTATTCGACCAAGCCTCGCGGCGGTGTGGTGCACACCTTGAACCTGGCAGAGGCGCTGAGCGATCTCGGTGTGGAGGTGACGGTTTGGTCGCTGGCGCGCGGCGGCGACCAGGGGTTCTTCCGGGTGGTCGACGACCGGGTGCGATTGCGGCTGGTGCCGTTCCCGGATGTGCCGGGTGAACAGGTCGCGAACCGGATCGTCCGATCCATCGACGTTCTGCGGGCGAATTTCGCCGCCGCCGAGTACGACGTGGTGCACGCGCAGGACTGCATCAGCGCGAACGCGGTCGGCCCCTGTGTGCGCACCATCCACCATCTCGACCACTTCACCACCCCGGTGCTGGCGCAGTGTCACGAGCAGGCGATCGTCAGGCCGTACGCGCGGATCTGCGTATCGCGGGCGGTTGCGCGGGAGGTGCGGGCCGGATGGGGATTCGAGCCTACCGTGATTCCGAACGGCGTACTGGCCGAGCGGTTCTCCGCCGCCGCAGCCTCGACGCCGCAGGCGACCGCGGCCCGGCAGCGGTGGCGTGATCGGCTGGGCCCCTACATCCTCGCCGTCGGCGGGATCGAACCCCGCAAGGGCAGTATCGATCTGCTCGAGGCATACCGGCTGCTGTGCCGCCGCCGCGGGGACCTGTCCCTGGTCTTCGCCGGCGGTGAGACGCTGTTCGACTATCGCGACTATCGTGCCGAATTCGAGCGCCGCAGTGGCGAATTCGGCCTCGAGCCGGTGGTATTGGGCTCGGTCGCGGACGACGATCTGCCCGCGCTGGTCGCAGCGTGCGATGTCTTCGCCTTCCCGTCCGTGCGGGAGGGATTCGGCTTGGCCGCGATGGAGGCACTCGCCGCTCGCCGTCCCGTGGTGGCCCGCGACCTGCCGGTCCTGCGCGAGGTATTCGGCGATACCGTCGGTTACGCCGCGGACGCCGCCGACCTCGCGGACCGACTGGCAGACGCCCTGACCGCCGATTACGCCCGCGCCGCAAGCGGTTTCGCACTCGCCGCCGCGCACACCTGGGATGCCGCGGCCCGCGCGCATCTGGACTTCTACCGCACCCATGCGTTGCCGGCACGGCACGGGACCGCATCCGGACGAGGTCGCGGCTGACCCGACATACCTGGCGTTCCGGCGATGTGCGCGCTCGGTCGGCGATCATCGGCACCCCGCGGACATACCACGTATGCCGGTGGCCCGGTCACGGTGTGGTCAGGGCCTTGTTGACCGCGGTGCCGAAGGACAGGTCGTCGGAGGTGGTGACCTTCGTGTACGTGCCGCCGGTCTTCTGGGCGAGGGTTTGCAGGGTTGCCGCGCCCTGGCCGCCGATGACGATGACGTCGACGCGGACGTGGTGGGAGGTGTCGGCGGTGAGGTCGGAGATCAGCTGCTGTCCGGTGACCGAGGAATTGTCGTTGGGGCCGCCGGTGATCAGCAGTACGGAATTGGTTCGGCCCGCGGCGAATCCGCTCACCGCGCTCTTGTATGCCGCCTCCAGCGCCGGGTAGGCGCGGTCCGATTGGGAGCCGGTGGCAGAGATATTGCCCAGTGCCTGAGCCAATTCGGAACGATGCTGGTCGGTCAGCGGCGCGGTCTTGGAGACGATCCGATAGGGACTGCCACCGGAATCGCCCGCATAGGTCCACACGCCGACGCCGAAGTCGGCGGGCATGGTGTCCAGGGTCGACTCCACGGCTCCGATGGTGTTGTTCAGTCGCGTCATCGTGCCGTCGTTCGTGGCCATCGATGCGGAGGTGTCGATCAGGACCGTCGATTGCACACCGAGCACCGGGTTGGCCAGAACCGAATGAACCTGATCCAGAACGGATTTGGCGGGCACCTGTGCGGGTTGCGGTGGTGCGCCGCCGAATCCGGCGGCGGTGAACAGCTGTTGCTGCGCCGGAGCACGCAGATAATCGGCGAACATTCCGGCGACAACCTGCTGCGTCTGATCCACCCACGATCCGGTCAGCAGTGCGGCCGGAAAATCGGCGACCGGTGCGGACCCGCTGGGACGGTATTCGGCAAGGCCGCCATTGGCTTTCAGTTGCTGCTCGGTAACCGCGACAGCGTGGACGGGTGCGGCGGCGACATTGTTCGCGGAGGTCGCGACGGTGTTCATCGCGCTGGCGACGTCGGCGGACTGTGGTGCGTTCTGGGCCAGGCGGGAGATCGCCGAGATCACCTGCCCGGAATGCGCGGAATCGTCGGTCAGTGGATCCGAGCCCGAGACCGCGGCGCCGACGGCGGTGGCCGCGGCGAGGGTTCCGTCCCCACCCGGCAGAGCCATCCGCAGTCCGCCCCAGCTACCCAGGCCGAGTTTGCTCATCGAGCCCTGCTGTAACGTGGGCAGATCGGCCCAGGAGGTCTTGGCGGTGGTGAGGGCTTGGCGCAGCTGATCCGGCACCGCCAGCACGATGGGGCTGACCGCGACGGGTTCGGGAGTGCCCTCGATCACACCCGGAATGCGCATGGACTGCACCGAGCGTGAGGAGTCCGGGATCCACAGCGCGGGCGGTGCGCCCAATTTGGTGTCCCAGGTCTTGGCGGTGAATCCGGCGACCATGGCCGCCGAGGGCTGCGAGTTCACCGCGATGGTGACACAGTGATCGCGAACGTGGGGTTTGGTGGCGGTGAACCTGTCCGCGGCGCTGCGGACAGGCCCGGCGACGGCCGGATCGACGGTGACCGCCAGGGTCGCGGGGCCTTCGACGCATTCGGCGGCGGCATTGCGATTCTGGTCCGCGGAATGACGGCCGAGCCAGAACCAGCCGACGACCGCCACCGCGAATAACAGCACCGCTACCACGGAAATAACCAAACCTTTGCTGACGCCTCGTGTTCCGCCGATGCTGCGATGTGTACCCACGACGCTCAGTGTATGGTCACGCGATAAGTGCCGCTCCGCGCGCCCGAGCCTGGACCCGGCGGCCGGTGACGCAGGCCACAGCCCCGGCATCAGGTGACGCCGGGGCGGGTCCTCAATCCCGGATCATCCGGCCGCGATCGTACTCGTGACCACCCCAAACTCCCGACTGACCGGTGCGGGTGGCGAAGTCGCCGCAGGCGCGCCGGATCGGGCATCCGGCGCAGATGCCGCGTGCGTACGCGAAGTCCTGCGACGGGTAGGGGAACCAGGCGTCGTGGTTCGGGTCGCCCCGGCAGGCGGCGGCCTGCCAGTCCTTGGCGTCCGAGAGCGGGAACAGGTCGATCAGGGTCGGCTCCTGCACTGCGTTGGTCATAGCGGAACTCCTTGGGTGCGCTGTGTCATGTGGTGGTCGTCGGGTGGGGTGGTCGCGAGGCTCTTCCAGACCTGCCGCTGGGCGCGGGCCAGGTCGTTCGGCGCCTTGGGCTCCCACAGCAGTCGCATGCCCGCCTCGGTGGGCGTGCGATCGGCCTTGCGGGTGTTGCAGTCCGCGCACGCGGCGATCAGGTTGGACCAGGTGTTCGGGCCGCCCCGGCTGCGCGGGAGGATGTGGTCGACGGTCCGGGCCCATCCCGCGCAGTACCCGCACCGGTGCTCATCACGCCGCAGCACGCCCGCGAGCGTGGCGCGGCTCTCGTCGTGCACCAGGACCCGATGCCCGAGGTAGACGTAGCGACGCAGCCGAATCGTCTCCGGCAGCGCGATTTCCACGTGTTGCGAGCGGATCGGGAAGCGCGGCGCGCGCTCGACGACGATCTCCGCGGCGTCGCTGATCAGCAGCACCACGGCGCGGTCCGCGCCGACCTCGGTGAGTGCCTCGTAAGAGGCGTTGAGCACCAGCACTTCGGTGTGTATCCAGTTGTCCGAGTCGATGGCCGCGCGGGCGGCAGGGCGGAATGGCATGGGCGTCACCATGTTTCGTGAAAATGCGGAGTTCGGATCGGAATCGGGGAGTGGGCGGTCAGGCCGCGACCGGGAGGCGGCCGAACGCGATACCCTTGCGCGCATCACGCGACGGGCTGTTCGACAACCGTTCCCGGTACACGCAGATCTGCTGCGGGACATCGGTATTCATCGAAGGCATCGGCCACCTCCTTCCCGTATTCGCCGAAAGTCGCGCCCCGGCCGGGAACTGGCCGAGGCGGTTGTTACATCGTCCTCATGGTGACACAGCGTTACCGCCGCTGTCGGGTCATTTTTTTCCGCACACGCGACGGCTGTGTGCCGCAGATTCCAACATGGCGCGCGCCAGAACTATTCCCGCATACGATCTGGTCACGGTGTCGAGACACGCCGACTTCTCGGACCTGGGGAGCTATACGATCGGCTGCATAATTCGCGGCGGTGGCACGGGGTTGGAAGCTGGTGCCGCCGCCTTCGTTTCGGTACGCATGGATTGCGGGGTGGCTCGTGTGGGCTCGGTGTGTAGTCGTTCTGGCCGTCGTCGTCTCCTGCGGCGGTGTCGCCGCTGTCGGGCGGGCGCAGCCGCCCGATCCTCCTGCGTTGCCGACCATTCCGGTGCCGCACGGGCTCGGCATCACTGATCTGCAACAGTGGATCGATGCGGTGGTGCCGCGTCCGGAGCTCACCCAGTCGACCTCGGTTCCGAAGGCGTCCGCCCAAACCGGGACTTCCGGTGTCGCAACGGATCCGGCGGCCCTGCGCGCCGCGGTCCTGCCGTCGAACATCGGCGATCCGATGTTCGATGTGCGGCCGCCGGGCCTGGCGAGCCTGGCGCCCGGTGACGTCGTCGAGACGCGCGATGTCACCGCGATGGCCGCACCGCTGCTGACGGTGCCGGTACGCCAGGTACTACAGCTGAAATTCCGCACCACCGGTGCGCACGGCGAGCCCACCTTCGCGACGGCCTCGCTGGTGTTGCCCGCCACGGCGTGGACCGGCCCCGGTGATCGGCCGATGCTGGTGAACAATCTGGCGATCGATGGGCTCGGGCGGCAATGCACGCCGAGTTACACACTGGCGCACGGCTATTCGGCCAATACCAACAGCGCCGACTTCTTCCCGCCGCTGACGCAGCTGGCCGCGCTGCGCGGATACGCGGTGCTCATTCCCGATCACGAGGGCCCGGACATGGCCTATGCCGAACCGTACGTGGCCGGTCACGCGGTACTGGACGCCATTCGCGGTGTGCGCAAGTTGTTCCCGGGCGAACTCGGTTCGGGCCGGTTCGCGATGACGGGGTACTCCGGCGGCGCGATCGCGACGCGGGCCGCGGCGGTGCTGATGTCCGAGTACGCACCGGAATTGACGACATCGGCGGTCGGCGCCGCGGTCGGTGGCGTGCCCGCCGACTATCGCATGCTCTCGACCACGATGAACGCCAACCTCGCGACCGGCGTCTTCATGGCCGCGGTATTCGGTATCGGGCGTGAGCATTCCGAGGTTCTCGCCGCGATGAACAACCTGGCACAGCAGGTGACGACCTCATCGCTGAAGAACGTGTGCATGAATCTGATCGAGGTGCCGGGCGTGATCACACCACCGATCGATATCGCCGCCAACATCTCCGATCCGCTGCACAGTGCGGTGGCGCGGAAGGTGTTCGAGGCCACCGACGTCTCGGCGCGCAAATCGGCCATGCCGCTACTGGTGTACAACGGCGCTCAGGATTTCTGGATCCCGGCCGCGGGAGCCCGCGAACTGTACCGCCAGCAGTGCGCCTTGGGCGTGACCGCGATCTACCGCGACGTTCCCGGCGAACACTTCCTCGCGGGGGACACCGGCTGGCCGGGATTGATCAGCTGGCTGGATCAGCGTCTGCAGGCGGTGCCCGCACCGGACGAATGTTGAGCCGTCGCACGGTGTTCGGACGCCGCGTGGCGGTCCGGCCACCCCGCGAAGGTGTCGCCGAGGTGATGCGAATCACCGGTGAATGAACTCCGCGCGTCATGATGACGCATCACGTGACTTGCGGCACTCCGCTATACCACCGAAAGTGGATTATCAGCTGAACGTCAGGTGAACAGCTCGCCGTGTGGTGGTGAGTGGAGCTTGCCGGGACGAAACTGGTCGAGTGAGCGCAGAACTCATTGTCCTTCTCATAGTTATAGTCACGGCGTTGGCCTTCGATTTCACGAACGGCTTCCACGACACCGCGAACGCGATGGCGACCTCGATCGCCACGGGTGCGCTGGGGCCGCGTACGGCAGTGGCGATGTCCGGTGCGCTGAATTTGATCGGCGCGTTCCTCTCGGTGGAGGTGGCCAAGACAGTCTCATCCGGCCTGCTGCGGATCGACCATGTACACGGCATGGCGTTGCTACAGATCGTATTCGCCGGTCTCGTCGGTGGCATTCTGTGGAATCTGATCACCTGGCTGTTCGGCATCCCGTCCAGTTCCACGCACGCGCTGTTCGGCGGGCTGATCGGTTCCGCGATGGCCGCTCTCGGCGTGTCCGGGGTGATCTGGACCGGCAACGAGAAGACCGGCCTGATCAACAAGGTCGTCGTCCCGGCCCTCCTCGCCCCCATCGTCGCGGCGATCGTCGCCGGCCTCGGCACCTACATCGTCTACCGGCTGACCAAGACCTCGGACGCGGTCAAGGTGCGCAAGAGTTTCCGGATCGGCCAGATCGGTTCGGCCGCACTGGTTTCGCTGGCGCACGGCACCAACGACGCGCAGAAGACCATGGGCGTGATCTTCATGGCCCTGGTCGCGTACGGCTCGGCCGACAACAGCCAGGAGATCCCGCTGTGGGTGAAGATCTGCTGTGCGCTGGCCATCGCGCTGGGCACCTACCTGGGCGGCTGGCGGATCATCCGCACCCTGGGCAAGGGCCTGGTGGAGATCGACGCACCGCAGGGATTCGCGGCCGAGGCATCCTCGGCGGCGATCATCCTGACCTCGGCGCAGTTCGGTCTGCCGCTGTCCACCACGCACGCCGCGACCGGTTCCATCCTGGGCACCGGCCTGGGTAAGCCGGGTGCGGAGGTGCGCTGGGGTGTGCTCGGCCGGATGGGCGTCGCGTGGATCATCACCCTGCCACTGGCCGCGCTCGTCGGTGCGGTGTGCTGGGGTATCACCGATCTGGTCCCCGGACTGGGCGGTGTGGTGATCGACGCGGTGATCCTGATTGCCGCATCGACCTACATCTACCTGCGTTCGCGCAAGAACAAGGTCGACACCAGCAACGTCAACGAGGAGTGGGAGGGCGGGCTCACGCCGCCGTCCGAAGTCGCCTCCGCCGACAAAGTCACCACGGCCGCCTGAGGAGGGTTCCGATGCATACATTCGATGCCATTGCCACCTCGCTCGGCGAGGTGATGCTGATCGCGCTGATCCTCGGTGTCGGCATTCCGCTGATCTTCGCGGTTGGGGTGCGGTTCTGGTCCATGGAGACCGCCACCGTGAACGGTGCGCCGGCCGGGCGCAACACCGTCTTCCAGACGGTCGCGTACGTGTGCTTCGCGATCGTGATGATCGCGGTGCTGCTCGGAATCGTCTACGTCGCAAAGGATTTCATCAGCCACACCTTCGACGTCCAACTGTTCGGCGCGAAGCCACCGAAGAAGGGATGAGTGATCGCCGGGCGAGATCGACCTCGCTCGGCGTTCGATGAGTCTGTCGTTCCGTCCGGCCGGGGCCACCGTTACGGTGGCCCCGGCCGAATTCGTGTCGGGCACGGCACCGGATGCCGTGCCGGATAGGCAGGGTCCAGGGCGGTTTCGACGAGGTGACCCACGACGGGATCGAAGGGGAGCATCTCGTGATCCACGATGTCGGTCGGGCACACGTCCTGGACCCACACGTTCCGGACGCTCGCGCCGGGTCCGGCGGTCAGGAAAGTTGCCTGCGGCGGTATGGCGGTGATGTCGTATCGGGTCGCGATCGCGGTGTAGGAGACGCCCGGTTCGGTGTCCCCGCCCGCGTCGAGCCGGGTCAGGAAGTCGCTGCCCGCCACCTGCTGTAGGGCCGCGACGGGGATCAGGGTCCGGGCCGCGTCGCCCGGGGGAGTGCCGGGCCGCAGAGCCGCCCCGGTGACGCCGAGCGCGGCCAGTCCCGGGAGCGGGACGCCGTGATTGGTCCCGCCGAGGGTGATCAGATGCGCGACCCGGTTCCGCGCCGGATCCGCCGGATCGGTACCGCCGTCGAAGCGCATGTACTGCCGGGCGAGCGGACCGCCCTGGGAATGGCCGACCAGATCCACCTGGCGGGCCCCGGTCGCGGCGAGCACGCGGTCGACGAAGGACGCGACTTCGCGGGCGGAGGCGGCGATGTCACCCAGACCGTAGACGCCCGGAATCGCGCCGAGTGCGGCATCGACCGCCGTGCTGGTGTCCCGGCCGTAGTCGAGGGTGTAGACGCAGTACCCGTCGGCGGCCAGTTCCGGAGCTAACGCCGCCCAGGCGCCCTCGTTGTCGGTGGTGCCGTGCAGTAGCACGACCGGCCGTGGATGCTGTTGTGCGGGAACGCAATTCCAGTCGTTCGCACCGGGCGGCGGGCCGTCGACGCCCCGGGTGGGCGCGGGCAGGCCGGCACCGATGTCCGCGCCCGCGGGTGCGCCGCCACACGCGAGTGCGCACACGGTGCCGACGCACAACAGGATTTTCCGGATCGCACACATACCCACGCCTTCCCCCGGAAACCAATGATCCCCTGGCCGAACGACGTTCGGCCAGGGGATCTGCGGGGTTGTGGCCCGGTTGTGCCTGGATCGGTGCCCGTTTCGAGACTCAGCCCTTGGCGGCCAGCGCCTTGGCCTCGCGACGACGCCGGTGCAGGATCGGCTCGGTGTACCCGTTGGGCTGGTCACAGCCCTCGAGGATGAGCTCTTTCGCCGCCTGGAAGGCGACGCTCGCGGCGAAGTCCGGAGCCATCGGACGGTAGTTCGCGTCCCCCGCGTTCTGCCGGTCCACCACCGGGGCCATCCGCTCGAGGCTGGCCACGACCTGATCGGCGGTGACGATGCCGTGCCGCAGCCAGTTCGCCATCAGCTGGCTCGAAATGCGCAGGGTCGCACGGTCTTCCATCAGCGCGACGTCGTTGATGTCCGGCACCTTGGAGCAGCCGACGCCCTGATCGATCCAGCGGACCACGTAGCCGAGGATGGACTGGGAGTTGTTGTCCAGTTCGTTCGCGATCTCCTCGGCGGACCAGTTCGGATTCGCTGCCAGCGGGATCTCCAGGATCTGATCTACCGTGGCGCGCTTGCCGCCGCGGGCGATCTCGGCCTGTCGCGTGAACACGTTCACCTGGTGGTAGTGCGTGGCGTGCAGGGTGGCCGCGGTGGGGGAGGGCACCCAGGCGGTGGTCGCGCCCGAGCGCGGGTGGCCGATCTTCTGCTCGAGCATGTCGTGCATCAGATCGGGCATCGCCCACATACCCTTGCCGATCTGGGCCTTGTGCGGCAGAGCCGCGCTCAGGCCGGTGTCGACGTTCCAGTCCTCGTAGGAGGCGATCCACTGCTGCTTCTTCATATCGGCCTTGCGAACCATCGGCCCGGCCACCATCGAGGTATGGATCTCGTCGCCGGTGCGGTCCAGGAAGCCGGTGTTGATGAAGACCACGCGCTCCCGGGCGGCGTCGATGCAGGCCTTCAGGTTGACAGTGGTGCGGCGCTCCTCGTCCATGATGCCGACCTTGAGGGTGTTGGCGGGCAGGCCCAGCACACCCTCGACGCGGGCGAACAGCTCGTTGGCGAAGGCCACCTCGTCCGGGCCGTGCATCTTGGGCTTGACGATGTAGACCGAACCGGTGCGGGAGTTCGAGACCTTGGCCTCGCCGCGCAGGCTGTGCATCGCGGTCAGCGAGGTGAACAGCGCGTCCAGGATGCCCTCGGGCACCTCGTCGCCGTTGGCGTCCAGGATCGCGTCGCTGGTCATCAGGTGGCCGACGTTACGCACGAACAGCAGCGAACGGCCGTGCAGCACAACGTCTTTGCCATCCAAGCCGGTGTAGACCCGGTCCGGGTTCATGGTGCGGGTGAAGGTCTTGCCGCCCTTGCTGACCTCTTCGGCCAGATCGCCCTTCATCAGGCCGAGCCAGTTGCGGTAGCCGAGCACCTTGTCCTCGGCATCGACCGCGGCGACCGAATCCTCGAAGTCCATGATCGTGGTGACCGCGGACTCGAGGACGACGTCCTTGATCCCGGCGCTGTCGGTGCTGCCGATCGGGGAAGCCGGATCGATCTGGATGTCGATGTGCAAACCGTTGTGGCGCAGCAGGATCGAGGTCGGGGCCTGGGGAGTGCCCAGGTAGCCGACGAGAGCGGAGGCGTCGGCGAGGCCGATACCGGTGCCGTCCTCCAGGGTCACCTCGAGCTCGCCGTCGACGATCTTGTATGCCGTGGAGCCGATGTGCGAGCCGGTGATCAGCGGCACCGCGTCGTCGAGGAAATTGCGCGCCCACTCGATGACCTTGTCGCCGCGGACCTTGTTGTAGCCAGGGTTTTCGGCAGGACCGGCCTTCTCTGCTCCTCCCGTCTCCGGGATGGCGTCGGTGCCGTACAGGGCATCGTAGAGCGAGCCCCAGCGCGCATTGGCGGCGTTGATCGCGAACCGCGCGTTCATCACCGGCACGACCAGCTGCGGGCCCGCGGTGGTGGCGATCTCGTCGTCCACGTTCTGCGTGCCGATGGCGAAGTCGGCGGGCTCGGGACGCAGGTATCCGATCTCGGTCAGGAACCGCTTGTAGGCCGTCTTGTCGTACCCGGCGCCGGGGTTCTCGGCGTGCCAGGCGTCGAGCTTGCCCTGGATCTCGTCGCGTTCGGCCAGCAGGGCACGGTTGCGCGGGGCGAGGTCGTTCACGACCCGCTCGGCACCGGTCCAGAACGCGGCGGAATCCACACCGGTGCCGGGGAGTGCCTCGTTCTGCACGAAGTCGTACAGAACACTTGCCACCTGAAGCCCGCCGAGGAGAATCCGCTCTGTCATCTACTGCCTCATTTCGAGAAAGCCGGATGGAAAAAGTACGACCGTCATGTTACTCGGCGGTAATAGCTGGTTGGTACCTACCCCACGCGGATCCGCTCCGCGGCTCTCGTTCTCGCCGCTGTTGGGAGGTTGGTTGTGACCTGTCTGTTACCATACCCGGGTCCAATTTTGGTCCGTCTGACGTTTCGCCGCTGTGCTCCTCGCGCGAGCGGGGGATGAGCCTTCGATGTTAGGAAGTTTTGATGGGCAGTACCGCCATTGACGTGGTGAGTGTGATTCTGGCGCACGCGTCCGCGTTCTGGAACTGGTTCTCCACGGGGTCTTCCGGTTTTCCGCCGATCTGACCTGTCCGTGCTGATGCCCGCCGGTGAATCCGGCGGGCATCGTCGTTTTCGGGGGTGATCGGCCGCGGCGTCAGGGGAGTGGCTGAGCGCCCAGTTGTTGCAGCATGAGCGCGATGATCCCGGCCTCCTGGCCCTGGGCGGTGATCATCGCGCGGGCCTGCTCCTTGACCGCGCCGGAGTGCAGGGCGCGATCGGCGGCGCGCGCCATGGTGATGCCGCCCAGATGATGGCGATACATCAACTGCAGGAACAGGACCGCGGCGTCACGGCCGCGTGCGGCGGCGAGGGTGTCGAGTTGGGCCTGCGAGGCCATGCCGGGCATGGCGGTCGCGGCCGGGGTTGTCGCGGCTGTGATCGACATGGCGGAATGCGTCGGCGCGGCAGCGGTTTCGGCGTGCATCCAGGCCATCGGATGTTCGGACATCGGCGAGGCGTCGGCCAGCCGCAGCCAGCCCAGCATGGTGCCGATCTCCATCCGCTGGGACTGATCGATCTGCCGGGCGAGGCGCAGCACGGTGGGATCCACTCCGGGATCGAGTCGTTGGACCAGGAACAGGGCCTGCTCGTGGTGCGTGATCATGTCCTGGGCGAAGCCGATCTCCACGTCGTTGAGAATCGGTGTGGGACTGGGGTGCTCGGGCAGGATCACCGGGCGCAACGCGGCGCCGACGACCAGCAGGATCAGCGCGGTCGCGGCATACGCGGCGATTCGGTAGGCCCGCGCGCCCGGCCGCGTCCACGACGCCGGGAGGTCGCGGCCCATCAGGAACCCACGATCGAATGCTGGTTCCCGGGTGGCGAATACACGGTGTGGTCCAGTTGCAGGACCATGAAGCCGTTGTCGTTGCAGGTGGTCCACAGCTGACTGCCGTGCCACTCCGGCGGGGCGAAACACCAGTCCGTGGACAGATCACCGAAGGCCAGCATCCCGGTCCGCGGCGAAAGCGCCTTGGCCGGATCGAATTTCCCGTCCAGCACCGCGCGGGCCATCGAGAAGCCCTCGAGCGCGGGCGGTCCGATGAGTGAGGCGAGCGCGTGCGGTGAATTCCACAGATCCAGGTTCTGTCCGGTGCGCGCGGGCGGGTTGTAGTAGGCGATCTCGCGGGCGTGGAACGGATCCCGCACGTCGAACACCCGGATGCCCGAGGACTCCCAGCCGCAGGCCAGCGCCGTCGGATTGTCCGGCCGGTCGGCCGCGCAGTAGTGCGGATCGTAGGAGAACACCGAACCGCCCATCGAGGAGGCCAGCTGGCTGTCCAGGTGGTCGGGCAGGTTGATCTCCAGCTTGATCTTGTTCACCACGTGCGGATTTCGCTCATCCGAGATGTCCACGAGTTTCACCCCGCCCGCGCCCGCCTCGTCGACGGTGAACAGGTACGGCCTGCCGCCGTAGGTGACCGGAATGCTGTGCTGGGTGGCCCAGCCGTCGGTCCAGAACACCCGGCCGATGTGGTTCACCTGCGGGTTCGGATCGCGTCGCTGGACGGCGCTGATATCCAGCACGGTGAATCCGGCCAGCGCCGACAGGTACATGCGATTGCCGTCGGGGCTGATGCCGAACCCGTGCGCCTCGATACCGGCCAGCCCCTGCCAGATCACATGCGGATTCGACGGATCGGTGAGATCCACGGCACTGAGGAAACCGGGTGCGATGCCGGAGGCCCAGTAGGTGCGGCCGTCGGGGGAGAAGCCGCCCTCGTGCGTCGTGATCGGCAGCGGCATCGCGAGATTGCTACCCGGACCGGGGTTGAGCAGTCGCGGGTGCGCGCAGTCGGAGATGTCGTAGACCGACAGCAGTCCCGCGCCCTCGAGCAATGGAACACCGGTGCCCACCAGCAGCTTTCGCGCGGCGTTGACCTTCAGGCTCTCCCAGGTGCCCGCCAGCATCGCCGGTTCGGTGAGGGTGGCCGTGAGCACCGGATGTGCCGGATCGGCCACATCGAGCACCTGCACGCCCTGTGCCGGCCCCAGGATGTCGCCGGGGAAGAACGAGCCGGTGTAGGAGCAGTGGTCGAAGGTGGTCGAGGTGATGCCCGCGCCGCGCCCGGTGTAGCCGCCGACCAGTGAGATGTTGCAGCGATAGCCCTGTTTACTGCGTCCGCTGTCGCGGTCCGCGGCCGAAACGTCGCCCTGCATACCGGTTTCCGGCAAGGAGCCCGGTCCGCAGTTCGCACGCGGGACCGATGTCGTTCCGACGTCCAGGAATTGCCGGACCTGCGTGGCGATATCTGATTGCAGATCGGCCGACGCCCCGCCCAGCGGCAGTGTCGCCGCCGCGAGCAGCGCCGCCAGCACCACCAGGACCGGTTTGGACCGCCGAATTCCCGTGAACCGCCGCATTGCGGAACCCCCAACTCTCAGCCGGAATCACGCCGGTGTGCGGGCGGAATCGCCACTCACATCGACAATCCGGAACGGTAACTCACATAACTGGCCGGTAGGTTCGTTTTCGGCGGAATGACTTTCGCAGGCCGCCAGGCATGTTCGTGCCATGTCCACGTCGCGACGGACGAGAATTCACCGTTTCCCATAGCGCGGTCGGCGTCGGTCCGGCGGATGCGAGCCGTCGACCGGGTGCGCCGCAGCTCGTGTCGACACCGATCGATGCGCAGACCTGTTCGATTCCCTGTGCGGGTAGGGATGTCGGCGATCGCGGGCACCTCCCGCTCGGCGAGTGCGCAGGCGCGGTCCGCGTGTTCCGCATCCGTCGCCGCCTGCTGGTCCAACCACCGCCCCCGGGTGTGCGGAACGTATTCGAGGAACAGCGCCGGCGGCTCGGAGGGGTGGGTGCCGGGTCCGGAGGGTGCCGGTCGGTACGCTCGTCCATGACCTGCGAAAGGAGCGTTCATGAGCGTCGCCGCCACCGCCGACCGGTCCGTGGACATCGCATTTCCACTGCCGCCGTGTGCGGACGAGGACCGGGCGTTTCACGAGGAATGGCCGGTCCGGCTGGGGGATACCGACGGTGACGCGCGGTTGCGGCTCGACGCGGTGGCTCGGTACCTGCAAGACGTGGGGTACGACCATCTGCAGGCGGTGGACGAGGGAGATCTGCATCAGGGGTGGATCGCGCGGCGCACCGTGATCGATATGCTCGCGCCGATCGAATTCGGTGATCGGGTGCACCTGCGGCGATGGCCGTCCGCGCTGTCGAACCGATGGTGCAATATGCGCATCCAGGTCCGCGGCGAGAACGGTGGGCTGATCGAGTCCGAGATGTTCCTCATCCACGTCGACCTCGAGGCCGGACGGCCGGCCCGGATGAGCGACCGTTTCATGGCGCCGATGCTCGCGGCGACCACGGAACACCGGCTGCGCTGGCGTTCCGCGCTCGCCGAACGCGCCGACGGCGACGGCGAGCGCTGGGCGTTTCCGCTGCGGGTCACCGATGTGGACCGCTACGGCCATGTCAACAACGCGGTGCACTGGGAGGCGATCGAGGAGGCGCTGGCGCGACATCCGCGGGAAATGCCGTATCGCGTCATCCTCGAACACGCCGGTCCCGTGATGGCCGGTGACGATGTGCTGATCCGCACCTGGCGTGGTGAGTCCGCGTTGCAGGTACAGCTCGAGGTCGACGGCAGCGCCCGGACGCTGGCGCGAATCGAATCCCTCCGCTCCGCCTGAACTGCCGGGGGTTTCGATCCGGCCGAGCGGATCGTTGAAATCAGTTGGTGCGGAACATCTTCGGTGCACCGACGCGGTGACGGTGCGGAACCCGGCCGGAACGGGACCGTCGGCGTGACGGCAGTCCAGGCGGTTCGTCGCCGAGTTCGGCCAGCAGTTCGCGGCGTCGTTCGAGCGGGATGCCGCGACGGTCGCGGTGGATCAGCGCACCCTCCATCGCCCACAACATCCGCGGGTCCAGCCCGCGGACTCCCGCCGCGCGCATGCGTCGATACGCCTCGACCGCGCCGATCGCCGCCAGATCCTCGAGCGAGTGCACATCGGCACGGTCCAGCATCTCCGCGGCCGCGTATCCGAGCGTCCAGGTGCGGTCGCGAAACACCCGCACTCTCAAATGCTCTTCGCCCCTGATGGTTTCGGCCTCATCCCAGACGGCCGCGCGCAGTTCGTCCGGGCCCGTCGGTGCTTCGGCGGCGGACAGCACCTGCGCCCGGGCCTGTGTGGCGATATTCACCATCGGGCCGAATCGCCGGAAGATCTGGATCTCCCCGTCGTACCCCCGATTCCAGGGGCCGAGGTAGGTGTGGTCGGTGCCGTAGGCGTTGGTGGTGTCGAGACCGGCCGTCTGTAAGGCCCACGCGCGGCATTCGTCGGGTGCGCCGGGGGTGAGGACGAGCAGTCCGGCGCGTCGGGCCACCGTGCCGATGTCCCGCCGGTGACGGTGGCGATGCCACCGAGTATCCCACCAGACGTCCAGTGTTGCGGGCTCGAGCGTCCGGTCCAGGCCGAAGGACCGCCAACGCACCGTGCCTTCCGGATTTGTCAGGGGCAGAAGGTTTTTCAGGTTTCGCGCCGCGTGCTCGTCGAATGTCGTGCACCAGCCGGGAACCAGGACGATCGGGTCGGCCGGATCGGCGTCGAACGGGGTCGGCCGCAGGAACGGGCGGTCGATCAGAACGACCGTGCCCGGCCGCGCCTGATACGACAGACCCCACAGCAGCCGTGCCAGCAACCGCGCGCCGTGATCGTCGGAGAGCACATGCCAGGTTTCGTGAAAACGGTTGGTGCTGAACTGGACTCGCGTCCCAGGGCGCAGGGTGATCACGGTGCGGACAGGGCCGTGCGCCCGCATCGGATGCCGATGCAGTTTGAGTCCGTCGGTGACGGATCGCGCGGTGCCGGGGCGTTGCTGTTTCATCGCCCTCCATGACGCCACGGCGACGCCCCGGGGTTCAAACGAATTTCCGAACCGTGACGGGACGGCCGATCCGGTGACCTCGCGGCGAAGACCGGTGTACAACGAGGAAATGGGGAGGCAGGCGATCGTCGTGGTCTACGTGCCGGCGATGATCGTCCTCATCTTCGGCGCGCTCTATCTGCGGTTCGTCAAGGGGTCCTGAGCGCCGGTGGTCAAGCGTGCCCGAAGCTTCCGTTGGTGGCCTCGGGCGGGTCCGGCGCGCTGGTCTCGGCCGGGGCGGGCAGTGTGGTGGGATCGGCGGCCAGGCCCTTGGCGGCGGCGGTGGTCCGGATCGCGTCCACGACGAGCAGCAGGGCGGCTCGACGCGCGGTGTTGGTGCGGTAGGCCAGCGATACGGTCCGGGTGAGTGAATCGCCGAGCGGGAGGATGTCCACTCCCGGTGGGCGCAGCGCAAGGCCGAGATCGGAGACCAGGGTGACGCCCAGTCCGGCCGCGACCATCGCCATCGCGGTGGCCTGCTCTTCCACCTCGTGATCGATTCGGGGGGCGAGCCCGGCGGACTGGAACGCCAGCCGGACCGCGTGCCCGAAATGGGACCGGGCGGGCGCGAGAATCCACGGATGTTCAGCCAGATCGGTCAGTGTCACACCGGCCATCGCCACCGCGTCGGCCGGAACCGCGGCGTGCAGCCGCTCGACGGCGATGACCGTGCGTTGCAGATCCCGGTCCCAGGTCATCGGGTAATTCGAGTATTCCAGGACGAAGGACAGATCCAGCGCGCCGTCACGGACCGCCGCGGCCGTGGCTTCCGGGGCCAGTTCCTTGGTCCGTACCAGAATGCCCGGATGGGTGCGGGCGAGAGTGGTGAGCGCGTCGGGGAGCAGACCGGACGCCACCGACGCCCACACCCCGGCGGTGACCTTGGCCGTCACCGATTCACCGGCCTCCTCGAGCGCCTGGGTCGCGCGCTCGACCGCGGCGAGGATTTCCTCGGCGTGCTCGGCGAGCAGCACCCCGAGGTCGGTGAGCTGTACTCGGCGACCCCGCCGCTCGAACAGCCGTGTGCCGACATCACGTTCGAGCTGCGCGAGCTGCTGAGATACCGCCGAAGCCGTGTAGTGCAGCGCGTTCGCGGTCGCCGTGATCGTTCCGCGTCGGTTCAACTCACGCAACATCCGCAAGCGGGCCAGCGACAGATCCATGACATCGAGCCTAAAGGCGGACGGTCGCTTCTCGCCGAGCGCGATCGAGCGCTCTGCAGGAACGCTGAAAACCTCCGTTAATGAACCGTAAATGGACGCACAAACAGGTTTAGCCGCAGGCTGGAGGCGCGCCGGATGTGAAAGTTCGGCCGGGACGACGAGGTCCGAACCGGGAGAACATGTGCCCTCCGCCCTCGGGTCGGTGGCGGGCGCGAGGACGAAGAGGAGGCGATCGCTGTGACGACGCTACAGGAGCCGGTCGGGGGGACCCCGCACGTGACCGCACAGACCGTTCCGGCCCTACCGACCGAAACGGTCGCCCCTGCCGCGGTCCGCCGCCCCGAGCCGTACATGCGCCTGCAGTGGACGGATTCGCTCACGGGCGCGGTCGGCTACCTCGTTGTGCACACCCTGCGGTCGGGACTGGCCACCGGGGGCACCCGGATGCGGGCGGGTTGTACCTTGACCGAGGTCGAGGATCTGGCTCGCGGTATGGCGAACAAGACCGCCACCTTCGATCTGCCGGTCGGCGGCGCCAAGGGCGGCATCGACTTCGACCCCAAGGACCCGCGCGCGGTAGCGGTGCTGGAGCGGTTCTGCGAGGCCATGCGCCCCTGGATCGACGCGCACTGGGTGACCGCCGAGGATCTGGGAGTCCCACAGCACCTGATCGACGAGGTCTTCGAGAAGCTGGGGCTGGGCCAGAGCTACCACGCCGCGATTCGGCGCGCCGATGATCCGGCCGCGACGCTGGAACGAGTCCGGAACGGGCTAAACGCGGCGGTCGACGGCGGATTCCTGCTCGGTGACGTGATCGGCGGATACGGGGTCGCGCACGCCTGTCTGGCCGCGGCGGTGTCCTGGGGGCAGTCGCCCGCGGAGACGACCGTCGCGATCCAGGGCATCGGCACGATGGGCGGCGCCGCTGCCTACTATCTGCACGAGGCCGGGATGACGGTCACCGCACTGGCCGACGCCGCGGGCACTCTGTACCGCGCCGAGGGGCTGGACGTCCCGGCGCTGCTGGGCCTGCGTGACGGTTTCGGCGAGATCGACCGCACGCGTCTGCCGGAGGGCATCGAGCAACTGCCGCGCGCCGCGATCCTGTCCATGGACGCCGATATCCTTGTCCCGGCGGCGATCTCGTACGCGATCACGCCGGACAACTCGTTCGATATCACCGCGCGCATCATCGTCGAGGCCGCGAACGCCGCCACCACACCGGAGGCGGAGGCCATGCTCGCCGCTCGCGGCGTCCCGGTACTGCCCGATTTCGTCGCCAATGCCGGCGCCGTGGCCTGGGCCTGGTGGCTGCTGCTCGGCCAGGTCGACGACAATCCGGAGAACTCCTTCGACCGGCTGCGCACCATCATGCACAGCAAGGTCGCCGAACTGCTGTCGGCGTGGACCGAGCACAGCCGTACGCCGCGCGAGACCGGCCATCGCTGGGCCGACGACCCGGCCCCGCTCGCCGGGCCGGTCGTCATCCCCTGAGTACGGCGGATCCGGCTCGGCCGGGCTGCTCGACGATCGGCCGGCTACTCCTCGGTGAGTGCCCGGATGGCCTCTCGAAGCCGGCCGGTCGCCTCCTCGGCCACCTCGGCGACCTCGGGAACGTCGATGAGACCGGACATCATGCGCGGGTCCGCGGCCTCGACCAGCACGGTTTCCGCATCGGCATCGCGAACGACGACGTTGCACGGCAACAGCAGGCCGAGGCGGCGTTCGACGTCGAGTGCTCGATGTGCGAGCGGCGGATTGCACGCGCCGAGAATGAGATAGTTCTCCATCTCCGCGTCGAGTTTCGCCCGCATCGTCGCCCGCACATCGATTTCGGTGAGCACGCCGAAACCCTGCTGCGACAGTGCTTTCCGGGTCCGCTCGACCGCGTCGTCGAAGGATGCGCGCACCGTGGCGGACAATGTCGGATCGGTTTGCATCACATCACCTGCTTCCTATCGGCCGAATAACCGGCGCAATGGATTTCTGTGGTTGGGGTCGGAGCCGCTGTCGGTGGAGTGGCCGGGGCACCACTGCCCGGCGGGGACTCGTGCGCGGACCTGGTCGATGTGCCGCCCGCAGCCGGACCATGTCGTCTTACCACAGGTTCTACACCGAATCGGGCTGCACATGTCGTTCCTTTCCGTGATCGTTCACGCTGGAGCGTCCTCGAGGGCGTCGGCGAACTCGCAGAACGCTTCGTAGGCACGTGCCCCGTAAATGGTGGCCGGCCCGCCGTGCATGAGGAAGGTGACGCCGATCGCCTCGGCGGCTTCCTGGCGAGTGGCCCCGGCGCGGGCGGCGGCCTGCCCGTGCGAGGCGATGCAGCCATCGCACCCCTCGACCACGCCGATCGCCAGCGCGATCAGCTCCTTGGTCTTGCGGTCGAGTGCTCCCGGTGCGAATGCGGCGCTGCTGAGTTCGCCGAAGCCCCGGTAGACCTCGGGGATGGCCTGGCGCAGCGCGCGGTGTTGCGGGGTGAGTTCGCGCAGCACCTCGACGCCGTAGCGGGAGGCGTGCGCATCGTGGGTGGGTGCGGACATGAGGTTCCTTTCCTTCCATCGCACCGGATTCGGTTCGGTGAAAATATCCCCGGGGGGATGTTATTTCGACGGTAACATACCCCCGGGGGTATGTTCAAAAAGCGGGCTCGGCCGCTCGGCTGCGAAGAAGCTGGAGGGACTCTTGCTCTCCCTGGCCTGATCGAATCGCCAGGCCGGGGAACGCTGGTGAACTGGTGCCTCAGGCGGCGCTGCGCTCGCTCACCGGTCGGCGGCGCAGGTGCGGATGCAGCAGGGCCGGGGGCTGATATGCCTGGTCGAGGCTGCCGATGTCGGTGCCGGGCGGGACGATCTCATCGATGCGGTCGAGGATGTCGTCGCCGAGGGTGACCTCGATTCCGCTGAGCAGACCCTCGAGCTGGTCCATGGTGCGCGCGCCGAGCAGTGCGCTGGTCACGCTGGGGTGAGCGATGGTGAACGCCATGGCCAGATGGACCAGCGGCATGCCCGCCTCGGCCGCGAGCGGGATGAGCTGTTCGACCACCTCTATGCGGCGTTCGTCGTTGAGCGATTTGAACATTCCGGCGCGGCGCACATCGGACTCCTGCCCCTTGCGGATGCGGCCGGTGAGCAGGCCCTGACCGAGGGGGCCCCAGGTCACCACGCCCATTCCGTAGCGTTGCGCGATCGGCAGGACCTCACGCTCGATTTCGCGGTTGAGGATCGAATAGGGCGGCTGTTCGGTGCGGAAGCGCTCGTATCCGCGCCGTTCGGCGACCCACTGGGCCTCGATGATGTCCGAGGGCGGAGTGTTGGAGGACCCGATTGCGCGAACCTTTCCGCTGCGGATCAGATCGGACAGCGCCGAGAGGGTTTCCTCGATGTCGGTTTCCGGATCCAGCCTGTGGATCTGGTAGAGATCGATGTGATCGGTCTGTAGACGGCGCAGCGAATTCTCGACCTCGGTCACGATCCAGCGCCGCGAGGTGCCCTGCCGATTGGGGTCCTGGCCCATCGGGCGGCTCACCTTGGTGGCGAGGACGACACCGTCCCGGCGTCCTCGAAGTGCTTTGCCCACAACCTCTTCCGAGTCGCCGTAGGCGTCGGCGGTGTCGATGAAGTTGATTCCCGAGTCCAGCGCCCGGTGGATGATGCGGGCCGAGTCGTCGGGGTCCGGATTGCCCACGCTGGTGGCGAACATCAGGGCGCCGAGCGCGTACGGACTCACCCTGATGCCGGTGCGGCCGAGTGTGCGGTACTGCATGGATAGCTCCTGGGATAGGGGACGGATGTGGTCGCCGATCACGTTGTGTCGTACGCTCGACCTAAGCGGAAAGCTATTCCGGAACTATACGGAAAACTTTTCCGGTTAGGCAAGTGAGGTATCGAATTGACCGATGAAGAGCTGTTGACCGGCGAGGATCCGAGCAGCGACGCGGGTGTGGCCGCGCCGCGCCGCCGCCGGGCCGACGCGCAACGCAATGTCGACGCGCTACTCGAAGCGGCCAAGGGCGTCTTCGCGGTCTCGGGCGTGGACGCCCCCGCGAAGGAGATCACCGATCGTGCGGGAGTCGGCGTCGGCACGTTGTATCGGCACTTCCCGCAGCGGTCCGATCTGGTCGCGGCCGTACTGGAACGCGAGATCGACGTGTGCGTGGCGGCGGGCCCGGTTCTGTCCGCCGCCCACGACCCGGCCGAGGCGCTGGCGAAGTGGTTGTACCGGCTCACCGAATTCGTCGGAACCAAACGAGGACTCGCGGCGGCCATACATTCGGACGCACCGAAGTTCGACGATCTGGCCGGGCGCCTGCTGAAGCGGCTCGAGCCCGTACTCGGCGACCTCATCGACGCGGCGGTCGCGACCGGCGAGATCCGCGACGATATCGGCCCGCGCGAACTGGTGCACGCGGTGGCGCTGCTCTGCCAGCCCGTTCCCGGCGAGGATCTGACCTACAACCAGCACATGGTGAGCGTTCTGGTGGACGGGTTGCGTCGCGGGGCCCGTCCGGCGACGACCCGTTGAACGAAAAGCCGGCCCGGTCATTCGACCGGACCGGCAATCGCTTGTGTGGCAACCGAATTCGAGCGAAAAATTCCCGCTACTTCGGATCGAGGACGAAGACCGGGATCAGCCGATCGGTCTTGGTTTGGTATTCCGCGTAGGGCGGGTAGGCGGCGACGGCGCGCTCCCACCACACGGCGCGTTCGTCACCCTCGACCTCGCGGGCGACGTAGTCCTTGGTCACGGTGCCGTCCTGGAGCGGGAACTCCGGATGCGCCTTGATGTTGTAGTACCAGACCGGGTGCTCGGGTGCGCCGCCCTTGGAGGCGACGACCGCGTAGTGACCGTCGTGCTCCACCCGCATCACCGGCGTGTACCGCAACTTGCCGCTCTTCGCGCCGCGCAACGTCAACAGCACGATCGGCGACCCGACGACCTCGATGCCCTCGGTGGTGCCCGTGTCGAGGATCTTCTTCGTCTGATCCTGTACCCAGTCCGTTGGGCTCAGCTCTACCGTCTCATCTGTCATATTCACGCCCAACGGTGCGCGGATCGTTCTCATTCCCGGTACGTGTGTCGGTTCGGCAAACCCCTGGTCATCGGCTGTCCGTACCGCCCTGTGCGAGTCCTTCCCGGTGGCCGCCGGGTGCCTCGGCCCGTCGGTCGCACTCGGCGCGAGTCCGTGCCGACATGCGGGACGCGCCGCGATACCGGATCATCGCAGGTATGCCAGAACTCTACTTCTCCCCGGATCAGCTGGACGAAAACGGTTGTCCCACTTGGGTGACCGCGCTCGCGGGGGAGGAATACGATCCGAACCACCTGGTGCACATCGTGCGTGATCTGGACCCGGCCGATGCGCTGGCGCTGCTGGGCGTAGACCGGCAGGACATCCGGCCGTGTGAGCTACCCGCCCGCAGCCCCGGCGACCGGGCGTCATTGGCCAGGGCCGCGATCGAACCGCTGAACCCGACCGTGGTGCTCATCGCCGGGCGCGTCGGCGAATGGACGTTCATCTACGACGACCTGGGTGAGACCAGTTGTCTGTGGCACCTAGAACAGCGCCCGGAGGCGGTGTCGGCGCTGTCCACCGCTGGTGCGGCGGCCGCCATCAGTAGTGTCGCGATTACCGGGCATATCAACTTCGGCTACGCGATCGACGGGGAGACGCTGTTCTTCCACTCCCGGGACGAATCCGATCTCGACGATCTCGCCGAGGTGCCCGCCGAGGTGCGTGCGGCTGTCGAGGCCGCCGGAACGGTCGGTGCCGAGTTCGACGACGGGACCACCATGCGGATCATCTGCGCGCTCGGTGGACTGCCGCGCACATTGGCCGAGTTGCGTGAAATCCCGTTGCTGATCGCACCGTACGACTCGCGGCCGGAGCTGTTCGGCAAGCCCTCGTTGACCCTCGCGCCGCAACCGTATCCGTTTCGATGATTCGGCGGGTTCAGCTGTCTAGGACGCTCGAACGTCTTCGGGGATACGGGCGAGCAGGTCCCGGCACGCGGTGATCAGCCGGGCGCGCAGGCCATCGGCGTGCTCCGCGATCTCGGATTGCCGGCGGACGTAGTCGGCTCGCCCGGAAGGGGTTTCGATGGCGATCGGCTCGTAGCCGTACTCGGACAGGTCGTAGGGACTTGCGCGCATATCGAGTTCGCGTGCGGAGCAGGCGAGTTCGAAGCAGTCCAGCAGCAGGCCCGACTCGACCAGCGGGACGAGTTTGAAGGCCCATTTGTACAAGTCCATATTGGCGTGCAGGCAGCCGGGTTGTTCGCGCAGGACTCGGCCGTCGCGGGTCAGCGGATCGGTGTTGCGCGGGACCGCGTCGGGGGTGAAGAACCGGAAGGCGTCGAAATGGGTGCAGCGCAACGACATCGACTCCACCACGGCATCGGTGCCGGCGTGGCCGAGGCGCAGGGGCACCTGCTGATGGCGGACCTCCCGCGAGCGATACACCATCGCCCATTCGTGCAGCCCGAAACAGGACAGTCGGGCGGGGCGGGATGCGGTGGCGCACAACAGGTCCGCCACGAACTCGATGGTGTCGCGGCGGCGCAGCAGGTATGCGGCATCGGCAGCCCAGGCGCCCGCGCCCGAGGCGGTCTCCTGATGCCGGTACCCTCGCGCGCCGTCGTATTCCCGGGCGTTCTCCAGCGCCACGCCGTAACCCGGATGCCAGCGGCGCAATTGGGCCGGTTTGTGCCCGTAGTAGGTGAACAGGAAGTCGATGACCGGATGTTTCGACCCTGCCGACCGGTGTCGCAGATACGGACCGACGAGAGCATCGACCCGGTCGCGGTGCACCCGCGCGCGGGCGCGCCACCGCGACTCGGGCAGGAAATCGTGGGCCGAACCGGTCATCGCGGCTCTCATTCCGCGATCCGGTGGGTGGCGTCGCGGACCGTGCCCACGAACTCCTCGACCAGATCCTCGAGCGCGACGATACCGACGGTGTTGCCGCGGCTGTCGACCGCGCGCCCGAGATGACTGCTGGTACGTCGCAGCCGCGAGAGCGCCTCGTACAGGGTGGTGCCCATGCTGACCGTCGGCAGTGGGCGGATATCGGCGCGGGGGATCGGCGTGGCCGGGCCCGCATCGTCGTCGGCGACCTTGTCCAGCACATCCTTCACATGCAGGTAGCCGACCAGCGAACCGTCTTCGGTGCGCACCGGATATCGGGAGAAACCCGTCTCGGCGACCGCGGATTCGATATCGCCGAGGGTGGTTCCGTCCCCGCGCAGGGGCACGCACCGGGTCTTGGCCAGCGGCACCATCACATCGGCGACGATGCGGTCGGTGGTGCCCAGCGCCTGGGTGAGACGACGATGCTCCTCCTCGTCGATCAAACCCTCCGAACGGGATTCCCCGAGCATCTCGGCCAGCTCCACCGACGAGACCGTGGTGTCCAGCTCGTCCTTGGGCTCGATCCGCAGTGCCCGCAGCGACAGATTCGCGGCCAGGTTGTAGAACACGATCACCGGACGGGCCAGCCGCAGCCAGATCAACATCACCGGAACCAGAAGTAGCGCAACGCGTTCCGGCCCGGCCAGGGCGATGTTCTTCGGGATCATCTCACCCAGCAGCATATGCAGCATCACCACCAGGCACAGCGACAGCGCGAACGAGATCGGATGCAGCAGCTGTTCGGGTACGTGGGCCAGATCGAAGGGCCGTGTCAACAGATGCGCGATGGCCGGTTCGCCGATCCGGCCCAGCAGCAGCGAGGCGATGGTGATGCCCAGCTGTGCGGCGGCCAGCATCATCGACAGGTGCTCGCCGGCCCGGATGACCGTCACCGCACCACGTTTGCCCTGTGCCTGCAAGGCTTCGAGCCGGTCGCGGCGGGCGGAGATGAGTGCGAATTCCGCGCCGACGAAGAAGGCATTGCAGCCCAGCAGCACCAGCGTCAGCAGCACACCGAACAGATCACCCATGGCTGAGCTCCCAATCCGTCACCGCGGCGGCGTCCACCGGTTGCAGCAGTACCCGGTCGATCCGGCGCCCGTCCATGCGTTCCACCCGGGCCAGCCACCCGCCGCCGGAATGCATCCGACTCGAATTCGGTTGTCCCGTACCGGGATCGGGCAGCAGAACCTCGTCACCGGTCTCGGGGATCCGGCCCAGCCGGGTCAGCACCAGACCGCCGAGGGTTTCGTATTCACCCTCGGGCGCGTCGTATCCGGTGGTGCGGGCGACCTCGTCGATGCGCAGCAGACCCGAGCAGTTCCAGCCCGAGGAGGTGCGGCGCACGTCGAGTTCCTCCTCGTCGTGCTCGTCGCGCACATCGCCGAGGATCTCCTCGATGATGTCCTCCATCGTCACCAGGCCCGCGGTGCCGCCGTATTCGTCGACCACCAGCGCCACCTGCATACCGTCCGCGCGCACCCGTTCCAGCACCGCGTCACCGTCCAGGCTCGCCGGAACGATCGGCACCTGGTGGGCGATGGCGCGCAATCCGATATGGCGGCGATCCCGGACCGGATGCACGAATGCCTGTTTGACGTGCACCACGCCCAGGGTGTTGTCAAGATCGCCGTCGATCACCGGGAATCGGGAGAATCCGGTGCGGTTCGCGGCGGCGATCAGATCGGCGATGGTGTCGTCCTGATCCAGGGTTTCGATCTTCACCCGGGGCGTCATCAATTCCTCGGCGCTGCGCTCGCCGAATTCCAGGGAACGACCCACCACCTGCGCGGTGCGCAGATCCAGTGCGCCGCGCAGGGCGGAAGTGCGCACCAGCGACCCCAATTCCTCGGGGGAGCGCGCCGAGCGCAGTTCCTCGGCGGGTTCGATGCCCAGCTGCCGCACCACCCAGTTGGCGGTGCCGTTGAGCAGTTTGATCAACCAGGAGAAGAACGTGGAGAAGGTGATCATCGGGATCGCGGTCAGGCGCGCGATGGCCAGCGGCGCGGTGATGGCGATGTTCTTCGGCACCAGTTCGCCGTAGACCATGGACAGCGAGGTGGCCAGGACCAACGAGATGACCAGCGAAATACCCTGTGCGGCACCCGGACTCGCGCCCAGCGCAGTGCACAGCGGTTCGATCAGCCGGGCCAGGACGGGTTCGGCGATATAACCGGTGACCAGGGTGGTGAGGGTGATGCCGAGCTGCGCGCCGGACAGCTGGAACGACAGTGTCCGGTGTGCGTGACGGACCTGGCGGGCGCGGCGGTCACCGTCACGGGCATGCGCCTCGACGGTGCTGCGTTCCAGGGCGGTGAGTGAGAATTCGGCGGCGACGAACAGTGCGGTGCCGACGGTGAGCGCGACGAAGCCCACCAGACTCAGAATCGTGAGCAGCACGGACACGTCTCAACACCGTCCCCGATGCCTGAGGTGTCCGGGAATTGCTGCGGTTACGGGGGCGCCGGGTATGTCACCCGGCTCGGTAGAGGAGCCCTCCTGAGTGGCGCCCTCGGACGCGGGTGACAACTGGTTCCTTTCGCAAGCGGAAGCTGTTCTTCGGTACGGACACGGCCGCGGGCCTTCCTCGTGCCCGGACCGGCAACCTTCATGTTACCGGCAACCGCTGCGAAGGTCGCCACCGCGGCGCGCGGTGGCGACCCGAATCATCGGCCGATCGGAACTTTCACCACCCCGACGGCAGCGGGCGACCCTCGGCGAATCCGGCCGCGGACTGCACGCCGAGCACCGCCTTGTCGTGCAGTTCGCCCAGCGTGCGGGCCCCGGCGTAGGTGCAGGCGCTGCGCACGCCCGAGCAGATGTGGTCGATGAGATCCTCCACACCCGGCCGCTCGGGATCCAGGAGCATCCGCGAGGAGGAGATGCCCTCCTCGAACAGCGCCTTGCGGGCCCGGTCGAAGGCGTTGTCGGTGGCGGTGCGCGCGGCGACCGCACGCTTGGACGCCATGCCGAAACTTGTCTTGTAGGCGTTCCCGTCACGGTCGACGCGCAGGTCGCCGGGGGATTCGTAGGTGCCGGCGAACCAGGAGCCGATCATCACGTTCGACGCGCCCGCGGCGATGGCCAGGGCGACGTCGCGCGGATGCCGCACGCCGCCGTCGGCCCAGATGTGCACGCCGAGATCCTTTGCGGCCGAGGAGCATTCGGCCACGGCGGAGAACTGCGGACGGCCCACGCCGGTCATCATGCGGGTGGTGCACATCGCGCCGGGCCCGACGCCGACCTTGATGATGTCGGCTCCGGCCGCGGCCAGATCGCGGGTGCCCTCGGCGGAGACCACATTGCCCGCCACCAGCGGAACGCCCAGGCGCAGATCGGCCACCGAACGCAGCGCCTCCAGCATCTTGACCTGGTGGCCGTGCGCGGTGTCCATGACCAGGACGTCGGCGCCGGCGTCGACCAGCGCCTTGGCCTTCGCCGGGACGTCGCCGTTGATGCCGACCGCCGCCGCGATGCGCAGCTTGCCGGTCCCGTCGACCGCGGGGTCGTAGATGCCGGTGCGGACCGCGCCGGTACGGGTGAGCACACCGGCGAGCGTGCCGTCCGCGGCCAGCAGCACCGCGAGGTGCGCGTGCTGCGCTTCGAGGATCTCGAAGATCTCACGCGGTGAGGCGTCGGCGGCGGCGGTGACGAATCCGGTCTCGGCCACGCTGCCCAGGCGTGCGAAACGGTCCACATCGGCGCAGGCTGCCTCGGTGACCACGCCGATCGGGCGGCCGTTCTCCACGACCACGACCGCGCCGTGCGCACGCTTGTGGATCAGCGCCAGCGCTTCCGAGACCGAATGATCCGGGCCCAGCACCACGGGGGTGTCGGCGACCAGCGAGCGGGTCTTCACGAAGGAGATCGTGTCGGCGGCCGCACCGAGCGGTAGATCCTGCGGCAGCACCACGATGCCGCCGCGGCGGGCGACCGTCTCGGCCATCCGGCGTCCGGCGACCGCGGTCATATTGGCCACCACGATCGGGATCGTCGTGCCCGTCCCGTCGCTGGTCGACAGGTCGACGTCGAATCGGGACGTGACTTCCGTCCGATTCGGGACGAGGAAGATGTCGTCGTAGGTCAGGTCGTAGGGCGGCTGATGGCCCGGTAGAAACTGCACTCCGGCAATTGTAGGGGAACTCCCGGGTTGCGCGGACGAGCTCGGCGAACGTGGCGCGGGCTGCTGACCGGCCGATTGCGAGCCCGTACGGTGGTCGCGTCAGCGGTGCCGGCGGAACAGAGTGCGCCGCCATCGGGGAGCGGCCGACGCGGTAGGCGTGCGCTCGGTGGTCGCCGCGTGTTCGGGCCGTGCCGCGGGTTGCCGCCGGGCGCGCCACTGTGCGACCACCTCGTCGGCGTTGACCGGCCGGACGTTGACGTGCGGTCCGTGCGGCATCCGCAACCAGGCGACGATCCGGGCGTTGAGTTCGCGGACGTGCTCCCGAACCCGCTGCTCGGAATTCATGGTCCGCACCGCGTCCGGCAGCCGTTCCACATCGCGCCGCAGCAGCAATGACGGCGGCAGCATGCCGTCCCCGCTCACGCCCTCGCGCCGCAGATAATCCTTCAGCCACCAGTTCTCGTCGTAGCTCTGCCCCGCATCCGGCAGCGGCTTGCCCACACCCGGCAGATCATCGAATTCACCGCGCTCGGTCGCCTCGCGAATCTGCTTGTCCAGCCACGATTCGTAGGTCATACCGGCTGGTTTGCGTTCGGTCATCGTCGCCCCTCCGTGATCGACTGATGCCAGCCTAATCGATCCGCATGTCCGAATTGCCGGAATATCCGGTGGCGCGCGTCGGATCGCGCGGCCGCGGTCGGGGCGACGCGGCTACCGGATGGGCTGGTCACGGTACGGGGCCGCCGTCGTTCCGGGAGGCGGAATCCGCTGTGGCACACGAGCCGGTGGCCGGCTCTTCTGTCGGCCGGCTCGATCGGTGCGCCGCCGCTGAGCGGATCGGGACGGCGGTCGATCAGCGGGTGTGGCGGCTGCGCCGGGTGGAATACGAACGGCCCGGGCGGGTTCGGCGGTGGCGGTCGCCGGGGTCGGTGCGGGGGGTCGGCGGGGGAGGCGGTGCGGTCGGGTCGGGGACCGGGGTGCCGGAGGGGCGGCGGGCTCCGGTGAGGTCGGCCAGGCGGCGGTCGCCGGGGCGGACCTCGGTGTGGGCGGGCCGAATTCCGGCGTCCCGCAGCAGTTGTTCGGCGGTCTCGCGTTCGTCCGCCGTGACGAGGGTGACCACGGTGCCGGTGGCGCCCGCGCGTGCGGTGCGGCCCGCACGGTGCAGGTAGTCCTTGGGGTCGGCCGGTGGGTCGACGTGCACGACCAGGGATATGTCGTCGACGTGGATGCCCCGGGCGGCGACGTCGGTGGCGACCAGAACCGGGGCCGAGCCGTCGGCGAATGCGGCCAGCGTGCGGGTGCGCTGGTTCTGGGCCTTGCCACCGTGCAGGACCGCCGCCGCGATACCGGATTCGCGCAGCCGCCGGACCAGCTTGTCCGCGCCGTACTGGGTGCGCACGAACAGCAGGGTGCGGCCCTCGCGGGCGGCGATCTCGGTGACCACCGCGCGCTTGTCGGCCTTGCGCAGATGCAGGAGGTGATGGGTGATGGCCGGGCTCGATCCGGCCTCGGCCGGTGACGCAGATGCGTTCGTGACGGCACCGGCAAGCGTGGCAGCAGGTTCGGGCGATGTCGTATTGTGCTGGAGCGCAATGGGATCCGAGGACTCATCCGTGGCGCCCGAAGGCGCCGCGCCGACCGCGTGCAGTACCGGCTCGCGCAGATACCGTCGCACCAGAACGTCCACCGCGTCGTCGAGGGTGGCCGAGAACAGCAGGTGCTGGCTGTCCGCGGGCAGCAGATCCAACAGGGCGGTGACCTGGTCGAGGAATCCGAGCTGGGCCATGTGGTCCGCCTCGTCCACCGCGACGACGCGGATGGCGTCGAGTCCGACCGCGCTCTGTGCGATCAGGTCGGCGAGCCGGCCGGGAGTCGCGATGAGCAGGTCCACGCCGCGCTCGAGCCGCTGGACCTGGCGGGCGATCGGGACGCCGCCGACCGCGCTGCCCAACCGCAGCCCGAGGGCGAGGGCCGGTTCGTCCAAAGCCGTCTCGATCTGCAGGGCGAGTTCCCGCGTCGGTGCGAGGACCAGCCCGCGCGGTCGTCGGGATGCGGAGGCCGCGCGGGTGAGCCGCACCAGCATGGGCAGGCCGAAGGCCAGGGTTTTGCCGGAACCCGTCGCGGCCCGGCCCAATACGTCGCGGCCGGCGAGAACGTCGGGAATGGCCGCGGCCTGGATCGGGAAGGCGGTCTCGAGTCCGGCGCGGCGCAGCGCCTGCACCAGCGGGACCGGCAGGCCCAGATCGACGAACCGCGGCGCGCGAACCACGCTCGGTTCAGGCACGGAACAGGCGCTTCAGCTCGACCAACCAGGGAATGGCCACCGCGAGAGTCGGCACCACCAGGATGGCCGCGGCCGTGAGATAGGCCGCCATCGCGATGCGCAGATCGCCGAGCGGGCCGGCCAGGCGCTGAATGCGGATGAGGGTGGTCGGCCCGCCGACGGCCATCGCGCCCTGCGGCGCGGTCGAATTCGAACAGGCCACCAACGCGCGGGCCAGCGGCGTCGCGCCGGTGACCTTGACCGCGGAATCGTCGGCGAGCAGTTCGATCAGCAGTTTCACCGAGTCGAGCGCGGATTTGCTGCGCACGAACCGGGGGAAGGCCTCGTGTGCGGCGGTGAACGCCTCGAGCACCAGATCGTGCCGGGCGCGCAGATGCGAACGCTCATGGCTGACGATCGCGGTGAGCTCCGATTCGTTCAGGCTGGTGAAGGTGCCCTGACTGAGCACCACGCGGCGGCGCAGGCCGGGCAGGCAGTAGGCGATCGGCTCGGCCGCAGCCAGCACGCGGATGTCCGCGGCGCGATGGCCGCTCAGATCGCCGCCCTGATCGAGCAGGTCGACCAGGATGCGATGACGGGTCCGGCGGCGCCGGGTGTGAATGCCGACCCGGACCACCATGTAGATCAGGCGGGCGCCGACCAGGAGGGTCAGCGCGAGGACGATCACGTAGGCCGACCACAGTGGCAGGCCGAGTGCGTGGATCTCCCGGGTGGGCGAGGTGGTCGGCCGCCCGTCGGGGCCCGGAACGAGCAGCAGGCTGGCGATGGCCAGACCGGAGCCGAAGGCGCTGAGCACCGCGGCCAGGGCGACGGCCTGCCACAGCACCAAAGCCGCCCGTGGCGTCCGGTACGGCCACGAGGCTCGACTGAGCAGGGCTGGGACCGGTCCCGCCAGAAGCAAAGCGAGACCGGCGAATACCGGCGCGGTTGCATTCATGCTCAGCTCACTGCGTTGTGGGGCCAGGGCCCGAGATCGCGGCGCGGGAACGCCGCAGCTTTCTACTGCGGCGGCGCGGCTCCCTCGTCGTCGGACACGTTGCGCGTGGTGTCGGACTTGGTGCGCGCGGCCTCGGTGGCTTCGAGCTTAGCGAGTGCCTCGCGCAAGGCGGCAGCCCCGTCGTTACCGACCTGTTCGACGAAGTGGACCAGGGCCGCGCGACGGCTGCCGACCTCGTCGGCCTGCTGCAGCGCATCGACCATGAGGCTGGCGACCAACTCGTCGCGGGTGTGCACGGGGGCGTACCGGTGCGCACGGTCGTCGCGCTGCTGGACGACGAGGTCCTTCTTCGCCAGACGCTGCAGAACCGTCATCACTGTGGTGTACGCGAGCTCGCGATGCGCCGCGAGGGCTTCGTGGACCTGCCGGACCGTCTGCGGTTGATCGGCCGACCACAACTGGTCCATGACCGCTTTCTCGAGTTCACCAAGACCTGCCATCCCTCGAGTTTACGGAGCCAACGACGCAAATGCGTACTACGGGCCGTCGTAACCAGCCGGTAACGTGTGGGATTTTTCATACGCAGGTCGTGGTGTCGAATCGCCCCTGGCCGATCCCATCCGTTGCCCGGTAAATCTGGTAAGGCTAACCTAATATTCTGTTCCGGTCCGCTTCGTTTCCCGAAGGAGGTTCGAATGTTCGAGCCGATCACCGCCTGTCCGCCCCGCCAGTGCGAGCCGGTATTCGGGCACGCGTGTCAGCGGCTGCGGGCACTGCAACCGGAACATCCGCGCGTCTACGCTGTCGCCGCGATGGCCGATCACGGCCGACGCCGCTGGTGGCGGCTGTCGGACGCGCTGGACGAAGGGCGTATCGCCCTGATGTACCGCCGCCACGCCGCCGAGATGAGCAGTGCCGATATCGCCGCGGAGGTGGTGGCGACGGCGCTGATCCATGCGGTGGTCGGCCGCGTGGTCGCGCTGCTGGTGGCCGAGGGGCGCGCCTGGGATCCCGGCCTCGAGAATCTGTGGGTGCATTCGGACAACGACGGCGGCATCGACTGGGCGGGCTTGTCCGACACCACGATTCGCGTCGTGGCGGGCGATCGGCTGGCGGGGGAGCCGGGGGTGGTGGTGCTGCCGTGCGAGCCGGCGTTGCAAGTGTGGCTGGCGCATCGCTGTTCGACCGCGCTGACGCTCGTGCAGGTCGCTCTGTGGCGCTGCGCAGGGCTGGCCCCGCGCCGGTTCTGGTCACTGGTGATCGAGAGCGTGGTCGGCGCGGCGACGTACGTGCCGGATCTGGCGGGCACCTCCTCGACGGCGGGTGCGGAGCGCGGTCGGGGTCTGCTGGCCGCGATGCGGGAACGCGGGCTGCCGATGCTTCGGACTTGATGAGTTAGGCAAGCCTGTCCTACACTAGGAGTGGCGTCGAGATCGAGCGAGAGTCCCGAGGGCTGCGGTCGACTCCCCGATCTGTTGCCGCGGCGGGTCCGGCTATCGTGCCGGGCCCGCCGCTCTCGTCTCCGGCGTGGGAATACCCTCGATCCCGTTCGTCCGACCCGCGAGCCCGGGCGTTAGCTGGGGTATGCAACTGTTTTCGCATGACAGAGAACGATCGGTCCGGGATCCGCTCGCTGGCGGATCTGACTCCCGAGCAGATGACCCGTTTCAGCGAGGGGAGTTTCTCCGATCTGATCGGATTGAAGTACACCGAGGTCTCGCCCGATCGCGTGGCCGGGGAGTGGGTCGTCTCCCCGCAGTTGCATCAGCCCGCGGGCATCGTCAACGGCGGTGTGTATTGCACCGTCATCGAGACGCTCGCCAGCGTGGGTGGCGGGGTCTGGTACGGCGATCGTGGATCGGTGGTCGGGGTGAACAACAACACCGATTTCCTGCGCGCGGTTCGCGAGGGCGTCCTGCGCGGTATCGCGACCCCGGTCCACCGGGGCCGGCTGCAGCAGCTGTGGCAGGTGGCGATCACCGACGAACAGGAGCGGGTGGTCGCGCGGGGACAGGTCCGGCTGCAGAATCTGCCCGTCGCCGACTGATCTGCGCGTCCGCGACGCGCGGTTACCCGGCCGACGTGCCAGAATGTGCGACACCGACAGATCCGCCGAGGAGTCCGCATGCGATTGTCGCCGCACGAGCAGGAACGGCTGCTGCTCAGCTATGCGGCCGAACTGGCCCGGCGTCGCCGGGCCCGGGGACTGCGGCTCAATCACCCCGAGGCGATCGCGATCATCACCGACCACGTGCTCGAGGGCGCGCGCGACGGGCGCACCGTCGCCGAGTTGATGGACTCGGGGCGCGCGGTGCTCACCCGCGAGGACGTCATGGAGGGCATCCCCGAGATGATCGCCGATGTGCAGGTCGAGGCAACCTTCCCGGACGGCACCAAACTCGTCACCGTCCACCACCCGATCGGCTGAGCCGGCGTGAGTCACGACGATTCCGCCCGCGAGCGCATCGGCACGGGCCTGGTGCCCGGCGAATTCCTGTATGCCGCGGAGGCCGTCGAGATCAACGCCGGTGCGGACCGGATCGAACTCGAGGTGGTCAACACCGGAGATCGGCCGGTACAGGTGGGTTCGCACGTACACTTCCCGCAGGCCAACAAGGCTTTGCGGTTCGATCGGGCGGCCGCGCACGGCCGTCGCCTGGATATTCCCGCGGGTACCGCGGTGCGCTTCGAACCCGGTCTGGGACAGCGTATTTCGCTGGTTCCGCTGGGTGGTGCGCGCGAGGTGCACGGCATCGGTCTCGACGCACCCGGAAAGCTGGACGCCTGATGGTCGAATTGTCCCGTGTCCGTTACGCGGAGCTGTTCGGGCCCACCGTCGGCGACCGGATTCGCCTGGCGGACACCGATCTGCTGATCGAGATCACCGAGGATCGTTGCGGCGGACCGGGAATCGCCGGTGACGAGGCCGTCTTCGGCGGCGGCAAAGTGCTGCGCGAATCCATGGGGCAGGCCCGCGCCACCCGCGCCGAGGGCACGCCGGACACTGTGATCACCGGTGCCGTGATCGTCGACCACTGGGGAATTATCAAGGCCGACATCGGTATTCGCGACGGACGCATCTGCGGCATCGGCAAGGCGGGCAATCCCGACACCATGGATGGCGTCCACCCGGATCTGGTGGTCGGCGCGGGCACGGAGATCATCGCGGGCAACGGGCGCATCCTCACCGCGGGCGCGATCGACTGCCACGTGCACTTCATCTGCCCGCAGCTGCTCGAGGAGGCGCTCGGCGGCGGTATCACCACCATGATCGGCGGCGGCACGGGCCCGGCCGAGGGCAGTAAGGCCACCACGGTCAGTCCCGGCGCGTGGCATCTGGGCCGGATGCTCGAGGCCACCGACGGCTGGCCGGTGAACATCCTGCTGCTCGGCAAGGGCAACACCGTGCGGCACGAGGCGATGTGGGAGCAATTGCGCGGCGGTGCGGGCGGATTCAAGCTGCACGAGGACTGGGGGACCACGCCCGCGGCGATCGACGCCTGCCTCACCGTGGCCGATGCGGCGGGCGTCCAGGTCGCTTTGCACTCGGACACGTTGAACGAGGCCGGATTCGTCGAGGACACCCTGGCCGCCATCGCCGGCCGGGCCATCCACTCGTATCACACCGAGGGCGCGGGCGGCGGGCACGCGCCCGACATCATCACGGTCGCAGCGCATCCCAACGTGATGCCCAGTTCGACCAACCCGACCCGCCCGCACACGGTCAACACCCTGGACGAGCATCTGGACATGCTCATGGTGTGCCATCACCTGAACCCCTCCGTGCCGGAGGATCTGGCCTTCGCCGAGAGCCGGATCCGGCCGTCCACCATCGCCGCGGAGGATCTGCTGCACGATCTGGGCGCGATCTCGATGATCGGCAGCGATTCTCAGGCCATGGGCCGCATCGGCGAGGTCGTCATGCGCACCTGGCAGACCGCGCACATGATGAAGCGGCGTCGCGGCGCGCTGCCCGGCGACGGCGCCGCGGACAACAACCGGGTACGCCGGTATATCGCGAAATACACCATCTGCCCGGCGATAACGCACGGTCTGGACCACGAGATCGGTTCGGTCGAGGTGGGCAAACTGGCCGATCTGGTGCTGTGGGAACCGGCATTCTTCGGGGTCCGTCCGCACGCGGTGCTCAAGGGCGGCGCGATCGCGTGGGCGGCCATGGGCGATGCGAACGCCTCGATTCCGACCCCGCAGCCGGTGCTGCCGCGACCCATGTTCGGCGCGGCGCCCGCGGTGACCGCCGGCACCGCACTGCATTTCGTCTCCGAACAGGCGATCGAGGCGGGCCTGGCCGACCGGTTGCGGGTGAACCGCCGATTGGTTCCGGTGGCGAACGTCCGCCGGCGCGGTAAGGCGGATCTGCCGCACAACGACGCCATGCCCCGCATCGAGGTCGATCCGGACACCTTCACCGTCCGCGTCGACGGAGAGGTCTGGGCCGAACAGCCCGCCGCCGAATTACCGATGGCGCAACGGTATTTCCTGTTCTGACCGCGAAGTCCGGCACGCCGCCGATCGGGGCGCGAAAGTGGCAGACTGCGATCATGACGAATGCCGCATGGGACGACGTGGATCGCTTTCTGGTTTCGACCCTGGTCGGGCACGGGGACGACAATGTGCTGCAAACGAATTCGGCCGCCGGACTCCCGCCGATCGACGTATCGCCGGCGCAGGGGAAGTTCCTGCATCTGATTGCGCGGTCGATCCGAGCGCGGCGGGTGCTCGAGATCGGCACGCTCGGCGGGTACAGCACGATCTGGCTGGCGCGGGCCGTCGGCGAGGACGGGCAGGTGCTGAGCCTGGAGTTCGAACCGCGGCACGCCGAGGTCGCTCGCGAGAATCTGGACCGGGCCGGGGTCGGCAAGCGGGTCGAGATCCGGGTCGGTGCCGCCCTGGACAGCCTGCCGGTGCTGGAGCAGGAGCAGCCCACGCCGTTCGATCTGGTGTTCATCGACGCCGACAAGGTCAACAACGCCAATTACGTGCGGTGGGCGTTGCGCCTGACGCGCCCCGGATCGGTGATCATCATCGACAACGTCGTGCGCAATGGCGGTATCGCCGATCCGGATTCGACCGACGAGGCGGTGCGCGCCAGCCGTGAGGTGATCGAACTGCTCGGCGCCGAACCACGGCTCGAGGCATCGGTCCTGCAGACCGTCGGCAGTAAGGGCTGGGACGGATTCGCCTATGCCGTAGTGGTGGAGTAGCCGCTTACCGGCCCGCGGCGAATCCGTCGCACAGTGCGGTCAGCCCGGTGCGCAGCAGCTGTACCGGGTCGAGGAGATCGCCGCGGCCGGTCCCTTCGAGCGGAGCCAGGCCGGGCGGGGTCGGCCAGCGCGGTGAGCCTTCGAGCAGCGCGTCGAATGCCGAGGTGTCCTCGTGGTCGCTCTCGCGCTTGGCCAGCATCGCGGCACTGACCTGTTGCAGGGCGATGCCGGAGATATAACTCCACACCGCCAGGGACATCCGCGTGGCCTCGTGCGGGTCATCGGTGAGTTCCGTGAATCCCTCCACCAGCCAGGCCAGGCACGCCAGGCTGTGCGGGCCGAAGTTGTAGCGCGGCACCGCGAAGGTGAACAGCACCCAGGGATGTTGCTGATAGAGCCGCCAATCGATATCTGCGGCGATGCGCACCCGGTCGCGCCAGGTCCAGTCCGGCTCCGGCGCGGGATAGGGGTTGCGGCGGGCCACCTCGTCGGTCATCTCGGCCAGCAGGGCGTCCTTGTTCGGGACGTGCCGGTACAGCGACATCGCGCCCACGCCCATCCGGTCGGCGATGCGACGCATCGATAACGCGTCCACCCCGGCCTCGTCGGCCAGCGCGATCGCCGTGTCGACGATGCTCGCGCGGGTGAGTTTCGGCTCGTGGCCGCCCGTCTCCCGGCCGCTGCCCGCCTCGGAGTCGCCGCGCGGTGCTGTGTTCACTGCGTTACTCGCTTTCGTTTACCCAGCCGGGTGCGTACGCTGTACCCAGGCTATCGCGTACGTCGTACGCGCGATTCGAAGGATAGGTGATGAGCGAGACAGGCACCGGTGTGCCCGCGACGGCGCGGCGCGCCTGGCTGGGATTGGCAGTCCTGATTCTGCCGGTACTGCTGGTATCGATGGATATGTCGGTGCTGTACCTGGCCATGCCGACGGTGACCGCCCACCTGGCTCCCGATGCCACTCAGCAGCTGTGGATCCTGGACATCTACGGATTCCTGATCGCCGGACTGCTCATCACCATGGGCAATCTGGGCGATCGGATCGGGCGGCGGAACATCCTGCTCGCCGGGGCGTGCGTGTTCGGAATCGCCTCGGTACTCGCGGCGTTCGCGCCGAATGCGGGCGTGCTGATCGCGGCGCGCGCGTTGATGGGCGTCGGCGGGGCCACGCTGTTGCCGTCGAGCCTGGCGCTGATCTCGAGTCTGTTCCCGGATCCGCGTCGGCGGGCCGCCGCGATCGGGGTGTGGACGGCCTTCTTCGCCGGCGGGTCGGCGGTCGGGCCGCTGATCGGCGGTATGCTGCTGCACCAATTCTGGTGGGGCGCCGTCTTTTTGATCAATACTCCGGTGATTCTGGTGCTATTGGCGCTCGGGCCGTTCGTACTGCCCGAACATCGGGCGGCGGGCCGGGGGCCGCTGGATCTGCTCAGTGTGGCGATGTCGATCGGCGGCATTCTGCCGGTCGTCTACGCGGTCAAAGAGGCCGCGGCGGAAGGCGTCGACCCGATCACGGTGCTGATCGGACTGGCGGGCGTGATCGTAATGGTGGCCTTCGTGCGCCGGCAGCGTCATCTGGCCGAGCCGCTGCTGGATCTGAGCCTGTTCCGGCGCGGCCTGTTCTCCATCGCGATCGGGTCCTCCATGGCAGGGATGATGTCGCTGGCCGCGATGAGCTACCTGACCAGCACCTATCTGCAATCGGTCGCCGGGCGCGACGTGCTGTCCGCCGCGCTGCTCGGTATTCCGGCGGCCGCGGTGGTGTTCGTCTGCGCGATGGGCGGTGCGCGGGTGGCCCGCCGGCTCGGCACTCGCACGGCCTTCGCCTGCGCGCTGGGCCTGGCAGCGCTGGGCAACCTGATGCTGTCCGGGCTCGGCGTCGACGGCGGGATCGCCTGGTACGTAACGGGTTCCGCGGTGGCAGGTCTGGGCTATGGCACGATGTTCACCCTGGTGTCGGAGGTGTCGGTCTCCTCGGTGCCGCCCGAACGGGCCGGTTCCGCGGTCGGAATCTCCGAGACGAGTTTCGAATTGGGCAATGCGCTCGGCCTATCGCTACTGGGATCGCTTGCGGCACTGGTATTCCGGTCCGGCGGTGACTACGAGCCGACACTCGGGGAGACCGTCGCCCGGGCCGGTGCCGATACCGGGCTCGTGCGTGCCGCGCGCGGTTCGTTCGTCGACGGTATGCATGTGGCGACCACGGTCGGCGCCGCCCTGCTGGGGGCGATGGCGGTGGTCGCACTGTTCGCCGGGCGCGGACGCGCGGCGCGTGCGGAGCCGGAATCGGCCGTCGAGGCGGCCGCTGCGGGGTGATCGCGCGGAGCGGCCGATGCGGCCGGTTCGCGGCGGGCCCGTTTCGAGCGCGAAGATCAGGACCGCGATTTAGAGTCGAGTCGTGAACGACACCTCGTCCGCGAACGGCCGTCCATTCGCCGAACGGCTGGCGACGCGTCTGCTGTATCCGACCTCGCGCCCACGCAACGATGCGCTGCGCACGGCGGTATCCGGCCGGATCGTCCTGGTGACCGGAGCCTCGCACGGCATCGGCAAGGAGACCGCGCTGAAACTCGCGGCCGCGGGTGCGACGGTGCTGCTCGCGGCGCGGTCGCTCGACGAGATGGAGGCGGTGGCCGCGGAGATCGCCGCGAGCGGCGGCATCGCGCACATCCACCGCGTCGACCTGACCGATATGGACGCCACCGAGCGGCTCGGCCGCGATCTGCTCGACGAATACGGGCACGTGGATGTGGTGATCAACAATGCGGGCCGGTCGATTCGGCGCGCGATCGATCAGTCCTACGACCGATTCCACGATTTCACCCGGACCATCGATATCAACTATCTGGGCCCGGTCCGGCTGCTGCTCACCCTGCTGCCGAGTATGCGCGAGCGGCGCGAAGGCCATATCGTCAACATCTCCACCTGGGGTCTGCGGATGCCACCGGCCCCGCGATGGGCGGCGTACGGCGCGTCGAAGGCGGCCTTCGACATGTGGTTGCGCACGGTGGCCACCGAGATCGCCGCCGACAATGTCACCACGACCTCGGTGTACATGCCGCTCGTGCACACCAGGATGAGCGCGCCGACCGATTTCGGCAGTATGCCCGGCCTGACCGCCGAGGAGGCCGCCGATGTCGTCTGCCACGCCGTCGTCGCCAGACCCGTCGAGATCTCGCCCTGGTGGACCGGGCCGCTACAGGCCTGGACCGACCTCACCCGCGGCCCGGCCCAGCGTCTGATGTCCCGCACCTTTCGGCGCTGAATACGTTGGCGCACAGCATGAGTGCGCTCCGGTAGGCGGCGCACCCGAGCGGTCGGCTGAAAATTCCCTGAAACCTGTCGTCGGGCGATTGTTTTCTCACCCGGGACGTTGTTTGTTGATGGCATGTCGGTTCCGTGGACAGTTCGTGCGGCCGCCGCCGCGGCCGTGGCTTCGCTGATCACCGTCGCCGGGTGTGCCGTCGATCCGGGGCAGAGCTGGACGCCTGCCGCCTCGACGGCGACCGTGGTTCCGGCGGGTTCCTCGACGCACACCATCACGGTGGGCGGACGGGTCCGCACCTACCACCTGTACCGTCCGGCGACGGTGTCCGGCCCCGCGCCTCTGGTGGTGATGCTGCACGGCGGATTCGGAACCGGTAGCCAGGCCGAGGCGTCCTACGGCTGGGATCGGCACGCCGATTCGGCGCGTTTCCTCGTCGCCTACCCGGACGGGCTCGCCCGAGCGTGGAACACCGGCGGCGGCTGTTGCGGCATCCCCGCTCGCGACGGCGTGGACGACGTCGGTTTCCTCACCGCGATGGTTCGGCAGATCGAGAACAGCACCGCGATCGACACTGCCCGCGTCTATGCGACCGGAATCAGTAACGGCGGAATCATGGCCTACACCTTGGCCTGCCGCAGCGACGTGTTCGCCGCCATCGGCCCGGATTCGGCCACCATGCTGGGCGCCTGCGACGACCCGCGGCCGCTGTCGGTCCTGCACGTGCACGGCACGGCGGATCACAACATCCCGTATTCCGGCGGCCCAGGGCAAGGACCCGCACGCATCGACGGTCCGGCAGTGCAGGCGGTCGCCGCGACGTGGCGACGCGTCGACGGTTGCTCCGCACCGACGGTCACGACCCGCCCGCCGGTGACCACGTCGACGGCGTCGTGCGCTGCCGGAAAGGCGGTCGAGCTGATCACCATCGATGGGGCCGGCCACCAATGGCCCGGTGGTCAGCCCAACACCCCCGCCGAAAACCTGCTCCGTCTCGACCCACCGTCCACCGCGCTGGACGCCACCGCCGTCATCTGGCAATTCTTCGCCACCCACCCGAAGTAGCACGTCGAAACAGCGACGACGGGGCAGCCGAACAGCTGCCTCGTCGTGCCGTGCCGCCGATCTCACCTCGCCGATGCCGCCGGACCCGCCCGCGCCGGTCGACATCGGTGGCGAAAATTTCGCCGGCGCTCGACCCGCTTCGGCCGATGCCGTCGGTTGCTTGCGGCGAACGGTGCGCCACAGCCTTCGCGCATCGAGGACAAGTGGGACTTCGTGCTCGGCCCGGTGCGGCGGATCTCATCCACTTCGCGGGCATGCTCTGCCCGACGGGGCGTGGGCGGTGTCACTCGGCTGCGCGGGCGGGTACCGGTGCCGGGCACATAGGATCGGGTGATGTACGACCCGGGTCCGTGCCGATGAGTCTGGCGACGCTGTTGACGCTGGCCGACTCGCGGCTGCCGGTGGGCGGGCATGTGCATTCTGGTGGGGTGGAGGAGGCGGTGGCCTCCGGGCTGGTGCGCGATGTGGCGACGCTGGAGCTGTATCTGCGGCGGCGTATTCGCACGTCCGGGCTGGTGGCCGCAGCACTGGCGGCGGCGGTGTGCGCGGGGGAGTGGGATCCGCGGCGTGCCGAGGAGGAGGCGGATGCGCGTACTCCCGCACCGGCCGCTCGGGCTGCCTCGCGGGCTCAGGGGCGCGGTATGCTTCGTCTAGCGAAACAGGTTTGGCCGCAACAGGATTGGCATGAATTGGGGGCGCGGCCGCATCTGTCGACAGTATTCGGTGTGGTCGGCATCGCGGCGGCGGCGAGCCCGCTGGAGATCGCCGGTGTGGTCGCCTACACGACCATGACCGGCGCCGCGACGGCCGCGCAGCGACTGCTGGCCTTGGATCCGGCCGCGGTGGCCGCCAGTACCATCCGGCTCGCCGAGTTGTGTGATCGGACCGCGGCCGAGGCGGCGCGCGGTCCGGCCGCGGCATCCGATCCACTGCAGGATGTGCTCGCGCAGCGGCACCCGGACCGTCCGATGCCCCTGTTCGCCTCCTGAAAGGAGATAACCCCATGCCCCCACATCTGATCGACGGTGAACCGCACGATCACGCGCACGACCGGCCCAAGCGTGTGCGTTCGGCGGGCGAGCCGGTGCGGATCGGCATCGGCGGTCCGGTCGGGTCCGGAAAGACCGCGCTCACCGCGGCACTGTGCCGCCAACTGCGCGACGAACTGTCGCTGGCGGTGCTGACCAACGACATCTACACCACCGAGGACGCCGATTTCCTGCGCCGCCACGCCGTCCTGCCCGACGAGCGGATCACCGCCGTGCAGACCGGCGGCTGCCCGCACACCGCGATCCGCGACGACATCACCGCCAATCTCGACGCCATCGACGATCTGATCGAGGCCAATCCGCCGCTGGATCTGATCCTCGTCGAATCCGGCGGGGACAATCTGACCGCCACCTTCTCCTCCGGTCTCATCGATGCGCAGATCTTCGTCGTGGATGTCGCCGGTGGTGACAAGGTGCCGCGCAAGGGCGGGCCGGGCGTGACCTACTCGGATCTGCTGGTCATCAACAAGACCGATCTGGCCCCACTGGTCGGCGCGGATCTGACCATGATGGAACGTGATTCGGCCGCGGTGCGCGAGGGGCGCCCGTTCGTATTCACCTCCCTGACCCGGGATCCGGCCGCCACGCCCGTACTCGACTGGGTGCGCGGACAATTGCGTGCGATCGCGGAACGCGATGCCGCCGCGGGTGCCGGTATTGCGCACTGAGGTACGGATCGTGGCGAGTCCCCGTGTGCTGCCACGGATCCATGCCACCGGCGGACTCGCGGCGCGACGTACCGGACCGGACGTCGTCCATCTGATCGGAACGGCCGCAACACCTTTGGGTGGCGACGAACTAGACATCGCGATCGTGGTCGAACCGGGCGCCCGGCTGCGGGTGCGCTCGGTGGCCGCGACCATCGCCCTCCCGGGCCGGGCGACGCTCGTATCGCACGCGCACTGGTCGTTCGAGGTCGGCGCGGGCGGCGCACTGGATTTCGATCCCGAACCGACCATCGTCGCGGGCGGGGCGACCCACGAAACCGTCAGCACCGTCCACCTGGCCGACGACGCCCGCCTGCACCTGCGCGAACGCGTCCAGATCGGCCGCACCGGCGAGTCGACCGGCCACTGGCGGGGCGACCTCATCGCCGATCTGGACCGGACCCCGCTACTGCGCCACCGCCTCGAACTCGGCGAGAACGCCGCCACGGACGACGCGCTCTCCGCCCCGCGCGCGATCACGAGCGTGCTCCGTTATCCGGACGAAAGACCCGCACGCACAATGGGTTTGGACGCCGCGCTGCTCCCGCTCGCGACTGGTGGCTCGCTGTACACGTGGACGGGCCAACGGCTGTCCGACGAACCCGTGGCGATGACCGTCGCGGCCGCGCGGGCCTGAGTCGGGATCTGCGCGTCCGATCACCACTCCCGGCATCCATACCTCGCCGCGTTCGAGCCGACCGCAGGCGACCTCGCGAAAGGTGGTGCGACCCTTAGGATTCGTCGCCTTCACGAAGCTCGGTCTGGACCCTGCTGCCGTCGGCTCTCCGGCACGTCCTGGCGTCGGGCACGCTCACCGGCACGCCGACGACCCGACTGCGAAGGATCAGATCGCTCCTCGGTAGGGGAGGGTTGGCAGGCCCGGGACGCCGGGAGAGGCGCGGAACAGGGCTCCGGCGGCGGGTTGGGTGGCGGGGTCGATGCCCTGGCGGGAGGTGGTGATATACAGGTCGGTGTGGGCGGGGCCGCCGAATGTGCATGCGGTGACCTGGGATACGGGCAGGTGCACGATGTCCAGGAGGTTGCCGTCCGGGGAGTAGCGGTGGACCGCGCCGCCGCCCCACAGGGCTACCCAGACAGCGCCTTCGGCGTCGACGGTGAGCCCGTCGGGGGAGCCGCATTCGTCGGGGATGCGGATCGCGGTTCTGCGGTGGGACAGGCCGGATTCCGGGCTGTAGTCGAAGGCGTCCACACAGTGGGTAGGGGTGTCGGCGTAGTAGGCGGTGGCGCCGTCGGGGCTCCAGGCCAGGCCGTTGGAGATGGTGACATCGGTGAGTTCGATGTCGACGCCGGCGTCCAGGTTCAGGCGGTACAGCGCGCCCGCGCCGGGGGTCTCGGCGTATGCCATCGAACCACAGTAGAAGCGGCCCTGGGGATCACAGCCGCCGTCGTTCATCCGGATACCGGGATCGGACCACAGCTCCGGCAGGGGAGTGATTCGCCCGAGGTCGTCGTCCGCCAGGGCGAAGCCGCGTTCCAGGGCCAGGACCACGCCGCTCTCGGCTCGCGGACGCAGTGCGGCAGCGACCGTGCCCACCGGGATGCGGCGGAGTTCGCCTGTGCCGGAATCGAGTTCGAGAACGTCCCCGGCGAGCATGTCGACCCAGCGCAGACCGGGCCAGCGGTCGCACCAGACCGGCCCTTCGCCGTGCTCGGCGATGGGTGCGGTGAGCTGTTCGACGGAAATCACGGCCGCAGCAGCACTTTCACCGCCCCGCCCGCGCGCAGCGCCCGCAGTGCGGAATCGACCTGTTCGAGCGGGAATTCGTGCGACACCAGCGGCGCGGGATCCAGTGCACCCGCGGCGAATGCGCGCACCGCGTGAGTCCAGGCGCGTCCCGGCGCGCCGAAGACGGTGTACAGGGTGATCTGGCCGAGCACCAGATCGGCCGGGGAGATCGGATCCGGTTCCGCGGCAGGGATTCCGGTGAGCACCACGCGACCTCCGCGACGTACCAGAGAGGTGGCCAGGCGCGCGGTCCCGATCCCGCCCGCGGCCTCCAGCCCGACGTCGTACCGCCGGGAGTCCTCGACCTCGGTGCTGAAATGGGTTGCCCCGCAACGCCTGGCCAGCGATTCACACTCGGCCCGTCGATCGATGACGGTCAACTCATCCGGCCGGACCGCCGCCACCAGTTGGGTGATGAGCAGTCCGAGCGTCCCCGCCCCGACCACCACGACACGCTCACCGGTCCGCACCCCCGCGCGCAGACATGCCGCGGCGGCACAGGCGGCGGGTTCGAGCGCCGCCGCGGCACGCAGATCGGCGCCGGCGGGCAGCGTGTGCAGCAGCCGTGCGGGCAACGTCAGATAGTCCGCCCAGGCTCCGGGATGGGTGAATCCTGTCTCGGCGTACCCGTTCGCACACAGATTGGTGTCGCCACGCCGGCACGCATCACAGCGCAGACAGGACCGAAAACCCTCTCCCACAACGGGTTTACCGATCAACTCCGGATCGACATCGGCGCCGACCTCGGCCACCGTCCCCGACCATTCGTGCCCGGGCACGACCGGATACCGCACATAAGGCGCGGGCCGTGTCCCGGCGACGACCTCGAGATCGGACCCGCAGATGCCCGTCCACGCCACCCGCACCATCGCCTCACCGGGGCCCGGCGCCTGCGGCGACATCGGCACCACCTGTACCTGCCCCGGCGCATCCACCCGGACCGCTCGCGATGACATCAGTGCGCTCCCGTCGCCAGGAACCGTGTGCTCGGCCGGCACTCCGACGTCACTCGGGCAGCCGGACCGCGCCATACCCGAAGTTCAGCGGGAGTGTCGAATGCCGCGCGCGACGTACCCGAACCACGGCGGCAACCGAATCGCCGACCGGAGCTGGGGTGCGTTGTGTCGCGGGCGAATTGCCGACACAGGTTCCGGGACCGCGAATCCCCCTCTGGGCGGACAGGCATGCTGGAGTCGGATTGCGATGCGCGCGTGATCATTTCACGTCCTCGCCGACAGGAACCGCCAGCCCGTCCGCGCCGAGTTCGGAGGTCACCGCACCGGGAGCGAATCTTCGCAGCAGATCCAATCCGATGCGTGCGCGGCGGACCCGCTCGCGCCCCAATGCCACCGCCGTCGCCTCGAGATGCGTCCCGCTGGGGTAGATGTTCGGGGCGTTGCGCAGACCGAATTTCAGGTACACCGGGGCTGCGACCCGGACGAGTTCGGCGATCTCGTAATGCCGGACGAAGCCGCCCTGATCGTCGGGAGCCTCCACGTAGATGTCCAACGGGATGTCGACCGCGCGCCGGATCTCGGCGAGCTGGGCCAGGCTCAGATCGGTCGGGACGTTGTAGGTGTTCGCTCCCAGATCCTGCGCGATCCGGATCGCGGCCGGGTTCGCCAGGCCCATCTGCACGCTGATCTTGAATTGCATATCCGCGGGCAGATAGCCCTGCTCGCGCATCCGCGCGGCGGAGGCGAGCACCCCGATATCGGTGATCAGCACGCTGCGCAGGCCGAAGTTCGCGGCCCGCTCGATATCCAGCAGACAGTGCGCGAGCTGCTCGGCCCCGCGCGCCTGCGCACCGACCGCACCCGCGCCCGAGGCCGATGCGGCTGCGCCGGTACCCCATCCGGCCAGCGGCCGGGCGAACAGACTGACCTCGACCGGTTCCGCGGCGCCCCGCGCGGCCATGGCCGACAGTTCGTCATCGGTGAGCAACAGTACGCCGCTGCCCTGCGAAATGCGGTGCACCCGCACGTCCCGGGCGTGAGCCTCGTCCAGGACGGCAGCCAGCACCACGGGCCCCTCCACGCTGGGGATCTCTACCCGGTACTGCGCACCGTCGGGAAAACGCTTCTCGCTCGCGGCCGGCGCGGGGCCGTCGCTCTCCGACATACCGCTCGCCCGGAGGAATTCTCGTACGGACATCAGGACTCCGTTCGGGCCGCCATCGCATCGGCCGTCGTTTCGATGAGTTTCCGGCACGCGCGCGCGGCCGCGTCGGGACGGCCCCGGCGGACCGCGTCGAGCACCGCGCGATGCATCGGCAGGGTCCGCTCCACCCCGCCGGGCAGTTCACTGGTCGCCTCGAGGCCGTGTTGCAGCCCGGACTCCAGCAGTCGCCCCAATTGCTCGACGAGCTGATTTCCACTGGCCCGCAACAGCGTCAGGTGGAAGGCGAGGTCCGCGGCGACGAACTCCTCGCTGTCCTGTGGCAATCGCGCGGCATGTTCGGCCATCGCCTGGTAGGCGGCGCTCATCGCCTCGACCTGTTCGGGATCCACCCGCTCGGCGGCCAGGCGGGCCGCGCCCGGCTCGACGATCAGGCGCAGTTCGAGCAGATCACGCACGAACGCCGGATCGGTGTTGTGCCAGCCGATCACCTGACGGTCCATCAGATTCCAGGACGAGCGGGGCAGCACCCGGGTGCCGATCCGCGGCCGCGGATCGACCAGCCCCTTGGCGGCCAATGCCTTCACCGCCTCGCGTACCCCGCCGCGGCTGACGCCCAGCTGGGCGGCGAGATCGGATTCGTTGGGCAGCTGGGAATTCTCGGCGTAGACACCTGACACCACCCGCTCGCCCAGCCAATCCACCACCCGGCCGTGCATCGTGCGATGCCTGCCCAGTGGACCGGCGGAGAAAGTATTCATGACTAAATCATCGAATGATTGGATGGTAAAAGTCAAAGCGTTGTATCTTCGAACCGACTGCACGACAGGACATCTGATGAAGATCACCAAGCTCAGCACGCACGTTCTCGGCACGGCGTGGCGAAATCTGACGATCGTCGAGGTCCACACGGACGAGGGCGTGACCGGGCTCGGCGAGGTCCGCATGCTCAATCACACCGACGCCTTGCTGGGCTTTCTGGCCGAGGCGACCGACAACCACATCCGCGGCAGTGACCCGTTCGAGGTGGAATCGCTGGTGCACCGGATGATGCGCCTAGACTACGCGCGGGCCGGGGAGATCGCGATGTCGGCGCTGGCGGCGGTCGAGATCGCCTGTTGGGACATCCAGGGCAAGGCCCTGGGCGTGCCGGTGTACCGGCTGCTCGGCGGTGCGGTGCGCGATCGGATCAAGGCCTATGCCAACGGCTGGTACCAGGTCGAGCGGACTCCGGAGCAGTTCGCCGCGGCCGCGCAACGCGTCGTCGCGCGGGGATATCGCGCGATGAAGGTGGATCCGTTCGGTGCGGGGATGTTCGAGCTCGACCGCACCGAGACCGCCCGTTCGCTCGAGCTCGTGGCCGCCGTGCGCGAGGCGGTCGGGCCAGAGGTCGAGCTCATGATCGAGATGCACGGACGGTTCAACCCGGCCACCGCGATCCGCCTGGCCGGACTGCTCGAACCGTACGATCCGGCCTGGCTCGAGGAACCGGTGCCGCCGGAGAATCTGGCCGCCCTGGCGAAAGTGGCCGCGCACACCTCGATTCCGATCGCGACCGGTGAGCGCATGCACACCCGATACGACTACCGCGAACTGTTCGCGCTGCAGGCCGCGGACATCCTGCAGACCGATATCACCCACTCCGGCGGGCTGTGGGAGGCGAAGAAGCTCGCCGCCGCCGCGGAATCGCACTATCTGCTGATGGCCCCGCACAACGTCGGCGGACCCATCTCCACCGCCGCCAATCTGCACCTGGCCGCGACGACGGTGAACTTCAAGGTGCAGGAACATTTCAACGATTTCGCCGACGTCTTCGTCAAGGACTGCGCACCCGGACTGCCCGAGGTGGTCGACGGATACTTCCCGCTGCCGCAGGGACCAGGCCTGGGCGTCTCGCTGGATTACCAGGCGCTCGCGCAGCATCCGCGAAAGTCGGTGAACTTCAACCTGTTCAGCTCGGGCTGGGAACGTCGCCAGGCCGCCGAGAGCTGATCACAGACGCGCCGGCCGCGGGCCGGGCGACCCGAAATACAGTGGTAGATGAGGAACCCGCAATGTCAGAACATCTTTCCGATGCCGTAGAGATCTCCCGGACCGCGAGCCGACGCGGCGCGTTGAAACTACTCGGGGGCGCGGGCGGCGCGGCGGCGCTCGGCACGCTGCTGTCGGCCTGCGCGAGTGCGACCCGTTCCGGATCCGGTGGGGTGGGCAACTTTCCGTCGACCCCGGCGTGGAAGTTCGTGTTCGTCAACCATGTCACGACGAACTCGTTCTTCATCCCCACCCGTACGGCCCTGGAAGACGCCGCCAAACTGCTCAATCTCCCCACCCCGCAATGGACCGGCTCGGAGAACGGCACCGTCTCGGAGATGGTGAGCGCCTTCGAGAACGCGATCAACTCCGGCGCGGCGGGTATCGCCATCCCGCTGACCGATAACAACGCCTTCGTCGAGCCCACGAAACAGGCTCTGGCCAAGGGGATTCCGGTCGTCGCTTACAACGCCACCGCGCCGGGCAACTATCCGCTGGCCTATATCGGCCAGGATCTGTACAAGTCGGGCACCCTGATGGGGCAGCGGATCGCGCAGAGCGTCACCTCCGGCACCATCCTGGTCGGCATCGCGCAGCCGGGTGCGAACAACCTGCAGCCGCGCTTGGACGGGTTGACCGCGGCGCTGGCGAAGGCCGCACCCGGCGTGGTCGTCAAATCGATCAATACCGGTGCGGCACAGGCCGGTGAGCTCAACGCGATGACAGCGGCCTACGCGGGCCAGCCCGATGCGGTGGGACTGTACGCGGTGGACGCGGGCAGTACCGCCTCGATCGCGCAGCTGATCTCGAGCAAGAACATCGCGGGCAAGGTGCACGCGGGCGGGTTCGACACGCTGGCGGACACGATCAAGGGAGTCTCCTCGGGCGCACTGGAATTCACCATCGACCAGTCCGCGTACATGCAGGGTTTCCTGTCGGTGCTGTACCTGTACCTGTACCGCGTCTCGGGCACACTGCTCGCACCGCCGGAAACCGATACCGGCCTGACCTTCGTGACGAAAGAGAATGTCGCGGCGTACAACTCGGGCAGCGCCTACGAGGGGCAGCAGGGCCACAATCTGGGCGCCATGCCCGCTTCGATCCCGCTGCCGCAGCCGTCGACGGTGACGCTGTGACAGAACGGTCCTTCGGCCGCACTGTCGTACAAGCGCTGGTGCGGCAGAAGGAACTGAGCATTCTGATCGCCACCATCGCGGTGGCGATCTATTTCAGTGTCACCACAACGGGTTTCAATCTCTCGGACAACTACATCACCATCATCCATTATCTCGCGCCGTGGGCCATCGTCGGCGCGGGCGAGGTGATGTTGCTGATCTGCGGTGAGATCGATCTGTCCGCGGGATTCATGTTCACGCTGTCGCCGTTCGTGCTGATGTCGTTCTACAACGGCGGCACGCCACTGATCCTGGCCCTGATTCTGGCGCTGGTCGTATGTGCGGCCATCGGCGCGGCCAACGGGTTCATATCGACCCGGTTCGGCATCGCCTCGTTCATCGTGACCCTGGGCAGTTCCTTTCTGCTGGAAGGTATCTCGCTGCTGATGTCGAACGGCGCGCCGGTCGCCGCGCCCGCCTCGGGCTGGGTGGTCTCCGCGTTCGGCAAGGCGCATTGGTCCGAGCTGCTGTGGGTGCTGGGTGTCGTGATGGTGATGCAGATCCTGTTGTCCGCCACCCGATTCGGCATCAGCACGCAGGCTACCGGCGGCAATCCGGTGGGCGCGGCCGAGGCCGGTATCAGGGTGAATCTGGTGAAGGTGGTGAACTTCGCGATCGTCAGCACACTGGCGGGTCTGGGCGGCATCATCGACGGGCTGCGGCTGGGATCGTTCGATCCGACCAACGGCGGCCCGAACACCATGTTCCTCGCGGTGGCCTCCGCGGTGATCGGCGGCACCGCCCTGCTGGGCGGGCGCGGCACGGTGGTCGGCGCGCTGTTGGGCGCGTTGTTGCTCGGCATCGTCTTCGACGGATTCTCCCTGGCCGGAGTCAGCGCGAACACCTTCGACGTCGTGCTCGGCGTCGCGATCGTCATCGCGATGCTGCTGAACGTGTATCTCGGACATCTACGCAAGCGAGTGAGCCGCACATGACGCAGACAACCGAACATCCGGACGATGTGATCCGTGCCGAGCACATCAGCAAGCGGTTCGGCCCGGTGCAGGCGCTGACGGATATCAACCTGCGGGTCGCCCGCGGGGAGATCCTCGGCCTCATCGGCGACAACGGCGCGGGCAAGTCGACGCTGATCAAGATCCTCACCGGATTCCATCAGCCCGACAGCGGCCGGCTGTTGTTCCAGGGCAACGAGACTCGGCTGCGTTCGGTGGTGCACGCCCGATCGCTCGGAATCGAGACGGTGTTCCAGGATCTGGCGCTGATCCCGGATCTGCCGGTGTACCTGAACCTGCACCTGAACAAGGAACTCGTGCACCGCCCGTTACCGTTTCTGCGGCGGGCGGAGATGAAGCGCCGGGCGCGAGAGTCGTTGGACCGCATCGGGATCAATATCCCGTCGGTCACCGCGGAGGTGGGTGCGCTGTCCGGCGGGCAGCGTCAGGCCATCGCCGTGGCGCGCTCGGTGCACTCCGAGGCCAAGCTGCTGCTGCTCGACGAGCCGCTCGCGGCAATGGGCGCCAAGGAGGGCGGCCAGATCCTGCGCCTGCTCGATCGGCTCAAACAACAGGGCGATCTGGCCATCATCCTCATCGCGCACAACTACAGCCAGGTCGTGGACGTCTGCGACCGGGTCAACCTGCTGCAACACGGCGAGATCACCTTCGACCGCCCGTCGAAGGACACTTCCGTCGAAGAACTCCTGTCCCTGGTGCATGCGGAATACCGCCTGCCACCGGCCTCCGGTGACTGATCTCGGCATCGAATGAGGGGGTACGGGCCGCTGTTTCGCAGCGGCCCGTACCGATTCCTACTCGGTTCCGAAAGCGAATACCGTTGTGGAACTGAAGGTTCGACCGGGGTTCAGGGTGGTGGTGGGGAAGTCGGGGTGGTTGGGGGAATCGGGGTAGTGCTGGGTCTCCAGGGTGAATCCCGCGCCCTGGCGGTAGACATGGCCACCGGTGCCGGTGAAGGTTCCGGTCAGGAAGTTGGCCGTGTAGAACTGGACGCCGGGCTCGGTGGTGGAGACGGTGAGCGTCCGGCCCGACTGTGGATCCTCGGCCTTGGCGGCCTGTACGAGTCCGGTGTTGTTGCCGCGGTTGATCACCCAGTTGTGGTCGTAGCCCTGCGCGAGTAGCAGCTGCGGGTCGTTCGCGGTGATGTGCGCGCCGATCGCGGTGGGGGTGGTGAAATCCATCGGAGTGCCCTTGACCGGGACGAATTGCCCGGTCGGGATCTGGGTGGCGTCGGTGGGAGTGTAGGTGTCGGCGTTGAGGGTGAGCTTCTGGTCGTAGATGCCGAGCGTGGACTCACCGGCGAGATTGAAGTAGCTGTGATTGGTCAGGTTGATCACCGTCGGAGCGTCGGCGGTCGCGCCGTAGTCGATCCGGAGCCGGTTCTGTTGGTCCACGGTGTAGGTGACCGTCGTGGTCAGCGTGCCCGGATAGCCCATTTCGCCTGCGGGGCTGACATATTGAAGTTTCAGCGCGACCGTTCCGGTACCGTTCTGCGGCGTGGCCTGCCACACCTTCTGATCGGAGCCTTCGGTGCCGCCGTGCAGGCTGTTGCCGTTGTTGTTGACCGGGACGTGATACTCGGTGCCGTTCAAGGTGAAGGCGCCCTTGGCGATTCGGTTCGCGTACCGGCCGACGAGTGCGCCGAAGTAGGGTTTGCCCGAGCCGTTGTTGGCCAGATAACCGTCCAGCGTGGGGAATCCGAGAACGACGTCGTCGGCATGGCCGGATTTGTCGGGCGCCTCGATCGACTGCACGATGCCGCCGTAAGTGAGTATGCGCACTCGCATGCCGTGCCCGCTGGTGAGGGTGTAGCGGCTCACCGGTGTGCCGCCGACCTGGCCGAACGGTTCGCTGCTGATCGTGGGTGTCGTCGTGGCCGCGCTCGGCGTCGTACTGCCTTCGCTCGCGGTGTTCTTCGTCGTGGTGCTGCTGCAGGCCGCCAGGCCCGCAATCCCGGCGATCGCCACCAATCGAAGTAATGTCCTGCCGCGCATGGGAGCTCCTTGCATCCTCATCGAATCCCCCTGTGCACAGCGATTATCCGCGCATCGACAGGTCCCTATCATCGATTTCGGGCAAGATGTCGAATCATTCGATGAATAGATGAATTATGCCTGCGTGTGGGCCATTCGGAAACGGGGACGGGCGGGAAGCGGACCCGATGGTCGCTTCCCACCCGTGTCGGAGCGGGGAGAAGTTCAGCCGGCGACGGCGTGCGGGGGTGCGGTGAAGCCTTGGGCCGCACCGGCCGCCGCACCCATGGCGGCCGCGGGAACCGTGATGACACCCAGGCCGATGGCCGCACCCAGCGCGGGCCCGGCGATCAGCCCGATGGGCAGGAGCGGGACTCCGGCCACCAGCTCCGCCACACCGCCGACGACGCCGGAGGTGGCCGCCAGCGGTGCCGAGGCCGTCGCCCCCGCGACCGCGCCGATGGCGGCGGTGCCGATGGCTGCCGACGCGATCCGGTCCGACCGGCTGCGTTCCATGCCGACCGAGTCCAGGAAGGTGGCAACGCCCGCCTCGGCCTCGGCGGCCCCGTCGTTGACCGCGACCTTGTGGCCGCGATCGATCCAGGTCGGCGCTTCCAACTGGACGTCATCGAAGCGCAATTCGCCGGGCGACGGTGCGATCGGCGCCACCGGGGCGACCGCCGTCGGCACGTGCAGCGCGCCGACCGGAGCCAGATAACTCTGGTCGGGCAGCGGCCGAGCGGACCGCAGCGAGCTGAGCACATCGTTGGTCAGGTGCGGCTGTGCGTTCGAGATGTCGCTCGCGGGCGACTGCGCGGGTGTCGCGTCCTGCTCCGCCGTCGCATTCGAATGCGCGGGCACCGCGGCGGCCGCGCCACTTCCGACGACGGTCAATACCAGCGGAACCGCGCTCGCCGCAACGACACTGCCGACGCGGTTGCGGTGCGGATTGGGCGCTCTGTGTTTGCCTCCGGCCATTGCGACCCTTCTTCGTTACGGGATATCGACGTCCGGCATTCGGATCCGGCCAGGCCGCTGGATTGGTCGGATCCGGTTATGCGTGGAAAGTCGTCTCTTTGCGAAGAATTGGCCGAATGCTGTCGAGCGCCGGGCATCCGGCGCTCAGCCTGCCTTGGGGTCCGCAGCCGTTTTCGTCGAAGACGCGCCGGCGGTGCTCCCGATTTCGGCGCGCGCCTCTTTCTCGTCGTCCTCGTTACCGCTGAGCGCCTCGAGCGCCAACCGCGCGAACACCCACTGTTCGGTGGCGGCCATCTGTCCGCGGTTGCGGCCCAGGAAGGCGACGAACCACTGGAAGACCGTGACCAACCGGCTGCGATAGCCGATCAGGTAGTACAGGTGCAGCACCAGCCACATCAGCCAGGCGATGAAACCGCTGAACTCGAGCTTGCCGATCTGGCACACCGCGTCGAATCGCGAAATGGTGGCCATACTGCCCTTGTCGAAATACTTGAACGGCGGCCGGTCCGCGGGTTTCTGCTTGCCCGCCACCTCGGCGGTGAGCTGCTTGGCCGCGTAGGTCGCGCCCTGAATGGCGCCTTGGGCTTGGCCGGGCACACCCGGCACCGACATCAGATCGCCCACCACGAAGACGTTCGGGTGGCCCTTGATGGTCAGATCGGGCTCGACGATGACGCGCCCGGCCCGATCGGTCTGTGTCCCGTCGGAGCGTTCGGCGAGCTGTTTGCCCAGGCTGCTGGCCTGCACACCGGCCGACCAGACCTTGCAGGCGGCCTCGATGCGACGTTCGCCGTCGTGATCCTTGATCGTCACGCCGCGAGCGTCGACATTGGTGACCATGGCGTTGAGCTGGACCTCGACGCCCATCTTCTCCAGCCGCTGCTGTGCTTTCGGGCCCAGCTTGGGGCCCATCGGCTTGAGCACCGCGTCCGCACCCTCCACCAGGATGACGCGGGCGTCCCGGGGATCGATGCGGCGGAAGGTGCCGACCAGGGTGCGATCGGCCAGTTCGGCGATCTGACCGGCCAGCTCGACACCGGTCGGGCCCGCGCCGACCACGACGAAGGTCAGGAATCGGTCGCGTTCTTCCGGCGTCCGGGCCAGTTCGGCCTCCTCGAACGAGCCGAGGATGCGGGCGCGCAGCTCGAGGGCGTCATCGATGGTCTTCATGCCGGGCGCGTACGTGGCGAAATGGTCGTTGCCGAAGTACGACTGCTGTGCGCCGGTGGCCACGATCAGACTGTCGAATGGGGTGACGGTGTCCCGGTTCAGCAGTTCCGAGGTGACGGTTCGGTTCGTCAGGTCGATATCGTGTACATCGCCCATGATCACCCGCACGTTCTGCTGTTTGCGCAGCACTATGCGGGTCGCGGGGGCGATCTCGCCGGTCGACAGGATGCCGGTGGCGACCTGATACAGCAGCGGCTGGAACAGGTGCGTGGAGGTCTTGGAGATCAGGACGATGTCGACGTCGGTCTTCTTCAGATGTCTGCAGGCGAACAGACCGCCGAAGCCGGAACCGATCACCACCACCCGATGGCGCTGCTTTCCGCCGGTCTGGTTGCTCATGTCTCCCGCTCCTCGCACGATCGCGTTGGCTGTACCGACACGCCATACCGTAGTCGGCGTCCAACGGACAGTCACGGCGAGCGTGATGAACCGGCGCGTCCGGTTCACGCCTCCGGGCGGCGTATCGCGTGGTCGGGGAGCGGTCCGGGAGCGTGCTCTTCGGGTAGGTCGATCGGCCCGACGAATCGGTCACCACCGATGCTCTCCACCGACGGCCACAGGAACGCGGTGAGCCGGTCGACGAATTCGGCGCGGTCGCGGACCGGATCGCGGCCCCAATCCTCGGCCGACATGAGGATCGCGCCGATGGTCGCGCTGGCCCAGACCCGGGCCAGCGCCGGGTCCGCGTCGACCGTGCGCAGGATCGATTCGAAGACCTCGGTGGCCCATTCGGACAAGCGGGCGAACAGGGGACGGTGGTGGCCGATGGCGCCCGCGCCGGGCTCGCCGGTTTCGTCGGATTGCAGGCGTTGCATCAGCAGGTGGTGCAGATTGGGGTCGGCGTCGACGAAATCGCAGACCAATGCCACGATCGCGCGCAACAGCTCGCGAACCGGCCGTGGCTGGGCCAGAATCGCGTCGGCGGCGGCGAGCAGACCGTCCATATGCCGTTCGGCGAGCGCGTCGACCAGGGCGGGCATATCCGGGAAGACCGCGTAAACCGCGGTGCGGGCATATCCGGCTTCGACCGCGACCTGGGCGAAAGTGATCGGTGTGCCGGACTCGGCCACGACGCGTTCGGCGGCGTCCAGGATCTCCGCGCGGCGGACGGCGGGATCCCGCGACGGACCGCGTGGGCGCCCCCGTGGACGGCGCGGTTCGCTCGGTGTATCCCTTGTCACACTGCCATTCTACCGGTAATGTACAAGGTGTACTTTTAATTGAAAGGCTCGCTCATGGTCAGTGTCGACAGTGCGGAACGGGAAAATCTCGGACTTCTGCAGATTCCGGACCAGCATCCGATCGACCGGATCCTACGTCTGCTCCCGTCCCGCGAACTGTCGCTCGCCGCCCCACCCGAGGGGAGTGGGCATCTGACCGTGCGCGGCGATGTGGGGCTGCCGTATCTGGGCCGAGCGCTGCAATATCTGCGCTGGGGCACCGCGGAGATCATGGACCGGTACAACCGCTACGGTCCGGTCAGTTACAACAAGGCGCTGGGTATCGACCGGGTGCTGGTCGCCGGTCCCGAGGCCGTGGACGAGGTGATCGGCAAGCGCCGCAACGACTTCGGACAGGGCTGGGACTACTTCATCGGCCCGTTCTTCCATCGCGGACTACTGTTGCTCGAGTTCGACGAGCACATGTACCACCGCCGGATCATGCAGCAGGCATTCACTCGCGACCGGCTGGTTTCCTATCTGGCGCAGCTGGCCCCGGCCGTCGACAACGCGATCGCGCGATGGGTGCCCGCGGGTGCGGACGGTGCGCGGGTGGAGCTGTATCCGACGGTGAAGGATCTGGCGCTGGAGACCGCCAGCGAGGTCTTCATGGCCGCGGATCCCGGACCCGAACGTCGTCGCCTGGGCGCCGCGTTCGTGGATTGCACCCATGCGGCGCTCTCGGTCGTGCGACAGCCGCTGCCGGGCACCGCGTGGCGAGCCGCAGTGCGGGGGCGCAAGGTGCTCGAGGCGTATTTCGAGCGCATGCTGCCGGAGAAGAGGCGTTCGGACACACCGGATTTCTTCTCCGCGCTGTGTCATGCCCGCACCGAGGACGGCGAGCAGTTCAGCGATGCCGACGTGGTCAACCACATGATCTTCCTGATCATGGCCGCGCACGACACCACGACCACGACGGCCACCGCGGCCGCCTACTATCTGGGCCACCATCCGGAATGGCAGGAGCGGGTGCGGGCCGAGGTGCTGGCGTTGTACGAGCGGACCAACGGCGCGCCGCCGACCATCGCCGATCTGGACGAGTTGCACGATCTGGAGCTGGTCATCAAGGAGAGCCTGCGCCTGGTGCCGCCGGTGCCGGGACTGGTGCGTCGCTCGGTCCGTGATACCGAGATCGCGGGTCACTACATTCCGGCCGGTACGCATATCGACGTGGCCTACGGAATCAACCACCTGCTGCCCGAATTCTGGTCCAACCCGGCAGTTTTCGATCCGGAACGGTTCGCCGAACACCGCCGCGAGGACAAATCCCACCGGCTGGCCTGGATGCCCTTCGGCGCGGGCGCGCACAAGTGCATCGGCATGCACTTCGGCATGCTGGAGGTCAAGGTCGTCCTCGCCGCCATGGTCCGCGAATACGAGTGGCTGATCCCCGAAAGCTACCTGATGCCTTGGGGATTCAATACCATTCCGTTCCCGCGCGACGGCGCGCCCATGCACCTGCGCCGGCGCTGAACGTCATCCCACCAGCCACGAGAAGGGTAACCGTCACCTGAGTTCCGCCCACCCCCGACAACTCTGAAGGCCGTGGCCCGGGTCGATTCTGGACTGACCGGAGCGGAGGAGCGAAGCGGAGGCCGAAAATTCAGCTTCTGCCGCTGAGCAGGATCTTGGCGACCTGAGTGGTGGTCTTCTCGCCGTCGTCGTAGCCGCCCTTGTCGCCCAGGTCGTTCATGACGGCCAGGGTGTAGCGCTCGCCGGGGCCGGCGAAACCGACCGAGTTGACCACCCAGCCGCTGCGCTCTTGGGACCAGCCGTTCTTCAGGCCCGGATTCATCGCCGCGCCCGCGCCCCAGACGCCCCAGTGCTGGTTGGTGTCGACCTTGCGCATGCGGTCGACCAGGTAGTCGCGGTCGGCGGGGTTCATGTGGTCCAGGACGTTGGACATCAGCCGGTCCAGGTCCGCGGCGGTGCACTTCTGGAAACCCCAGTCCGGGAAGACCTTCCCGGCGGGGGTCGGCTGCGGGGCGAGGCCGGTCATGCCGTTGGCGCGGAAGGCGTTGTTGAAGGCCCGGTGATCGGGTCCGGCGAATTTGGTCCAGAGGATGTCGGCGGCGTTGTCGTTGGAGGTGGCCAGCATGGACTCGAGCAGTGCGCGATCCTGCGGGGTGATGACGATCGCGCCGACGCGCTGCCGGTTGATCAGGTCCTCGGCGATGGCGAGTTTGATCGTGGAGGCGGTCCAGATCGGCGTATTGGCATTGCCGTTGCTGTACACCGCGCCGGTTTTCCGGTCGCGCACAACGTAACCCGTGACGCCGGGCCGCCCGGACAGATAGGAGTTGACCTGCGCGATGCGCTGGCTCATATCGCAGTCGAAGCCGTTGACACAGCCTTGGACGCGAATCGGGAACGCCGCGGCGGGGGCCGGGTGCACGGCCGGTGCGGTGGCCATCAGGCCGGCGGCGAGGACGCAGGCGCCGACGGCCATGCGTGAGGGACGAGTAGCGCGCGAGGCGGAACGGGGATAACGCACGGTGCAACACCTTAGACAGACAACTGCGTCCGACGCACGTCTTGAGGTCTGCCGCACATTGTGCTAGACCGCCGCGACCCTTGTCTCGCAGCGCATTTCGGCCACGGTCCGGTCCGGAACGGGCGGCGGTGCGCCTCAGCGGAAGGCGGCGAGCAGTTCCTCGACACTGCGGCCGTTGAGCCGGTAGCAGTGCGAAAAGGCCTCGGTGTGCCGGTCGCGAGGCCAGGAGTTCAGCACGATCGCGCGGCCGTAGTGGCGTGAATTGACCAGTTCCCAGCGGTCACCCATGCGGCGAACCGTGAACCCGGATCTGGGTACGAGGGGAATCACCGACGCAGACATTTACCGAACCAGCCTTTCGAAACCGCTTCTCCCGTTGCCTCCCCGCAGAGCACTGTGGCACATCGCGCACGGTCCACCGAGGTGACACGCGGTGGCGAATCCCGGTCGATGCGCGGATTCGCCGTCGCGCGCGGATCCGCTTGTGTTGCTGTGAATTTGGTATATATCGAGAATTGCGGACAATGTGGTGTTCAGCACTGTTCGCTGTAAAGTAGCCACTGATCGGCTGTCATCGCGGGGTCGGATTCGGGGTCGATGTGATCGTCGGCGTGTCCGGATGGTCACGGTGTGTCGGGCCCGGGTCGGGCTCGGCCGGGTGCACGATTGACGGGACCGGATTCCTGGTCTCGGTCCCTCACCCGCGGTTCGCCGCGGGGCGGGTGCGAACCGTCCGGGTGCGGGGCCTCGTGGGCGGCGCGATCGCGGGCGGTAATGTCGCGTGGTCGATCGGCAGGTGGCCGGGCCGAGACACAGTTCACCGGGTCGCGGTGTCGCAGGCCGCGCGGAAGAGATGGAGAGGCGGTCCATGGCGCTGCACATCCACCGGGCCGAACGGGCGGACACCCTGGCCGGTGAGCTCGCGTCGGTGCTGGCCCAGCCGCTCGACGATCCGTTCGCGGCGGAAGTGCTCACCGTCGGTGCGAAAGGGGTGGAGCGGTGGCTGACGCAGCGGCTGGCCGGGGTGCTCGGCGCGAGCGGCGGTGACGGGGTCTGTGCGAACGTGCGATTCACGTCCGTGGCCGCGCTGACCGCTGATGCGCTCGGCGCGGCGAGCGGTATCGCCGCCGATGCCGACCCGTGGGCGTCCGAGCGCATGGTGTGGTCACTGCTGCGGGTGCTCGACGCATCGGTAGGCCAGGCGTGGTGTGCGGTTCCGGCGCGGCATCTCGGTGCGGACGATCCGTCCGGGCGGTCGTATCGGGCGGGTCGGCGGTTCGCCACGGCCGCGGGCGTCGCGGCGCTGTTCGACGGCTACGCGACCCAGCGTCCGAGTGTGATCGCCGACTGGGCCGCGGGCGCGGACACCGACGGATTCGGTGTGCAACTACCGGCGGATCTGCTGTGGCAGCCGCAGCTGTGGCGGCGGTTGCGCGCCGAGATCGGCACGCCGAGTCCCGCGGAACGACTGCCGGGTGCGTGTGCGCGGCTGCGCGCCGAACCCGGCATCATCGAACTGCCGCAAAGGATTTCGCTGTTCGGCCCGGCTCGGTTGAGCGTCGATCAGGTGGACGCGCTGTCCGCGCTGGCCGAACATCGCGACGTGCACGTGTGGTTGGTGCATCCGAGTCCCGCGATGTGGGCCGCGCTGAACAGCGTCGATCCCGCCGCCGATTCGGTGCGCCGGTCTGCCGATTCGGGTGCGCTGGCCGTCGCGCATCCGCTGCTGGCCGCACTCGGGCGCGATGCGCGGGAACTGCAGCAGCGAGTGCGCGCGATGGGTCCGGCGATCGATGTCCATCATCCTCGTGCAGACGAAAACTGCTCGCACACAGTACTTTCCAGCCTGCAGGCGGGCATCCGAACCGATACCTGGCCGCCGTGCCCGGATCCGATACCCGATGACGACACCGTGCGGGTGCACTCGTGCCACGGGCCCGCACGGCAGGTGGAGGTGCTGCGGGACGTACTGCTGGGCCTGTTCGCCGAGGATCCGACGCTCGAGGCGCGCGATGTGATCGTGATGTGCCCGGATGTGGAAAGTTTCGCGCCGCTGGTGCGAGCGGCGTTCGGGCAATGGCACGCCGATTCGCGGGCAGGCGAGAACTCCACGGCGGCAAGCAATCCCGCGCACGACCTGCGCGTGCGGCTGGCCGACCGGACGTCGGGGATCGCCAATCCCGTGCTGGCGGTATTGCCGGCGCTGTTCGATCTGGCCGACGGCCGGGTGACCGTCACCCAGGTACTCGATCTGGCCGCGGCCGAACCGGTGCGGACGCGCTGCGGCTTCGACGACGACGATATCGAGCGGCTGCGGGAGTGGGCGGCCCAGACCGGTGCGCGATGGGGAATCGGGCAGCGGCAGCGACAGGCGTTCGGGCTCGGCGACTTCGCGCAGAACACGCTCAACGCGGCGGTGGACCGGATCCTGCTCGGTGTCGCGGCGGGCGAATCCTCCGAGGACTGGCTCGATCTCGCACTGCCACTCGAGGACGTCGATTCCGGCGATGTCGATCTGGCCGGGCGGTTCGCCGAATTCACCGACCGTCTCGCGGTCTGCGTGCGTGAGTTGCGCGGGCCGACCCCGGCCGATCCGGCCGGGGGAGTGCGCCCGGCGCAGGAGTGGGCCCAGATGCTCGGCCGGGCACTGGATCTGCTGACCGAGGTGTCGTACGCGAACACCTGGCAGGCTGTGCAAGCGCGCCGCGATGTGGCCGCGGCCCTCGAATACGGCGGCGATATCGTGCTGCGGCTGCCCGATATCGCGGCACTGCTGCACTCGCGGCTCGCCGCGCGCTCGGTGCGCACGAATTTCCGCACCGGCGAGCTGACCGTGTGCACGATGGCCCCGATGCGGTCGGTGCCGCATCGCGTGGTGGTCCTGCTCGGCCTGGACGACGAGGTGTTCCCGAGAGCGGGCGGTATCGACGGGGACGATGTGCTGGCGCGCGATCCGCAGGTGGGAGAACGTGATCCGCGCAGCGAGGATCGTCAGCTGCTGCTGGACGCGATCATGGCCGCGGGTGAGCGGCTGGTGGTGCTGCACACCGGGGCGGACCCGGTCACCGGTGCGCACCGCCCGCCCGCGATCCCGCTGGCCGAACTGCTCGACGTGCTGGCCGCGCGGCCGGGCAATGATCTCGGCTCGGTGGTACTACGACATCCTCTGCAGGCTTTCGACAGCCGCAATTTCGATCCGGTGCGGCCGTTCAGCTTCGATCCGATCGCCCTGGCCGGTGCGCGGGCCGCGGCCGGTGCGGTGCACGCGCCGACGGGCTTCCTGCCCACACCGCTGCCCGCCGCCGCGCGTTCGGATGTCGAACTCGCGGAGCTGATCTCGTTCGTCGAACATCCGGTCCGGGCATTTCTGTGGCAGCGCCTGGGGATCCGGGTGCCCGAGGAGGAAGAGGAGATCGACGAGCGGCTGCCGATCGAACTGGACGGCCTGACGAAATGGAATATGGGCGAGCGCATGCTGACCGCGCGCTTGCACGGCGCCGAGCCCGAGACGTTGCGCGCGGCCGAATGGCGGCGCGGGACGCTGCCGCCGTTCGGACTCGGCGCGGCGGTGCTCGACGAGGTGGAAAGCACCGTCGACCGGTTGGTTCGGGTGGCCCGGCCGATTCACGAATTGCCGTCGCGCAGTATCGATATCGCGGTCGATCTGGGAGAGGGCAGATTGCTGCGCGGTACGGTCGCGGATGTGCACGACGATGCGGTGGTCCGGACGACGTTCTCGCGCCTGGCTCCGAAACATCGCGTCGCGGCGTGGGTGCGGGTCCTGGCATTGGCGGCGACCGAACGGCATCAGAGCTGGCGAGCGCTGAGCATCGGCCGCGGCCGCTTCGGCCGTCCCGCTTGGCGTTCGGAGCTGGTCGCACCCAATGGCGCTGTGGCAGAAGAGATTCTGCGTGATCTCGTGGCGTTGCGCGATCAGGGGCTGAACGAACCGCTGCCGATCGCGACGGCCGCGTCTGCGGTCTATGCCGAGCGTCGCTGCCAGGGCGCGAGTGTGGACGAGGCCCGCACGGCGGCCGATCAGGAATTCCTCGGCGGCCCGCACGGCCCCAAGCCCTACGGTGAGCACACCGACCGCTACCTGCGCTACATCTGGGGCCCGGCGCCCCGCCTCGATCTACTGGAAACCCCACTCGACGAACCGGATCCGGCAGGCGAACCCACCCGCTTCGGATCCCTCGCCCGCCGCCTGTGGAACCCGCTGCTCGCCGCCGAAACCCAGGGACAGCCATGAGTGAGGAACTTTTCCCCGTCGAGGCCCCGGCCCACCGTCCCCGCCGCCGCACCCCGAAGTCTCCGTCGGCCCGCCGCCCTGCCACCCCGGCCACCGAGGATCTGTTCGACCTCCCCGAGGCGGACGAATCCGTCCTCCCTGGACGTGCCGACCTCGGAGCCACTGCCGAGCCTGCGAACGGCGAACACGAGCAACGAACGGCCGCAAGCGAACCGGTACCGAACGGTATTGCCGAATCGTCGGCGCACGCCGAGGAGAAAGTGCACGATGCGCCCTCGACGCCCGAAACTGCCGGCCGAGGCAAGGTCTCGGCCGAGGCGATGGACGATGGCTGCGAATACACGGCGCGTACGGGTCCGAACTCCGTTTCGGGGCTCGTCGACGGTGTCTCCTCGTGGGCAGGTGCGGACGCGGGCCGAGATGACACAGGAGAACAGGGCGGACACGGCGGAGCCGACGCAGGGGCAGCGGGTGGCTCAGGGCGCGGGTTCGAGCTGTGCGGGGAGTTGCCGAGCGGGACGACCGTGCTCGAGGCCAGCGCGGGGACCGGGAAGACGTATGCGATCGTCGGGCTCGCGGTGCGGTATGTGGCCGAGCGCGAGGTGGATATCTCGGAACTGCTGCTGGTGACGTTCAGCCGGGCGGCGACGCAGGAATTGCGCGAGCGGACGCGGGACAGGTTCGTCGCGGCCGCTGCGGCGCTGGCCGATCCGGAGACCGCGGTGCGCAGTGACGACGAGCTGATCCGGCATCTGGCGCAGGCGGATTCGGCCGAGATCGGGTTGCGGCGGTCGCGGCTGCTGGCCGCCTTGTCCGAGTTCGACGCGGGGACCATCGCGACCACACACAGTTTCTGTCAGCGGATGCTGGACGAACTGGGGCTGGCCGGCGAGCACGATCCGGGAGTTCGGCTGGTCGAGAACGTCGACGACCTGGTCGCCACCGTCACCGAGGATCTGTTCCTGGCGCGGTACGCGCGGGCGGAGCCGCCCTTCTCGATGAAGGACGCACGTGCGCTGGCCGACGCGGCGGTCCGGGATCGGCAGGCCCGGCTGGTGCCCGAGGAGGAGTGCGGCGATGCGACGGCATCGGAGCGGGTCGCGTTCGGTGCGGCGGTGCGTGCGGAAACCGAACGGCGCAAACGACTCTCGGGCCTCCGGGACTTCGACGATCTGCTCGTGCTGCTGCACGATGTACTCGACGGCGAACGGGCGCGCGACCGCATCCGCGAGCGGTTCCGCGTCGCGCTGGTGGACGAGTTCCAGGACACCGACCCGCTGCAGTGGGAGATTCTGCGCCGGTGTTTCCACGAGCACGCCACCCTCGTGCTGGTCGGTGATCCGAAACAGGCCATCTACGCGTTCCGCGGTGCGGAGGTACTCAGTTATCTGGACGCGGTCGCGGTGGCCGATCAGCGTCGTGAATTGACCGTCAACCGACGCAGCGATGCCGGTCTGCTGGCCGCGCTGAACCATCTGATGGGCGGTGCGGCGCTGGGACACAAGGAGATCGGGGTGCATCCGGTGGCTGCGGTACGGCCGCACACCCGACTGTCCGGCGAGGGCGACCGGACTCCGTTGCGGTTGAGGTGGTTTCGGCGCACCGGCGCGGGACCGCTGAACAAGTCCGGATTTCCGGCGGTCGGTCGCCAGCGGTCGCGGGTCGCGGCGGATCTGGCCGCAGATATCGTGCAGCAGCTGGACTCGGACCTGCGAATCGGCGATCGCCCCCTGGGGCCCGGTGATATCGCGGTCCTGGTGCGTACGCGCTCGCAGATCGATGTCGTACGGGCCGCGCTGGACGAGGTGGGTGTGGCATCCGTACTGGCTGGTGGCGCAAGCGTATTCGCCACTCGCAGCGCCACCGACTGGCTGTGGCTGCTGCGCGCTCTGGAACAGCCGCATCGTGCCGACCGGGTGCGTCTGGCCGCGGGGACACCGCTGCTGGGGTACTCGGCCGCCGAGATCGATTCGGGTGGCGCCGATCTCGTCGGCCGGGTCGGCCAGCAACTGCGCGAGTCGGCACGGCTGTTCGGCCGGGCCGGATTCGCCGCCGTCGCCGAGCGGCTCGCCGCCGAAACCCGCCTGGCCGCACGATTGCTCGCGGTGGCCGGCGGTGAGCGGGAGTTGACCGATCTGCGTCATATCGCGCAGCTGATCGATCAGGTGGCGCTGCGCGAATCGCTCGGGCTGAGCGCGCTGACCCGCTGGCTGGGCGATCGCGTGCGAGATCCCGCCTCCGGCGCGGTCGCCGATCGCAGCCGTCGGCTCGATCGCGATGCCGCGGCGGTGCAGATCGCGACCGTACATGCCAGTAAAGGACTGGAGTTTCCGCTGGTATACCTGCCCTTCGCCTGGGACAACGCGCGCAATCCGTATCCGGCGACGCTGATGTTCCACGACGAGCGAGGTAAGCGGGTCCTCGACGTGGGCGGTCCGGAGGCGGTGGGCTACAACGACCGCAAGCGCCGCAGCGAGTCCGAGGAGGCCGGGGAGGAACTGCGTCTGCTGTACGTGGCGCTGACTCGTGCCCAATGCCAGGTGGTGGCCTGGTGGGCGCCCACCTACGGTACCGCCGCCGCGCCACTGCACCGGATGATGCTGGGTCGCATGCCGGGTAGTGCGGAGGTTCCGGGGCGCGCTGAGGTCCCCGCGGACAACGTTGTGGGAGAACATCTTTCGCGCTGGGCGCAGGGAGCGCCCGACGGCGTCGTCGCGGTCCGGCCGGTCGAGCACGCCGCCCCGGTGCGGCCCCGCTGGGAGCGCGCCGAATCGAGCGCCGCCGATCTGGCCGCGGCGCAATTCGATCGCGTCATCGATCAGGACTGGCGGCGCACGTCCTATTCCGCGCTCACCGCCGGGGCGCACGATATGCACGTCGCGGAATCCGAGGCCGATACGGGTATTTCGGACGAGCCCGCGGAGCCCTCCGCGGAACTCCCGGAGCAGGCCGAATTCGCCTCCGCCGCACCGTCCCTCATGAACGATCTGCCCTACGGTGCCGAGTTCGGCACCTTGGTGCACGGCGTGCTCGAATACGTCGACACCGACGCCCCCGACCTGGCCGCCGAGGTCCGCACGCGCTGCGCGGACGCCATCGGCGAACTGCTCGCCGATATCGATCCCGACGCGCTGGCCACCGCCTTGCTCGCGGTGCTGCACACGCCCATGGCGACCGGTAGCCTGGCCGAGGTTTCCGGCCGGGATCGGCTCAGCGAGTTGGATTTCGAACTCCCGCTGGCCGGCGGTGACACCCCGCGCGCGGAGCGGGTGACGGTGCGCCGAATCGCCGATCTGCTGCGCGCGCACCTGCCCGCCGACGACCCGTTCGCCGGATACGCCGATCAGCTCGACACCCTCCCGGACACCCCGTTGCGCGGCTTCCTGACCGGCAGTATCGACGCCGTTCTGCGCACGGCCGGGCCGCGATTCGTCGTGGTGGACTACAAGACCAACCGGCTGGGCACGGGGGATCTGACGGTCGCCCACTACACCCGCGGGCGGATGGCCGCCGAGATGATGCGGTCGCACTATCCGCTGCAGGCGATCCTGTATTCGGCGGCGCTGCACCGTTATCTGCGGTGGCGTCTGCCGGACTACGATCCCGCCCGGCACCTCGGCGGTATTCGGTATCTGTTCGTACGCGGCATGATCGGTCCCGGAACACCATCCGGCTGTGGGGTTTTCGACTGGGATCCGCCACCCGCACTGGCCGGTGAGCTGTCCGATCTACTGGCGGGGCGGTGGCGATGACCGCGATCCAGCTCGCGCAGCGGGCGACCGGATTGTTGCGCACCTTCAACGCCGCCGGTGTGCTCGCGGCCGCGGATGTGCATGTGGCGCTTCGACTCGGGCGACTCGGTCGCGAGGACGACGAGTCGGTTCTGCTGGCAACGGCGCTGGCCGTGCGCGCGGTGCGGTCGGGCTCGGTGTGTCTCGAACTTGCCAGAATGCACGAGATCGGCGTGGATGGCGAGGGTTTCGACACCGACGCGGACACCGCCGCCGAACCGATCGATCCGGCGACCCTGCCCTGGCCCGACGAGACGCGGGTGCTCGCGGCCCTGCGCAAGAGTCCGCTGGTTCAGGGCAGCGCGGCCGGACCGCTGCGTCCGTTGCGCCTGGTGGAATCGGCCGGCGCGGGCGCGCTGCTGTATCTGGACCGGTACTACCGCCAGGAACAGACCATTCGCGAGGTGCTCACCGAGCGCGCCGCGACCCATCCGATGATCGATCCGGAGACGGTCCGGCGGCAGCTGGACCGGCTGTTTCCCGACAGCGGCGCACCCGGTGATCCGCCGGACCGGCAGCGAGTGGCCGCCGCGCTGGCCGCGACCCAGTGGACCACTGTCGTGGCGGGCGGCCCGGGTACCGGCAAGACGCACACGATCGCCCGAATTCTGGCCCTGCTGGTGGCCCAGCAACGATCGGTGCCCGATGCCCCCGAACTGCGCATCGCCCTGGCCGCCCCGACCGGGAAAGCGGCCGCGCGCCTGCAGGAGTCGGTGCGCGAGCAGGCGAGCGATCTGGATCTGCCCGAACTCACTGCCGCGACCCTGCACCGCCTGCTCGGCTGGCAGCGCGGCGGGGCGACGCGCTTCCGGCACAACGAGTTCAACCGCCTGCCGTACGACGTGATCGTGGTCGACGAGACCTCGATGGTGTCGCTGACCATGACCAGCCGTCTGCTGCCCGCGGTGCGCCGGGACGCTCGTTTGGTGCTGGTGGGTGATCCGGACCAGCTGGCCTCGGTGGACGCGGGCGCGGTACTCGCGGATCTGGTGGCCGGACCTGTTGCGGGCCCGCCGAATCCGGTCTTGGAACAGGTACTGGGCGAGGATCTCGGTGCGCCGGAAGCGGCGGACCGCACCGAGACGTTGAGCGCTCGCGAGCGGGATCGCCTGCGCGGCGGCATCATTCGACTGACCCGCGGCCGCCGGTTCGGCGGCCGGATCGCCGAACTCGCCGTCGCGGTGCGCGCCGGTGACGACGACACCGCCCTGCGACTGCTGGCCGACGGCGGCACGGAGCTGTCGCTGTGCGAGCCGGAGGAGATCGGCGCAGTCCGTGACGACGTGATCCTGGCCGCCCGCGAATGCACCGGCGCGGCCGAAAACGGTGCTGCCGCGGCGGCTCTGGCCGCCATGGAATCGCATCGCCTGCTCTGTGCGCACCGGCAGGGCCGATACGGCGTCGAGCGCTGGGACCGGATGGCGGCCGGGTGGGTCGCCGCGTCCGGAATCGGTGCGGAACCCGGTGCGGGACACTGGTATCCGGGCCAGCCACTGCTGGTCACCGCGAACGATCACGAGGCCCGCATCTACAACGGCGACACCGGCGTGATCGTGCGTGGTCCGGACGGGGGACTGCGTGCGGCCCTCCAGCGCGGCAGCGAACCCTACCTGGTGCACCCGACTCAATTCCCCGGCGTCACAACGGTGTACGCGATGACCATCCACCGCAGCCAGGGCAGTCAGTACGGCACGGTGTCCATCGTGCTCCCCGGCCCGGAATCCACCCTCCTGACCCGGGAGCTGCTCTATACCGCGATCACCCGTGCCCGCCGGCACGTCCGCATCATCGGCACCGAGGACGCCATTCGTGCCGGGATCGGCCGACGTGTCTTGCGCGCCAGTGGTTTACGCGGCTGACTCGCTCAGACGCGCTCGTCGAAAATCCCCGGAATCACCAGCGCCCGTTCGACATCGGCACGATTGCCCAGGGCGACCAGCACGCTTCGGATCATGGTCAGGCGGGCCGCGGTGACCTGTTCCGGATCGGGTTCGCTGCCCGGCATCGCGGTCGAGGAGACGCGATAGACCACGTACTCGCAGGTGTGCAGAGCGGTGTCGAGGTCGAGCGGGCTGGGCAGCGGGCGGCCGAGTTCGGTGAATTTGGCGCGGACCAGCGCGCGGATATCGTCGAATGCCTCCTCGCGGTAGGCCGAGACCGGTGAGGCCGGATCGTGCAGTTCGGCGAAGACTGGACGCAACATCGGGCCGTGCCCGCGCGCCCATTCCAAATAGGCATCGATGATCGCGATGCCGAGTTGCACCGGTTCGAACGAACGCGCCAGGGCTGTCCGGATCCCGCCGACCAGGCCCTCGTTGGACAGGGTCAACAGCGAGTGCAGCGGCTGTTCGGCATTGCCGAAGTAGCGGTAGAACGTCGGCCGGGAGATTCCGGCCTGCTCGATGATGCGCGCGACGTTGAGTCCGCGTGAGCCGTGTTCGGTGAAGACCGCGGCGGTGGCGAGTTCGATCCGGGCGCGCACCTCGTCGGCCTGTTCGGGGGTTTGCGGCGGACGACCACGCCGGACGCCGTTGTGAGCGGGGACCACCACGTCGCCGGGCATCTGGTGAAACCTCCTCGATCGTCGATGGCCACTTGACAGCATACGGCTCGCGCTTATTAATCTAACACCAGTGTTCATGTAACATTGATGTTCAATAAATAGTTACTCCTGACCGAGAGGGCCGACGATGACGACCGCCCCGCAGACCGCCCCGGCGGATGCACTCCCGTCCGAACTGGTGCGGCGCCTGCTGGCGCTGGCCACGGCCGGTGCGGCCGCTTCGGTCGAGGTATTCGCGCCCGCGACCGGCGCCAAGATCGCCGACCTGCCGCAGTCCGACACCGCCGATATCGAGAACGCCTTCGTCACCGCTCGCCGCGCGCAGCGGGAGTGGGCGGCGGTGCCGGTGCGGGAGCGGGTCGCGGTGCTGCGACGATTCCACGATCTGGTGCTCGCCGAACAGAACGTCATCCTCGACATCGTGCAGACCGAGACCGGCAAATCGCGGGTGCACGCGTTCGACGAGGTGGGCGACGTCGCGGTCAACGCCCGCTATTACGCGGCGCAGGCGCAGCGGCTGCTGGCCCCGCGCAGCCCGCGCGGTGTGTTGCCGGTGCTCACCCGGGTCGAGGTGCGGCATCGGCCCAAGGGGGTGGTCGCCGTCATCTCACCGTGGAATTACCCTCTGGCCCTTGCGGTTTCCGATGCACTGCCCGCTCTGGCGGCCGGTAATGCGGTGGTCGCGCGCCCGGACAATCAGACCGCGCTCACCGCGCTGTGGGCGATCGACGCCGCCGAACGCTCGGGCCTGCCCAAGGGCCTGTGGCAGGCGGTACTGGGGCGCGGCTCGGTGATCGGCGGCGAGATCATCGCCCGCGCCGATTACGTCGACTACACCGGCTCCAGCAGTACCGGCCGCACGATCGCCCGGCAGGCCGGGGAGCGGCTGATCGGCTGCTCACTCGAATTGGGCGGCAAGAATCCGATGCTGGTGCTGGCGGACGCCGATGTGTCCGCGGCGGCGAAGATCGCCGTGCGGGCCTGCTTCGCCTCGGCCGGGCAGCTGTGTGAGTCGATCGAGCGAATCTACGTGCACGACAGCGTTTACGAGCAGTTCGTCGCCGAATTCGCCGGGCACACCGATAATTTGGCGCTCGGCTCGGCGCGGGACTATTCCTACGAGATCGGATCGCTCACCTTCCAGCGTCAGATCGACACCGTCACAGCGCATGTCGAGGACGCCGTGGCCAAGGGCGCGACGGTGCTCGCGGGCGGGCGCGCGCGCCCGGATCTCGGTCCCTACTTCTACGAGCCGACGATCCTGGCCGATGTCCGCGAGGGGATGACCGTGTACCGGGAGGAGACCTTCGGGCCGGTGGTCTCGGTCTACCGGGTCGGCAGCGACGAGGAGGCCGTCGAGCAGGCCAATGATTCCGCTTACGGGCTCAATGCCAGTGTGTGGAGCCGTGATACGGGCCGGGCGCGGCGGATCGCGGCTCAGGTCGAGGCAGGATCGGTCAACGTCAACGAGGGCTTCATCGCCGCGTGGGGAAGTGTCGCGGCACCCTCGGGCGGGCTGGGCATCTCCGGCGGCGGCCGCCGGCATGGTCCCGAGGGCCTGCGCAAGTACATCGACACCCAGACCATCGCGGTACAGCGCGCACTGCCGATCGCTCCTCTGCCGGGCATGTCCGAGGCGATGTGGGCCAAGACCATGACGCTGTACTTCGGCGTCATGAAGGCATTGCGCCAGCAGTGATCTCGCTTTCGGGGGCAGAGGTGCGACTACAGGAGTGGATATGGATTCGGTAGCGGGTAAGAAGGTCCTGATCACCGGCGCGGCCATGGGGCTGGGCAAATCCTTCGCCGCGCAGGCGATGCGGGAGAAGGCCGCGGACGTGGTGCTCTGGGATGTCAACGACGCCGCTTTGAAGGAGACAGCAGTCGAACTCGCGGCGCTCGGGCCGGGCACGGTCCACCACCGCGTCGTCGATGTCTCCGACCGCGACGCCATCGCCGAGGCGGGCGCGGCGGTCCGCGACGGGGTGGGCGATATCGACATCCTGATCAACAACGCGGGCATCGTGCGCGGCAACGAATACTTCTGGGAGACCTCGAACCGCGCGGACATCGAACAGACCGTCGCGATCAATTCCCTTGGGCCCATGTACGTCACGTTGGAATTCCTGCCCGCCATGGTGGATCGCCGGACACCGGCTCGAGTGCTGAACATCGCGTCCTCCGCAGCGCTGGTGGCCAATCCCCGGATGAGCGTGTACGCCGGTTCCAAATGGGCGGCGCTGGGCTGGTCGGATTCGGTGCGGCTGGAGCTCGAACAATCCGGGAACGACCACGTCAAGGTCACTACCTTCTGTCCGACCTATATCAACACCGGCATGTTCGCGGGCGCGAAGGGTTTCCTGTTCACCCCGATCATCGAGCAGGAAGATGCGGTGCGAACCGCGTGGACGCATATGAAGCAGGGGTCCGCGCTGGTCGTCATGCCGTGGACCTCCCGCTTCAACCGGGCGATCTCCGGCCTGCTGCCGCTGAAGGTCCGCGACCTGTACCTGAACTTCGTCGGCGTCTATCACTCGATGGAGGAGTTCACCGGCCGCAAGGGCTGAGGGCCGGACCGTGATTCGGCCACGCTCCGGACGATAGCCGAGGCGCTGCGGCAGGCGTCGAAAGCGCCTTGCGGCGGCGGATTCACGCCGACCGCGCGGTCGTCGGCGGCCCCTGCGCAGACCGGCTGACGGATCGGGTTCGGCGAGTCGGTGTGCGGGCCGTCGCCCACGAGATATGGGGAGGCCCGGGCCGTCCTACCTGTGACATACTCGGGCCGAGCCGGGTGCTGAGCTGCCCGATGGAGGACGGAGGCGACGCATGGGCCTGATGGACAAGATCCGCAACGAGTTCATCGACATCATCGAGTGGCTCGATGATACGAATACGACGTTGGCGTGGCGTTTTCCGCGCTACGACAACGAGATCAAGAACGGCGCGCAGCTGATCGTCCGCGAGGGACAGCAGGCGCTGTTCGTGTACCGCGGTCAGCTCGCCGATCGGTACCAGCCCGGTCACTACCAGCTGACCAGCGAGAACATGCCGATCATGTCCACGCTGCAGGGCTGGAAGTACGGGTTCAACAGCCCGTTCCGCTCCGAGGTGTACTACATCAACACCCGGCCGGTGACCGATCTGCGATGGGGCACACCGCAACCGGTGACGGTGCGCGATCCGGACTTCAAGATGGTGCAGGTGCGGGCCAACGGCACCACCATCGTCCGGGTGATCGATCCCGCGGCGTTCCTGCGCCAGGTGATCGGCACCGAGAGCGTCGTGGATATGGAGCAGATCACCGAGATGATCCGGCGCAATATCGCGCTGGCGTTCTCGGACATGGTGATGGCCAGCGGCCTGGGCGCCATCGATCTGCAGGGCCGTCAGGTCGAATTGTCCGATAAACTGCGCGAATTCGTCGCCCAGCGGGTGCAGTCCTTCGGTCTCGGCGTGGATCAGGTCACCATGTCGATCTCGCTGCCGGAGGAGATTCAGCAGGCCATGACGCGCGGTGTCGCGCGTGGTGTGGAGGCCAGTGGATTCCTCAACAATGTCGGCGATCTGAACCGCTACCAGCAGGCCCAGACCGCCGACGCGATGCTGGCCGCGGCGCAGAACGAGGGCGGCGGGCCGATGGGTGCGGCGATCCAGGCCGGACTCGGCGTCGCGCTCGGTGGCCAGATCGCCGGGAACCAGGGCGGTTACGCGCCGCAGGGCTACCCACAGCAGCAGGGTGGCTACCCGCAGCAGGGTGGCGGTTATCCCCAACCCGGTTACCCGCCGCAACCCGGTGGCGGACAGCCCATGCCTCCACCGCTGCCCACCCAGCAGCAGTTCCACATCGACCTCAACGGCCAAGCCGCCGGTCCGTATCCGGCTGATCAGTTGCGCCAGTTCGTCGCCAGCGGTCAGCTCACGCCGAAGACCAATGTCTGGTCCAACGGCATGGCGAGCTGGGCCGCGGCCGAGACGGTGCCCGCGTTGCAGGGCCTGTTCAACAGCCCGCCGCCGCTGCCGGGCACCCCGCCGCCTCCGCCGCCCGCGCAGTAGTCCGGATCGGTCGTTGCCCGTCAGTACGGCCCCGGGGGAGCCATGAACAGCCCACAGCAACCAGATCGCGCACCGCAGATCCCGCCCCCGCCATCCGGTGGGGGCCCGCCGCAGCAGGGTCCGTCGGGTGTGCCCGGCGGGGCCTATCCGGCATCCGCGCCGACGCGCAATTACCGTGGCGGACAACCGGTTCGGCCGGGGGAGAACCCGCCTGCGCCGCCGAGCCTCCCGCCCTCCGGCGGTCCGCGACCGGGTGGCCCGCAGTCGCCGGGAAATGAGCCGCCGCCGCTACCTGGTTCGGGTGGGTCGGTGCCGCCGTTGGGAGGACGACCGAGCGCTCCTGTGCCGCACGGCGACAGTGGCGGTGTGACGCCATGGGGTTCACAGCCCCCGGCGAATTTCTCCGTATCGGGTTCCGCGCCCGCCGCGCCGGTACCCGGTGGTCCACCGCCCCTTCCCGGCGGCCCGAATCCGGTTGCGCCGCAATCGTTCGGCGGCCCGCATCCACAGCCCGGCGCGCAGGTCCACGGTGGACAGCGCTCACCCGTGGGGCCACCATCGCCGTCCAGTGGTTCGAATCCCGCTGCGCCGCAACCCTCCACTGTTCCTCCGCCGTTGCCGGGCGGTCCGAACCCCGGCGCACCGCAGTCGCACGGTGGTCCACGTTCACAGTCCGGCGGCCCGAATCCTGCTGGTGCGCAGTCGCCGGGTGGTCCGCCGCCGTTGGCCGGTGGTCCGAATCCCGGTGTGCCGCAGATGTCGAGCGGACCTCCGCCGTTGCCGGGCGGTCCGCATCCTGGTGCGCCGCAATTCCCCGGTGGTGGTCCGCAGCCTGGTGGCTACGGCGGGCCCCC
>NZ_BDCC01000034.1 GCF_001613305.1 Nocardia vaccinii NBRC 15922
CGGGCCCCCGCCGATGGGGCCGCCGCCGCGACCGGTGGGGCCGCCGCCGGTTGCCGCCGCCGTGGCCGTCGATTTCGTTCCGCAGGCTGGCGGCGCCGAGGGGCAGCAGTCCGGTGTGCCCGCGAAACAGCCCCCGCCGCAACCGGATCGGGCGATGCTGCACATCACCGAGCAGACCCGGACCTACCCCTGCTCGGCTTGTGGCGGTCAGCTGCAATTCGATATCGCCAGTCAGAAGCTGCGGTGTCCGAACTGCGGCAACTACTCCGAGATCGAGGCGCCCCGGGCGCCCGTCGCGGCGCGCGACCTGCGCGAGGCGATGGGGGAATTGCGTGCGCTGCAAGCCACCACCGCAGGGCCGGAGATCACCGGGAATCATGAGATCAAATGTCAGAACTGCGGCGGCACGACATCGTTCGTCGGCACCCTGACCGCGACCAGATGTCCCTACTGTGCCACGCCGATCCAGCGTGACGACGTGCACAATGCGCCCGCGCGCCTGCCGGTCGACGGTGTGGTGCCCTTCCGCATCGATGAGAAGAACGCTCGCGTCCTGGTCGAGAAGTGGGTTTCCGGACGGTGGTTCGCACCCGGCGAATTCAAGAAGTACAAGCGGCTCGGGTCCTTCGCGAGCGTCTATCACGCGTACTTCACCTACGACGCCGACACCTACACCTGGTACCAGGGCGAGCGGGGCATCGAGTACACCGAGACCTACCGGGACAGTGACGGCGATCTGCAGACGGTGACCCGGGTCCAGTGGTATCCGGTGCAGGGCGAGGTCGCCAACCAGTTCGTGGATGTTCCGGTGCTGGCCAACGAGCACGCCGACCGTGCCAGGATCAAGACACTCGAACCGTGGCCGATCCAGGACGCGACGACCTACTCGCCGGAATACGTGGCCGGCCACCTCGCCCGCACCTACGACCGCGACGCCGAGGAATCGCTGTCCGAGGCGCGTTCGGAGATGGAGAGCGAGATCGAGCACACCGTGCGCCGCGATATCGGTGGCGACCAGCAGCGCATCCACTCATTGAATTCGACCTGGAACTCGCTGGCGTACAAGCATCTGCTGCTGCCGATCTGGTTGTTGACGGTGATCTACATGGACCGGCCGTTCAATGTGTACATCAACGGACTGACCGGTGAGGTGTCCGGTGAGCGGCCGTGGAGCAAGATCAAGATCGGCATCGCCGTCACGCTGGCGGTACTGCTGGTCATCGCGATAGTCGTGCTGTACATGAAGTTCGGCCACCATTCGACCGGGCACGGTCACACCACCACCGTGCACCATTCGACGCATCGGAGGTGAGCGATGGTACTTCTGCTGATCCTGCTGGCGCTGTTGGTGCTCGTGGGCGGTGTGGTCGCGATCGTGCTGGTGATCGCTCGGCATCAGAAGCAGTCGATCGCGTACGACAACCGGATCGTGCCGGGCATCCCCTCACACGCTCCGGCGTCCTGGGCGGGTTCGCACGATCCCGAGGCGCGTCTGCACCGCCGACTGCGGGACGCGATCCGCGCGCTGCACGGCGTCAACGCCTACGACACGGGTTCCAGCGTGAATCTGCGTGCGGGCCTGGAACAGTCGGCGATGGCGGTCGACAACCACCTGATCGCCATCGCCACACTGCCGCAGTCGCACCGCGATCAGGCGCTACCGGACGCCACCGCCGCGGTCGAGGCCGTCGAAGCGGGTGTGGCCCAATATGTCTCGGCTACGACCAAACCCGACCCGGTTGCGTTCGAAGCGGGCCTGCAGGGCGTGCAAACCAGTATCGACGCGATCACCCGGAACCTCGGCGCATTGGGCCCGGGCGGCACCGCCGCCGGGACCCATCCGGTCCAGTTCGGCATCCCATCACCACAGCCGATGCCCCAGCAATTCTCCAGCGGCGGGCCGTACCCGTCACCACCTACCGGCAGTGGCTACCCGAACCCGCAACCCGGCACACCGCCCCCGCCCGGCGGACCATACCCGCAAGCCGCGCCGCCGCAACGGCCGCCGGGCAGCGCAGCAAGCCCTGAAACCTCGTGCCCGCAGCAACAACCCGGCGCAACGAATCCTCCCGATTCGGGCACAGGCCTCTCGGACCCCACAATCATCCGACGTCAGCCCTGACCCCACCGCTCCGGCTCGGATCTCGTTACCACGCTGTCGATCACCCGCCGGCGAGTCCCCAGAGACTCGCCCAGCCCGTTCCGTCGCGTCGGCATCATGTAACTCGGAGTTGGGTGAAAGGCTGTGACTCCGCGGGCATTTCGGCAATCGTGTTCCGATGCGGCGACCGCGTCGACTTCGAGCCAGCTATGGAACGATCCTGCGCTGGATAAAGGACGTTCGAGCAGACTTCCGATTATCCGTCGGCCGGACGCGTTCCGATGACGACGGTGGCGTAGAGCTCCTCGGACTCGGCAACCGTCGGGATAAGCCCCTGTTGCGCAAGGATTTCAGTGGCCCGAGCGCATTGTTCGCGGCTGGTCTCGACCAGCAACCGGCCGCCGGGGGCGAGCCAGTGCGGTGCGGCGGCGGCGACGCGGCGGAAGACGGCGAGTCCGTCGGGGCCGCCGTCGAGTGCGGTGCGCGGCTCGTGCTCACGCGCCTCGGGCGGCATATCGGCGATGGCGGTGGTCGGGACGTACGGGGTGTTGGCGAGCAGCAGATGTACGCGTCCGGCCAACTCCGGAGGTAGGGGAGTAAACAGGTCGCCCTGGTACACCTGTGCGTTCAGCGGCGCGAGATTGCGGCGGGCGCAGGTTACCGCGGCGGGTTCCAGATCGCTCGCGGTGAGTTCGACACGGATTCCGTTGGCGGACAACTCGGTCGCCACAGCGAGACCGAGTGCACCGCAGCCGCAGCACATGTCCAGGACGACGCATGGGTCGTGCGGATCGTCGACGGCGCGTTCGACCAGGAATCCGGTGCGCTGACGCGGTACGAACACCCCGGGCGCGACCGCGACCCGCAGTCCGCGAAATTCCGTCCAGCCCAGCAGATGTTCCAGCGGCACTCCGGAAACCCGTTGTGCGACAAGCTCGTTTAGATCCGACTCGGAGGCCGCCGCCGCGGCCAGCAGCGCGGCCTCCTCCTCGGCGAACACGCACCCCGCCGCACGCAGCGTGGTGACCAGCGAACCGATGTCGGAGACGATCATCGGTCCATTGTGACGGAGACCGGGGGGTTAACCGGAATTCGGTAGGAAGGTGTGGGTGGCGTCGAGATAGATGCCACGCTGAGCGGCCTTGGACGGGGGTACCAGCTGGGAGATGATCTCGTTGGGCGAGGTCATCGCCCCTACCACCCGGGTCCCGGCGACGATGAAATCGGTGACCGCGCGGCGGATGTGATTCGGCGAGGTGATCACCACCGCGCTGCCGATGCCGCGATCCCGCATGATCCGGGTGCTGAACAAGGCATTTTGCACCGTGGAATCCGACCGATCCTCGACCAGGATGCGGGAGGCCGGAATGCCGTGCCCGATCAGCCAGCCCGCCATGGCGGCAGCCTCGGGCACCCCGTTCTGCGGTGCGCCGCCGGTGACCACGATCGTCGAACTGGGTGCGGCGACCGCCTGCAACCAGGCCGCTTGGAGGCGGTTCACGAGTTCGGGTCGCATCGCGCCGTTCGGCAGCAGGCCGTAACCGAGGACCACCAGAGCGGTCTGCGGGCCGATCATGGCGGGCAGCGGATTGGGCAGAGTGCCGACGCCCGCGCCGATAGCCCCGAGCACGCCGCGCGCGCCCGCGGCCATTGCGGGATCGACCGCGTTGAGCCTGTTGAACGCCGCCTCGCGGGTGATCAGGTCACCCGCGTAATCCGCCCAGATCGCTTGCAGGGCAAGCGCTTGCGGGTTGTCGGGCGCGGCGGCGACCATTCGCCCGAGATCCCGCAGTCCGGCCCTGTCGTGACCGCTGACGAACTCGGCCTGTGCCGAACTGTACAGCGGGGCCGGTATGTTGTCGGCGGCCGCGATTCCGGAGACGGACCCGGCCGTGAGGAGGAGGGCCGAGGTGGCCGTCAGGAGATACGTGACACGGCGTGCGATTTTCACTGCTATCGATACCTTTCCGACCGAACGGATCAGGTTGTGTTGCTGGTAGTTGCCTCTAGGCGGCCGTCACCACGATACGGCCCGATACCGGGGCGAGCGAGTATTTGTTTGTTGTGAATTTCCCAGTCTTGGGTGGTAGCGAAGGGGTAGCCGGTAATGCGCGCCGCGCGGCGAGGCCACCGGCGGGCCGATTAAGGTGTCAGGAGTGGACACCATTTCGCTGACTGGCAAGGAACTCGCCGCCGCCCTCAACTCCGATACCGCCGAGCGCGCCGCCGCGCTCACCGAGCGGGGAGCCGCACCGCGATTGGTGCTGGTCGTGGCCAACGACGATCCGGCCAGCGGCTGGTATGTGAAATCGCTCCAGCGCGCCGCCGGGCGACTCGGAATCAATTGCGACACAGTCGATCTGGGGGCCGCCGCGACGGCCGACGCGATTCGCTCGCAGTTGCGGAGCCTGTGCGGCGACACCGCGGTCGACGCGGTCATGCTGCAGACGCCGCTGCCGGACGGGGTGGCATTGCAGGACGTCAGCTCGGCGATCGCCGCGGCCAAGGATGTCGACGGGGTCAGCCCGCATTCGCTGGGCCTGCTCGCGACCGGCCTGCCGGGCTTCCCGCCAGCCACCTCCGAGGCCGTCGTCGAATTGGCCAAACATCACGACATTCCGCTGGCCGGACGGCATGTCGCGGTCGTGGGCCGCTCGAACGTGGTCGGCAAGCCGCTTGCGCAACTGCTGCTCGCCGAGGATGCGACCGTCACGGTCTGCCACTCCCGGACCACTGATCTGCCCGCGGTCACGGCGGCCGCCGATATCGTGGTCGCGGCCGCGGGCCGCGCGGGCTTGATCACCGGTGATCACGTGCGCGAGGGCGCTGTGGTCATCGACGTCGGCACCAACGAGGGGCCGGACGGCAAGATCGTCGGCGACGTGGACGCGTCGTCCGTACAAGGCAGAGCCGGTGCGCTGAGCCCGGTACCGGGCGGTGTCGGCCCGGTCACCACCGCCCTGTTGATGCGTCACGTGGTCTGTGCGGCGGAGGCGAGCCGGGCCTAGGGGGTAGCGGCGAGCCGCGCCCGAAACGCGCGGCTCACCGCTGGTTCGCTGCCGCTCACCAGTGTGTGGTCACCGGGTCGCCGACGCTGACCTGGTTGAAATACCACTCGGCGTCCGCGGGCGCCAGATTGATACATCCGTGACTCACGTTCGAATTGCCCTGCTGTTCGACCGACCATGGCGCGGAATGCACGAAAACCCCGCTCGAGGTGAGACGTTCGGCCCATTCACCTTTCAGGTAGTAACCCTCGGGCGAGCTGAGCGGAATGCCGATCGTGCGTGAATCGAAGATGATGGTCCGGTCCTTTTCCATTACCGGGAAAGTACCGACCGGTGTCGGGCGGGACGGTTTACCCATCGATGCGGGCATCACCCGCGGCGCTTGACCGGGGATGAATACGGTGAAGGTGTGCGTGGACATATTGGCGTCCGCGCGGGTGCCGCCATTGCTGACGAATTGCGTCCGCGCATGACCCGCCTGCACCGTGAATCGCGCGTTGACCGGCAGTAATCGGTTCGGCGTCCAAACCAGCTCCCGATCGCCGTTCCAGGCGAATGTGCCCGCTAACCGCTGATCGACGGTGACCGTGACGGATCGTTCGGCGACCGCGCGATCCGCGACCGGCTGCGCGAAATCGACCGTGACCGGATGGGCTATGCCCACCACCGCTCCGTTGGCGGGTGAAATGGATGTCACGACAGGAATCTGCTGTGGTGTGACCGATGCCGCGGCGGCGATGCCGGAGGTAATGGCCGCAAGGGCTGCGATGACGATCGCGAAGAACAAATGACGAATCATGTTCCGCATGACCCCACCCCTTCGCTGGTGTGGTTATGAGACGTTCATCTTAGAACTTCATGATCACGCCGACACACCGGAAGTGCACATTTCGTAATCAAATCGCCGCATGTCGCAACGCTGCTCATTACCGGTCATGTGCTGGTCGGCGGCGATTTTCGGATCAGCGGTGCACGGCGGCCAGAACATCGGCGTAGACCGCGTCGGCCCGCGCGGTGAGCTCCTCGACGCGAGTGAGTACCGGAGCGAACTCCGCGCCCTCGCCCTCGCCCATAGAAGCCACGTTGATGGCGATATTGAGCTGGGAACTGGTGGCCGCGGCGCGGGCCGCGTCGGCCGCGGCGCCGATATCGGTGACCACGTTCGGATTGCCGATGGGCAGCAGATCGGCCGCGAGAGAAATGATTTCGTCGGCCTCGGCGACCACGGCGGCCGGCACCCGGGCGGCTGTGATCAGCGCGGCGTTGACCGCCTCGGCACGGGCGGTGCGCTCGGCGTCGGTCTCCTTGGGCAGCTTGTAGGCCGCGCCGACGGCGGTGAATGCCTCGGCATCGGCGTCTGCCAGGGCCAGTGAGCGCTCGCGCGCCGCGTCGGCCGCGGCGATGATCCGGTCGATGACGGGCCGGTTGGCGGCGTCCTTGGCGCGGGTGGTGTAGCGCGCCACCATGGCCACCAGCGCGGCCGCCTGCGCCGCGTGCAGGGCCGCGACCGCGCCGCCCCCGGGGGCGGGAATCTTGGCGGCCAGATCGTCCAGGTACCGCCCGATGGTCGAGGCGCCGAAGGTCGTGGTGCCGGTGGACGATGCGGTGTCCTGAGACATGTTGCGGGGCCTCCCGTTTCGGTGCGCGACGGCTCGAGGGACCGGCGAGCGCCGATCGGCCGAGATGCCGATTACCGTACCGGGTCCGAGGCGCGGCGTGTGGTCCGGTACCCGAGGTCGGCGCGGTTACCGGCGGTCGCCCCGGACCTTCGAACGCGGGGGTCACGCGGCCCGATAGCTGGTGCGCAGTAGGTTGAGCGTCATGCGTATCGGATTGGGCATCAACTATGCGGGCGGATTCAAGGAGGTCGCGGCCGAGGTCGCGGATCTCGAGCGTGCGGGCCTGGACATCGTGTTCGTACCGGAGGCGTACTCCTTCGACGCGGTGAGCGCACTGGGCTATCTGGCCGCCAAGACCGAGCGCGTGCAATTGGCCTCGGGCATCCTGCAGCTGTACACCCGCACCCCCACTCTGACGGCGATGACCGCGGCCGGGCTGGACTACGTCTCGGACGGCCGCTACATCCTCGGCCTGGGCGCCTCGGGTCCGCAGGTGATCGAGGGCTTCCACGGTGTGCCCTACGACGCCCCGATCGGCCGAACCCGCGAGGTCGTGGAGATCTGCCGCCGGGTGTGGCGGCGGGAGCGTCTGACATTCGAGGGGAAGTACTACACGATCCCGCTGCCCGCCGAGCAGGGCACCGGCCTGGGCAAATCGCTCAAGCTGATCAACCACCCGGTGCGCGAACGCATTCCGGTGCTGCTGGCCGCGCTGGGACCGAAGAACGTACAGCTGGCCGCGGAGATCGCCGAGGGCTGGCAGCCGATCTTCTTTCTTCCGGAGAAGGCGCAGGACATATGGGGCGACAGCCTGGCCGCAGGTAAGGCGAAGCGCGATCCGGCCCTGGGCGAGCTCGAGGTGTTCGCCGGACCGGCGCTGGCGATCGGCGACAACGTCGAGGGGCTGCGCGAGTTCGTCAAACCGCACCTGGCGCTGTACATCGGCGGCATGGGAGCCAAGGGGAAGAACTTCTATCACACCCTGGCCACGAAATACGGCTACGGCGCCGCGGCGGATCGCATCCAGGAGCTCTACCTGGCCGGTGAGAAGGAGGCGGCCGCCAAGGCGGTGCCCGATGAGCTGGTGCGGGACGTCTCGCTGATCGGCTCCGCCGGGTTCGTGAAGGAGCGGGTCGCCGCATTCGCCGAGGCCGGGGTGACGGTGCTGAACGTGGTGCCGATGGCCGCTACTCCCGCGGACCGGGTGAAGCTCATCGAACAGCTGCGCGCGCTGGTCTGAGACGGCTGCAATCCCGTCGTCCCGGCGCGTACACCGGGACGACGGGTATCGAGGCGCTAGTTCTGGCGTAGCGCCGTCAGCGCGCCGTCCAGGGTCGTGTGCATCGAGAAGACCTTGTCCAGGCCGGTCACCTTGAGCTGGCGGCCGGTGGCCGGGCCGTCGGCGACGACCATGATGCGGGTGGTCTCCCCGGCGCGCTTGTGTGCGCCGACGAGAGCAGCCATACCGGCCGATGCCAGGAAGCTCACCTGGGTCAGATCGATGATGACGACCGCGGGCTTACCACCCAGTGTTGCCTCGATCGCATTCTCCAGCGCCGGGGCGGTCGCCAGATCGACCTCACCCGCGACCGTGAGCACGGTCGCTTCGTCGTGCACCGAGACCGATGTGGTCATCGCGTCGGCGAGGGGATGCGCGTCTCCGGAAGTGTTGGTCACCTAGACAATCTGCCACGAACCCGCGCCGGATGCCGCATCGTCCGCCGGATTGTCGGTGTTTCGTAGTACTCCCGAAAGCGAAAACCCCAGGTACGCCGTGTATTCCGAAATTTCCGGCACATTCGGCCCCGAAACCCGCCCGGTGGCGTGGATGTGCCGTTTCCGCGATCGGAGTGCGGCGGCTAGACCCGGCTGGCCGCCGAGAACGACACCGCCGGAAGTTTGGCGATCATCCGCACATGGGTGCCCACCCCGACGTGGTCGATCGTCAGCTCGTCGGTCAGCGCGTGCATCATGGCGATACCGCGCCCGCGGTACCCCGGATCCTCCGGGAGCGGTCGCCAGCTGCCGTCGTCGGAGACCTCGATGGTGACCCGGTCCAGTGCGCAATCCGCGGACACCACCACCCGGCCGGGCGCGCCGCCGAGGTACGCGTGCTCGATGCAGTTGCTGCACGCCTCGTTGGCGGCGGCGACCAGATCGGTGGCCAGATCGGCGGGCACCGCGGCCGCGCCCAGCCAGGCGGTCAGACGGCGGCGTATCCCGGACAGGCCGCCGGCCTCGGCGGGGACGTCCAGACGCAGCGCCCGCGGCGGCTGCCGGTAGACGACCATGGCGACGTCGTCGTCGTAGCCGCCCGCAGGTCGCAGGCGGGACAGCACCGCGTCGGCGACCTCCCGCGGCGGCATATCCGCCGCGTCGGACAACTCGTCGGCCAGTTCGTCGAAACGAATGTCGATATCGACACCGCGTTGCTCGACGAGTCCGTCGGTGAACAGCACCAGGGTCGAGCCCGGTTCGAGCGTCGTGGTCGCCTCGGGGCGCCGCGGCATGTCGAAGGTCGCCAGCGGCACCGCCCGGCCGCCCTCGAGCAGGCGGCCCTTCGTCCCGGGTGCGGCCAGCACCGGGGGCATGTGACCGGCATTGGAGTAGCGGAACGTCCCGCGCTCGGGATCCAGGATCGCCGCGCAGACCGTCGTACACATCGCGCCCGGGATGCGCGCGGCGACGGTGTCCAGTTCGGCCAGCAGCTGCGCCGGCCCGGCTCCGCGCAGCAGCAGTGCGCGCGCCGCGGTGCGCAACTGGCCCATCACCACCGCCGCGGACAGACCACGGCCGACGCAGTCGCCGACCACCAGACCGATCGCGCCGTCGGCGAGCTGCACCACGTCGTACCAGTCGCCGCCGATCTCGAGCGGCGGCAGTGCGGGCTCGTAGTGCACCGAGAACCTGGGCGGCAGTTCGATCGGCCCGAGCATCGCCCGCTGCAACGTCAGCGAGGTGGAACGGGCGGCGTCGAAGTTGCGTGCGCGTTGTACGGCCAGGCTGAGCTGACCGACCAGCAGGGAGAACAGCGCCCAGTCGCCCGGACTGATCGCGCGAGGTGCGGCGAAACGCAGCCACAGCGCCGCGTCGCCGGTCTCGCCGAGCGGCGCCACGATGCCCTCGGAACTGGCCGCGCCCTCGGGAATCGCGAACATCGTCCGGCCGGGTCGCAACCAGGCGCGGTCCAGCAGAGCCCGCGCCCGCGCGTCGAGCACCTGGCGCGACTGCACCGCGTCCTCACCGGAGACGTACAATTCCGGGCCGGTCTGGCGGTTCGGCCACATCGATACCACGGCGGTCTCCGCGCCGATCGCCATGCGCAGCTCATCCAGTCCGACCGTGAGCACCTCCACGACGCTGGTGCACGCCGCGACCGCGGTCGCCAGCCGGGAGACGGCCTGATCGCGAGCCTGCGCGTCGTGTTCGGCGGTGACATCGCGGATCGTGCCGACGAAGATCCGCTCGTCGTCCTCCGGCCGGATCAGCGAGGACGTGCTGACCGCCAGCCACAGCCGCCGCCCGTCCCGATGACGCACCGGCATCACGAAACGCGCGGCCTCGGTGCCCAGATCCGGGTAGTGCGTCTCCTCGGTGATCGCCCACGGGTGCGGCAGCGGATAGGGCACGGTCTCCGGCCCGTATCCGGTCAGTGCGCCGAACGCCGAGTTGACCTCGGTGAGGGTGCCGTGTGAATCGGCGACGAAGAACCCGTCCTGCAACGATTCGACCAATGCGGTGCGGAAGGTGTCGCGTCCCTCGAGGTCCTCGGCGCGCAGGCGCTGAAGCTCGTAGGAGCGGGTGCTGTCCAGGAATCCGCGGGTGGCCACATCGAGTGCGGCCAGGGTCTGCAGCAGGAATTCCAGCGCGGTGTCCCCGGCGTCCGGGCCGCCGGGATGTTCGCCGCTCTCCTGCTCGGAAACCGCGGCCGCGGGTGGCGGGGCGAGCAGATTCCACCGGCCCAGCAGTCGGAAGTGATGTTCGGTGAGGTCGAGGATGCTCACGCCCTCGACGAGGGCGCGGCGGCCGAGTTCGTACCCCTCGGCGAGGGTGTACTGGGTCGGCGAATCCAGGTGCAGCCGTAGCGCATTCGTGTACGCCTCGCGGAATGCGGCCAGCACCGTGGTCATGTCGCGACCTCGCTGTCGCCCCCGGACATCGGTGCCGGTACGACGCGTGCGCGCGATGTGCGCCGGTTCATTGTGCCGGACCCGTATGTCCGCGATGACGCGCGGCCAGCACCAGCGCGTCGTCGGTGTCCTTGGAATGGCCCTCGAGGATATCCGTGGTGATCTCGGCGGTCGGCCGGGACAGGTCCACGGTGTCGACGAAATCGGTGACGATGCCGTCGGTGGCCATCAACAGCAGATCCCCGGCACGCACCGGAACCGTCTGCGTCTGCAGATTCGGCGGCAGCCGGTAACCGACGATGCCCGCGGTCAGCAGTGCGGTCGCGCGGACCGCGAGCTTTCCGGGGGCCTTCGCGATGATCCGGGACTCGACATTCCCGACACCGAGCCAGTGCACCCGGTCACCGGAGTCGAACAGGGCGAGAGTCAGTGCCGCGCCGCGGGTTTCGGCCAGGGCGCGATGGCACAGCAGGGCCAGCACGTCCAGCGGCTCGGCGCGGTTGTCCGAGAGCACCTGGGCGGCGCGATCGGCGGCGTCGGCGGCGGCGGCGCCGTGTCCGAGCCCGTCGAGCACCGCGAACAGCACCGAGCCCCCGCCCGCGTCCAGGACCACCGCTCGGTCCCCGGATACGCGTTGACCGGGAAGCGCCCGTCCGGCCGCGGCCCATTCGATGGTGCCGATCAACCCGTCCTCATGCACGGGGAGGCACCCACTTCCACATCTCCACCAGCGTTCCCTGGCCGGGGCCGGAGTCGATGATCAGCTGGTCCATCAGTCGGCGGGCGCCCGGAAGCCCCAGGCCCAGACCGCGACCGGTCGAATAGCCGTCCTCCAGGGCGCGCGGGATATCCAGAATGCCCGGCCCCTGGTCCTGTGCCTGGACCACGAGGGCCGGCCGTCCATCTCGTTCCTCCACGGCCACACGGACTTCACCGGTTCCGGCGTAGCTGGTGATGTTTCGGGCGATCTCCGAGATTGCGGTGGAGATCATGGTGATGTCGGTCAGGGAGAAGCCCAGCTGCGCTGCTAGTTCTCGCCCGGCCTGACGTGCGGTAACGATGTCGCTGGACACCTTGACCGCGATCACCACACTGTCAGCGACCACGGTCACGACCATCTCGTTGATTGTGGGTGTGCAGCAACTTACTGTTCAGCCAGGACAAACCTTCTTCGAGGTCCAGGGCGGTGTGCATGTCCTCGAAGGTGAGACCCAGCTGGACCATTGCGAATGCGACTTCGGGCTGCAATCCGACGATGACCGTCTCCGCCCCCCGCAGCTTGGTCATATGGGCGATCGTACGCAGCGAGCGCGCCGCGAAGGAATCCATCACGTCGATCGCGGTGACGTCGACGATGATGCCCTGGGCGCGATATCTGCTGACGTAGGTCATCAGATCGTCCTGTAGGCGCTCGGTGTCGGCATCCGTGAGGGCAGATTGCACGGACGCGATCAAGTAGGTGCCCTGTTTCAGAATGGGTACCGGCATTGTCCCCGCCTCGGGTTACCGTCGGTCGCGATCGGTGAGGCGCGAGATCTCGTAACCGAGCAGCCGCTCCGCCTCTTGGATCCCGCCCTGCAGATCGCCGACAGCGTTCATCTTGGTCAGGTCGAGGCCGATGGTGACCAGCGCGAGCGCGATCTCCGAGGACAGACCGGTGAGGATGACGCTGGCGCCCATCAGTCCCGAGGCGTCGACCGTCTGGACCAGGTGGTTGGCCACCGTGGAGTCGATCATCGGCACACCGGTGATGTCGATGACGACCACCTTGGCGCGGTTGGCGCGGATCGCGCGCAGGAGCTGTTCGGTGAGCTGGCGGGCGCGCTGGCTGTCCAGCACACCGATGATCGGCAGAATCAGCAGCTGTTCGCGGACCTGCAGAACGGGCGTGGAGAGCTCGCGGATGGCCTCCTGCTGCTGGCGGATGACGCGCTCGCGCTCCTGCACGAAGGAGATGGCCACGGTGTTGGCGATGCGGTTGGCGGCCGGTTCGTAAGCGTCCAGTACCCGCTTGAGCAGATCGAAGTCCGATTGGTATTTCTCGAACAAGCTGCGCGACAGCACATCTCGCAGCAGCAGCACGATGCCGATGACCTCGTCGGTCTCGACGCCCCGGGGGATGATGCGTTCGGACAGGTCTCGCGCGTACGCCTGCAGGGCCTCGACGCTACCGGTCTGCAACGCCTCGACGTAGTTGTCGTAGATCGAGGTGGCCTCGGAGAAGACCTCCTCCGGCGTCATCGCGGTGAGCAGTGCGGCGACGCCGATGCGACGGGCCCATTCCTCCCGCAGTTCGGTGCGGTTCTGTCGCAGGTGCTCGACCAGCTGGGGCAGCAGGTCGTCGGCCGAACCGGTCGGCAGCGAATCCGGCGACAGGCCGATGGACACGTCGGACATGAAAACTCCTGCCCCTTTCGTTAAGGGTAGGTCGGTTGCTTCGTCGGGCTCGCTCACACACGGCTGCTCATCGCATGCCCTGTCGAGCCTAGTCTTACCCGATACCCGCTGGATACCAAAACAAACATCCGGACCCGCACGGCCCTCAGCCCGCGCGACCGTCGGCCTCGCGCAGCCGGGGCTCGTCCCGGCGGTCCGGCAGCTGGTCCGGGCGCTTGTCGAGGGCGCCGACCCGGGCCTGGGCGGGGCGGCGGTGATGGGTCAGCAGTGTGTCGTAGATATCGGCGAGCGCGGCGAGCTGATCACGGTCCAGCACATCGATCATGTGCCGCCGCACGCTGTCGACGTAGGCGGGTTCGGCGGTGGTGAGCACCTCCGAACCCTTACCGGTCAGCACCGCGGCGGTGCGCCGCGCATCGTCCGGAATCGATTCGCGCGCAACGAGTCCGCGCTTCTCCATCCGGGTGATCTGGTGCGAGAGCCGACTCTGCGACCATTCCAGGACGGCGGCGAGTTCGGCGAAGCTGCGCCGGTGATCGGGGGCGTCGGCCAGTCGGGCCAGTACCGTGTACTCCACGTAGGTCAGGTTCGAGGCCCGCAGCGAATCGCGGCCGACGGCCGCTGCGATGAGGTCGCGGGTGAACACGAAGCCGAGCCAGGCCCGGGACTCGAGATCGTCGAGCCAACGGATTTCGGTCACGATCTCGTGCCGCGTCCGTGACGGGTCAAGCTTGGACTGGTCATGCGCTGCCTTCCACCTCGGTCATCCCCACGTCAATGACAGGTACACCGAGCGTGTTGAAGGTGCAACCTGTGCGCCGGTGCCGAGCAAGATTAGGCTTGCCTGACATCGGATGGACAGGCGGTCGGTGGATACAGTGCCAAGTGCTCGATTCCAGCCACAAGGAGTGCGATTCGTGACCACGCCTGACTTCCTCTACTCGGATCTGCTGCCGACCGGCGCCGACGAGACCCCCTACCGGCTGCTCACCACCGAGGGAGTCAGCACATTCGAGGCGGGTGGACGGACGTTCCTGCAGGTCGAGCCCGACGTGCTACGCATGCTGACCGCCGAGGCGATGCACGACATCAGCCACTATCTGCGCCCGGGGCACCTGTCCCAGCTGCGCAAGATCATCGACGATCCGGAGTCCTCCGGCAACGACCGGTTCGTCGCGCTGGACCTGCTCAAGAATGTCAACATCTCCGCGGGCGGCATCCTGCCGATGTGCCAGGACACCGGCACCGCGATCGTGATGGGCAAGAAGTCCGAGGGCGTGCTGACCGGTGCCGATGACGCCGAGTGGATCTCGCGCGGTGTGTTCGACGCCTACACCAAGTTGAACCTGCGGTATTCGCAGCTCGCCCCGATCACCATGTGGGACGAGAAGAACACCGGATCCAATCTGCCCGCGCAGGTCGAGTTGTATTCCACCGCAGCCGATCCCGCGCATCCGGCGTACAAGTTCCTGTTCATGGCCAAGGGCGGCGGCTCGGCGAACAAGTCGTTCCTGTTCCAGGAGACCAAGGCGATCCTGAACCCGGCCCGGATGCTGGAATTCCTCGACGAGAAGATCCGCTCACTGGGCACCGCGGCCTGCCCGCCGTATCACCTCGCGGTCGTGATCGGCGGCACCAGTGCCGAATTCGCGCTCAAGACCGCGAAATACGCCTCGGCACACTATTTGGACGCCATGCCCACCGCGGGATCCATGGCCGCGCACGGTTTCCGGGATCTCGAACTCGAGCAGGAAGTGTTCAAACTCACGCAGTCCTTCGGCATCGGCGCGCAGTTCGGCGGTAAGTACTTCTGCCACGACGTGCGCGTGATCCGGCTGCCGCGGCACGGTGCGAGCTGTCCGGTGGCGATCGCGGTGTCCTGTTCGGCGGACCGGCAGGCGCTGGCCAAGATCACCCCCGAGGGCGTCTTCCTCGAACAGCTCGAACGCGAACCGGCGCAATATCTTCCGGAGCAGACCGACGCCATCCTCGGCGGCGACGTGGTGCAGGTGGACCTGAACCGGCCGATGTCGGAGATCCGCGCGGAGCTGTCGAAATATCCGGTGAAGACGCGGCTTTCGCTGACCGGCCCGCTGGTGGTCGCGCGGGACATCGCGCACGCCAAGATCAAGGAGCGGCTGGACGCGGGCGAGGAGATGCCGCAGTACCTGCGCGATATGGCCGTCTACTACGCGGGTCCGGCCAAGACTCCCGACGGGTACGCCTCGGGTTCGTTCGGCCCGACCACGGCCGGTCGGATGGACTCGTATGTCGATCAGTTCCAGGCGGCGGGCGGCTCGTTCGTCATGCTGGCCAAGGGAAATCGCTCCGCGCAGGTCACCAGGGCGTGTAAGGAGCACGGCGGGTTCTACCTCGGTTCGATCGGTGGTCCCGCCGCGCGACTGGCCCTGGACTGCATCAAATCCGTCGAGGTGCTGGAGTATCCGGAGCTGGGCATGGAGGCGGTCTGGAAGATCGAGGTGGAGGACTTCCCGGCGTTCATCGTCGTGGACGACAAGGGGAACGACTTCTTCGCCGAGACCCAGAAGCCCATCGCCCTGCGCGTGCGCACCCGCTCGGCCGAACGGGTCTGACCCGCTGCCGGGAAACGCGCCTCAGAGCGTGATTCCCGTGCGCAGCAGTCCGTTCGGATCGGTGGACCGGGCCAGGGCGCGCAGGCGGGCGAGGTTGCCCGCGTAGCAACGCTCGGCCGCGACACCGGGTTCGCAGTAATTGGCGTACGCACCGGCCGACGCCGCGCCCAACGTCCGGTGCGCGCCGGTGATCCATGCGCGTGCGTCCTCGGGCGCGTCCGGTGCGTCCACGATCCACTGCAGCGTCGCGGCGTGTTCGCGCCAGGGGAACGCGGAGGCGTCGGCGCGCACGTCCCGCACCGCGCCGTCGAGTGGATCCACGAGTACGTAACCGGGTGCGCCGCTGCGTGCTCGGGATGTGACGATATCGACGATGGTGCCCGCCACCGCCGCGTTCAGCTCGGTCACGACGTCGGATCCGGCGACCTTGGTCGAGCGCGGGGTGGCCGAGCCGCCCGCGAGGTCGTCGGCGGCCGCCAGATGGCCGAGAGTTCGGTGCGTGACGGATACGGGCGCCGTGGCGGCCGCGGCGCTGAGCCCTGCGATCGCGGTGGCGCCCTGGCCCGCGGGCGTGACGATCACGACGGAACATTCGACAGTGCCTGCCGCGGCGCCGATCTCGACATTCGACCATACCGAGCGGTCGGCGCCGGGCAGCCAGCGGGCCCAGGCGGTCAGGACCCGCGTCGCCGCGTCGGCGGGAAAGCCGAGTCGCGCGACGTCGCGGGCTTCTGCCGGGCTGGTGCGGAAGGTGAGGGAGGTGAGGATTCCGGCGCTGCCGCCTGCACCCCGCAACGCCCAGAACAGGCCGGGCAACTGGTTCGCGGAGGTGTGCGCGATAGCTCCGCCCGGCAGTACGACGTCGGCGGATTCCAGTGCGTCGCAGGTCAATCCGTAACGCCGGGAGTCGACGCCCAGACCGCCGCCGAGGGTGAGCCCGGCCAGTCCCACGGTGGGGCACGAGCCGATCGGCAGCGACCTGCCGGACTGGTCCAGCTCGGCCAGCAGCGGGCGGATGGTCACGCCCGCGCCGACCGTCACCAGATCGCCGTTCAGAGCGATGTCGTCGAGGCCGCGCACATCCACCACGAGCGCGCCGGTGGTCGCCGAGGCGCCCACGTACGAGTGCCCGCCCGCGCGGGCGGCCAGCGGCAGGCGGTGGTCGCGGGCGAAGACCACGGCCGCCGTCACATCACTTGCCGCCGCGGCCGTCACCACGGCCACCGGTGCTTCGGAGTCGAACTGTGGATCGAAAAGCTGTTTGGCGGAATGGTATTCGCCGTCCGCAGGCAGTAACAGCTTTCCCCGCAATCGGTTTCGCAGAACCTCCCAATCCGGGGTGTCCGCGCCGGCCGTAGCCGCGGGTGTCAGTGCGGCGGCGACGGTCAGTGCGCCGACGCCGCGCAGCACGGTGCGGCGTGGGACCGGGCCGCTGTCAATCGAAGTCACCCGATGCGCTCCCGCCGGGTTAGGGGTCGCGACCCGCGCCTGCCGAACTCGTTCGGGCTCGGTACGCCCGACCATACCCGGCGTCGGTGCGGGCGGGGGACAGTGCGGTGAGGGTGACCAGGGCCGTCGCGCCGAAAGCGGCGGCGGCGATGAAGATCATTTCGGGCGTGCCCGACATGGCGGCTCTCGTTCTTCTGCGCAAGGTTCTCCGTCGTTCGGACGCGGCAGCGGGCGAATGTGCTGGCTCGCCCGCCCCCGCTCAGCGCGGTGGGAGCGAGCCCGGCGTGAGAACCAGTGCAGCGCAAGCTATCCGGGGGGAATGCAGCATCGAACCGTACCTCCTGAGCATGAGTTCGTGAAGCCGGTCACCGATCGCGGTGGCGCACCGGCGGATCGGTGTTGCCGCCGCAATGCGATCACAGCGTAGCGAATGATCAGCTACCCCTGGGAACTGTGGTGCCGGCACGGATCGTTCTGTGGTCGGAACACCGAGCCCCAATGCGCGACACCGGAGCGAAATAGGGGCAAAATGTATCGACACGCCGAATCACCTGACCATTACCGGTGTGGCGGTGTGTGTAAGCGGGCAGTCTGAGTACTCGGCGACGTTCGGGCATCTTTCCCGGACCGGTCGAGATGATGGAGGTTTCGGGCGTGCAACGGCGAGTTGCGGGTGAGTGGTCGGTGCCGATGGGGGAGCCGCGGACGCGGCAAGGCCGCGGTGTGGCGGAGCGCGGTCCGGTGCGGACTCTGCCGTGGTGCCCGCCGGGGTGGTTGCTTCTGGAGTTACCGACCGCACTGCTGCTCGCCGTCTTCGTAGGCACCGGATGGCTGGGCTACGCCCAGCAGGGGCGCCCCACCACCGGCCCCCTCCCCGCGGTCGTCGCCCCGTCCCCCGGACCCCCCGCGCCGGGCCTGCGCTGAGCGGCGGTGAAACGGCATCACGCGTCCAGGATCTTGCCCGGATTCAGCAGTCCGTGCGGATCCAGGGCGTGTTTGAGCCGGGTCATGACCTCCACGGCGGCACCGTGCTCGTCGCGAAGATATTTCTTCTTGGCCAGGCCGATTCCGTGCTCGCCCGATGCGGTGCCGCCGACGGAGAGCGCATGGCGTACCACTGCGTCCGAGAACCGCAGGGCGGCAGGGAGGTTCGTTTCGGTATAAGGCACCACGACGTGCACGTTGCCGTCTCCGATGTGTCCGGCCACGCTGATGTCCAGATCCAGCTCGTCGCCGAGCCTGGTGGCGGTGCCCACCGCATCGGCGATGCGGGAACAGGGCACGGCGGTATCGGTCACCAGGAACCGGTGTCCGGGGCTGCGGGCCTTGAGCGCGAAGAAGAGTTTGTGCCGGTCCTCCCAGAGTGCCTGTCGCTCGGTATGCGTTCGGGCCACGGTGACGGCGGTCGCGCCGTGCACCCGGGCGATGCGACGGATGTCGCGTTCGTTCGCGTGCGCCGCGGCGGCCGAGGCGGTCTCGAGATCGACGAACAGCGCGGGCATCTCGGCATAGCGGGTGCCTCGGAAGGCGTTGACAGCGGCCATACTCGCGGCGTCGACGAATTCGAGTCTGCTCACCGGCAGCGCGAGTCCCAGCATCTCGACCGCGGCATCCACTGCGGCGCTCACGTTCGGAAACGAAATCCGCACCGAGGCCAGGCATTCGGGAATCGGGTGCAGTCGTACGGTCAGTTCGGTGATGATCGCCAGCGTGCCCGCCGATCCGATCAGCAGACTCTTCAGGTCGTAACCGCTCGAGGACTTCCGCACCGCACGGCCCAGCCGCGTGACCCGGCCGTCGGCGAAAACCGCCTGCAGTGCAACGACATTGGCTCGCATGCCGCCGTATCGCACACTGGTCGTACCGCTGGCATTGGTGGCGGCCATCCCGCCGAGCGTGGCATCCGCGCCCGGGTCCACGGTGAACTGCAGTCCGAATTCGGCTGCCGCCGCGTTGAGCCGGGTGCGGGTCACACCCGGCTGCACGGTGGCGGTGAAGTCCGTAGGCGAGATGTCCAGGATCGAATCCGCTTGCGACAGATCGAGGATCAGCTCGTCCCCGCGGGCGAGCAGATGCCCTTCCAGGCTGGTGCCCGCGCCGCGGGGGATGAGCGGGGTGCGCGAGTGGCGTGCCCAGGCCACCACGGTGAGCACGTCGTCGAGACCGGTCGCATGGGCGACCCCGCGCGGGCGGCTGCCGCGGCGGCCGGTCTCGTCGGTGACGAATTGATCCAGAACCGCCGCGCGGGTGTCGATCGGAATCGGGGGGCCGTCGAAGGAGGTGGTCATCCGCGTTCGAGGACGGTGGTGACGAGCATGGTGTGGTCCTCCATCCGGCGGGTCACGGACCAGCCGAGTTCGGCGAACGCGGCCTCGTACTCCTGTCGCGTCCACAGTCGTACCCCGGTGATGGTGTGGTAGATCTCGTAGGTGGGCGAGAACCAGGGTTGCTGGGTCCACTGTTCGGCCTCGAGGAGATAGCCGTCGCCGATGACCAGGCGGCGCAGGTTCGGGAACCACTCCATCCAGCCGCGCAGTACCGCCGCGATGCCTTCGCTGTCGCTGGCGAGCTGATGCAGCAGGAAGAACGACATGGCGGTGGTGACACTCTCGCGGTCGACGTGCGCGAGCCAGGCCGGAGGCTCGGTCTCCGGCTGTACCGAACCGGCCAGCAGGGTGACCCGGTCGGTGAGCTCGAGCCCGGCCAGGACCGCGGTGGCTTCTTCGATCACCTCGGCCTCGATGTCCACGCCGAGGAATCGCTCCTTCGGTGCGATCGCGGCGAGCGCCTGCACCCGTCCGGCATCGGCGCAGCCGAGATCGATGGTGCAGCCCGGGGTTTCGTCCGCGGCGATGGCCGCGCCGATACCGGCGAAGATCTCGGGACGTCGTCGGGCGATATCGGTGCAGGCGCGTGCGACCTCGCCGGGTTCGGTTGCGGCGGGGATGAATTCGTCGAGTGCGGCGTCGGACAGCTTGCGGAAGGTGGGTTCCCAGCCACGCACCGCGCACCGAACGAAGCCCCGGTTCTTGCCGACATCGTGACCGGTGTGGGTGAGGTGGTAGCGGTGATTGCGCCGGACCAGGAATCCGGCGCGCACCAGGCCGACGGCCACGGCCTGCTGGATGCCGGTGGTGGGTGCGATGGTGTTGCCGCCCAGGAGCGTCGCCCACCAGCCCCAGTCGTCGGCGGCCACGATGAGCTGCCCGGCCGTCTGGCCCTCGATGACGTCGCGGATGGTGAAATCGCCGATGGCGGAACGGGTATGCACGAGCGGAGTTGCGGCGGTCATGATGGATCTCCCTCAGGATGCGGCGACCGCGATCGCCTGGATTTCGATGAACAGCCCCTCGATGGGCAGGGTCGTGACGGTGGTGGTCCGCGCCGGTGCGGCTGAGCTGAAGAACTTGGCGAAGGCGGTGTTCCAGGACGCGAACCATCGCCGGTCCGACAGATAGCAGTCCAGTTTCAGGACCTGTGCGCGGCTGCTGCCTGCCTCGTCGAGTGCGGCGTCGAGCTGGTCGAACACGTTGGTCGCCTGCTCGTCGAAGGTGTCGGCGGACACCGTCATCGTGGCGGTATCGATGGCGGCCAGGCCCGAGGTGAAGATCAGGCCGCCGCCGGCGCGGGCCGCGGGAAAGGGTGCGTTCACGAGAGTGGTCTCCTTCGGCGGACCGGTGGTGTCCGGATGTCGGTGCGACCCCGGCCCCTCATGCCGGGGCCCGCACGATCCGGGAGCGATCGATATCGCCGAGAGTCGCTGCGCCGGAGAGGATCATGAGCGTGCGCAGTTCCTCGTTCAGCAGTGCGAGGACCCGGTCGACCCCGGCCTCGCCGGCGGCGGCCAGCCCGTAGATGGCGGCTCGGCCGATGACGACGGCGTCGGCCCCGAGCGCGAGTGCCAGGTAGATGTCGCTGCCGGTGCGCACGCCGCTGTCCAGCAGAATCGGCAGATCCGGGCCGACCGCCGCGCGGATGCCCGGCAGCATCTCGAGGCTGGCCGGAGCCGGATCGAGTTGGCGACCACCGTGATTGGAGACGACCAGCGCCGATGCGCCGACGGCGAGGGCGCGTTCGGCCGAGGCCGGTGTCAGAATGCCCTTCGCGATCCACGGCAGTCCGAAACCCGCCGCCGCGTCCGCGAGCTGATCCCAATCCCAGACCGCGCCACCTTGTTTGAGCAACTGCCCGAACACCTCCGCGACGCCCGGTGCGCCGTTCTCCCCGGTGAGGTTGCCCGCGAACAGGCGCTGATCCGGGTCGAAGCGATTGCCCATGTTCCGGGTGCGGAATCCGCCGACCGGGCAGTCCACCGTGATGCACAGGGCTTCGAATCCGTTGTGTGCCAAGCGGTCTGCCTCGGCGGTGGCGTGGCCGAACGGATGTAACTGGGCGATGCGCGCGGCACGCGGTGCGGCCGCGTGCACCCGTTCGTAGGAGAAGCTGCCCGCCTCGGGCACGATCGACAGCGCGCCATGCCGTTGCGCGGCTCGGGCGACCGCGAGGTGGCCCTCGGCGTGGAAGAGGGCGTCGCCACCGAACGGCGCGGTCAGGATCGGCGTGTCGAGCCCGATACCCATCAGTTCGGTTCCGGTCGAGGGCGTGCCGACCCCGCTCATCGGTTCGGGCAGAATGCGCCAGCGGTCGAATGCGGCCAGGTTGGCGCGCAACGTGATCTCCTTGCCCGCACCGCCTTCGACGAAATCGAAGACGTCCGGGGGCAGGGCCGCCGCCGCGGCTCGGTGGATCTCCGCCAGGGTGCCGAAGTCGACCCGGGTGGGGTAGAAGCTGTCGAGTTGGGCGGTCACGCGGCACCTCCGGTCACAGCGGCCTCCTCGGTGGTGGACTCGGATGCGCGGCCACCACCGACGACCGAATGTCCGCGTCCGTAGGTCAGGTACAGCACCACGCCGGCGGCGCTCCAGATCACGAAACGCAACCAGGTCAGCGGTGCGAACGTGGTTGCCAGCCAGACACAACCGGCGATCGCGAGTAACGGCACCATCGGCATCAGCGGCGTCCGGAAGGGGCGTGCACGGCCCGGATCGGTGCGGCGCAGGATCAGCACACCCAGGGCCACGATGACGAACGCGAACAGCGCGCCGATGTTGACCAGTTCGGCCACGGTGTCGATCGGCAGCAGACCTGCCACCACCGCGATCACCGCTCCCAGCACCAGGCTCAGCCGAACGGGTACGCCGCGAGAACCGGTGCGGCACAGTGACCTGGGCACCAGACCGTCGCGGGCCATGGCGAATACCAGCCGGGTCTGACCGTAGAACACCATCAGCAGGCCCTTGGTGAGCGCTATCACCGACGCCACCAGAATGACCTTGCCGATCCAGCCCGCACCGATCGCGGCCAGCGCTGTGGCGACCGGCGCGGCGTTGTTCAGGGTGGAATACGGTGCGACACCGGTCAATACGGCACTCACGGCGACGTACAGGACGGTTGCGATGATGACCGACCCGATGATGCCCCAGGGCAGATTCCGCCGCGGATTGCGCGTTTCCTCCGCGGAGGTGGCCACGACGTCGAATCCCAGATAGGCGAAGAATGCCAGTGCGGCACCGGCGGCGATGCCGTTGACGCCGAACGGCACGAACGGTTCCCAATTACCCGGATGCACATGCGGCGCACCGATCGCGACGACCAGCGCGAGTACGGCGATGGTGAGTGCGACAAGGGTTTTCACCACGGCTGCGGCGATTTTCACCTCGAATACGAGCACGGCGACGATGATGCCGACGATTATCACCGCCGGAAGGTTGACGACTCCGCCGTCGCTGGGCCCGCTGGATATCGCCTTGGGAAGCGTTATGCCGAACAATGATTCGAGCGCCGCGCCGAAAAGTCCCGACCAGCCGATCGCGACCGCGGCGGCGGCTACGGCGTATTCGAGCAGTAGATTCCAGCCCACCAGGAATGCCGGGACCTCGCCCATCGTCGAGTAGGTGTAGGTGTATGCGCTGCCGGACACCGGCGTCATCGATGCCAGCTCGCTGTAGCACAGTGCGACGAGCACGCAGATCGCTCCTGCCAGCACGAATGACAGGATGATCGAGGGTCCGGCCTTTGTCGCGGCCGCGACGCCCGTGGTGACGAAGATGCCCGCACCGATGATGGTGCCGACGCCCATCGCGATCAGATCTGTGCGGCCGAGACTGCGTTTCAGTGTGCCGCCGGTGTTTTCGGCAGTGGCGATCGACGCCTCGGTGGTTCGGACACGGAATGCGTTCGTCCGGCGTGTGATCGAGGGGCCGGTCCGGGTGGGTGCTGCCATGATCGGAATCCATTCGCTGGGAATGTATTTGGTTTTCGTGTATTCCAGTGAAGCAATCGGATTTTGTGTTCCGGTGAACGCAGGTAACGAACCCGTTTCGGGTGTTTCCGCAAATGTGTTGCAGTGCAAGACTTTCGGGCATGCGTATTGCGCACGGTGGTAATTCCGTGCGTCGTGCCGCAGTGATATTTCCGGTGGATTTCGCGAGAGCGGACGGTGCTCGGGGAAGAAGGCGGAGAATGCGGTGTGGTTGGGTTATGCGGTTGTCGAGGTCTGCGAAACGGGGGTGGGTCGCACGGCGCGCAGCACTGCGTGGCGGCGGATCATGTAGGTGGCCACGGCGATTGCGGCGAGTACGACCGCCGCGGCCAGAACCGCGTCGCGCATCGACCGGACGGTGGCCACGACCCCCAGGGCGACGGTGCCGAGTGCCGCGCACAGATAGGCCACGGCGGCGAATCGCGAGGCGATCCGGGCGTGCCGATCCGGAGTCGCGGCGGCGCTGACGATGCGCAGCCCGGTGCGATAGGCGATGCCCTGACCGCATCCGGCGATCGCGCCGCCGCACAGCAGCAGCGGCAGGCTGGGAGCCCAGGAGACCGCCGCGGCGATCGCGACCCCCGCGATGATGATCAGTTGCGCGGCAACAGGTTCGGCGGGCAGGATGCGGGGCGGCAGAGCACGCTGGGCGAGCCAGGCGCAAATCAGATACAGCGTGACCGGCAGTGCGAGCAGGGTCAGGTTCCGGGTACCCAGCAGCTCCGCGCCGTAGCTGGGCAGCAGGGCGACGACCAGACCGGCGGAGACCCACGCGGCGATTCCGGTGAGATATCCGGTGATCGGCGGTTCATCCGCACCGGGCACGGGTGCGGCGCCACGTGCGACGGTCGTGACACGTATGCCGCGATCGGACAGTACGATCAGCGCCACCGTTCCGAGCGTGACCGCATGCACCAGATAGACGGTGACTCCCGGTGCGGGCAGATACTGCGCCAGTGCGGCGGCGGCGAATGTGCCCAGTGCGGAACCGAATACGGTTGCGGTGGCCATGGCCGTGCGCCCGCGTTCGCCCCGGCGTTCGAGGATCAGCCCGGCCAGCGAGCCGGTCACCAGGCCCACCGAGAGTCCCGCGCAGATCCGCGCCAGGCAGGCGGGCCAGGCGGAATGTGCCAGTGCCATGGCCACATCCGCGCTGATGCCGAAGGCGCTGCCGAGCCCGATCCGCCACCACCACCCTGTGCGTGCGGGCGGCGTTCCGAGCAGTGCCAGCGTCGGCGTGAGCGCGAAGAGATACGCGGCGAAGATCACCGTGATGAGCAGCGGTGCCAGTGCCCAGGCGTGCCGGTAGTACGGCATCATGCCGGTCGCCATATTCGGCTGCGCCATGATCAGCACCAACAGCGCGCCCGGTGCCGCTACCCGCATCTCGCCCCCTAAGTGAGCAGATCTTCTCGATTGATATGATAGATAACTGAGAAGAACTTCTCTACTCGAATGTGGAATCGGGCAGCCGTCCCGATGCCGCACCCACTGTTTTCGACCCACCCGGTACATCGGCAGAGCGGCTTGTGCAGGATGGGGTCGTGCCCGTGAACACCCGCAGCGATGCCCAGCGCAGCCGAGTGCTGCTGGTCGACGGCGTCCACACCCTGCTGCGGGCCGGTAGGGTCGGCTTCTCGATCCCCGAACTCGCCGCCGTGGCGGGAGTCGGTGTGGCCACGGCGTACCGGCATTTCCCGACGCCACAGGACGCGATGGCCGCGTTCCATCGGCGGGCGATCACTCAACTGCTGGAGGCGTTCTCGCTGATCGATGCCGAGGACTCGGGGACCGCGGCGCGGCGCGATTCGCTCGGCCGCTTCCACCGATTCTGCGGCACCTGGGTGCAGCAGTCGATGCAATGGGGTTCAGCGGTGCGCTACATCCGCAGCAGCAGCGGATTCATCGAGCGGCTGGCCGGAGGCGACGAGGCGATCACCGGTCTGCACGACATTCTCGCCGAAGTGCTCGAGGCTCTGGTCCGCGACGACAGGGCGCCCGATCTCGACATCACCTACGCGGTCCTGCTGTGGATCACCATCTTCGACGAACGCGTCGTCTACGACCTGGCGGAGCATCGAGGCTGGAACAGCGCCGAGATCTCCGACCACCTCACCCGGGCGGTCGCGGGCGCACTCGGCGTCGACGAAGGAGCCGTGCGGCAGTCGCCGGCTGCGGTCCGGTCCCAGCAGCGCGGGCCGTGATCCGGCGCGCAGCCCCTTGCGTCGGGGCGGTTGTTCGCGCGGTGGCCTCTGGAGCCTTGCGTCGCTGGCGCATTGGTCCACAGATCTGCACACGGGGGACGAACACCATTGTCGAGCACGGCGATTCGTGACACAGCGGCGTCCGCGGGTAGGACGGGCCTGACAATGCCCGTCCTCGGGGTGCTGTTCGGGCCGAGCCGCCCTCGGTTCAGTACCCGACGGTGAACCGGGTCCGATGATGCTTGGGCCTCTCGGCTTCGTCCAGCAATGCGACGGCGAAGTCCTCCATCGAGATGAACGAATTGCCCTCGGCATCGACCAGCAGATCGTGCGCGCCGACCCGATAGCAGCCAGTCCGCACGCCTGGCTCGAGCAGCGTGGGTGGGCTCACATAGGCCCAATCCACCGGCCCCGCGGTGGCCGCCTGGAAAACATCGAGCTGCTGGTTGCAGGCGAACGCGATCGGCCGCAGATCGGACGGGAAATCGGGGGTGTCGATCAGCATCGCGCCGCCGGGAACCCGCAGACCGGCCGCGCCGCCGACCACCAGTAGCCGCACCTCGGTGCGCGCCAGCCCGGTCAGCAGTGCCACGGCCACCGCCGCCAACTCCTCCTCTCGGCCCGGCCCCGGACGGGTCGCGCTGATCACCACATCGCGATCGGCACTCAGCTCGGCAACCTGATCGGGATTCGCGGCGTCGCCGGACCTGATCTCGATCCGCGACGCCAGTTCGCGCAAACGTGCGGCGTCCCGGGATACGGCCGTTACGGTGTGGCCGCGGTCGACCGCCTCGGCGACCACTCGGCTGCCGACGGCACCAGATGCTCCGAAGACTGTGATACGCATGGGAATTCGATTTCCTTCCAGTTGTTCTCGACCGGGAGTCGGCCCAGGCGGTATGCGATGCGATCGACCGGATACCGGTTGTCGGCGTAGTGCCGACCAGAGGTGATTGCCGGTGACACGTGGTGATCGGCCGGTGTGCATCGCGCTGTCTCTCGGCCGAAGAACCCACTGGTAGAACGGGTTTCGCACTGATAGCCGACTGTGACGTCGGCGCTGTGCGATAGGGAGACCATGCTCGGCCGGATGTGGCAACAACGCGACGGGGCGGTTGGTGGAGCCATCAGGCGGATTGCTCAGTGGTGACGGCGGTCTGCGCTTCGGGTGCGGGGTCGTCGGAAATCTCCTGGCGGGCAGTCCGCTTCGCGGCCCGGTCGGCGCCGGTCTGGCCGAGCAGCGTGCCGCCCAAGGCGATCGCCATTCCGAGGACTTGTAGCGGGCTCAGAGCCTGGCCGAGGGCGGCCCAGCCGATCACGGTCGCGGACAGCGGGCTCAGCAGCCCCAGGAAGGCAACCGAGGTGGCGGGCAGCCGGGAGATGCCACGGAACCAGACGACATAGGCCAGCGCGGTGCCGATCACCCCGAGGTACAGGTAACCGCCGATGTTGCGGACGTCCAGCGCGGGCGGGGCGTCCTCGGTGAGCAACGCCAGCGGCAACAGCAGCAGACCACCGGCAGTGAGCTGCCAGCCGGTCATGGCCAGCGGCCCGACGCCCTCGGGCCGACCCCAGCGCTTGGTCAGCACGGTCCCGGCGGCCATGCACGCCGCACCGGTGATGCCGGCCAGTACGCCGATCGGATCGAGCGCGGCCCGCGCGCGCATTACGACGATGGCCACTCCGGCGATGCCGACGACGGCGGCCACCAGCTTGCGGACGGTCGGGTGTTCGGTTCGGAACAGCGCCGCGAAACCCAACGCGAACAGCGGTGATGCCGAGGCCAGCACGGCGGCCGGGCCGCCCGGCAGACGATAGGCGGCCAGGAACAGCAGCGGGAAGAAGGCGCCGATGTTCAGGGTGCCGAGCACCATGGCGCGCAGGATCCAGCGGCCGCGCGGCAGCACCCGGGTGAGCGCCAACACCACGAGTCCGGCGGGTAGCGCCCGCATCAGGGCCGTGAACAGCGGCCGATCGGGCGGCAGGAATTCGGTCGTGACAGCGTAGGTGGAGCCCCAGACCAGGGGCGTCAGTGCGGTGAGCGCCAAGGTCGCGGCGGGCGACCCGGCGGCGTTCCGAGTGGTCATGGCCTTCTCTCCAGGTTAACTATCTTAATGTTGAGAGATAACACCACACGAGGCCGCTTTATGCCAACGCTAAGATTCTTCATGTGGAGAGGGCTATCGATGGTTGATGCAGTAGACCTGATCACGGCCGCGTGGCGCGAGCAGTGCCCGGATGTCGACGTCGCGCCGATGGAGGTGGTCGGCCGGATCACTCGGCTGGCCCGCGTGCTGGACCGCGAACTGCGCGAGTTCTTCACCGGCCACGGCTTGGAGCGCTGGGAGTTCGACATGCTGGCGACACTGCGGCGTTCCGGCGGCGACCAGGGGCTCACGCCGGGAGCGCTGATCAAGGCGGCGATGATCACCTCGGGCGCGGTCACCAATCGCATCGACCGCCTGGAGTCGAAGGGACTGGTCCGCCGCAACTCCGACCCCGGCGACCGACGCTCGGTCCGCATCCAGCTCACCGCCGCCGGACGCACCATGGTCGACGAACTCCTCCCCCGGCACGTCGCCAATGAAAACCGCCTACTGGCAGACCTTTCCGCTGCCGACCGCGACCACCTGACGGCCCTCCTGCGCACCTTGTCCGAATCCCTCGGCGACACCACCCTCACCTGACCTGCGACCCGCGCGGCCGGCCGAGCCCATAGGCGAGCCGGTGGACGGGTGCTCCGCTCGGGCTTTCGATCCTGTGGACCCTGTGGCACTCCCGATCGTGATCATGCGAACGTGTCGTTCGCATGATCATCCAGCCACTGCCACTGCAGGTCCTGGTCGGTGTCACCCTGCCGCTGTGGTGGCGGCGCAGCGGCAACCTGGCGGTCGCCGGGCCGTGCGCACGCCTTCGACGATGTGGTCCGGCAGACGTTGCGGTACGGGCACCGACCCCGTCAGGAGGTGAGTTCCATTGCCTCGTCCAGGGTTATGCCGCCCTCGACGGTGTGTGGCACCCGGCGGCGGCCCGGTGAGCCCAGGGCGGCGGTGAGATCCGAGCCGTCGTGTTCGGCCAGCAGATCGTGCGAGTCCCACACCAGAAGGGTTGCGCTGACGGTGTTCTCCGCGGCCGAGTGGGCCAGATCGTAGTGCGCGCACGCGGGCACGTGGTCGTAGGTGATCCACAGGTCGTAGCCCGTCATGAACAGATCCAGGTCGAAATCCACGGATAGGCCGAGCAATTCGCTGCGCCCGTTGTCGTCCACACCGGCGAACGCCTCGTCCAGGGCGAGCAGGCGCGGCGCCTGGGGATCGGCCGAATCGAGCATGACGTGCGCGGCGGCGAACAGCGGAAGATGCAGGGACACCGACTGTTCGCCGCCCGAGAGGGCGCTGTGCCGGGCCACCGTGAGCCGGTCCTCACTGCCGTCGGCGGTGATCAGGGTGAACGAGAACACTCGCCAGGTCCGGTAATCCAGTGTGGTGGCGAGGATTTCGGGATAGGAGCGTTCCGGGTGCGCGGCGCGAGCGGCCCGGATCTCCGCGGCGAAGTGCGCGCGCACGGCGGCCAGGTCCTCCGGACTCAGCTCGGAGGCGTCCCGGTCGAGCAGTTTGCACACCGCGCGGGCGGATTCGGACAGACTGTCCGCCAGCACCCAGTGCACGCCGATGGTGTTGCCCGAGGACATCCGGCGCTGTCGCATCTCGGTGCCCATGCGATTGATGAGATCGCGTGCGTCACTGGTGCGTTCGTGAATCTGCTGGGCCAGACCGGTCAGCAGCGCATCCTCGAGGATACGGCGCTCGGCGTCGGTGAGCAGCAGTTCCTGATCCGAGCGGGCCCCGGCGATGCGGTCGGCGAAATCGGCCAGCGCGGCCACGCCCTGATCGTCGTGCACCTGAACGACCGTGAGCCCGTCGGCGGCGTCCCATTGCAGCCGGTAGTCCTGCCGGGCGGCGGCGAGGGCGGCGTCGAACTCCTGCAGCGCGGCGGTGACCGCGCTGCGGGTGGACTTGCGGGCCGCCTCACCGGCGCGCACCGACGCGGTGGCCACGCACAGACCGTCGAACAGTTCCTGCACTCCCTCGGGCAGCACTCGGGGCGCGGCTTCCGGTCCGCCGGTCTCGATCCGGTACAGCAACTGCTCCGGGGTGGACCAAGCCGCCTCGGTACTCGGCCAGCGGCAGTGCTCGGGTGCGCCGAGCAGGCTCAACAGGTCCGGACGGGCATAGGGTGCAAGGTGTTTCACGTCGGCGAGCAGTTCGGTCAGGGCGGTGCCGAGCGAGTCGTGCGCGGCCCGATACGCTCCTTCGGCCGAGCCTACCGCCTCGATCGCGTCGGAAGCCGCCTTGCGCGCGGCCTTCTGCTCGGCCCGCGCGGCCTCGATCCGCATCCGGGCCTGTTCGAGTTCGCGATCGATATCGGCGGCGCCCGCGCCCAGCGCCTCGCGCAGTGTCTCGAGTTTGCGCAATTGCTCCTCGTACCCGGCCCGCGCCGACTCGGCCTCCTCGGCGAAAGCTTCGGCCAGATCCCGGGATTCGGCCAGCCGGTCCTCGCTCTCGCGGGACCGCTCGTGATCGCGCTGATGGTCCCCGCGCAGGCGCAACAGCGCGGTACCGGTGTTCTCGAAGTGCCGGATGGCCGCGGCCAGGGCATCGAGTTCGGCCGGATCACGCGGTGCGCGATGAGCGGCCGCGACGCCGCGAACCTTCTTGTCGGCGACGGTGAACTCGGCGACGGCCTGATCCAGATCGCCCTCGGCCTGCGCCGCCGCCTCGGCCCGCGACCGCAGCATGCCCGCGGCCTCGGAGACCGCGCGCAATGCGGCGGTGACCGTGTGGGTACGAGGTAATGCCTTGGCGGCGGCGGTGATTCGGGCCAGCTGTTCGGCGGCCTCCCGCTGCTGGGCGGCGGCTTCCTGTTCGGCGGACTGCGCGGTCTCGATTGCGGCCGCCAGCTCGGCCAGGCGCAGTTCGCGGCGGCGGGCACGGGCGGTCGCGCCGATGAATTCGGCATGCGGTTTGGTGTGGCGGCCCAGCTGTACGCCCTGGCGGTATCGGCCGTCGGCATCGATCGTCACCGGGGTGGTCGCGCCGCCGGATGCGGTGGCCTTCCCGGCACTCGCACCGTCGTGGTGAACGATATTGCCGGACAATGCGATCGAGGCCAGCACGCCCGAAACGACATCGCCGGGAACGGTCAGAGCATCCGAATCGTCCTCGACGACGAGTACATCGGCCAGGGTGCGGCCCGCCGGGCGGTCCCGCGGCGGCAGCGGGACGAGGAACTGCTCCGAATCATGTGGCGGCAGTTCATCTTCCGGATACACCCAACCGTCGAGCAGATCGGCGGCCTGCAACGCCGCCTCGATGCCCGCGGCCTGCTCGGGCGAGATGTCGTCCGCGAAGCGGACCAGCCGCCACAGCGGTGCACCCGCACGAGCCTCGCGCGAGTCGGTGCGGGCGGCGAAAGCCGTTGGTGCATCTTCCTTCTCGGCTGCGACCCGATCTCGCTCGGCTCGCAGCTCGGCGATTCGGGCCGCGGCCTGTTCGGCGGCGGTGCGGGCCTGTTGCCGCTGACTGCGGATCTGCTCGGAGAGCGGTTCGGTGTGCTCGGTGAGAACCTCGGTGAGGGTGGCCGCGTCATCGGAACCCACGGCGGCCAGAGCGGTATCGAGCGCTTCGAACAACCCCGCGCGTACCGGCTCGTGGATCTCGCGGTGCTCCTCCCGCCAGTCACGCAGCGCCGCGGCCGTATTCGACCGGGCGAGGGTTACGGTGGCCTCGGCCTCCGCGAGCGCGGCCGCGGCGGTGTCCCGCTGCTCGATCGCCCGCTGGGCGGTGCGTTCGGCGCGTGAACGTCCCGCGGCGGCGGTGTCCACCAGGGTCAGCGCCTGGCGCACCGCACGCACGTCGGCATCGCGCTCCTCGGCGTGACTGCGCACGGTGGTGGTGAGCTGTTCGGCACGCGCCTGCTCGGGCAGCGCGGACCAGCCGATACCGGCCTCCTCGGCGGCCGTGCGCAATTCTTCCTCGCCGCGGGACAACGCGGCGGTGGCGGATTCTACTGCCGCGCGGGATCTTTCGGCCTCCTCTGCGCGCTGCTCGACCGCCTGCTGCGCCTTGGTCGCCTTGTCGCGATGCACCGCCGCGGAGGCCTCCAACCGGCGCACCGCGTCCGCCAGATCGTCGAGCTGCTGCTTGCCCTCGTACGCGCTGGAGCGCTGAAGCGTCTCCCGATCGGTCAGCGCCTGCTCGTAGGCGCGATCGGCGGCCTCGGCGCGTTCCTCGGCGGCGGTTCGCTCACCTTCGCGACGCTCACGCAGCGCCGTCGCGGCGAACAGCGCCGTACTGCCGTGCGTCACCGCGTCGATGCGTCCGCGCACCTGGTCGACATCGCTCTTGGCTTGCACCGCAAGATATTTGCGATACACCCCGACGAAGGCGCGGGTGGCGGTGTCCGCCTGGACCAGGCCCTCGAGCGTGCGGCCGACCTCCTCCATATCGCTGAACGAGCGGGCCGCGTCCAGGATGAGCTGCTCGTCCAGCGGACGCAGGCCGTCGGCGAGCGCCTGGGACAGTCCGCGCGGGTCGAGGTTCTTGGCCAGCTGCGGACGGCGCAGGGTCAGGATGAGATTGATCAGCTGGTCGTAGCGCTGCGCCCCGAGCCCGAACATGCGTGCGTCGATGGCGGCGCGATAGTCCACCGGACGATCGGTGAGCGCGTCGGTGCCGATCTGCTCGGCGAGCTGCTTGCGCGTGAGCGGCCGGTCGTCCGGGCCGATCAGGGAGAAGTCGACACCCACCCGGCCGTCTGCGACGAAATACCAGCGGGTCACCTTGTCCGAGGAGCGGGTCGCGCGCATGCCGATGCCGATGGTGACGACCTCGGGATCCTCGCGCCGACCGCGGGCGAACTCCATCCACACGTACGAGTACGCCGATTCCTGCTTGCGGTACAACAGATTCGACTTCATCGTGCGTTCCTCGCCCGCGAACGGATTCAGCCGGCGCGGCTCGATCCGCCCGTCGAACACGAAGGGGAACAGCACTTCCAGGCCCTTGGTCTTACCGGACCCGTTGGGCCCGCGCAGTACCAGTCGCCCGTCGGCGAAGCAGAACTCCTGATCGCGGTAGTCCCAGAGGTTGATGATGCCCGCCCGAGTGGGTACGAATCGGACGCCGCCGTGGATGAGCTCCATCAACTCCCCTTCTGTGCCGGATAGGCGTGGTCGCCGAGCGCGGTCGCGGAGGCGAACAGCTCGCTCTTGGCGCGCGTGCGGACCGTGACCACCGCGCCGCGGTAACGGGCGAGGGCGGGCAGGATCAACAGGACCGGTTCGGAATCCGTTTCGCCGGAGGCCGTCTCGTCTCCAGTGCGGTGTGATTCGACCAGGTGCAGTCGTTCCAGCAGTGCCAGGACCTCCCGGGTCAGGCCGGGAACGTCGGCCTGCCACTGTGCGGCGAAGGTGGACCCGTAGCGGTCGGTGAGGGCCTGGACGGTCTCACGGATCCAGGACAACGGTACGACCGGATACGGCGGCTCCACGTCGATCTCCTCGTCTTCGCCCGCAATCTCTCGATCGGCCGCATCTTCTTGTGCCACATCGGGATCGGAGGACACGACCAGCGGGGTGAATACGGTCGACTCCGGAATCGCGTCGTCCAGCGCGTCGATCAGGGTGGTGGCCGGAGCGGCGCGGTGACGACGCTCGACGGGATTGTCGATGTCCAGGACCAGATCCGCGATCTCGCCGACCAGCAGCAGCGCCACCTGAGCGAGGGTGCCCGTGCTGGGAAAGCGCACATCGGAGAAACGACCCGAGGTGTCGATCAGCGCGACGCCCTCGGCGCGACGCTCGGCCCGCAACCCGGTGAGCAGCTCCACCTCGGCGACGACCTTCTCCGTACCCAGTTGCAGCCGCTCGGATTCGGTCAGTTCCTGTGCGTAGACCACCGGTCGCTCGACCAGCGCGCGCCGCACCCGGCGGGCATCGGCCGCCCGCGCCTGCGGTGCGGAAGTGCCTGTACCGCTGTCGGATTCGTCCTCGAACAAGCCGCGCACGCTCCGCAGATGCTGCAGTACGCGCGGCGGCCGGAAGATCGCGAAGACCACGGCCCGGTCGATGTCGTAGAGGGCCTCACCGGCATCCGGATCCGCTGCCCAGCCCCCGGCGTCGCCGTCGGCGAGGGTGAGCGCGCCGCGCGCACCCAGCCAGGCCACGGCGTCGACGAACGCGTCGCGATCGGCGGCTCGATCGGTGGACAATTCGAGTCCGTCGACCCGCGTCGCATACGAGGCGACCTGGTCGGCCAACTCCGACAGGGTGATCTGATCGCCGGCCCGGCCGAGCGCGGCCAGGGCCAGGGACAGGTACGCGTAGCGTCGCCGGTCGAAGACTCGATCACCCGGCGTCCGCGCCGGACGACCGGAATCGAGCCGATCCAGCACCGGGAACAACCGGGCGGTGGTCTCGGTGACCTCGAGCCGGTAGCCGAACAATTCGGCCAGATCCTCACGCAGTTCGGTGGCCCAGCGCCGCAGCAGCGGCAGGGCGATCCGATCCGGATAGCTGCGGGTGACCAGGTGGTTGGCCAGAATCACCCGCGCGGCCCGCTGATAGCTGTCCAGGGCGAGGGAATCTATTGTGCGAGCGTGGATCATGGGCGGGCCTCTGTGACATCGCCTTCACTTCGCTCCGGCAAGCCGGGACCGGGGCGAGCCCTGGTGGAAGGTATTCGGGCACGGCCGTTTTCGCGGATCTCCAGTCGGCGATTGTTCAGGTGCAGCAGTCCGCGTGCGGTGCGCACGACGGTCGAACCGGGATGTTCGGAGACCGTCAGGGTGACTCCGCTGTCGGAGCCGGTGGTTCCGGTCCGGCCGCTCACCGGGACCCATGCGGTCGAGGCCGCGTCGAGCAGGCGCAGCAGCACTTCGGTCTCGCCGTCGTCCAGTACACGTTCGTGCAGACCGGCGGCGGCCAGCGATTGCGCCGCGGCCGCGCGGGCGCGCTGAGCGTCCAACTGGGCCTGACGCAGCCGCCGGATTCCCGCGTCGTTGCGCGCGATTCGCGACGGCGCGCCCGGCGACGGTGGACGTCCGGTCTCGGCGAGGGTGCGTGCGATCTCCAACGGCGGTGCGTCCCACCAGGATCGGATCGCGGGAATGACATCCGCATCGGGATGTTCCATCGACAGGTGCCGAGGACGGCCCAAACCGAAGACCGCGTCGAACAGCGCGTGCGCGCTCTGGGCATTCGGTGTCGCGGTGAACCATCCGGCCAGGTGGCGCAGCGCGGACTCCCGGCTGACCCCGCCCTTGCGGGTCTCGGTGACCCGGCGCAACAGCGAGAGCACCGCGGCGATGGCGCTCATGGTCGCATCGCGCAGCCGCTCGGCCTCGGTCTGGCCCGTACCCGCTCTGGACTGCGCATCCGAATGACCTTCGCCCGCATCGACATCCGCCGCGGTGGCGATGAACCAGCCGCGCAGCCCGCGCCAGCGGTCGCGCCAATCCGCCTCACGATCGGCGACGCTGAGCAGCACCCGCTCGTCGCAGGCCCCTGCCCGCGCGATCATCTCCTCCACGCCGGTCTTCTCGACCTCGGTGATCGCGGCCGCCAATCGCGGGGCGAAACGAGCCAGGTCCATGCTGAATTCGCGCATATGCGCCAGCAGCGCATCCTTGTGTGCCAGAAAGGATTCCGGCGTCGCCTCGGTGGTGCGCACCAGATCGCCGAGGGTGAGATAGAAGTGTGCGGCGCGTTCGGCCAGTTCGGACAGGGTGGTGTCGAGGCGGTTCAGGACGCGGTAGACGCGTTCGGCATCGCCGGTTCGGTTGGCCTGGGCCAGAGCCTGCAGATCGGTCAGCAATTCCGGCAGGACCAGGCGCGACAACGCCGCCTCGTCCAGGCGCGCGCCGAGTACCTCGGAGACGGCGCGATAGGCGTGATAACCGCTCTGCGAGAACTGATAGACGAAGTGCCGGTTGCGATATTCGGCCAGGGTCGCCGCGCGGGTGCCGTCGTAGCTGCGCTCGAGCACACCCCACTGGTGCAGTTGTTCCAGCAGCGGGCCCACCTCGGCGGCGGACAGCCGCGGCGCGCCCGAAAACCGGGTCAGCGCGTCGGCGACATCGCTGGCGTGCAGCAGTACGACGTAAGCGGCGCGGGCCTGATCGAACGCGCGCAACACCCACAGGTACTCGCCGCGTTTCTCTGCCGTGGCGAAGGTGAACAGCCGCAACCGATCCTCCGCCGCGGCGGCATCGATGCCGGCCGGGGCGAACACCACGCGACCGCGGGGAGGTGCCGAACCGTCGAACAGTGCCTCCGGAGTCGCGGTCGGGCCCGAGTCCTGCGGTGATCTGTTGATGTCCGGGTCCGATGCGGCCGTCGCGGAGGTACGCGGCACCGCGGTCTCACCTCTGGACGTCGCGGATGCGGCCTCGGGCAGCAATCCTTCAGCGGACTCGGTCACCGGGTCGAGGGTAATACCGATACCCGCGGGCGCCGCGGCGTCCCCGGCGTCGGCGCGCCGAGGGGCCGCCGCGGCGTCCGTCATCGATCAGGACGCGGGCACCGCGACGGCCGAACGTTCCACCGTGAGCAGGCTCTCCTCGTTGTGTTCGGCGTGGTATGCGCGTCCGCCGCCGTTGATTCCGAACAACCGCTTGGACCACAGCAGCCACAGCACCGCGGCGATATTGATCAACAGCGCACCCGCGCGCACCACGGTGATCTTCTCGGTCAGCTCGTAGATCTCCAGCGGCAGGAAGATCGCGGTCGCGATGACGGCGAAGTACTCACCCCAGCGCTGCGCCAACCACAGCCCTACCGCCTCGATGAATTCGATCGCCGCATAGGCCAACAGCCCGATCGCGATCAGGCTGAGCACCGTCGGCGAGAGCTTCCACCCCTGTTCGATGAAGTGCACGATCTTCGAATTGTCCGGATTCCAGCCGATCTGATCGGCCAGCGGCTGGATCAGCGGCATCTCCTTGTCGAATGCCGTGCGCAGCTGATGCTGCGAATTGCGCACCTTGAATACCCCCGCCCCGAGTGCGACGAAGACCAGACCGCGCAGAATCCGCTCGATCGCCAGAAGTCGCATGATGAACCGGTCTCGCAGCAGCCGCCCGCGCGGCACCTCGGGCGCCTCGTCGGCCGGACCGCGGCCCGCGGGATCGCCGACGACGAAGTCGCCGCAGCGCAGACAGCGCCACGCTGTGCCCGCCGGAGTCGAAACATGTAGGCGTGCAGCGAGTTCGGTCTCATCGGGCGCGTAGGTGGCATGCCCCCGCCACGAGCAGGTCCGCAGACTGAAATCCATTGCTCCATCTTGGCCTCTGCTGCGCTCCGGCGCGATCGCGGCCCCCGGAAACAACGCCGGCACCAGTTCGAGCCCCGCCGGGACCGCGAACAGCGGGAGCGAAGCGAAAGCAACCCAACAGTCACCCAGGCTCGTGCACTCGGGCAACGCCAACCGCAGTGTTCGCGGCCCGTCTCGCCGTTCGGACGCGTGGCGGTGCGAGGAACGAGTGCCCGACACGGGGCCGAACGGCGAGACTTCGGGGGCCGCGAACACGCCGGAGCGAAGCGAGGGCCGAGAATACAATGTTTACGGTGTTGCCAGCTCACGCAATTGTTCGAGGTAGGTGCGGGTGCGCGGATCGTCGGGGTAGTGCTCGATCATCTCGCGGGCGGTTTCGCCGGCTATCCACATCAGCGACGGCAGGGAGCGTCGGGTTCCGGTGAAGGCGCGCAGACCCTCGTCGACGGCGAGGTCCAATGCACCGTCGCGCACGGCCAGCACGGCCAGGGTCAGGCGCGCCTCGGAGACCCGCATGGGTTTGAGGACGGTGTCGCCGGGACCCGTGGAGGTTTGGATCACCTGCTGCGCATAGCTTCTCGCCAACTGGTCCTCGCCGATGACGCGACTGCAGTCCATCGCGTAGAAGTCGAGCTTCTGCGGGTCCACGACGAAGTGATTGTCCAGATTGACCGGATGGTCGAGGCGGTCCAGGATCGAGCGGCCCCGGCGCAGCGCCGCCTCCATCGCCGTGCGATCGCCCAGGCGCGCCCAGCCCTTGGCCTGCTGCGCGGCGAGCTGGACGCCGACGCCGAGTTGCTGGGTACTTGCCAGGGCGGCGTCGGCGGCGTCGACCGCGCCGCGGTAGTTGCCCTGGGTCAGGGCGAACCACGCGGCCAACTCCGCACTCCAGCCGATGATCTCGGCATGGTCGGCCTCGCGGCCCAGGGACAACGCGGCGCGGCGAGTAGCCTCGGCCTCGGTTCGCCGGCCCAGGTCGTAGTCCAGGCAACCCACCAGCAGGGCGACCCACCCGGCCAGCACCAGCACCTCACGGTGCTGCGCCAAGGTCAACCGGCCGTCCAGCAGGGAGGTGATGCGACGCAGCCACGCCGTTCCCTCCGCGTACAGGGTGCGCGGATCGGAACAGGGATATTCGCAGCACAGCCGCTCGGCGGTGATCCGGATGGCGTCGAGCGTGGCCGACGAGATATCGGACATGCGCAGGCGGCCGAGGAATTCCAGGGTGTCCATCCCGGTGGAGGACAGCAACTCGTCGTCCCGGTTCGGGCGGGCCTTGGGGAAGAACGCGGCGGTGACGGTGTCGAAGGCCGCGGCGATGATCGGCGCGTAGAACTCGTCGGGACGCGATTCGCCCGATTCCCAGCGCCGCCAGTTGCGTAGCAATGTGCTGTCGGTCGGCAGGTTGTGCGAGGACTTGGCGCGCATCGCGCGGATCGCTTCGGTCTGCGACCACCCCCTGGCATCTCGTTCGGAACGCATTCGGACTGCCCAAACGGGTCGATCGTCACCAGCGGCCACGGGCTCAGTATCCCATCAGTTAACTCCAGATGACCCGGATAGGGCATCCGGATGTCAGCGCATTGACATCTGCAATTACATTTATCGGTGAGGCATGCTCGGAACGGGTCGATTTCCGGCCCGCGCGGTACCGCCGAAGCAGTGGTATCGGCCGGTGGTATCTCGTCGAGCAGTGCCCCGCCGCGTGTAGGGGGCGACAACAGAACAGCGAATCCCTATCCAGATCCCAACGGAGGTTCGGGTGGAAGCGTTGATCTATGGGTATGTGCGTGACGAACTGGCCGAGGGCCACCCCGAGGAGCTCGAAGACGCCATGTGCAGCCTTGCCAACTCCGCGGGGATGTGCTTCGCCGCGACGTTCCATGAATCGACGACCGGTGACGGCACCGCCTTCGCGGAGCTGACCGCCGAGCTCAAGCGCGCGGACGCACACCATGTCGTAGTTCCGTCCCTGGAACATCTGGCGGGACAGACGATTCCGCGCGAGATCCTGCTCGCCAAACTGGCCGAGGAAGCCGAGGCCCGCGTCTGGGCGGTGTCCGATTTGCCTCCGCTTCGCTGCGGCGGGTTTTCGGCGCTGTAAGGCTCGTCGTTGCGCGGTCGAGACTCGGCCTTCGACCATGCGCTTCGACCGCGCAACGACGA
>NZ_BDCC01000035.1 GCF_001613305.1 Nocardia vaccinii NBRC 15922
ACTAACCCCCGCCGTTTCCCAGCACCACTGATCTCCTGCAGCACCGAACACCACTCACCGAAACCTGGCCCGCCTGCGTGACCGCCGATTTTAGTAGCGAGGGCTGTCACCGACCCCAGTGCGATGCCCTGTACGCGCGAAAGCGCAAGCGTCAGCAATGCGCAGTAACACAGCAGAACTTCCGCAGTCTCAAGGATTGCCTCGTATGCCTGGGCGTGGTCGCCGGTACTCATCGATACCTCGACGCCTCTCCAGCGCACCGCAATGGGGTGCGGGAACTGCGTGCGGACCACCGTCCCGAAATCGTCCAGCTGCGCCGCGGCTTCCACGCGCAGACGAACTGTTCGTCCGGCATCGATGAGGGCCTGGCGGGCTAGTTCGGTGTCGGCTCCCCTTCCGAAGGCGGAGGTGAGTAGGACGTCGGCTTCGGCGGCCCACTGGTTCAATTGCCGCTCAGCGGTCCGTAGGTCCTCAAGCGCGGTGGTGAGCAGTGCGTCGGGGGCGGGCAGCGGTAAGCCCCGTAGCCTGCCCACGGTCAGCCGCAACATGCCGGTGGTTCCTGATGACGCATGGGCAGTGACGTTATTCGAGGTAAGGTAGGCCGCGATCAGGGTCAGATAGTCGTGATCGATCAGCTGTTTGGGACGCAGAATCAGCAGGTTGGCGGAACCCGGGGCGGCGGGCAGATCAGTCATGCGCGCCACAGCCGCACGCGCCGTACTAGAGAACACTGTCGTCATGACGATGTCGCCGACGCGAAGCACGAGATTGTCAGGTATAGCCAGTGCCCACGTGTCCGAGGACTCGTCGGCGTCGAGGATGTGGCCGGTGTGCCGAATATGCCGGGGCGCGAGCAGACGGACGGCGCCTGAGGCATCTGGTGCACACTCCTCGGTCATGCCCCTCGCGCCCGGTGCGGCCCAGTGCAGGTCGAACAGTGCAGCCACTGTTCGCTCATCGTGTGCATGGTTCGTAGTGTCGGCCATCAGCTACCCCCTCCTTGGCTCCCGGGGACACTATTGCTCATCGTGTACTCACGCAACGCGTTTCGTATGACATGCGGCCGCGAAGTCGAGCTGGCGGTTAATCGGCAAGTAGCCGCCTGCATGCCCTGTCTCTGCGTAAGCGTGCTTGCCGGCAGGACCGGGATCGATCCGTGGCCTGAATCAAAGGCATCGTTTGCCGCTGTGCGCGCTGAGCAAAAGCGGCCAATTGTGGCGGCCAGCGGACCAGAGCTCTCGCGGCTCAAGACGCCCATGATACGCGGCTCGCCTAAATCCTCTCGGCGAGTGGTGATTACATTGCGCTTCGGCGCCGCAGAGCGGCCATCGCCCAATCCATCTCCAAATGCTCGGCTGCGCGAGGGAATGGGTCTCGGACCTCCTCGGCCGTGGTCGGTGGTGCGCTCACTCGGGCGACGCGCAGCACGGTCGGGGCAGGTTCTTCGGCACGGTAGCCAGCGAGCTTGTGATGTCCGTCGAGAAACGAAACCACTCCATAGGTTTTCGGCGCTGGCGGCACCAAGCCCATAGCCCCGACCCTCGCGCTGAGGAGCTGGCCGCAGTCCGCAATCGAGCCGAGCACCGCAAACGCACGATAACGCCGCTGATCGCGCGGTTCGGTATGCGGCCCTCGTCACAACGGGCCACCAGCCCGAGACGCTACGCTCAGGCGGTGACCCGGGTGTTCGTGGTGTTGCCCAAAGGCGCGGCTCGAAAGGCCGTCGAAGTTGCTGATTACGTTGGATCACAACATGACTGCGCACCCTCCGAGGATGACCACATGTTGTGTATGACCGGCGTGGTAGAGGGCTGGAACAACAGCGTGACACGCACCAATCGCCCCGATCTTGCTGTACAAGCGACGTTTCACGGTGACGCGGTGCAGGTCCGGGTACCCGATGACGCTGTCCGGGGATTCCTTCCGATCATGGAAGAGGTCGTCTCCCCCGATGGCGAACTCTACGATGCCACATTCGAGGTCTTCGTCCGTTCGAGTTCACGTGAACCGGTCGTGGTCGACATCGGCGGCAAACACACGTATTCCTCGTTGAGCCAGCGTGAGCTGCGCTACTGGGTGCCGAATCTACACCGATACGCCCGGACACCCTTCCTTATCGTCAGCAAGACCAACGACACCATGTCCTTCATCCAGACCCACCGCGGCGGACCCCTGCGCCGACCGGACGAGCCGATCACCTATGCGCTGGAAATCGCTCGCGGCTCGACCGAGCGCCACTACACCGCAGAGCCCGAGCTCAACGACCCCGCGACGGTCGCCGACCTCATCTGGGACTGGGTGCAGGATCGGTGGGATCGGCTGCACGAGCTGCGATGGAACAAGTACGGTCGGGACGGGGCTTGTTTCCCGGTCGGATCCCTCGACGAATAGCAGCGCGCGCGAACACTGGATCACGCGGCTCGAACCACCACTCGACTGCACTCACATGCCGCATCCAGTGCGCACGGCGGAGTCTGATCCCCTGTCTTTCGCAGTTCCCATGTTCACAGCGCCCGCCAGGAGGCGAACCCGCGACACGGGCTGCCCGTGTGGATACTGCCGCGTCTATGCGCGTGGTCGCCCGTGGACATCACGCGTAGGAATGCCACGCTCGCGGAGTTTGGCCAGCACGGTAGTGGGGTCGACACCCAGGTGTTGGCCGACGCGGGCGAGCGACCAGCCCAGGTTGTACAGGTGGATAGCGTCATCGGCCTGTTCGGCGGACAACCCCTTACGGCGCATCGGCACCTCGTGTCGGTGCAGGATGTCGCTGACCGTTCGCCGCTCGATACCGAACCGGGCACCCAGTTCGTACACCGTCGCCCCACCTTCATAACCAGCGATCAGTTCCCGAACCTGACCGTCGTCGAGCCGACGAACCCGCCCACCCGAACCTATTGGTTTGATCCCCAGTTCGGGGCCATCAACCACCGGATGGTTCGGATTGATTAGCGTTAGGCCCACAAATCGGCCCGAAAAGAGCCATTGATCAGGGATTTTGTCGCCTGTCGGACATGAGACCGCTTTCGTTCGGTATCGCATATCACCTGATCAGTTCCTGTTTTTGTGTTCTAATAGGCACCCCAAGGTGTGTAGCCGTCGGTGTCGACTATCTCCGAATGCACACTGTCGATACCACGACCGCGAGCCATGCTCGCCGCCAGCGCGGTCTCGTCCCGGTCCTCATGGATCGATGTCACGACCGAGCCCGTCCGTGTGTGTCGCGGGTGCGAACCCCACGCTCGCGCAGACGATTCAACACGGTGGTTGGGTCGACGTCGAAGTGTTTCCCGACCCGTGCCAGGGACCAACCGAGACCGTACAGGCGGATCGCCTCATCGATCTGGCCGGGCGACAGGCCGCGTCGGTGCATCTGCACACCGTGCCGATGCAGGATCGCGCTGACGGTGCGGCGATCGACCCCGAACCGGTCGCCCAGCTCGCAGAGCGTTGCACCGGCGACATAATCGCGTATCAGCATCCGGATCCGGTCTTGATCAAGTTGTCGTGCCCGCCGCGGTGACACCGGTGAACCCTCGCCACCGATCGCGCCAGGCTCGTCACGACTTCGCTTGCCGGCCATCTGCTCTCGCGCCAGCTCGACGAGCACCTCCGCGATCTTGCGGGCATCAGGGCGATCACGACGAACTCCACGGACCGCGAGCCCACCCCACCGGGCAACAGAGTTGAGCGGTATCGTCATGCCCCCACTGTCCCGCCGCAGCCCAATCCGGGCCAAGCTACCGGTCAGGTCGCGCCGCTGCAGATGGTTGTCGGTGTTATCCGCGAATCACGATTTCGATGGCATCGACCGAGACGCCGAAGCTTAGGGCGAGCCCGGCCTTGGCCTGGGATGGTGAGCGTGCCGGTGGGTTCAGGTTCCGGTTCGCTGACGGTGTCTGGACGTTCATGCCGCTGGAACGCAAGGCTGTCGAGCTGCACTCGTTTAGATCGCACAGGGATGGTGGCTCAGTGCATGGTCTGGCGGCGTGGGTCAGGGAATCCGAGTTCGGTGTAGCCGGGGGCGCGTTGTTGGAGGGTTCTGGCAAGGACGGGGGTGTGGGTGTCGTGGTAGTCGTGGACAGTGGCGGTGGATTTGCCGGGATGCGCGCGGGTGATGCGGCCGACGTACTGGATGAGGCGACCTTTGAACTTCACGGGCGCGGACAGGAACAAGGTGTCCAGGGCGGGGCAGTCGAACCCCTCGCCGATGTAGGAGCCGGTGCCCACGATCAGTAGCGGTTCTCCGTTGCTCGAGTGGGTGGCGATGGTCTCGTGCGCGGTGTGGCGCTGGCCGGCGCTCATGCCGCCCCGCAGGGTGATGATGCCGGTGATGCCTTCGCCCGAGAGTCGGTCGGTGAGGGCATTGAGGTGGTTGATCCACGTGGTGAGGACGAGGATGTTCGCGCCGGAGCGGTGTGCGGCGGTGACGTCGGTGACGATCTGGGTCAGGCGGTCGTCGTCGGCGACCAGTGCCCGGTAGATTTCGGCTATCCCGCCGGGTTGGGAGGGGTCCGCGTCACCGGTGTAGGCGAACCTCGTGGGATGGATGTGCAGGACCGGGTGCGGGGCCGGGGCAGCATCGTCGGTGGGAAGGTGACCAGCTCGGGGTGCGTCGATGGTGTGGGTGCAGGCGCCGAGTTGATGGTAGATCAGGTCGTCGAGTTGGTCGCGGCGGTAGGGGGTGGCGGTGAGGCCGAGCCAGTACTTGGCGGGAATCTTGTTGAGGACGTCGGTGAATGCGCTCGAGGCCACATGGTGGCATTCGTCGACCACGACTAACCCGTAACCGCTGGTGAGCTCGTCGATGTTGGGCCGTCGGGCGAGGGTGGGCAGCAGAGCGACATCGAGGACACCGGTGGTCTTGGATCGGCCGCCGCCGATCTGCCCGCACTTGATCCCGAGATGGTCGATGATGCGGGCACGCCATTGATCGGCCAATGCTTTGCGGTCGACGATGACCAGGGTGGAGGTGGCCCGCGCCGCGATCACCGCGCAGGCGATAACGGTTTTACCGGTACCGGGAGGCGCGACCACGACCGCGGTGTCGCCGTTGGTGGCGGCGTGGACGGCGTGCTGCTGTTCGGTACGCAGTTCGACGGTGCAGGTGAAGTCCTGTGGCGTGCCGGTGCTGCGGGTGTCGGTGAGATGCAGGGTGCTGTCAGAGGATTCGATGAGGCGGGTCAGGAGTGGGAGCAGGCCGCGGGGCAACATCAGGTCGCCGTCGAGGGTTTCGTCGTAGCTACGCAAGAACCGTGGGGTGTCCCAGGTGCTGCGGCGGGCGCGTTGGCGGGCGAAGAATTCCGGGTTGGCGATCGAGGCTGCGTGTTTGACCGCGGAAATCATCGCCGGCCCCAGATCGGTGGCAGTCACCTCGATGCGGGCGCCGAACGTCGCACGCACCACTGCGGCGGGCCGCGGCACGATCTTCGACGAGGTCGGTAGCCGCAAGCGCCGCACATCGTGACCGAGCTGGGGCTGGAGCAGTGAGCTGGCGAAACCCTCGACCTGCTTGGCCGACAAGCGAGCGATACTGGACAGGTAGGCCCACTGATCCTCGAAGGGTTCCAGAGTGGCCGGGTCGAGGAAGACCGTGGTGCCGTGCTGGCGGCGTGCGCCGGCCAAGGGCGCGGCGATGAGGTTGCCGACGCCCCGGCCGGTGTGGGTGTCCTGGGACGGGAAGAGCCGGTCGTAACTGGATAGGCTCATCCGGCCGCGTAACCCGATCGCTTCGGCGAGCAGGCCCGTGGCCATCCGCCGCGCTGACACCGCGGGCACGGCGGTGGCGAAGAAGATCCACACATGAGCGCCGCGTCCGGATTGCGATATCTCCAAGGCGGCCGGAATCCCGGCGGCGCGAGCGGCTTTCACATACGCCAGGGCGTCCAACATCGCGGTATCTTTGTCGAAATCCGCTGCTACCCACCAGCAGGTGTCGTCATCGGCCAGCGGATACAACCCGATATGGTGCCCGCCCCTCAGGTGCCGGTCGACTACCTCTGTGGTCAACGGCAGATACGACACCTCATCCGGGGACATTCCCTTGCGCCATTTCCCGCGGATCGCGGGTACCCACCCCGAGCGGCCGTCGCGGGGGTTCTCCCAGCGCACGGCATAGGTGTCGGTGCGGGCACCGAACAGATCCAGGAAAAACCCGACCTTCTCCGCCGGAGCCGCCCGCATATCTACCGGAATGCCACCGGCGGTCTGATCCGGTTCCGCGGCGCGGGATTGATCACCGGTGAGCCGCAACAGATTACGCAGCCGAGCATTCTCCGTGCGCAGAGCCTCGAGTTCGCCAGGGAAGGTTTCCACGGCTGCCCAGTGTGCACGGCCGAATGGTGAGCAGGCCAGTCACCGAGACGCAGCGGAGCCGATAGGGATCAGAGATCGTTGCGATCGAGGCGCTCGATGAGGGCGCGTTCGCGTGCGTGCGTTTGCCGCAGGGCCATGGAGCGCTCGGCGAACGTATCGGAGCGGTCGTCGCGGTCGGCCAAAGCCTGTAGATCGCTCAGTAGCGTGACGGCGGCCTCGTATTCTGCCGGTTTCCGGGTGGCGATCATCGCCTCGACACGCGACCACGCGAGGTCTTGTGTGTCGGCCAGCTTGTCGAGTCGTCGTTCCCGGGCGACGGTACGAGCGTGTTCCTGTCGTGCTTCTTCTTCGGCGCGCTTCTCGATCAGCCGGCGCTCGTGGTCGGCTCGTCGCCGCGCCGCGTTGTCGAGCAGGTCGGCCACTGTCCGGCGGGCTCGGGTGGGGACGGCCGGAGTCGCGTCGCTGCGGAAGCGGCGCAGCAACTCCATCCGCACCCGCGCGGCCTCCCCTTGCACAACCCGCGCCAGTAGCTGGTCTTTCTCGATGGCTGGCAGGTGGGTCAGCCAGGTGACGAGGGCACCGAGATCGTCGCTGATCTGGTCGAGCGGTGCTGAACCCTGCGCCGCAATCGCGAGGAGGTCGGCGTCGAGGCGCAGGAAGTCGGCCAGCGCACGCTGGGACGCGGTGAGCGCGCCCAGCCCAGGCGGCGCCGGTGGTTCGAGATCGTCGTCGGCTTCGCGGTCGAAGAGGTCTTCGTCGCGTTCCCAGGCACCGTAAGCGGACAGCCAGGCGAGGTAATGCGGTCGGAGGTCGCCGGCGGCCAGTTCAGCGCGGACCCCGACGATCGCCGACAGCAATCCTGCGGAGTCGTAGTCGAAGTCGAACTCACCGGTGTCGTCCTGGCTGGTGAAGTCGAGTACGACGAACTCGTCAGCCGACCATGCGTTCACCCGGTCGCCGACGCAGTAGTCATCGACGACACCGGGATCGAGAAGGTCACAGGGCAGGCGGAACATCACCCGGTGGGTGCCCCAATTGGCGACATACAGGTGCGCATCGTAGAAGCACTCCATCAACCGGTCGGGGTCGCCTTTGAAATCACCCCAGTGATACTCGTTGACGAAACTGGTGGCCGTGATCATCGCCCTGGTCGACAGCGACCGAACCGCAGCCTGCTCGTGATCGTCGAGTGGCCGGTCGACCGCCAGGAACTCGTAGTACTGATACTCGCTCACTATCGATCCACTCCGTCGGTACAGGCAAAGGTCTCTGCCCGGAATGACGAGTCGTCGCCCAGGTGGAAGAAGAAGTACCCCTCAATCATTTCGTCGTCAGCGAGGACTGCCCAGCCCCGGCCGCTGACCTGGTCGCTCTCGTCGATGCCCTCGAAGGTGAACTCGACACCGGGCCGGCCATCCCGCTGGGCAGGGCGGCTGTCCAGCCAGCCGCGGACGGCGATGAAACCGAACTGACCGGTCCCGTCTGCACCGAATTCGATGAAACCCGGCTCGACCAGGTCGATGGCATCACTATCCCAGCCGCTCATCGCAACGATCCGCCACCGACCGGCCATCCGTGCCGCAGCCCTAGGAGGAACGCCTCTCGTCATAAGGCGACAGGGTAGCCGTCGATTACATTCGCGCTCTCCCATGAGAATCCCGCGTGGGTATTCCCCGCCGGCGCAGTGCGGTCAGCACGGTGGTGTGGTTGACGTTGAGATGGTTGCCGACCCGGGCAAGTGACCAGCCGAGCTTGTAGAGATGGATGGCGATATCGACCTGGTCGGGGGACAGCCCGCGGCGGCGCATCGGCACTTCGTGCCGGTGGAGGATATTGCTGACCGTGCGCCGTTCGATACCGAGTCGACTAGCCAGTTTTAGGGGTAGAGCTCCAAATCACGCCGGGTCACACGCGATCATTGAGGTCTTCGGATAGGCGTAAGGACTCGGATCGCGGCCGAGCGGATCCGGACTGATGTATCGACCGGTTTCGGGGTCGTAGTACCGCTGATTGTCGTGATGCAGGCCGGTCTCGGGATCGTGGAACTGGCCAGGGAATCGCAGCGGTGTGCTGTTGCCCACGTGCCAGACCGTTCGCCCCCACAAGTCGGTTTCCACAGAACCCGCGATCCGCCCGGTGTCGGCGTCGACGAGGTCTGTTGGTGAACCAGTCGGATCGGTGAGCACGGCGAAGAATTCGCGGTCGACACCCGCCTGATACGTACCCTGCGTGACGGGAACGACAGTGTTGGGTTCATAGTTCCACCGGGTGATCGAGTGGTCTGCCGTTTGCTCGATCAAATGGATTCCATCCCAGGTGAAGTCGGTGCGTTCGACAAGGGTTCCATCGGTGCGGAGGAGCTGTTTGAAGATCCGGCGTCCTAGGGCGTCGTAGGTGTAGTGCCACCATTGCCGGGCGGGTATCCACACATCGGTGAGCTGGCCGAATGCGTTGTAGCGGTAGTGCCAGGAGTCGATTTCGGTTGACCGGCGGGTCCTTTCCTTCCGAATGAGCCGCCCGGACCGGTCGTAGTGGTAGCGGGTGCAACCGGCACGGACGAGCAGGTTGTCGCGGTATTCACGGCGGCCGTCCTCGTCGATCTCCGGCATCGCGGCACCGGTGGTGGCGTGCGGCACAGCGGCGACGATGTTGCTCAGCTGATCGTATTGGTATGCCGCAGTGAGGATTCCGTTACGAGAGATCGAGGTCACCCTACCCACAAGGTCCAGGGTGTATTGCCGTTCGACCGGTTCGGCCCCGGTGCCATCGCTCCTATGAGCGGTGAGGTATCCGTCCGGGCGGTAGGAGTATTCGTCGCGGCGCAACGAGATCGGGTCGGGACGGTCGGCCGACCCCAGGTCCAGGCTCAGCGACATCGCGGGGAAGACGGTGACCTGTTGTGCGGTAACACATCCTGGTGCGGAATACGTTCTGCTGCACTCGATTTCACCGACGCGCCAGCCAGTGAGACGACCGACCGGATCGTAGGAGAAGTCCAGACGATGACCGTCGGCATCGGTGCTGCGAATCTGGCCTGCGGAGTTGTACATCCACGATGTGACAGCACCGCTGGGACTCGTTCGGCGAGTCGGCCGGCCCCGCGAGTCGTATTCGTACCGCATAGGGGGCTGGTCGTCGAGCTGCTGGGCCGCGCATTCGCCGGTTACCGTGTAGCTGCAGGACAGCGTATGACCGATCTCGTCACCGGTCCCGGATACGGCGGTGCGGACGCGTCCGGCCGGGTCGTAGGTGAACCTGACGAATTCGCCGGTGCTGGCGGTCGTTTCGATCCGGCGACCGAGGATGTCGTAGCTGTGCTGAAGGGCGACGCCGGTGTCGGCGGTAATTGTGACGACGCGCCCGTTCCGGTCGTGGGTGAAGCGAGTGGCCGCGCCGCTGAAGTCGGTTTCGGCGATGAGCCGCCCGGCGAGGTCGTATTCGTAGCTCCAGCGTTGGCCCAGCGGGTTGATCACACCGAGGAGACGGCACTGCGAGTCGTAGCGGAATTCGGTGGTGGAGCCGTCGGGGTCGGTGCGGGAGGCGACGAGGGCGAACGGGCCGTAGTCGAACGAGGTCAGCCCCCCGGCGCGGTCGGTGTGGGTGAGCAGGTTGTCTTCCCCGTCGTAAGACCACGACTCACCGTGCCCATCGGAATCGGTGCGGCTCAGCAGCCTTCCAGTGACGGACCACTCGTAGTGGATCTGCGCGCCGAGGGGATCGGTTCGCACGGTTGGGCGGCCGAACCCGTCACGATCGACCCGGGTGACCGCCCCCGCCGGATCGGTGATGCGCATCGGCAGCCCGGCCCCGTCCACTTCGACCGCGGTTCGCACGCCACCCTCGCCGATCACCTCGGCGACGGCGCCATTGGGGTGGTACCGGTATTCGGTGCGGGCTCCGGCCGGGTCGATGATCGCGGTCAGGTTGCCCGAGCCGTCCCATTCCTGGTGGCACACACTGCCATCGACGTCGGTGCATACCGTCGGCCGTCCGCGGAATGCGTACTCGAACGACACGGTCTGCCCGTCGGGCCGCGTGATCCGCGCGATGTCACCGTCTGCGGTGTAGCGGTAGTGGGTGAGCGCGCCGACCGGGCCGATGACCTTCAGTCGACGGCGGTCGAGGTTGTAGTCATGGTGGGTATGCCCGCCGGCCGGGTCGACCCGGTCCCGCAACTGTAGATCGTGGTCGAAACCGTAACGCGTGACCGCATCGAGAGAATCGATGACCGTCGTGAGAGAGCCAGTGCCATCAGGGAATTCGGCATAAATGAAGTCGCGGTCGAGGACACCGAAGACACCGCGCTGGAACACCACACACCCGGACTCATCGTAGGTGTTGACCATCTGATTGCTGTTGGAGTCCGTCCATGCGGTCACCCGATGCTCGTCGTAGGTGTACTGCGTGCGCGCACCCACGGCGTTAGTTTCGGCGACCAATTCACCTGCCTGATAGGCGAATTCCCGTACCGGAACGATCGCGCCGCGGTCGTGCACCGACAACCGCGTGACCCGTCCGGACTCGGTGTCGATCGACACCCGGTATCCACCGGAATGCGAAACCGCCACCGGCACAGCCTGTCTGTCGTAATGGAAACGCACACGGTTGCGGAATCGGTCGGTGATCGCCGACACCGCATAGCTGCCGAGCCGAGACTCCAGACCGCCCAGTCCCGGCTCGGGCGCGAAATGCCAGATCAGTTCCCGGCGTTGATCCCACAGCTGGTAGGCACCGATCTCGGTGCGCGTCAACGTCCACCGCCGCACGCCGGTGATCGGTTGAACCGCGACTCCGTCTTCGGGCTGCGGGAACGCAAGCATGACACCGTCCTCGCCAAGAAAGGTCACCCCCTCGCGCTCGACCACCAGCCGCATATCCAGCGTCGCCGACCACGACGGACCGAACCACCGGCCGAACCGATAATTCGAGCAGTGCGTGCGCCGCAATACCAGTGACAGCACACCGGGTAGTTCGACGTCGGTGTGCGCCAGAAAGAACTCACCCGTAGCCAGGTCGACGTGGTTGTCGGAGATTGTTCTCTCGTGCTCGGTGCGGTTGCAGGCGGCGCCAGAGGTCGAGGCCACTTCATGAGCGCCCTCGTCGGCGGCGGCGCGACCGTGCGGTGAGCGATCGGCGCTGTCATGCGGATGTGGTTGTGGCGCACCGGGTTCGGTCGCTGATATGGGGGCCGCGGATGACCGCTCCGCACCGTTTCTCGCCTCGCGGGTCCAGCCCTCGTATTCGGCGCCAGCGAGGTCATCGGTGGCATCGAACCGCCCAGGGAGCAGTTGGGAGTGCTCCGGCACGGTACCGTCTGCACGTTGATGGTTGCACTCGTCGAACTGCGCCTGGACGGCCACCCGCTCTTCCTCTGGCCGAACATTACGCCCGGCGTGCTCGAAACTTGCCATCAGGTCGGCGGGTAGCGGCGACGCCATTCGTCGTCGGTGAGGACGTCGCGGAGTTCGGTGGCGATGTCGATGGCGAGCATGTCGATGGTTTCGACCGATCTGACCGGGTCGCGAAAGACCTTGGGAACCGCGCGGATTCCGTACTCGGCGCCGATGAGCATTCCGGCCGTGGCGGCGACAGGGCGGGGATGGGCCTCGGCATAATTCAATGCCAGCAGCAGCGCCTCGCGCATGTAGTCACTGATCATGGCGCTGTAGAGCGCGATGCCGAGCGTCTCGGTGCCGTCCGCGCCGCCGCCGGGGAAATGCCGACGCAGATTGTCTGCCTGCATGGGGGCACGCTCGTTGCGCACCAACCCGACCACATTGTCGATCATCGTGCTGGTTCGCTCGTGACCGGTCCTGGTCACCAGCTGGCGGTAGCCATCGGCCAGGCAATCCATGAACGGGCGGTCCCGGATCTGCTGGTGCAGAATCACGGCTAGCGTTCCCGCGGCCAGATAATCATCTGGATGAGGGTGGGTCAGCGCCGCGATGGCGACCGCGAGGTCGAAGGTCTCCGATAGATCTTCCGACCAGACTGCGGCCAAAGCGGCACGCACCAAAACATCGCCGCCGCGCGCCGTGCTGCGCGGATCCGCAGGGGTCGAGCGAATGCCGGTGGCGGCGAAGGCTTTCAGGGCATCGATGACCGCAGCATCGGGATCCTGATCCATCCTGAAATCGGTTTGCTCAGACAACGGGCCGTTGGGCTTGTCGTCGTCGCCTGCCTCGCGTGCATAGGGACCCCCGTAGGTGCGCCACTGGTCCGGTAGGTCTATGTCCCGGACCATGTAGTAGAGCCATCGCTGATAGCCGTGTTGCACGGTCGATACCGGATCGATCCGATGCCCGGCACGCCGTCCGGTCAGCGCCCGGATCAGACTCTCGCCGGTATAGGCCAGCAGCTGCGTGATCCAGCACGACAACATCTTTTCGTCGGGCTGGTAGTCGATCAGCTTGTCTTCCTTGCTCGGCACGCCACCGGAATACCAGGGGTACGTCGTCAGTCCACCACGCGAGCCCGCGTATGCATCCCCGATAGCGGCCGCTACCATCGCTCCTCGCAATCGCTCGGCTCCGGTCGGCAGCGGCAGTCGTCGCAGTCCCGGGCGTTTACCGCTGATCTCGTCTCCCCGGTCGCCGAATTCCACCTCGGCTTCTACTGGTGCCTCGACATCGACATAGTGCAGGTTGTAATCGCTGTCCTCGACGGTGCGGCTGTCCGGACGGAACGGCACCCGATCGCGCCACCGCGCCGACCAGTCGAAATACCAGTTCCCGCTCTTCTCGCTGAGGCGGTTCTTCTCCTTCGTCGACCAGCCCTTCGGGGCAATACGGGGATCTCTCACACGCTCACTCCTACTCGAAAATCTTCACGCCATGCCAATAGATATTCTTGACACCGGGCTCCATGAACACCCGCTTCCCCAGCCACGACAGGTCCCGCGACTGCTCGGGAAGCAGCCCCGGTGGCCTGCCGAGATCCGCAATCTGCTTGGGCGTGGGGAAATCGGGCGAGCCGACGTAAAAGCCCTCCCGCAGATCTTCGGCATCGTCGATCGCCGATTTGAGCCCGTCTATCCGATCGCTCAGGGCCTTCTTATCCGGTCCCTCCGGCAGCGAATCCCGCTCGCGCCCGAGCTGTTCGACCTCGCGCCTGGCATTGACGATTTCCTTCCGCAGCCGGGGCCTGATCTTCTCGACCGCCTGTTGCGGGTTCGCGAAATCGAAGTCCTGCCGCGCCCAGGCGTAACTTCCGACGTCGATATTGGCGCGCAACCTCACCTCGTCCACCCCGGACTGTTTATACCAATCGAACATGGCCTTGTTGAACTCGTTGGCACACCCCTGCCCGCGGACATGCTTCTCCAGCCAGAACTTGGTGTGATCGGCGATCAAATGATCCCCGTTGGAGTAGGACCGGTTGGCATGCCCGACCTCTGTGCCATTTTCGTCGTAGATCTTCGTATTCACATGCATCACTTGCGAATCGCCGTTGACGTCGGTGACCTCGATGCGCAGCCCGCCGTATTCACCGTCGATTGCCTGCCGGAGCCGCGGCAGCACCCGCTCGGGGTCGATCGGCATGCCGTCCTGCGGAAACAGATCGCGAAGATTCGGTTTGGGCTCGCCCGGTTCGGACGGGCGGGCGGTGCCCGGGGGTTCGGGTGGCTCAGGCGGGCCGCCTGATGGACCGTCATGTGCTGGCGTGGCGCGGTCCGGCTGCTCTGGTCCGGGCCGCTCGGGGCCAAGGTCGTCCCTCGGCCCTGGTTCGGACCGAGGCCCCTGGGGCCCACGAGATTCCCTGGGCTCGTCCGGGCGCCGCGGCTCATCCGCGCGCCGGGCCGCATCCGGACGCCGCGGTTCCGGCGAGCTGTGCGGTGTGTCGGGTTCGGGGTGCGGTGAGGCGTCGGCGGGGCGCGGTTCTGGTGCCTGCGGTCCGGGCGTCGGCTCCGGTGGATCAGCGGGGAAGCGGTCGGGTTCCTGGTCGAGCCAGCTGGGCCGCGATGATTCGGCAGGAGTGTCGTGTCCGGGCGCTGCGTCGGCGGGGTGTGGTTCGGGTGCGGATCTTGGGCCTACGGGGTCGGGGAGGTCGAGTGAACCGTGCGGTGCGGGTTCGGGTTCCGGTATTCGGGGTTCGGGGGATCGTGCTGGGTTGTTGGGGGGTTCGTAGTCGGGTGTGGGATCGGTGGCGTCCGGTGAGTGCGGGCTGCCGGGGGTGTCGGTGGTCGGTTCTGGTGATGTGGGACCTTCGCGGTCGGTGGGGTCGGGTGAGTTGTGCGGTGCGGATTCGGGTTCCGGTGGTTCAGGGTGGGTGTTTGGTGCGGATTCGGGTTCCGGCGGTTCGGGGTGGGTTTCCGGGGCTGATGTTTCGGGTTCGGTTGAGCTGGTGGGCGTTTCGGGCGTGTGCGTGCTGGCGGGGGCCTCCGGTGGGCCGGATGGCGCGGGCGTCTCGGGTTGCGCGGTCGCGGGCGGTTCGTCGGCGGGATGCCGGGTGGCGGTGGCGGGTTCAGGTGCTGGGCGAGCCGGTGTGGGGGTCTCTGGTGCTCGTACGGGCTGGTCCGGCAGGTCCAGCGACGACCTGGGGCGGGAGCCGGGTGCCTCCGGGCGGGATGCGGCTGGCGGGTGCGGGTTGCGGGCGGGTGCGGGGTCGGATGGTCGTGGCCGGGTCGCCTGGAGTTCAGGTTTGGCGGCGGTCGGCTCGGGGCGGGTGCCTGATCCGGCTGACCGGGGCGCTGATGCCTGCGGATCTCCGGTGGTGTCGGGCGTCGGGCGATCACCCGCGCGGAGGACCCCGTCGTCGGCAGGCCGGATCGACGGCGTCGAATGCACTGGCGAACCCGCTGAAGTGACCGGTTGAGGTCGGGCGGCCGGCTCGGGTGCGGTGTTGGCGAGTCCCGGTGAGTCCACTTTCGCTGCCGTGGCGGGTTGAGCTGCGGGTGTCTGAACGACAGATGGTTGTGCGGTGGTATCGAGATGGCTTGCGGAATTGGAAGAGTGGCTCGTTGCCTGCGTTGGCTCGGGTGCAGAGTCGGGATGGGAGACATCCCGCGGTCCTATTGCTGATGTCGGCGCCTGAACGGGTTGCGCCGCGTGTGGTGCGGGCGCGGCAGACTGTGCCGGCACCTCGGAATGGCTTGCGACATCAGCAGACCGGCCCGGCGCCTGCGCAGACTCCGGCGCATGAACCGTGTGCGGCGCCTGCGGCGCGGGCGCGGCAGACTGCGCGGGCACCTCGGAATGGGTTGCAAGATCGGCAGACCGGCCTGGTGCCTGCGCTGATTCCGGAGCTTGAACCGTGTGCGGCGCCTGCGGTGTGGACGGGGCAGCTTGCGCCGGTGTCTCGGAATGGCTTGCAGGACTGGCGGATTGGCTCGGAGCCTGGGCGGACTCGGGTGATTGAACAGCATGCGACGCCTGCGCCGTGGATGGAGCAGACTGCGTCGGCGCCTCGGGATGGCTTGTGACACTGGAGGTCTGACTCGGTGCCCGCGCGGGCTCCTGAACGAGGTGCGTCGCTTGCGGTGCGGGCGAGGCAGGTTGCGCGGGCGCCTGCGGGCGGGGCGCGGGTTCAGGAGCCCTCGCGACGGATTCGGCAGCCTTGGCGGTGTCGCTGACCTTGGCCGCGGATTGCACTGCGGTGTCGGCGGTTTCAGCGGTGCGCGCGGCGGCGATGGCGGTCTCGGTAGCGTCGCCGGCGACGGCGGCGCCGCCGGCGCCTCCGGTGGCGATGGTGAGGGCGGCCTGCCCGGTCAGCGAGCCGACGAATGCGGCCGGATCAGTGCGGGCGTCGTGGAGGAAAGAGTGCACGGTCGCGCCCGGGTCCGCGGCGGCGACTACCAGGCCCGTAGTCAGGTCGGCCGACTGCTCGTAGTACTGGGCAGGGTGGGTGATGTTGTAGGGGTCGACCGGGTTGACCTGGCGCAGGAACTTCACGATTCCGGTAAGACTGGTGACCAGGCCCTTGGTGAAATGCAGGCCCAGGTCGGTCGAGGCCGCGGAGGCGTCGCTGAAGTCGTCGAGCATCCGCTGGGTGAACGACGGTGTCTGGGGTGCCTCGGCGGTCGCGGCCCGCAATTTCGACGCCGCCGTAGCGGCGGCGGCATCCCGCTGGGTCCGTGCACCGGACAGGATTTGTTGCGCCGCTTGATATATCGGGGTCCAGGTGTCGGTCAGCGGAGTTTTGGCTCGTTGTTCGCTCGTCAGCCGGTTCCACGCGTCCTTGGCGCGGGTTTCGGTCTGACGGGCCTGGTTCCATTTCGCGATCGCCTCGCCGGCCTTGGTTTGCGCGGCAGTCACCTCGTGGAACCAGTCGCCGAGCGCGCTCGCCGCCGCATGCATGGCATCCGCGCCGGTCCACCACAGTTTGGGTACACGGTCGTACTCGCTGCGGAATTTATCCGCGGTCGCGCCCCGCCAGTCACCGACGTCGATCTTGCGCAGTGCGTCCCCGGTCTCGCCGATGCCGTCGCCCATCTGTTTGCACCGCTGCGCCGCCTGATTGATCTTGCTCGTCTCACCGCGGACCAGCTCGGTCGGGTCGTCGGTTTCGCCGAGCTGCAACTCGATCAGCGCGCCGCCGTAGACGTCCACGATGTGGTCGCCGACCTTGTCGAGAACCTTCGCCACCGAGTCCGCGCCCACCTCGCGTGCCACGTCGGCCACACTGTGCAGCCCTGCGTCCGCGAGCTGGCCGACTGTTTTCTCCGCGGCGGAGAACGCATCGTCGAGGTCGTCGAACATTCCCATCGGTTACTGCTGCCCCGGCTGCTCGAGAATGGCCCGGGCCTTGGCTCCCGCTCGGGGGTCCGCTGATTCCAAGGGGTTGGTCGGGTTCGTCACTAGTCCCGGTGCGGCCGCTATGATCGCGCGTGCGTCATTGGAATTGTGCGAGACCATCTTCTGGAACGATTTCAGGCTGTAGTCGGGATGAAGCGCGTTGTTGACCATGTTGTCCGACAACGTTTGTCCCCACGATTGCGCATCGACCTGTTGGGTGGTCAGGTGCGGATTACTGGTGATGTCCGCGTACGCCTCCTTGAACATGTTCGAGAATTCCTGGTCTTCTTCGTGGTATGCCCCAGCGGCCAGATTCAGGGTTTGCGCGATGTCGTTACCGTCCTGCACCAATGTCCGCACTCCCCACGACCAGCGGTCACAGAACGTGCCGAATGCCTCCTGCACCGATTCGTTGCCCGCCTCCATCGGCGACAGTCTCGTGTCCGCGAATCCGCGCCCCGCCGCGGCGGTCGATGCGATACCCACGTCGGTCAACTCGCCGACGATCTTGTTGATACCGTCCGCTGCCTCTTGCAACAGCTTCGGGTCGACATTGAGCTGATCGGCCACCGACTAGACCACTCCCGCCACGGTCCCGGCCGGCGGCATGTCACCGACCTGCGGCGGAAACCCGATCGGCGCCGCACCCGCCGTATCCACCACCACCCCTGTCGAGTCCGGCCGCGACGCCGCATGCGCGGCCAGACGCCGGCCCCGCACCGTGTGGTACCGATATTCCCGATCCGGGACGACCGCGCGACGCGCCTGGAATCGCGCGAACTCCGCCACGCTGGTGAAGGCGCATATCCACCCAACGCCCTCGAATTGCGATACCAGAATCCGATCGTCATCGGTGATCGGGATCAGCAGTACAGCCTCGGCGAACGCGGTCACCAAGAGCTCGGGCTGCCCGAACCCGGAGTAGAAGGCGGCGATCTCCGCTTGCAGCGCAGAACTGTCACCCCTGGTGGTAAGCAACCGAGTGATCCCCCTCCGTGCATCTTCGAGGCACGATCGTACCTGCGGCATAGCCTGGATCTTCCGCCAGTCCGGGGCACGAACCTGCGACAGTCATCTACGCCCGGGATCGGCCTTGGGGATCCCTCGTCGGAACCCCTTGTTCGCGAAGCCGATTCAGGACGGTCGTACCGTCAACACCCAGATGCCGACCGACCCTGGCAAGCGACCAACCCAACCCGTAAAGATGGACAGCCTCATCAACCTGCTCGCACGTCAGACCACGGCGACGCATCGACACCCCATGCCGATGCAGGATCTCGCTTACCGTCCGCCGCTCGATGCCGAACCGGGCGCCCAACTGGTACACCGTCTCCCCACTCTCATATCCGGCGATGAGTTCCTGAACTAGATCGGTGCCGAGTTGGCGGGCCCGGCCGGGTTTGGATCGGGCGGCTTGCGACGGGGCGGGTGTGGCGGGGTTGGGAAGCTTCCGGCGCAGCGCATCCAGCGCTTCTACCTGGCGTTTCGGGTTATAATAAGCTCCCCCAACGTCCACAAATTGGCACGAATAGTGCTGTTGATCAGGGGTTTTGCTGCCTTTCGGCCATGAGACCATCTTCGGCCGGGCATCGCATATCTCCTGGTCAGCGCCTGTTTTCTTGTTCTATTTGGCCCCCAAGGTGTGTTTTCGTTCCCGCTCGGTGTCGATCCCGCGCGGTGTTGACTAAGCCGGAAGGCACTCTTTCATTACCGCGACGAGCCATGCTCATCGCGAGTGCGGTCTCACCTGGCCATCATGGATCGATGCCGGCTATGCGAGCGAAGCGGTGGCCGCCCTCGTCGCTGCGATCCACGACACCGGATACACCAGCGTAGAGATCGGCACGAACGGGTCGAATCTCGCGGTGCAGCGCATCTGCGACAAGATCGGCGCAACAGAAAAGGACCGGCGACCGCAGCCGTTGCCGGACGGATCGACCGTCTCTGGAATTGGTATGAACATCACCGCGTGGTCACAGAACCAACGTGAATCAAGTGCTGGTCCGAAAATAATCCCGGTGAGTGGCATGTGGAAGGTGATGCGAGCATGGCCGGTGCCCGGCGAGGCGTAGCGAGCCGCGGCAGTGAGCTGGTGGGTCAGATGGCTGCGAGCGGGTCGAAACGGACGGTGAAGCCGAGTGCGTTGGCTTGTCGTACGATGCGCCGCATGGCGCGTTCGGGGTCGAGGCGGGTGAAGTAGTCGCCGCCGAGGTCCTGGTATCCGGTGTCATCTGTGAGCATGTGCCAGGCTGCGATCACGATCGAATGTTGGATCGCCACAATGGTTTTCTTGGTTCCCAGCCGGGGTCTGAGCCGTCGGTAGCGGGCGGCGAGGTAGGTGTCGGTGGTGTGGCCTGCCGCCATCGCGGCGATGCCCAGGGCACCGCCCAGCCAGGTGTTGCCGTGGCGGGTCTTGCCGGATCTCTGTTTCCCGGCGGACTCGTGGTGACCGGGACAGACCCCGGCCCACGAGGCGAAGTGCCCCGCGGTGGGGAATCGGCGCATGTCGCCGCCGCTCTCGGCGATGAAGACCTCCGCGACGCCGCGGCCGACGCTAGGAATGGTCTCCAACAGGTCAATCTGCCGGGAGAAAGGGCGCATCTGCTCCTCGATACGTGCCGAGAGTTCCGCGATCGCGGCGCTGAGCTGATCGATACGCTCCAGATGTAGCCGGCACAGAAACCCATGATGCTCACCGAAGTTGCCGGTCAACGCCTCGGTCAGCTGTGGGATCTTCGAACGCATCCGGCGCAATGCCATGTCCGCCAGCACCTCGGCGTCGTGTTCACCATCGATCAGCGCGGCGAGCATGCGCCGGCCCGACTTGCCCAGCAGGTCCGAGGCCACACCGGACAGTTTGATCCCCGCATCCTCGAGTTCCTTCTCCAACCGTTGGGTCTCGCGGGTGCGTTCGGTCGTCAGCGTGGTGCGGTAACGAGTCAGGTCCCGCAAGTGCCGGATCGGTTCCGGAGGCACGAACGAAGCCCGCACCAGACCACATTCACCCAGCTGGCACAGCCACGCCGCATCCGACACGTCGGTCTTGCGGCCGGATAACCCCTTGACGTGGGACGCGTTGACCAGGATGACATTCAGATGATCCTCGAGCAGGTAGAACGCACCACGCCAGTAGTCGCCCGTGGCTTCCATCACTACCAAGGTCACCTTCTCGGCGACGAGCCAGTCCCGCAGCTCCAGCAGCGCGTTCGTCGTGGTGGCGAACGTCCGGATGATCTGGCTGCGTGAGCGTTTCCGTTTGCTCGCACCCGGCGTGCGCACACACGCTTACAGGTCCATCTTCCCGATATCCAAAGCGGCGCACCGCTCATGCAGCAACTCCACGCAAACCTCCGAAACCCCAGCGTCCTACCGACAGGGCGCCCGCCCGGAGGGACCGCAGAGCCTGAAGAGTCTGATCCGCGTGCTCATGGCAACAATCGACAGTTCCTGTCAGTGGCCCCCAACGTCATCCTCTGTCACGAGCTCTGGGCATCAAGCCTGAATCGACGTTCCGGACGGACGCGCGCCCATTTTCCCGCATCGACGGTGTCCGCGCAGCGGACCCGGTTCCTCTGTCCCAGATGTGAACGGGCCGCCGGTTTCGAGCCGTTGCCGCTCAACGGACCGTTAGCCGATAGGCAGGACGCATGGGTGGATCGCGTCACGAGCTGAGCACCTGACCTGCTCCAGTCACCCTGCAACCGGCATGTGCGGACGGCCTGCTCGTTACACGTCGACAAGGTCATCGCTATCGTGAACGACAAGGTCACCGTTCAGTCGCAACTAGACCGACGTGGCCAAGTCGACTCGCGGATCGGAAAGAGCGGCGTCGGATCGTGGCAGAGGACCTGACCGTGACTCGGGTGTTGGTGATACCCGCGTCCGAGTTACGCGAGCGGTTCTCACGGTCCTCCGGTCCGGGAGGCCAGCACGTCAACACCACCGATAGCCGGGTAGAGCTGTCGTTCGACCTCGCCAACTCGCCGTCGGTACCGGAACGGCTGCGCACCCGGATGCTCGACCGCCTGGCGACCCGCCTGGTCAACGGGGTGCTCACGATCGCCGCAGCGGAGCAACGCGCACAGCTGCAGAACCGCGCGGCCGCCCGCGAACGCCTGGCCTCGTTACTGCGTGACGCCGCTGCCGCCCCGCCACCTGTTCGCCGCGCCACCAAGCCCTCGCGCGGAGCAAAGGAACGCCGCATCTCCGCGAAGAAGCGACGCAGCGTCATCAAACGCAACCGCCGCGCCTCCCCCGACGACTAGCCGGCGGCAGCGCCACAGTTCGGGTATCTGCGGCACAATCGTTGTCGAACGGGCCCGTGCTCCCAAGTACCCGTCTGCATCCTCTCGTTGCTGGCAGCAGCCTGAGCGCAGGCACACCGACACACGCTAGCCCAGGGTCCGAACAGCGCGATATGCGGCTATGAGCGGATGTTTGTTCTGAACCGCTGTGCCTCTGGGGGCTCGGTAGCTCGCATCTCATCGGCGTTCAGCGCGGCCATCACCGTCTTCGGCGTCGGGGTCGACATCGACGCCGAATTCGCCCAGGTCGGTCCGACCGGCTATCGGCCGCTGTGTGTCCGTGACACCTTGTTCTGATCAGTTCCTGGCGCGCTGATCAGGGCAAGGATCTGGAGGACGACTTCTCGTTCGCTCGGGTTCAGTCGGCCTGCTGGTTTCATTGCCGCAGTTCAGGAATGGGTTGTTCTTCCAGGACGACGATTTCGCATTGGTCGGCCCAATGCAGGTGGTGGTGATCCTCGACCATTGCCAGCGCCTCGTCCATGCAGGTGGCCTGCAGGATGGACATTCCGATCACTCCGCTGTCGGTTTCGGTGGTGCCGGTCGGCGTGATCCGGCGCGCGTCGCCGAGGGGTTTGCCCGGGTCGAGGAGGCCGGTGCCGATCCGGGTGCTCCAGTCCGCCCACAGTTGCATGCCTTTCGCGGCTTCCGCGGGCGTGGCCTGAGCGAATCGTTCGGCGACCGAGAGGGGGGCGAGGTAGAGCACTATGTAGCGTTTCATGCGTTGAAAATAGGTGACCAAATGGTCACATGTCAACGCTCATGTGACCAATCGGTCTCATATAAGGTGGGGAGTGTGGACGAGGACGCGGTATTCAAGGCGCTGGCCGACCGCACGCGGAGGCACCTGCTGGACGCGTTGTTCGCCAAGGACGGCCAAACGCTGACCGAACTGGAGTCCGGGCTGGAGATGACCCGCTTCGGCATCGGCAAGCATCTGCGTGTACTCGAGGAGGCGGGCCTGGTGACGGCGGTCCGCAGCGGGCGAAAGAAGTTGCACTACCTCAATCCCGTGCCGATCCGACTGATTCACGATCGGTGGATCGACAAATTCACCGAACAACAACTCTCCGCGCTGGCCGATCTGAAGAAGGACCTGGAATCGTGAGCTTCGAGAACATCCTCTCGCGTGCACGCCCGGAGACGACCCAGATCCATCGCGTGATCATCGCCGCACCGGCCGAGCGGATCTGGGAAGCCGTCACCGATCCCGAATGGACCGTGCGCTACGGATTCGGCGGCCGCAGCCTGATCGAACCCCGGATCGGTGGCGCCTTCACGGTGTTCGCGCCGTCAGGGCCTCGCCCGATCGACAGCGAACCGGAGATCATCATCCGCGGCACCGTCACCGACTACGCCCCGCCGACGCTGTGGGGCGCGCGAATTCGCTTCCTGGGCGATGAAAACCTGGCCGCCGAGCCGGAAACCTATCTGCGCTACGAGATTCGCGATCGCGGCGACGGCACCTGCGCCCTGACCGTCATCCACGATGTCGCCGGTGCCCCGCTCATCTCGGTCATCATCTCCGGCGATCTGGAATCGGAAGGCTTCGGCGGCGGCTACCCCTTCATGCTCAGCGACCTGAAATCCCTGATGGAGACCGGGCAGTCGCTACCCACCAGCCGACCCACCCGGAAAATATGATTACCAGAGCTGCATCGGCTTTGCTTCACTCATCGCCGCTCTACCTGAACCGACCATGGCGCGCGCCCGGTTGTGACGGGCGGCAGGAACCCAGTAGCCGTTTGACCATGGTCGCACATCCTGAAATCGGCATGAGCGGATGTCGGTGGACGAAGCCCGCGGGAGGACACCCTGAGATAGGGGACACAAGCCTCGCCGGATCGACGGAACCGGCGAGGCTGCTTGGTCGGGTGTTCGCGCAATGCGGGCTTGTGGGCCTAACGCTCCACAACGCGAACACCCTGACAGTGTCGGGGCCGGTGACCTGGGTGCAGCCAGTAGCGGTCCGTGGGGCCAGCAAACGGACAGTGGGGGCCAAAGGTTGGCATGGCTTCGAGGATGACTCCGTCCGGTAGTACGAGCAAGGATGAGGTCGAAGCGCGCTCGTAGGAACCGCAGGCGCGGTACTGCATGTCGACCGGCGCCACCCCGAGGTGGCAAGCTGATCCCATGGCCGACGACACCACACCCCCATCCGAATCTCTCGACGATCCATCGAGCGAGTCGCCCGAGGAGGCAACAAGGCGGAAGTTCCGCGAAGCCCTCGAGCGGAAGAACGGCCATGCCTCCGCCAGCGGCGCCGCCCAGAACTCCGCCAAGGTCAGCGGCACTCACGCCCAAGCCGGCGGCAAACGCACCTTCCGCCGCCGCGCCGGCGGCTGATACGCCTGCACCGGCCGAAACCCCCTCACCTGAACTCCGCGACGGTGCCTCGAGCCGGGGGCGACATCCTGGCTGGAGTCAGAACAGTTCTCCCCCAGCGTGGATGGTCTGTCTGATGATCCAGCTGCCGGCATCCGACGACCTCGATCGAGCCGTCGGATTGGGGTGCGTCAGGAGCGTGAGCCGCGGCGCTGGGTGATGGTGAGGTCGCGGCCGAGGGCTGCGGTCAGAAATCTCGCTTCAATCGCCAGCATTCCCCACGAAAACCACTGGTCAGATCCGGTCCCATCCTTATAGTGCCCCGCCGAGGGCACGAACCTGCGACAGCCGTCTACGCTCGGGATCGGCCTTGTGGATCCCGTGTAGGAACCCCGCGTTCGCGGAGCCGATTCAGAACGGTCATACCGTCAACACCCAGATGCCGACCGACCCTGGCGAGAGACCAGCCCAGCCCGTAAAGATGAATGGCTTCATCAACCTGCTCGGACGTCAGACCACGGCGACGCATCGGCACCCGATGCCGGTGCAGGATCTCGCTAACCGTCCGCCGCTCGATACCGAACCGGGCACCCAACTGATACACCGTCTCTCCACTCGGATATCCGTCGATGAGTTCCCGGACCTGATCAGTGCCGAGTTGGCGGGCCCGGCCGGGTTTGGGTCGATCAGCGGGCGACGGGGCGGGTGCGGTGGGGTCAGGAAGCTTCCGGCGCAGTGCTTCCAGGGCTTCTACCTGCGGTTTCGAGTTATAGTAAGCTCCCCCAACGTCCACAACACAGCAATCGGCCCTGACCTGCAAATAGGTCAGGGCCGATTGCTGTTTCAGGGCTACCCATCAGCGGTCCGGTTTCAGAGGCTGGTTGCAGCGGAAGCGAGCGGTCGCGCAACACGTGGCGCAGTCCAGCGAAGTGGGCTCCACTATGCCTCTGCTTACGAAATATGGAACCGGTTGGATCGAAGCCGGCTGAATCGATGCGAACTGTGAGCCACGAATCGACAAGCAGGAGATCCGATGCCGGCAGATCCTCATGAATCGCGCATTCGGGAGTTCCTTGCACGCCGACTCGACATCCTGGAACCTGGCTTGCGCCTCGTTGATCACGAGTGTCGACTGCCTAACTGCGGCGGCGTGAGAACAGCTGCTGTACAGCACTTTTCAGGCTGCCGAACAACCGATATGCGGCTACTGAGCAGACGTTCGAATCCAGCATCGGGTCAGTCAACCCGGCGTCTGGCGAGTCAAGGGCTACCGCACGGCGATAACGGACTCGTGAAGAGTTCCGGAATTGAGGATGTAGATCCGCGCCATTTGCCGGACGCACGTCCGCGGCAGCGGGTTTGGGTCGCTGTGGGCAGCGAGAGCAATGCATTCACGGCTAACCGCGAGGGTCGACACCTATCAGTCGCCACTGAACCACAGGTAGCCGTGCTGCCGAATCGCGGATTCCGATGCTCGCCGCAAGACGGAGAACAGTTCCCCCTCCAAGTCGCTCCGCGGAATCGCGGAATCCAGCTCCTCCAGAAAGAATTTCAACTGGTATGAATTGAACATGGTGTCGGCATATTTGTGAATCCCACGCATCATCGGGCCCGTGGGTGAGTCCAAGACCATATCCGACAGCGTCTCGGCGGCAGCGCCGGAGAAGGACTCCACCTGGTTGTGGTTCATGTTCTGCACGCTTATCGCGATGCCCAACTGATCCTCCTTATTCGGGGAACATGTTGATCACGGTGCCCCATCTGTCCGTGATCACCTTGTACTTGTTCGTCGGTTGGCCGCCGTTGTTCTGCGACTTGTTTCCGACCGGGTGCCCGGCATCCACCTCACGTTCGTAGTTGCCGTAGTCGTTCGGCCCGCGTGCTGTAACGTTCTCCGCAGCCTCGGCCAATGCATCGAGGTCGGTACCTTCGGGGAAGGTACTTTTGTCGGGCGTGACGTTGTTGCCGCCCTGAACATGCTTTCCCTTGATGTAGTCCTCGGATTCATCGGTGAGGCCGCCGAGCGGAATCCCCGGAGCCGCCGGCAAATCTTCGTATTTGGTCGCCACGGTCATCGCGCCGTCCGCGGCGACGATGACCTTCATCGCGATGATGGTGGCGAGGTTGGTGACGGCCTTGTCCAGGTCGATGGTGGGCAGGGCGTGGAAGGCGTCGATGCTGGCGGTGGCACCGGCAGCGAGAGCCGCCAAGCCGATCACGGTCTTCATCCGGCTGGCCTGGTAGGCGGCCTGGATGGCCTCCATGGTGGTGACGACGTCGGCGTCGATGGCCGCGGTCGCGGCGACCGCGGAGGTACCGGCGCTGAACAGGGCCAGCAGACCACCGGCGATCGCGGTGATCCCGATGGTCAGCTCGAGGGTATTGATCTTGCTGCTGGTGTCGTTGCCGAGCGCGATCGTGGCGTCGCGATAATCCGCGACGGGAGCGGCCATCTGCTGGGCGGAGGTGGCGACGGTATCCGCGCTGGTTTCAAGGGTGGCGAAATGGTCCTGCAGCAGGCCCCGGTTGGTGGCGTCGTCCATCCCGTCGAACATCGCCGAGATCCCCGAGATATCGGCGGCGGCACCGGTGACGGTGGGGTGCTTGGCGAAGGCGTCCCAGACCGCGTGGGCCTTGTCGAGCTTGTTTTTATCGCCGTTGGGTAGCTTCCCGAAGGTGTTGAGCACCTTGGCCAGTAGCTTGTCGAAGAATTCCTTGACCGCGCCGTGATCGTCGAGACCGGGCCCGTTGTTGGCCACCGAGGACGGGAGGGAGACCTTGTATTCGCCGACCTGACTGACATCCGGTTGCGGCGGGGCGGGGCTGGACTTGTTGGCAACGCCGTAGTTGTGGCCCATCGCATACAGCACGGCACCGTAGTTGGTCAGCGCATTGGCCAGGCTAGCGCTGGCCTGCAGGGTCTGTGTAGTGGCGGTGTCGTAGGCCTTGCCCCAGTCCGCGCAGCCTGGGGCGTCGCCGGCCATGCCCAGGCAGTCGCCCCTGATCGCGTCGTGGACCGGCTTGTCGGCCTTACGCAGTTCGTCGGCGAGGTTGTGGCATTTCTTGGCGGCGTCGTAGTAGGTCTGCCAGTCGACGATCATGCCTGGCCCGAGCGCAGCATCCGGTAATTGGTGGCGACGGCGTCGGTGTAGCGGCCGTGGGCTTTCTGGGCGGCGTCGGCGGCGGTGGACACGCCGTCGGTGAATTCGCAGGCGGCGGCGAGCCAGCGGGTGTGGGCGTCTTTGTAGGCGGTGGCCGCGGCGGATTTCCAGCTGCCCTCGGGCAAGGCTTGTATCTTGTGGTCGAGTTGGTCGAGGTGCTCCGTAAGGAATCCGGCCAAGCCCGTCAAGCGGGCGACGACCTGGTCGAGCTGGTCGAGGTCGACGGTGAATTTCGAACTCATGGCAGGTTCAGGCTGGAGATGTGGTCGGCGGCCGCGGTGTCGGTGGATTTGTAGTTGGCGGCGGCGATACCGAGCTTCTCGGCCAGGCCGGTGAGGTCTTGCATGAGTTGGGTTCCGCCGTCGCGGGTTTCGGTCCAGCCGGTGGAGAATTCGTCGGCGGCGTCGCCGATCCAGCCGGAGGCCAGCAGCTGTTCGACCTCGCGGGCGGCGGTGGCCAGGGCCTGGTGCATGGTGTCGGCGATGTTGTAGACGTATTGACCGATGGCTTGCACCTCGTCCGGAACGACAGACAGTTGCTGGCCGGATGGCCCCCCGCTCACAGTCATTCGACAACCTTAGCGGCATTCGATCATCGGCGTCGATCCCGTCCGGCGACGAAAGCGATCATCGGCCACCTCGGCCGAACGTATCCCATCGAATCCTTTCATGTGCTGTAATCCGGCGGCGTCGACGCGCCCAGGCAACCTGCGATAGCGGCCGTCTACGCCCGCGGTCGCGCTTGCGCATCCCTCGTCGGTATCCCGCGCTCACGAAACCTGTTCAAAACCGTCATCGCATCAACACCGAGATGCCGACCGACCTTGGCAAGAGACCAACCCAAACCATAAAGACGGACAGCCTCATCAACCTGCTCAGCAGACAAACCACGACGACGCATCGGCACATCGTGACGACGGAGAATCTCGCTGACCGTCCGCCGCTCGATACCGAACCGGACACCCAACTGATACACCGTCTCCCCACCCAAATAGCCGACAACGAGTTCCTCGATCTGATCGGCGCCGAGCCGACGCGTCCGGCCAGGTCTGGGCCGAGCGGCGGCTGGTGGGGCAGGCGTGGCGGGGTCCGGCAGATTCCGGCGCAGGGCTTCCAGCGCTTCTACCTGGCGTTTCGGTGTCGTTCAGCGGGGCGAACGGCGGGAGTCGAACTACCTCGCTCTGCCCTGGCGTTGATCAGGTCAGGATCGAGTGGTGCTCAGCCGGCCGGCCCCGGGCCCCGGCGAGGGGTTTGACGACGAGACCGATGCTCGCCCCTCGCGCTGGCGCCGATGTGCAAGTGGGGTGAGGGTGTGCAAGAGCAATAGCGTGAGGGCCGACGGCATGACCTTGGCGCAGTCCACGTACAGCTAGCGGCCGATTCGCCCGGTCAACTCGGCCCTACTCATTCCGGCCCGCAGGCCGGGTGTCCGATCAGCTTCGGTGGGCTCATGGAATCACCAAATGGCGCCCGTAGCGGCTGCTGAAATCGTGAGATAGGAAGTCGGACTCCGGATGGATGGCAACCGCAAGGCTTCCCGCCCCGGGATCGGGGTACTTCCGCAGTGATTTGGCCTGCGACCAGGCCGCAGCGAACTCCCTGTGGGTGCCGATCTGGACGGTTCGGTTGCTGGTCTGGATCCGGTCGTGCGCCCGCTCGACCGAAATGCCCACGAGACCGAAAACAGGACGGAAGGTTCGTTCATAGTCGTCGGCCGTCGAGGTATCGGGCGTCATCACGTGCACAGGGCCATGCTGAGCTGTGTAGGTCCCCGACAGCAGCAGCATCGCAAGGGTCTGATCATGGTGATCGAGATCCTTGAAATCCTGATCGAGCCCCTGCCGCAACGCCAGCGATGCTTTGATGATGCGTTCGTCCGAAAGTGGGAGGCCGAGTGTCCGGCGCGACGCCTCATGCAGGGCCAGGAACGATTGATCGGAGTGACTCCGGTCGAAGTCGCTCTCGCTCAGTGGCTTACCACGTAGTTTGTCCGAAGATCGGCGCCAGAACGACATGAAACCACCCGTCCCCCTGGTCTTGGCTGCGGCGGTTTTTCCCCGCTCGCGCAGCAGGGTCTCGAGGTTGTTCATCGCGTTAGCGCTGCCTTTGTCGGCCGCGCGCCGGTACCAGATCTCGGCTTCAGCCAGCTCGCCCCGACCTTTCAGCAGAATCGCGAGGTTGTTCATCGCGTTTGCGTTGCCTTCGTCGGCGGCACGCCGGTACCACGTCTCGGCTTCAGCCAGCTCGCCCCGGTCCTCCAGCACGATCCCCAGGCTGTTCATCGCATCGACGTTGCCGTTGTCGGCGGCACGCCGGTGCCAGGGCTCGGCTTCGCGCACCTCCCCCCGCTCACCTAGCAGAATCCCCAGGTTGCTCATCGAGTCGACATTGCCGTTGTCGGCGGCACGCCGGTACCAGGTCTCGGCTTCGCCCACCTCGCCCCGCAGATACAGGAGGGTGCCGAGTTCGTCCATCGAGTAGACGTTGCCATTGTCGGCGGCGCGCCGGTACCAGCTCTCAGCTTCGCGCACCTCGCCTCGCTTGCGCAGCAGGTACCCGAGGTTGCTCATCGAGTCGACGTCACCGTTATCCGCGGCACGCCGGTACCAGGTCTCGGCTTCGCCCACTTCGCCTCGCTTGCGCAGCAGGAGGCCGAGTCTGTTCATCGCGATGAGGTTGCCCTTGTCGGCGGCACGCCGGAACCAGATCTCGGCTTCGGCCGCCTCGCCCCGCTCGTTCAGCAGGAACGCAAGGTCGGTCATCGCGTCGGTGTCGCCTTCAGCGGCAGCGTGTTCGAGCCGGTTCCGTTGTTCACACATTGCAGCCTGCCCCGTATCCCTCATGAACGACCTCCAGCGCCACCGTCCAGAGCGCTCGGCGATGCCTGCCGGGTGCGCCGCCCCCATACCTCCAGCGCCGAGTATCCGGTCGGTCTTGCGGGAGACCGGCAAGGGGCGCAGGTGGCACGGTACCTACCATGGCAGAGCTGAGAACCATTCCAGGGTAAGGTAAGTCACTTGATGCCGCATCGGCTTTCCTCAGCGCCCGGGGAGAGAAGTCCGGTCGGTCGGCGCTTATCAACGATGCGTTGATCGCGATCGAACCCGACCTCGTCACCGGCATGAAACTCGCCGACTCCAACGGGATCTGACCACCGCGATACCGAACCTGAAGGTGCAGTGAGATCCACGCGCACATCCACCGCGCCCGTTTCAACTACCCGTCGCCTGCTTCAGCAGCCCAGTGCTGCGGAGGAGCAAGGTGAGGGTGCCAGTGGTGCCACCAGGGCGCTGCCCGAGCGGGAAGGGGGTGGATCGTGTATGCGCGTTCCACCACGATTTTGGCGCAGATCTCCTCTCGCCGCTCGATACCGAACCGCGTACCCAACTGATACACCGTCTCCCCCGCCTTATACCCGGCGATAAGTTCCTGGACCTGATCGGCGCCCAGTTGGCGGGCCCGGCCAGGTTTGGGTCGATCGGCCAACAGTGGCCCGCGTGCGGTGGGGTCAGGAAGCTTCCGCCGCATCGCTTCCAGGGCTTCTACCTGCGATTTCAGGTTATAGTAAGCTCCCCCAAGGTCCACCAGATCGAAAATTCGCAGGCAAGAGGGCTTGGGCTTTGCGTTATCCGATCAGTACGCGGGCACTTGATCCGGAACTTTCGGCGGCAGAGACCTGGCCGACCCGACGGGCGGATCCTGGGTCGAGCCGCTCGCTGCGCGCCGGGCCGGGTCGCGCACACTGAGTAGATGATGCGGAATCCGGGTTCGGAGTCTGCCGAGTTGCGGCAGGCCATTGCCTCTGCCCCCATATTCGACTCGTTGGATGCCGCCCATGTGGACTTTCTGGCCCGCCGCTTGACTTAGGTCAAACCCACCGTGACCGACGGTTCGTAGCGTGGGATCCATCAGCCGCCCAACGCCGCCGGAGGATTCCCCAAATGTTCTGTTACCAATGCGAACAGACCGATCGCACCGAATCGTCGACCCGTCCGAACCTGCTGACCTTCGGTTGCGCGAGCACGAGGGGCAACTGCGGCAAAGGCGCCACCACCGCCGCGCTGCAGGATGTGCTGATCCACGTCAACCTCGGTATCGGGCAGTACGCGAGCCAGGCTCGCCGGTTCGGCGCGCCCGACCCCCGGTTCGCCGCGCACGCCAGTTTCGACCTGTTCACGACGCTGACCAACGTCAATTTCAATGCCACCCGGTTCATGGCGTTGATCGCCGCCGCCGTCGACATGCGCGACGAGGCGAAGGCGGCCTATGAGAGCGCCGCGCGCGCCGCCGGTGTAGAGCCCGAAACTCTCACCGGCCCAGCCCAATTCATTCCCGCGACGACGATCGCCGAGGTGGTCGCCCAAGCGGCGGCCGTAGGCGTGGACGCCGATCTGGACACCCTCGGTGCGGATGTGGTCGGCTTACGCAATCTGAATCTGTACGGCCTCAAAGGTGTGTGCGCTTATGCGCACCACGCCCACTACCTCGGCTATCGCACCGACGAGACCGACGCCGGTATCGAGTCCGCGCTTGCCTTCCTGGCCGGCGCACCCGCGGATGCCGACGCGCTGCTGGCGCACGCGCTCGAGTTGGGTTCGGTCAACTACAAGGTGATGGAGATGCTCGATGCCGCCAACACGGGCAGCTTCGGCACACCAACCCCCACCCAGGTGCGGGTCACCCCGGTCGTCGGCAAGGCCATCCTGGTGTCCGGACACGACATGCACGATCTGAAGAAGATTCTGGAGGCCACCGCGGGCACCGGGATCAACGTCTACACCCATGGTGAAATGCTGCCCGCACATGGCTATCCCGCTCTGCACGCCTACCCGCATCTGGCCGGCAATTATGGTGGGGCCTGGCAGGATCAGCAGCGCGACTTCACGGCCTTCCCCGGCCCCATCGTGATGACTTCCAACTGCCTGATCGAACCTCAGCCGGCCTACCGCAACCGGATCTTCACGCTCGGTCCGGTCGGTTGGCCGGGCATCCGGCACCTCGACTCCTCAGATCTGTCGTCGGTCATCAAGGCCGCGCAGGCATTGCCCGGATTCACCACCGAGATACCGGCGGAAACCGTCACCACCGGATTCGCGCGCGAGGCAGTCCTGTCGGTCGCCGATACCGTGATCGAGGCGGTCAAAGATGGTGCGATCAAACGCTTCCTGCTGATCGGCGGCTGCGACGGTGCCGCGCCCGGACGCAACTACTACATCGAGGTCGCCGACCAGGCGCCCGAGGACACCGTGCTGCTGACGTTGGGCTGCAACAAATATCGGTTCAACACCCACGAATTCGGTGAGATAGGAGGGATTCCGCGATTGCTCGATGTGGGCCAGTGCAACGATGCCTATTCAGCCGTTCAGATCGCGCTGGCGCTGGCAAACGCCTTCGACTGCGGGGTCAACGATCTGCCGCTCAGCCTGTTCGTCTCGTGGTTCGAGCAGAAAGCCGCCGCGGTGCTGCTGACCCTGCTGTCGCTGGGAATTCGCAATATTCGGCTCGGCCCGACACTGCCGGCCTTCCTCACCCCGGCTGCTGTCGACATCCTGGTCGACAAGTTCGCGATCAAGACCATCGACGATCCCGCTCGAGACCTGGCCGACGCGATGGCCGGTGCGTGATGACCGAGACCGTCGCGTCGACCACCGACACCGAACTATCGTGCTACGAAGTCGTTCTGGTGACCAGGGACGGCGAGGAGCTGGCAATCCCCTGTGATTCGGGGACCACGCTGCTGGAGGCCGCCGAACAGGCGGGGGTGGTATTGAAGTCGTCCTGCCAGAGCGGCGCCTGCGGCTCGTGTTCGGGCGTGATCGCCGCCGGGCAGGTGGAGATGGGCAAGCACGACCCCGGCAATATCGCGGTGCCCGAGAGCGAGGGCGGGATCCTGCTGTGCTGCAGCACCCCCCGAGGTAATTGCCGAATCGAGCTGCCCTACGACCGCGACTACATCGTCGCCGCACCACCGGCCAGGCATCAGGCACGGATCACCGGACTGGAGCGGGTGGCCGACGCGGTGATGCACCTGAAGCTCACGGTGCTCGATGAAGCGGGCGGGCCGGGGTCAGCCGACTTCGAGGCGGGCCAGTTCGTCCGGATCACGGTGCCGGGAACCGATGCCCGGCGCGCCTACTCCCTGGCCAACGTGTCCAACTGGGACGGGGAACTGGAGTTCTACGTCCGGTTACTACCCGGCGGCGTGATGTCGGAGTATCTGACAGCGCGGGCCGACGTCGGCGACGTGCTCACGGTGTCGGGCCCGCAGGGTGCGTTTACGCTGGCGGAGAACGGCTTACGGCCCCGCTGGTTCATCGCGGGTGGAACCGGACTGTCACCGTTGCTGTCCATGTTGCGGCGGATGGCGGAATGGGGCGATCTGCAGCCCGCCCGGCTGTTCTTCGGACTCACCCGCCGCTGCGAGGTCTACGCGCAAGACGCGCTGACCGATCTCACCGGCGCGCTGCCCGGGTTCCGGGCCGATACCGTGGTCTGGCAACCGGATCCGGAGTGGACAGGTGCTACCGGGAATCCCGTGGACGTCGCGGCGGCCGAGGTCGCGCTGCTCGACGAGATGCCTGATGTCTACGTGTGTGGGCCGCCGCCGATGGTCGACGCGGCGTTCGCGGCGTTGACCGCCGCGGGCGTGCCGCGCGAGCAGATCCATTCCGAGAGCTTCTTCACCTCCGGATAGGTCCGAAGTGTCATCGAGTGCGCAATGTTTCTCAACCGGCCAGCAGCACACCGAGAAACAAGGCAGCGAGCGCGCTGATGCCGGTGAGCGCGCCGAACACCGCCAGACCGGCGGTGCTGCGGGAGCGAGCATGCAGGAACGCGCTGATCCCGGACACCGCGACCACCGCGAGCTTGACGATCAGTGTGCTGCGATAGCTGCCGGTGTCCTCGTCCGCCTGCGCGGCGATATTCCATACGCCGGTCGCGATCAGCACCGCGAACGCCGGCCAGGCCACCTGATTGAACCGGCGGGCCGCGGTGGCGACAACCGGAGCGTCGAACCCGCGCAGTGCGGGAACCAGTGCGGCCAGCGTCAGCTGCCCGCCCACCCAGATCGTGGCCGCCAGCACATGCAGGAACAAGCGAATCGTGTCCCATGACACCCCGAGCATGATCGTTGATCACTCCTTCCGGCAGTCCAGCGGGCCGGGGACTTTCGTCCCTGCCGGATCCGATCACCACGCCATACCTTGATCTGGTTTCCACTGGAACAGTAGTGAAAAAGCTAGGTGGTTGAACAGCTTGACCGACCTCGAACCGTCCCCGCAGCCGAGTTACCGGCGTTCGCCGCTGAACGAGACCGGCTCCTCACGGCGCCGTCGCCACCTCGTGGCCGCGAGCTTGATCGCAGGGTATCTGCTGGTAGCCGCCGCGGTGGTGGTGGCTCATCGGCTGGTGTCGCTGCCGGAATGGCTGGCGCTGCATCTGCTGGTGCTCGGTGCGGCCAGCAACGCGGTGCTCGTGTACAGCAGGCATTTCGCACAGGCGCTGCTGCATGCCAGGCCGGCATCGGAGCGCCCGGCGAACCTTCGGCTGACCGTGTTCAATACCGGTGCGATCGCGGTCCTTACCGGTATGTCGATCCGGTTGCCGTGGCTCGCGGCAACCGGGGCGGGACTGATCGTCGCGGTCGTGCTCGCGCACACGGTCAGCCTGATCCGCATGGCGGCGGCCGCGAAACTGTCCGGGCAGTTGCGCGTGGTGGTCCGGTACTATGTCGCCGCCGGTACGTGCCTGATCGTCGGCGGCACCCTGGGCGGGCTACTCGGTGGTGGAGCGGTACGCGCACCCGGCTGGGAACAAGCCCTGCGACTGACACACGCGCATCTGAATTTGCTGGGCTGGCTGGGCCTGACCGTGGTCGGCACCCTGTTCATGCTGTGGCCGGCGGTGCTGCGCACTCGCATGACGGCCACAGCGCCGGACACAGCCAGACGGGTTCTGGTGATCATGGTCGCCGGTCTGGCTCTCGCCGCGGCAGGCACATTGCTCACTGGTCGCGCAGCGCAATGGCACTGGATGGCGGCCGCCGGCATGGCGGGCTACACCGGTGGCGCGGCGTACGCGCTGTTGCCCGCAGCCCAGGAAATGCGTGTCAAACCTCCCCGCTCGGCCGCCCCGGTGGCGTTGCTCGCCGGCTATGGCTGGCTGCTCGCGGCCCTGACCATCGATGTCGTCGGTCTCACCCGAGGCAGCGGCACCGCCGACGAAGTGCTCGGCCGCCTGCTGGTACCGGTGATCGGCATCGGGGTCCTCGCCCAGATTCTGACCGGCGCCCTCACGTTCCTCATCCCGGTGACCGTCGGCGGCGGCCCGCTCGGCAACCGCCGACTCAGCGCGGTGCTGACCTATGCGTGGCTGCCCCGAACCGTGCTGGGCAATCTGGGAACCCTGCTGCTCGCCCTGCCGATCGCCGGCGGATTGCGTGTCGTGGCCTGGGCGCTGGTGCTGACCGGCTTCGGATCGTTCCCGGTCCTGGTGGCCGCGGCCCTGGCAGCACTGCTCCGGCCCGCCGCCACCGCCACCGGCCAGTCCACGACTCTTCCGGTGCGGCGACCGGACGTCCATGAAATTCTGGCCGTCGGGTGCGTGGTGACGGTGCTGGTGGTGCTGGGCATGGTGGGTTCCGGCACCTGGCCGAATCATCGCCATTCGGCCGCACCCGCCGCGGTGACGGTGACCTCCGGCGTACCGGTGCCGATCACCGTCGATGAATTCGCCGTCACCCCAGCCACTCTCACCGTCACTCCCGGCACGGACCTGATTCTCACCGTGCACAACACCGGCATGATGAGCCATGACCTCGAACTCGACGGCGAACACGGCACCGGCATGCTCGCCCCCGGCGGCGTCCAGACCGTCGACCTCGGCGTCGTCACCCACGACGAGCAGGCCTGGTGCACAGTGCCCGGACACCGCGAAGCCGGAATGCTGCTCGCCATCCACACCACCTTCGCCGAGCCGAGGTCCGGACAACCGGATCCGGCCATGGCCGGTCTCGGCGCGGCGACTCCCCCTCCGGCCTGGCGGCCCTACGACCCGGCGCTGCGCCCCGCGCCCGGCGGCACCGAACACGAGGTCGCGCTCCGAGCCGAACAGACCACCATCGACGTCGCTCCCGGTGTGCGCCAACAAGTGTGGACATACAACGGCACCGTGCCCGGCCCGATGATGCACGGCCGAGTCGGTGACCTGTTCACCGTGCACCTGATCAACGGCGGCACGATGCCGCATTCCATCGACTTTCACGCCAGCCAGGTCGACCCCGGAATCGCCATGCGATCGATCCCGCCAGGTGGTGAACTGACCTACTCGTTCCGGGCCGAACATTCCGGAATCTGGCTCTACCACTGCGAAACCGCGCCCATGATCCAGCACGTGGCGATGGGAATGTACGGCGCAGTAGTAATCGATCCGCCCGGCCTGGCCCCGGTCAGCACCTCGAAGGTATTCGTGCAGTCCGAGTTCTATCTCGGCCCGAACGGCGGTGTGCCGGCACTGACGCAACTGCTGGCCGCGAACCCGAACCTGGTGCTGTTCAACGGCTACGCCGACCAGTACCGCCACGCGCCGATTCACGTACCCGCCGGACAGCGCATCCGCCTATGGATACTCGACGCCGGCCCCAACGAGCCCACCGCCTTCCACGTGGTCGGCGCCCAGTTCGACACCGTCTTCAAAGAGGGCGCGTATCTTCTGCAACCCGGAAACCCCGCCGATGGCGCCGCGCAGGAACTGGATCTGCAGCCCGGCGCCGGTGGCTTCGTGGAATTCACACTCCCCCAACCGGGCACGTACACCTTCACCACACACCGGCTCGCCGACGCCGAGCGCGGAGCCATGGGCACCCTCATCGCCGACCCGTGAGGAACTCTCCCCATCATCGCAGCGGCGCGAGATGAGCTGCTATGCAACGTCTTTCAGGCTGCCGAACAACCGATATGCGGCATGAGCGGATATTCGCTCGTGCTCCTGCTCGTGTGCTTTTAAGGTGGTGCCGGTATGGCGACGGCCCGAGATCTCCGGGGTGTTGTGGTCGCTCGCCGCTGAACGGAGGTTGTTGTTGTGCACAAGCTGATGGTCCTGTATCCCGAGCCCGCCGATCCCGACCACTTCCGCGACTACTACGTGAGCAACCACCTCCCGCTGGTCACGCGCATGCCCGGCCTGCTCGCGTGGCGCTACAGCTTCGAGGTGGCAGCGACGCAGGGACAGACGCCGTACTTCGCGGTCTTCGAGGCCGAGTTCGCTGACGCTGCGGCAATGACGGCGGCGAGGGCGTCTCCGCAGGGCCGGCAGGTGGCTGCCGATGTCGCCAACTACGCCACCGGTGGCGCGGTCGTCATCCACTTCCCGGTGCAGAACGGCACCTGCTGAGCAAGACAATGCCGTCGGCATGCTGTGCACAGTCGGCATGGCCGGCCCGTATCGCTACCCCGGCTTTCAAATGTCAGGATGAACCCTTGGAAGTCACTGGACACATGTCAAGAAAGTCGGGTTCATTACCCTGATCCGACGCTGTTCCGGACCCGTTACCGCCGCCGCCAACCGGGGCCCCGCTCGCGCGACTCCGGTCGGGTGATCCTTGGTCGATGCGGCACAGCTGATCGAGTTCGTTCGGGAGTATCAGCCTGGTGCGTGCCGTACCCCGGACGGTCGTGGTTCAGTGACCGGTGTCGAGTGCGTGGGCGATCAGTGGCCAGGACCGGGCCATTTCGTCGGTCCAATAGGGCCAGGAGTGGGTGCCGGTGGGGCGCAGATTCACCGTCGCGGGGATCTTCAGTTGCGCGAGCCGCTGAGCGAGGGCGGTGGCGCAGGCGTAGGCACCGGCCTCGAGAGGGCCGCCGACGGTGATGTCGTCGGGCAGGTCGGCCTGCCCTGGCACATCGTGCTCGCCGGGGATCCCGCTACCCGAAGACAGGTAAACCGCAGTGCCACGCAGAGCGGTCGCGTGGGTCATGACGTCATGGGCGAGCCAGTCGGGATCATCGCGCGAGCCGAACATATTGTCCGGGTTGCCGTGATAGGTTTCCACGATCGCGCGAGCCTGGTCCTGACCAGGACCTGGAGCGGTGCTGTAGCAGCCGCTGTGCGCGGCCACTGCCCGATACAGGCCCGGGTTGCGTACCGTCAGCATCATCGCCGCCTCCCCACCCATCGACACCCCCTCGATAGCCTGGCGGCCGTTGCCCTCGAAGCGTGCGTCGATCAGCGGCGGTAATTCGCGGGTGAGGAATGTTTCCCATTTGTTGGTGCCCAGTACCAGGTCGCGGCGCTGCCAGTCGGTGTAGAGGTTGGCCGGTCCCCCGGTGGTCAGCACGACGTTGACGTTCTTGTCGGCGAAGAACTGCACCGCATGCCCGTGCTCGGTCCAGCTGCTTTCGTTCTCCGGGGCACCGCGCCCATCCAGCAGGTACAGACTCGGCCGCGGCCGACTGCGGTCGGCAGGCAGCAACACTTGCACCTGAACCACCCGGTGCATCGCCGGTGACTGCACGAACACCCGCAGCCACCGGTCGGTGATCGGCTCGATCCGGGTGATGGCCGGCCGGGTGGGAAGGGTAGCGCTGCTTTCGGCGGGGGCCTGGTACCCGCTGGAGGAACCCATGTCCGGACCGGAGGTCGGTGGCGCCGCCGCAGCCAATCCTGTCGCCAGTACCAATATTCCCGCCGCCGAAACGACCTCGCTCACCGCGCGCCACCCTCGCACCCGCTGCGCTTCCAGGTGTCGCCGCGGCGATACCTCGGCATCATCGTCGATATTTTCCTCGGATGTATTCCTTTTCTTGCGGAGTTTGTCACAAATGGTCCGTTGTGCGGACTTTTCGAAATCGCAGGACACGACTCGAGTAAAACCCATGAACAACCCGTTCTTCACGCATGGAAAGGAACGTGTTCCTGTTCGGTGAGGTGGTCGCGAAATTGCGCCAGGAAATCCGCGAGACGGAGATGTGGCACACCATCTTTCATGAGCCATATCACTACCAATGGTGGGGATATGGGGTGGGATCGTGTTGTCTGGTGCGCGCGCTCGCCGACCGGCTCGACGGCCTGTGCACGGAGAACCGAGCCCGTCCGGTCTCCGGGAGCTGTGACGCCCGAGGACACCGTAGACGCGGCAGTTGCGATCGCGGGGCCACTGTTCTACCGGAGGTGAATCTCCCGCGCCGCGGCCGCGACAGCCATGACGGGCTCCGTTCGGGGGTGGGATTCGCGCGGCGGGTTGGCGATGGCCGGCCGACGCCAGATGGTGACGGCCTCCTCGGCCGGGTTGAACTCGGATACTCCGCAGTAGGTTGAGCAACACAGCCTCTCCGAGCCGCTCGGTCACTCCGGGCCCGAAGCCGTGCTTTTTTGCCGGTGGCCGTCGATGTCGAAGGACAACTCTTCCCCATCGACCCGGCGATCCGTATTCGCTGGGTATTACCGGCGCGCGGGATTTCGGAACTGGCAGAAAGGTCATCAGTGCGCTACGAAGATCAACGGCGCGGTTTCACGATCGACGTGGTCTCGGTCGGCGCGACCGCCATCGTGGCCACGATCGGCGAGGTCGATATGCACACTGCACCTCGCCTGGAGGAAGCCATCGACCACGCGCTCGCCACCCGGCCGCGCCGGCTCGTCGTCGACCTGTCGCGGGTGGGTTTCTTCGATTCGTCGGGGTTGAACGTTCTCCTGCGCGTGGTGCGCGACCGAGAACTGCGCGTGGTGGGGTCCGAGGTGGTGCGGCGGCTGATCGAGCTGACCGGACTGACCGAGGTGATCCGGATGTTCGGGACCGTCGACGATGCGCTCGCCGGGCCATCGCCGGTGATCGGTGGACGCCGTGACGACGAGTAGCGGACGGACCGCAGGGAAACGGACGGAGTCGATGGCAGGTTCCGGCTGCACCGCGGCCCCACTCCATATCGAATTCCGGGCGCACACAGCGGAACTCGGTCGCGTTCGCGGCCTACTCCGGTCGTGGCTGGCTCAGATCGTGCCGGACTCCCGGCAACTCGACGATGTCCTGCTGGCGGTGAACGAGGCTTGCTCGAATTCGATCGAACACGGGCATCGCTGCGATGGTGCGATCATCCACCTGCACGCGACCGGGGGTGAGTCGTTGCGCATCACCGTCTCCGATGCCGGTACCTGGCGCATTCCCCGCCGAGACCCGCGGATCGACCGCGGACGCGGCCTGCCCCTGATGCGTGCCCTGATTCCCGACACACGCGTCCTACCCGGAGCTTCCGGTACGACGGTCGAATTCGTCGTTCCCCTGCCCGCCCCGTGACCGAGAACGTGCCGTGCCGGCCCTTCCGGCACGACCGCCCCACAATCTTCGGAGGAGAGCACTGCGTGGACGATTCGCTCGACGTCGCGGACCCGAGTCGTGACCAGGACACCATCGAGGGCCTGACGCGACTGCTGCACCGGACCCGCACGGCACTGGCCGACGAGCAGGAGCGGACCGCGTTCCTCGCCGAGGCATCCGACATCCTGCTCGCCTCGTTGAACGTCGAACGCTGTATGGAATCGACGGTGCGCATGGCCGCACGTCACCTCGCGGACGCAGCGGTGGTCGTAGCGCCCGCCGTCGGCTATCGCCTGCCGATGACCTCGTGCGAAACCTCGAGCCTGGTCCGTCATCAGCTCGTCGAGGAAGACCCCGAGGACGTGGCAGGGGTCAGCGAAGCCCTACGCGGCTTTCCACCCGTGCCCTCACGCTGGATCGATCCGGCAACGGTGCCGCAGTGGCTCATTCCCGCCGACTTCTCCGGTCCGGTGGGCTCGGTCGTGATCACGCCGTTGCCCGGGCACGGGGTGCCGGCCGGAGCCCTGGTACTGCTGCGGCGAACCGGTCAGCAGGTCTTCAGTGAACGCGACGAGGTCTTCGCCCAACTGTTCGCCGCTCGCGCCGGCGGCGCACTGTCCGCAGCCAGGCTCTACGCCGAACAAGCGAGTATTACCGGCATATTGATGCGCGAACTGCTGCCGCCGCGGCTGCAGCGGGTGCACGGTGTGGAATTGGCCGGGGGCTACCGGGCATCGGCCGACCACGAAGTCATCGGCGGCGACTTCTACGACATCCATCCGGGCGCCACACCGGACGCGGAGACCCTGGTCGTGCTCGGCGACGTATGCGGCAAGGGGCTGGAGGCAGCGGTGCTGACCGGCAAGATCCGCAATACGCTGCACGCGCTGGTGCCGCTGGCAGGCGACCACCTGCGGATATTGAACCTGCTCAACAGCGCGCTGCTGTCGTCGCATCACGACCGGTACGCCACCGTGCTGCTGGCATCGGTGGCCCGTCGCGAGGACCGGGTGACGCTGCGACTGACCTCCGGAGGGCATCTTCCGCCGATGATCGTGCGCGCCGACGGCACGGTGCAGACGGCCGACACCCGCGGCCAACTGGTCGGCGCCCTCCCCCGCGTCACCGCGAGCACCTTCCAGACTTCGCTGGCACCCGGCGAAACCTGCCTGCTCTACACCGACGGGGTCACCGAGGCCCGCGGCGGCCCGCTCGGGGACCGGATGTTCGGCGAACAGCGGCTCCGTGCCGCGTTGAGCGACTGCGCGGGTATGCCGGCCGAAGCGGTCGTCGAACACATTCAGATGCTCACCTCGCAGTGGGTCGGTGCACATCAGCACGACGACATCGCCGTCGTTGCCATCACGGCTCCGCGCCATCCGACCGCTATCGACCAGCCCGGCGCAGGAGGGCGCATCGTATGACCGAAGACAGGATCAGGACCGCGGCGGACCCGCATCGCCTCAGCGAAGAACTCTGGCGCGCTGTCACCGACCGTGACGAGCATGACGCCACCGCGATCGTTCTCGGCGCGGTGGAGACGGGTCTGAGTCCGGAAGTGGTGCTACTGGAGGTGATCGCGCCCGTCCAGCGCCGGGTCGGCACGGAATGGGCGGCCAACCGGATCACCGTGGCCCGAGAGCACGCTGCCACCGCGATCAACGATCGCGTGATAGCCGCACTGGCGCGGCACCCCGCCGCGAAGCCCACCATGACCGCCGGCCGGGTGACCGTGGCCTGCGTGGACGGCGAATGGCATGCGCTGCCCGCGCGATTGTTGGCCGAAGTGCTGCGCCTGCGAGGCTGGCGCGTCGATTTTCTCGGCGCCCAAATGCCCACTCAGCACCTCGTCGCGCATCTGCATCAGCACAACTCCGACGCGGTGGCACTGTCTTCCTCGCTCTCCACCCGGCTTCCGACCGCGCACGCCGCGATTACCGCGTGTCAGGCGACCGGCGTCCCCGTTCTGGCAGGCGGCGCCGCCTTCGGCCCGGACGGTCGCTACGCGCGACTGCTGGGCGCCGACGCGTGGGCGCCGGACGCGACAGCCGCCGCCGAACTCCTCGGCCGAGGGCTGCAGCGCGCTCGCCGCTATCCGCAGGGCAAACCAGTGGACGACCTCCCGCATCTGGCTGATCAGGAGTACACCATGGTCACCCGCACGGCAGCACAGCTGGTCGAAACCACTGTGCTGGAACTGGAAGACCGGTTCCCGCCGATGCGAGCCTACGACGAAGCGCAGCGCGAACGAACGGTCGAGGACATCGCACACATCGTCGAATTTCTGGCCACGGCTCTCTACGTCGACGACGACGACCTGTTCCGGGGCTTCATCACCTGGACCGCAGACATTCTCGACGCGCGCAACGTCCCGGTCATCTCCCTGTCTCCGGCCCTGGACATCCTCGCAACCCGATTGAGGACTTTCCCCGGGCTGGGCGACTCCTGGCCGCTGGCCGAGACTGTCTCTTCCGCAAGATCGATTCCTCCCATCCGACGGCAGGAATCAGCTGAAGCCGACTCGGGGGCATTTCCCTACTTCTTCGCCGGTTGCCATCGCATTTATGCGTCAAGTGAAACAACCACGCGATAGCGATGAACTCCGCTCCGGTTTGAAACCCGGATAAATGGGTCTTCCCGTAAGGCATGGTTTCGTTTGATGAGGGAGATGATGAGTATGCCCGCCACGGGTGTCTCCGGGGTTTGCCACAGCGCGTCGGGTGCGTTGGCATCGACCGAGCAGAAGCCGGCGCACTGGCCCGACCCGCATACCCTGTCGACCACCTGGCGGCAGGGGCTCGTCTCCTGGTTCGACGCCGAGAAGGGCTTCGGCTTCCTCAATTCCTCCGATGGTGGAGATCCGGTGTTCGTCGATTTCCAGGTCATCGATGCTCCCGGCTACAAGACCCTCGTCGGGGGGCAATCGGTGGCGTTCACCGCCGTCGACACCAAGCGCGGCCCCGAAGCCACCGAGGTCCGCACCTCTCCCGATGTCACAGCGATCGGCCCCGCCGGACGGATCGACAGCCGCTGTTCGCTGTGTTGACGCTGTCGAAAACGGTCGGCCACCCCGCGCGGGGTGGCCGACCGTTTTCGACAGCGGCTCAGTTATCGAACGCGTCCTTCACCTTTTCACCGGCAGCCTCGAGGTTCGATTTCACCTGATCGACTTTGCCTTCATTCCGCGTGCCACGATCGCCGGTGGCCTCGCCCAATTTCTCTTTCGCCTTACCGGCCAATTCGTCGACCTTGTTCTTCGCCTTATCGATAGCACTCACCACATATCCCTTTCGATTGAAGCGCCGACATCCAGGGGCATTGACTACGCCATACCCGGCCCTGCGCAGCCGAAACAATACGATTTCCCGCACCGCGTCGAGAAAGCTGACGCGCGGATCATGGTGCAGATCCACATTCTGCCGATATCAACGACCGAGACATCGAGTGATATTTTTCCGGAACCCGTCGAATTCACTGAACACACTGACATCCAGGATCAGCGCCGCGTCAGCACTCGCGATAGAACCCGCCCCTGCCGACCGATCGAGTGTGCGATGCCGTGGAGCGATTCCCGGCCCTCCCCGTCCCGAGGCGGGCCGGTATCGTTGGGCAGCAACTGGTTCAGCCATGCGACCGTCAGAGTGGGAGCCCGGCGGCGGCGAGGTCCGGCCCGACTCTCGCTCGACGTGGCTTGCGCCCGTGTGATCGCGCCGAGCGCGGGTATTGCCACTGCCGGACCGGCTGGACGAATAGTGAGTGGTGTTGTGGATCGAATAGCGTTATGAGGGTCCTGTTCGCCGCGACACCGTTGATCGGGCATCTGTTCCCGATGCTGCCGCTGGCACGATGCCTCCGCGATCGCGGGCACGAGGTGCTGGTGGCCAGCGGCGGAGCAGCAGTCGCCGCGGTCACGGGCGACATCGATGCCGTCGACATCGCGCCCAGCATCGGGAATGTGCGGGCGGTGGTGCGGGGGCTGGGCCCGCATCCCGTCCTGGCCGCCCGATCGGTGGCCGGCAGGGCCGACCCCCGCGGCGGCGCCCATGTCTTCGCGGTGACCAACAAACCGATGATCGCCCCGCTCACCAGGACCGCCGAACGGTTTCAGCCAGATCTCGTCGTCCACGAACCCTTCGCCGCGGCAGCGGCGATCGCGGCGGCCCGGATCGGTGTCCCGGCCGTGTTGCACAACATCGCCCTCGACAACGGCACGCTGATCCGCCGCGAGCTGCTACGGCTGCTGTGCGGTCGTGACGAGCCCGCCGCTGCGGCGACCCTGTCGGTCGCGCCGCCGAGTATCGCGTCGGTGCCCGGTTGGCCCCTGCAATACACCCCGTACGCGCCATCGGGCGCGCCGGTCCCGCCGATATTTCGCGACCCGCCGGTGCGACCACGCATCGTCGTGACTCGCAGCACCATGCTCGGCGACGGGCCCGACGCCATGCTGCGCTCGGTGCTTCGCGCGGCCCCGCAGGTGGACGCGGACATCGTCATCGTCCGCCCGAACCGCGCAATCGCGCGCTCATCACGACGCCTACCTCGCAACGTCCACACGGTCGGATGGATCGCGTTGCACCATGTCCTGCCCACCTGCACCGCGATGGTGGATCACGGCGGCGCCGGCTCGGTGCTGGCCGCTCTGTGCGCGGGAATCCCGCAACTTGCCACACCCGCCCCGGGGGACCGCCGCTGGAACGCGGAGTCGGTCGAGTCCCGCGGTGCGGGCCTATCCGTCCCCGCATCCAAAATCACTGCGGCACATCTCAATACACTGATCACGGACGCGAGCCTGACGCGCTCGGCGCAGGCGGTGGCCGCCGAGATCGCCGCGATGCCCACCGTCGAGGACACCGCGGACCGTCTCCTCGCCGCATACGACGCTACCCGCGCGTGAAAAGCGCACAATGACGCCGAGGCCGTTGGCGCCAGGCTGTGCCGAAGCGCGGGTAAGTCTCGGAGCTGTGCCGTCGGGTGGCCGATCCAGACGTGGACGATCAACGCTTGTCCTGCGCGGCCACGTCGCGCTGCTCGAGGAGTATGTCGAGAATCGCCTGCGCGGTCTGGGGGCCGCTGAAGTAGTAGCCCTGCACCAGCGAGAAGCCGAGATCGCTGAGCACTGCCGCTTGGTGCGCGTTCTCCACCCCTTCGGCGATGACCTCCATGTCGAGCGCCTTGCTCAGCGCCTTGATCACCCCGAGCAGCGGCGGCGCGGGTGAGTCCGCGGTGATCGCCGCGACGAAGGACCGGTCGACCTTGAGGATGTCCGATGGAATGGCCGCCAGCCTGCTCAACGACGAGTAACCAGCGCCGAAGTCGTCGATGGCGATGCATACGCCGGTGTCCCGCAAAGCGTTCAGGTTGTCGATCGCATTCTGTGACTCGGCCTCCAACTGGGTCTCGGTAACCTCGAGCACGAGCTGGCCGGGGTGCCAGCCGGTGCTGCGCAGAAGGCTCAGCACCCGATTGGCGTAATCGTTGTCGGCCAGCTCGAGACCGCTGACGTTGACGTTCAGCGTGAGGTCGAGATCGGCGACGGCTCGCTGCAGCCGGGCCGCGTCCACACAGGCCCGGCGCAACACCACCCGGTCCAGGTCGGCGATCAGGTTGTACTCCTCCGCGGCGCGGATCACCCCGTTCGGGCTGAGGCCGGGCTCGATGGCGGAGGACCAGCGCAGCAGCGCCTCCACGCCGACCACCTTGCCCCCCGAGTCCAGGCTGACGATCGGCTGGTACCGGACTTCCAGGTCGTCTTCCGCGATCGCCCGGCGCAGTTCCCTGGCCAGGGCGATGCGCTGCCCGGATTCCAGCCTGGTCAGGTTGTGACCTGCCTGCTTGGCCCGATACCGGCCTACATCGGCCCGGCTGACCAGCATCGACGCCGGTTCACCCGGTTGCCATGACGTGACGCCCGCACAGCAGCCGGTGGTTGTCACCGCGCGCATCCGGTCGGTCAGCCCGACCGCGGTCCGTTCGGTTGTGTCCGGGAGCAGCACCGCGAACAGATCGCCACCGAGCCGGGCCAACGTCTGTTCCGGTTCCAACAGATTGCCCCAGGTGTCGGCGACCTGCTGCAACACCGCATCGCACGTCGGCTGATCGAGGTGGCCCTTGACCGTCTCGAAGCAGTCCAGGTCGGCCAACACCAGCGCGGGGCGTTGGCCGAGCCGACCGGCCTTGGCGATCTCGGCGTTCAGCAACCGGTCGAAGCCGCGCCGGTTGAGCAGGCCGGTGAGCACATCGATGTCGGCTTCCGCGGCCACCCGGGCCAGAATCGCGACCACCACCCCGACCATCACGGTCACCCCGGCCGGGATCACCCCGATCCACCATTGCAGTTGTTCGCGAGTGCCCAACGCCACCATGCAGCACACCGCGGCGAACGCGATCTCCAGTCCGGTGATCTGCGTGCTGAAGAAGAACGCGGCGTCGCAGGCGACGAAGACGTACAACGACGACAGCGTGACCGCGGCGGTGATGCCGGGGAGCCAATGAATGGCGATGGTGATCAACACGGTCCCGAGCGAGACCAGAATCGGGTGCGCGCGCACCGGCATCCGTTCGCCCATCAAATACACCAGGATGCCGGTGAGAATCGCGACCAGCGCGACCCCGAACACGACGGCGCGACTGCCCGGCCCGTCGCCCGTCAGTGCGGTCACCGCCGCAGCGAGCAGTCCGCCGACAAAAAAGAAAGCGCCCGTCGTCCAGGACATGAGGTTCGCTGTGGCTACCGCCGATGCTGCCCGCGTCCGAGTGCGGGAACCACCGCGGGTTCCGACTCCTCGCATCTCTCCAGAGTAGCCATATCACCTGGAAAAGACGGATTATCGAGGTAGGGTCCTTAGCTGAGTGTTAACGGGATGCGACCGGACATGTACCGAAGAGGCTGCGGCGGCGACGGTGCGGGCTGGGATATCGGCGAAGGCACGGACCTGTTCGCGGAGCCGCGCGGGCAGTCATGACCGACTGTCGATCAGGGTGACGCGGGCGGGATACTCTGCTCGTACCGGAAGACGTTGCAGGGGTCGTACTTCGCCTTGATCCTGCGCAGTCGCTCGAAGTGCTGCCTGCCCCAATAGGCGGTCTCCCACCCCTGCGTTCCGACGTTCGGCACGTTGACATAGGCGCCGTCCACGTAGGGCCGCAGCGCCTGGCTGAACTCAGCGATCCAGGCCTGGGCCTGCGCGGTCAGCGGGTGGCTGACGCCTGGTTGGGTTGACCGGGTCCCCCAGGCCGCGCCGATCTCGCCGTAGAAAAGCGCGTCGCGATGCACGAACGCGGTGCCGCCGCGCGGCTCCCGCTCCAGCGCCCCGCCGAAGGCATCGACGAAGTAGTTGCTCTCCTCTGTGGGAGCGTTTCGCATGAAGGAGCCGATGATATCGATCGCCTCCCTCGGGAACTGCTCTTCGACGAACTGCGAGAAGAATTTCCAGTTCGCGGGCTCCTGCGCGAGCGGAAGCTGGGCGCCCGCGAAGATATCGCCCCAGTTGCCGACCCGCACCGTGACGTCGGGCGTGCCGACCGACAGGATCGGAGCCAGCATCTGTCCGATCTGCGCGGCCACCCCCTCCGCGAGCCACGCGGACAGCAGGATCTGGGACTTGTGGATCTCGAGCTCGGATCCGAGACGGCTGTCGGCGGACGGAACCGTACGCTGCCATGCCTCGAAGACCTCGGGCAGGTGCCCGAGTCCATTCCATGTCGCCTGCACATTGGCGAGCCGCGTGAGCGGATACACCTTGTAGGTGAGTTGTGTGACGATCCCGAAGTTGCCGTTGCCCGCGCCGCGAAGCGCCCAGAGCAGGTCGGAGTGGCGCCGCGAGTCCACGTTGATCACCTCGGCGCGGTCGGAACCCGACGCGACGACGACCTCGGCCGCGATCAGGCTGTCGCAGGCCATGCCGAGCCAACGGTTGAGCGGCCCGAGGCCACCGCCGAGCGTCGCACCGCACACGCTTACGCTGCCCTCGCTTCCGGTTGTGATCGCAAGGTTGTGCGCGGCGAGCGTCGTCACGGCTTCCAGCTGGTTCAGCCCAGCACCGACCGTTGCGATGCGAGCGCCGGGGTCGATCTGGACCGACTTCAGCCGGCTGACATCGATCACGATGCCGTTGTCGACGTTCGACCAGCCCTCGAGGGCGTGGCGGCCGCTGCGCACCCGCAGCGCGACGTCGTGCTGCCGCGCCCACGTGAGGGCGTTCACCACGTCCTCGGTTTCCTGCGCGAAGACGATGACCAGCGGATAGTGCGAAAAGAGCTGGTCCCAGCCGAGTCGCGCGTCCGGGTACGATCCGTCACCGGGGCGGACGATGTGACCGGTCAGCGTCGCGGGCGGGCATCCCTGGCTCTCACTCGGGTGGCCCGCGGTCGTATTTCCCGGGGCGCTCGCGTCTGCGAAATCCGCAGTGTCCGCGGCTGTGAGGCCCGAAACAACGACTGCTCCGACGCCGGCGGCCGCCGACGTCCTGAGCAGCTCACGGCGAGAAAGATCGCTCAAGTCCAGGCCCTCTCGATCGGGCTACGCCAGTACCGAACTGCCGAAGGAACTGCACCCGCGGACCCTGGATCCGGTGCCCGCCGGTCGCCGGGCATCGGCTGTCAACCTTCTATTTCAGATGCACCACACGAAACTGCCCAGGGGGAAGCAGATGTGGAGGGACCCACCACCACCGATCGGGGTTGCCTGGTGCGATGTCGCCGCCACGGGCGAGGGCACCGTGGCCGGCATCGTGCCGGCTGCCGCCGCTGGAGCTACGAGCACCCCCAGGGGCACCGCCAGCATGGTCACTGCCATTATCTTGCTCTTCGCTGTGAACATTTTTCCGACCTTCGAGAGACTTCGATCCGGGCCATGACGGTCTGCTGACAGCCGCCATCTCGACTTTTCACCCGGTGGGGTGTTGGCGGCGGCGATGATTACCATGCTCCGGAGCCGACGTCCTCACCGTGAGCCTTGCAATCATTTGCTCAGGCAATGACCGGCCATGCACCGTGGATAACCATTGAACGGCTCTGTTCGCCGGTCCGTCTGCCGCCTGACATGCCGTCCGAATCGGGCGCTGCGACGTCGCTCGAAGCGGACAAGTCGCCTGGGTACGAATGGAAGACCCGCTCGTCAGCTTACTCCGATGTGACGCAAAGCACAGAGTCCAGCCAATGTTCAGCTATTCATATCGTTCATATTCTTTCGGCCGACCGGAATCGGGCGGCGGTCAGGATACCCAGCCGACGGCCGGCCTATGGCCCCTTGTTCACGAGCGTCGGGTCGCCGCCGTAGTGCGCGAGCACCCGGCGATCCATCACCATGCGCCACAACGGTGTGATGAAGGCCAGCAGGACCATGGTCGCGTAGCCGTACGGCAGTTGCGGCGCCTCTTCGGAGCTGCGCAGCGTCTGATAACGACGGCCCGGATTCGCGTGATGGTCGCTGTGTCGTTGCAGGTGGAACAGAAAGACATTGGTCACCAGGCGATCGCTGTTCCAACTGTCGCGCGGTGAACACCGCGTGTAACGGCCGTCGGCGCGGCGCTCGCGCAGCAAACCGTAGTGCTCGATGTAGTTCACCGTCTCGAGCAATGTGATGCCGACCATCGCCTGCAATATCAGAAAGGGGATGATCACGGGCCCGTAGACGAGAATCAACGCACCGAACAGCACGGCACTCACGGCCCACGCCTGCAGCAGATGGTTATCTCGGCTGAGCCACCTTTTTCCTTGCTGGGCCAGGCGTTTACGTTCCAGGCCGACCGCCGAGCGGAAGCCGCCGAGGATACTCCGGGGAAGAAACTTCCAGAGTGACTCACCGAATCGGGCGCTGGCCGGATCTTCGGGTGTGGCGGCGCGGACATGGTGACCGCGGTTGTGCTCGACGTAGAAGTGCCCGTACAAGGATTGCGCCAGCGCGATTTTGGCCAGCCAGCGCTCGAGTTTTTCGATTCTATGGCCGAGTTCGTGTCCCGCATTGATACCGACACCGGAAACGAACCCCATGGTTGCGGCCAAGCCCAGCTTGTCGACGAGTTTCAGTTCCGGACTGGACCACATGAATCCCGCGATGACCAGCCCGATGAACTGGATCGGCAGGAAAGCATAGACGCACCAACGGTAATAACGATCGTTGGTCAGCGCCTCGTAGTCCTCGTCGCGCGGGTTTCTGCTGTCGATTCCCATCGCGATGTCCAGGAGCGGAATCACCCCGAGCACGGCGATCGGGCCGATCCACCAGAACAGTTCGAGCCCGGTGAGGCGCACCAATTGCGAGGGCAGCAGGGCGCCTGCGGGTGCCAGTGCGCTCAAGAACCAGAGGTAACGCTTGTGGTCGCGAACGTCGTCGCGCCTGAAAACCGTCATAGCCGTCCCACTCATCCCGTCGAGGCGGATCAACACCGGGCCCCACATCGCCGCGGTACGGCATTCTCACAGGGACTCAGTGCTACCTGGGGCATTCGTTCGGCGCTGGTTCACCACGGAGCCGCGCGTTGATCCAGTCGTTGACTCCGGAATAGCTGGTGACATAACTGGTCAGATGTTCACCGGGCACAATGCGGAACACGGCCGGAACGCCACGGCTGCACTGTTCGTCGTACATACGCTGCACGTCCTCGAGCGGAAGCCAGGGATCCCAGGCACCGTGATAGATGTACAACGGAACACCGGAGGTCCGATCGGTCAGATCCATTTCGCGGTACAGCTTTTGGGCCAGCGGGCTGTCGAGCGGGTTACCGATGTTCGTCGCCGCGTCCATCGGGATACCGACCACGCCGAGCGGTCCATCGGCATCGCCACACATATCTCGCGTCGGAGATGTCACCACCCACTGCGCGAGATGATTCATGTACTGGAGCATCTCGGGATGTTCGCGTGCGATCGCCGCCGACACCGACAACAGGATGCCCGATGCGATCCAGCCGTTGAAGCGGTGCGCGATATCGCGATAGTCGGAGGCCAATCCACCCGTGGCCACCCCGGTCAGAACCTCGGACAGGTCCGGCGCGTATTCCTTCTGCAACATCGCCGTGGCGTAGGCGGCGATCGCTCCACCCGAGTAGCCTGCTACGGCGTAGCGACTGTTTCCGAGCTCCGGCATCGCATTACGAACAGCGCGAATCGAGTCGAGCATCACGTGCCCGGCCACATTCGGCTCGCCATATGCCATCAGCGGCCCTTCGTGGTCGGGCAGGAGAACCGCGTGCCCCTGGTTCAGGGACGAATACAGGGCCGGCAGGAACCAGATGAGATCGGTGTTGGTTCTATCGAGGATGCTGTGCGACAACTGGTAGCCCGGGGTGCAGTGCGCGCCGAGAGCATTGATCGGCATCGCGTTCACCTCCACCGGGCGGGGACCGGGACCGTTCCACGAGGCCGCCGGGGTGATCAATGTCGCGGTGCCGAAGGAAGGTGTGCCGGTCGCCGAGGTAGAGCGGAACTTCAGCAACGTCGCCCGCTGGATAGGCACTGTCATATGCTGTCTTGTCGTGGCCGTCACATCACGCGATTCGATAATCTGCCCTGGCTTCAGGGCGGCGAGATTCGCGGGCCAGGCGTCGAGAATCGGATCCCCTGTGGGTGAGGACAATAGTCCACGCCACAACGCCGCTTGTTGATCAGCGGCGGATCGCTCAGGGCCGACAGTCAATTGCGGCGGTTTTATGTTGTTATCGATCCAGCTCTGCAGCGGGGAGGGAGGGAGAATACCCGGCAACTGCGGCGGCGGGCCGATCTGCGGACCCTCATCGGCGCGAGCAGGCTGTTCGCCCAACAACACGCAACTGACGAGAACGGCCACCGCAACGGCCAGAAACCCTCTCACAAGCTCACATCCTTTTGGTCGGACGAAACTGCCGGGAGTGTTCTCAGTGATAGTGGTCGAGCTATGCAACGTTATCAAGGGTCTTCGGTCCTGCACCGAGAAGACCCGTAACGAAGCGATGACACTGCCGAGAGACAGTGCTCGGTGTCCGTACACGTCAACGCTTCAGAGGTGGCTGCATTTCTGAATTTCCGGAAAGAGCGATGCACTTCTTGAACGTGGCTCGTATCGTGCCCGACGATAATCGGGATTCGCATGCGGCCCTTGCGATGTCGATCACCTCCACGTCGAGGCACCCGTCCGGCGGAACTCGGCGCGCGCACCGCGACAGGACGATTCGAATCGAGAGCGAGCGGATCCACCTGCCGGTCGCTCGGTTCAGCATCGAATCGACCGAATGGTAATTTTCGGAGATGCGATCGGATGCGGGAGGTGGCGAGCGAACCGGGAGGCGCGTGACCACCACAGGAACCAAGGGGGTCCCCCGAGCCGAACGTGAGGCCCAGATCCTCGATGTGGCGGCCGTGGAGATCGCCCGAGTCGGGTACGCGGGTCTGTCGCCCGCGACGGTGGCCGCGGCGGCCGGAGTGTCGAAACCGTTGGTGTACGGCTATTTCGGCTCCAAGGACGGCCTCTACGTCGCCTGTATGGAACGTGCCGCGAAAGTGCTCGGCGACGCGATCGACGAAGCCTTCGCAGGCACGGCATCGCTCGACATGGCCGAGCGGACGCTCGTGGCGATCTTCACCGCGCTCGAACCGCGGCCCTACGACTGGAAAGTCGTCTACGACCAATCCCATCCCGATGACGGAGCCGCGGCCGAGGCGGCTCGGACGGCTCGCGGACGCATTGCCGCACAGGCCGATCGGGGCGTGGCCGCATTCCTGTCGGGACACGGACTCACCGATCCACAGGATCTGTCCGCACTGGTCGCCGTATGGACCGGCCTGGTGGCCGCACTGGTCGACTGGTGGCTGAATCATCCGGACCAGAGCGCCGAGGCCATGATCGCGCGCAGCGGCCGCCTCTTCACCGCGATCAGCTGAGCCGGCGGCCCGTCCCAGCACCGTCACGATCCGGCCGAACCTGTTGCCACCAAATTGACAAATTGGTAAGTTACCAACCGGTCAATTCGAGGGAGGCGCGATGCTCTCGCAGGTCTGGTACCAGATCAACACACCGCTGCTGTACGCGGTCCCGGTATTCATCCTGTGCCTCGCCGTGGAGGCGCTGACGTTGCGCGATCGCGACGAGGCGACCGGATACGAGACCCGGGACACGCGCACCAGCGTGAGTATGGGGATGGGGTCGCTGGTCTCCTCGGTGTTGTTCAAGACGGCGACCCTGGTGCTTTTCGTCTTTCTCTGGACCTACCTCGCACCCTGGCATGTTCCGACCGGCACATGGTGGGGCTGGGTGCTGCTGACGGTGGTCCTCGATCTGGCCTACTACGCCAACCACCGCTTCTCCCATCGCGTGCGGATCGGGTGGGCCGCGCATCAGGCCCACCACTCGAGCGAGTACTTCAACTTCGGAACCGCGTTGCGGCAGAAGTGGAATCCCTGGTCGGAGGCGATCTTCTGGGCTCCGTTGCCGATCTTGGGATTCGCGCCCTGGACGATCTACATCGCGTTCACGGTCAATTTGATCTACCAGTTCTTCGTGCACACCGAGACGATCGGAAAGCTCTGGCGGCCGGTGGAGTTCGTGTTCAACACGCCGTCCCACCATCGCGTGCACCACGGCAGCGACCCGCAGTACCTGGACAAGAACTACGGCGGCATCCTGATCGTCTGGGATCGCCTGTTCGGCACCTTCGAACCCGAAACACACCGTCCCACGTACGGTCTCACCAAACCTGTCGGCACCTACAACCTGCTGGCCCTGCAATATCGCGAGTACGGCAACATCATTCGCGATGTGCGGGCCGCGAGCGGCTTACGCGACCGGCTCGGCTACATCTTCGCCCCGCCCGGCTGGCTGCCGAAACAACTGCGCGAGCAGCCCGCGCAGAGACCTGCACCCTCGGTCCAGGGCGCGGCCGGATAATCCGTTCACGATGGGCACCGGTCCGACACGGTTCGAAGGACGTGCCGTGGACCGGGCCCGGTTCGGGGAAGGTATTCAGGCGAAGCCGCGGAATACCGCGCTATCACCCGCGCGCCGCGCGGCGGCGGCATAGTCCTCGATGGTGATATTCCCGTTGTCCACGTTGCCGATTGCTTCGCCCATCTGGGCAGATGCGACACGGATGGTGGCGCCGCGCTGATCCTCGAAGAGGTCGAGAAACAGAATCGGATGTTCCGAACTCGCCATGGTCTCGCGGTCCGCCAGCATCACGAACGTGTGGTCGGTGTCCTGCAGGCTCTCCAGCGCGAGCAGCTGTTCGACGGTGATGTCGCGATTGGCGGGATCGTCGAGTATCTCGACGTCCTGTTCGATGCTCACATCGAACGCCGCCATCGCGGAGGCATCGATCGCCGACCGGCAGGCCTCCCACGCCTGCTGATCGGAGAAGTCCGTGCGAATGAGGACCGCCTTCGCGGTCTCGGGCAGAACAAACACTGGTGCAGTACCTCTCGGGTATCAGGAAAACGGGTTCGAGCGCCACAACCGTACTAGTCCGCACGCGGGAATCGGTGGATCCACTCGCCCTTGTCATCACGCGACATCCCGAGGTCATCGCCTCCGGCTGCGAGCCGTGCCGGAAACCGTTGTCGCGGAGTTGGGTTCGAGGTCCTCGCCGGTGAGGGTGAAGTAGTTCTCCTCCTCCTCGACGAAGTGCAGACGCAGCAGCGTGTGCAGGCCGTAGAGACAGGCCAGCAGATCGTCGGTCTGCTCGGGGGCCAGGTGGCCGATGCCGTCCGCGAGATCGACGTATGTACCGATACGTGTTGTGAGCCGCTGTATTTCGGCGTGGGTGCGACTCATGGTCGCGGTGGCCTCGGCACTGCCGAGCGGTCCGGCGAACGCCGGATACAACTGCGTCTCCTCGGCCTGCTCGTGCGGGAGCAGTTGTTCGACGAGGAAGCGGTGTGCGGCGCGCACCGCGGTCAGCGCCGCCGCTTCATGAGGGCGTTCGGCGAGTTCGTCGGCAGCGGCGCGCAGCAGGGTGAGAGTGTCGCGCAACATGTCGTACTCACCGGCGAATCGATGCAGCGATTCCTCGGTCGCCGCGGGCAACTCGACGCGCGTTCGAGGATGGCCGCGTAGCGCGCGCAGGGCGTTGAGAATGGCCGCGACGTCGATGCATTCTTGCAGCAGCGCCCCGGCGGCAGGCGGCAGCAGCCCCAGCGCGGCGATGATCATGGCCAGCAACGACAGGCCCGTTCCGGCGGCCGCGCTCTGCACGGCGATGCGGCGTGACCAGCGGGCGGTGTCCATGGCGTCGGCGAGGCGGTCGAGGCGATCGGTGGTCAGCACGATATCCGCCGCATCGCAGGACGCGCCGTGGGCGCGTATCGCGACACCCACCGTGGCCGCGTCGAGAGCGGGCGCGTCGTTGACGCCGTCGCCGACCATGACCGTGACCGCGTGCTCGCGTTCTCGTCGCACCACGGCGACCTTGTCGGCCGGCGACTGCCCGGCATACACCTCGTCGAGGCCCATGACGGTAGCGACCTCGCGGGCCGGTTCGGGGCGGTCTCCGGTCAACATGACCAGCCTCCGTAAACCCGCTCGGCGGAGCCGCCGGACGATACCGGGTGCGTGGCGAAGCAGCGGGTCGCGCAACAGGATCGCTCCGGCGAGTTCGCCGTCGATCACGACCCAGGCGATCGCGGCCGGGTCCAGACCGGCCCGATTCACCACCGCACGTGCCCATCCGGCCCCGGTCAGCATCGCATCCGGGAGTTTTCCGACCTCGACGTGCCGACCGTCGACCGTCCCGGACACGCCGCGACCCGCCTGCTCGACGATATCCGGCGGCGCGGTCGGGTCCAGGCCACGGGCGAGGGCCTCGGTGACGATCGCTTCGGCCAGCACGTGCGGCGACATCCGATCGACCGATGCGGCCGACCGCAGTATCGCCGTCACGTCGCGCCCCGGGGCGGCGACCACCTCCACCACCCGGGGCCGGCCCGCGGTCAGCGTGCCGGTCTTGTCCATCACCAAAGTTGTTGCGTGGCCGATGGTTTCCAGGGCATCGCCGCCGCGGGCCAGAACACCTGTGCGGGCGGCCCGGGACAGCCCCGATACGATCGCGACCGGAACGGCCAGCAACAGCGGGCACGGGGTCGCCACCACGAGCACCGCCACCGCGCGCACCGCGGACCCGCTCACTCCGTACGCCGCGGCGGCGACCAACAACGCCAGCGGCAGAAACCAGGCGGCGTACCGGTTGGCCAACCGCACCACGGGGGCGCTCTCTGCACCGGCCTGTTCGGCCAAGCGCACGATTCCGGCGTAGGTGCTGTCGGGAGCGGTCGCGCCGGCGCACATCTCGAATACGGCACCCACATTCACCACGCCGCTGCGCACCGGCTCGCCACAGCGCCGCTCGACCTGTCGCGGCTCCCCGGTCAGAGCCGATTCATCCAGTACCGCTCCGGTATTCGTGATTCTCCCGTCCACGGGCACCGCCTCACCGGCGGCCACGACCAGCACATCGCCGACCGCGACGTCGTCGGCGGCGATGACGGTGACCTGCTCACCGTCGCGGCGACGTGCCGACCGCGGCGCACGTTCCAGCAGCGCACGCAGATCTCGCGCGGCGCGGCCTTCGGCGGCGGCATCGAGCGATCGACCGCCGGCCAGCATGACCGCGATCAGTGCGCCCGCCAGATATTCGTGCACCAGGATCGTGCCCGCCAGCGACAGCACCGCGATCAGATCGACTCCCGCGCGCCCCTTGGCGAAGGTCGCCATCATCCAGAACACCGCGGGCACGAGTGCCACCACGGTCGTCGCGGCCCAGGCCACGTCGGCCGCATCACGAATCCCCGCCAGCCACAGAATCCCGCCGACCACCAGCCCGGTCACCGTAACGGCTACCAACAACGGCTGCGCCCACCACGCCGAACGGTTCAGCCACGGCCGCACCGCTGTCGTCACCTGACTCATCACACACCTCCGGGCCGGGGATTCCTCCGCTTACGAGTCCAGTCCGCGCGGGAGCGTTCGGGGAGGGCCTAAATCCCTGTCATCCGCGCCTTCGGTCCCAGAGACCACGCACCGTCTCGCGTATCGGGCGAGCGCTGTCCGGGAAAGCGAGGTATGCCGCGCGCACGGCGTTCGTGTATCGAAGGTCGATCCGATCCGGGGGACCATCGCCTCTCACAGCCCGAACCGGCGAACGCATCCCGGTGGCAGCGAGGGAGACGGGAAAGGCACACCGCGATGACGGGATACGATCGCCACCTGCGCTGGAATCGCCGGATTCGAACGGTGGCCGAAAGCACGATCCGGACGGTCTCGGGTCGGCCGCGGCGCCGCTCGCGGACCGGCCCACGCGCGGGGAGATCGACGTCGAGGACTACCGGCACGGATGGCGCTGCCGCGGGAGCAACGATGAACCGACGGAGCGTTTTCGATGCCGCTGCCGGGTCCGCGGCGGCACTCCCGGCGTCCCGAGATCGCGGGCCCGCTCGGCGCCGGGCAAGCTCGCCGGGTAGGCGCCTCACCCGAATCGGATGATCGACAATCCGCCCACCACGAGGCAGTAGGCCGCGAACGGCAGCAGGGTGCGAGTTTGGAAGTGGCGCTCCAGGAATCGCACCGCCAGCCATGAAGACACCCCGGATACGATGGCGCCCAACAGGATCGGGCCGCGAATCGGGGCCAGGCGCGGGTCTGCCAGTTCGGGCACCTCGAACAAGCCCGCGCCCAGGATCGTCGGAGTGGCCAGCAGGAAGGCGAATTTGGCCGCATGTTCGTTCTCCAGGCCGCGCCACAGGCCGCCGACCATGGTCAGGCCCGCGCGGCTGAAGCCGGTCAGCAGCGCACCGGCCTGGGTGAGGCCGATACCGATGGCATCCAGGACGCTCAGCGCGGCCAGCGGCCGGTCGGCCTGGCGGGGCATGCGACGCTGAGCGTTGTGCAGTGCGCCGTGCGCCTCGCGGCGGGCGAATCGGCGACCGTATTCGGCCAGCGTCGGCTCGTTGCGACGACGTAACCCCTCACCCAGGACCAGCACCGCGCCGTTCAGGGTCAGGAAGACGCTGGTGTCCACGGGCGTATCGAACATCGCGTGCAACGGGCGATCCAGCAGTGGTCCGAGCACCGCGACCGGAATGGTCGCGATCACGATCAACCAGGCCAGCCGCTGCGGCACGGTTTCCGCGCGCCGGGTGCGCAGAGTGGACAGGAAACCGGCGATGATGGCCAGCCAATCGCGCCGGTAGAACCCCAGCAGCGCCACCGCCGTCGCCACGTGCAGTGCGACCACGAATGCGAGATACGTTGCGCCCCTGTCGGATTTGTTCACGCTGACGGCTTCCCAGCGACCCCCGAACCAATCCGCGACCAGCACGGAGTGGCCGAGGCTCGAGATGGGGAACAGCTCGGTGACACCCTGTACCGCGCCGATGACGGCGGCTTGAGAGTAGGTGATCATCGGCAGGAGTTTCGCACGCTCGCCGGACGGTTACCCTGGCAGTCCCGATGATGTACCGGATGCCCGAATCGTCTTGTATGCCAGTGAATTTCGTCTCATTTCAAGATCACTACGAGCTGCCTCAGCACACCTCCAGCGATCCGCGGCGCGACCTACCGGAACCGTCGTCGCGACCGGCATCGACGCGGCCATCGGCTTCCTCGGCCCGTCGAATTTCCGCCGTGGATTCGCCGGTGAGGTCGGCACCACCCCAGCGGCGACAGTCGTACCTTCGCCCAACCGACCGGACACCGAACAGAATTCGCGTCCGCCGACGTCACCGGAACCCGCTCCGTCGATACCGCAGCCGCCCCGGCGGAACACCCTGTGAGAGTGGGTATTCCGCCGGGGCGGCGAGCGAGAACAGGACTAGCGGACGGGCAGCGTGGCCGCCTCGTCGTACCCGAGTTCCAGATCGTGACGAATGCGCTCACCCGCCACCCGGACACTGCTGGCCACCGAGGGATAGCCGCGAGTGACCACCGCGTAGCGACCCGCGGGCAAGTCGGGGACCAGATAGCGGCCGGTCTCGTCGGTACGAGCCGTGGCGACCAGTTCGCCGGTCTCGTCCAGCACGGTGACCTGTGCGTCGGGGACGACGCGGTCGCCGGCCTGCACCGCACCGGCCAGGGTCGCGGTGGAGGCGAGGTCGACATCGTGCCGCAGCACGCCGCTCTCGGGCACGACGACGGTGCTCGCGGCGGGGCGCATGTGATCGGCGACGACGACAACGGTGTGCGCACCCGGCGTGACGCCGCAGCTGTACGTGCCGTCCGCGGCGGTGACCGCGGCTCCGACCACCTCGCCGTGCGCATTGGTCAACGTCACGGTCGCACCGGCCAGCGGCCGGGCGTCCGGACCGCGAACGGCTCCGGCCAGCTCACCCGAACCCGGCAGCGTCACGGTCAGCAGATGCGGCCGCGCGCCGACGGCGACGCTCACCGCGACCGGCCGGTGCCCGTGCGCCGAGGTGATCAGCACGTAATTCCCCGGCGCGGGCGCGGTGATCCGATAGCCGCCGTCCGCATCGCCGGTCACCCGCGAAACCTGTTGTCCGCGTGGATCGATCAACGTCAGCGCGGCACCGGGCACCGGGCTGCCCCCGGACCGCCGCACCTGACCCACGACCGCGGGCCCCACGCCGGCATCGAGCTCGCGCTCCAGAACCGACCGCGCGCCAACCGAATCGCCGGCCACGGCACCGTAGGACAACGGTGCGGCAGCCACAATCTGCTGCGCCGGAACGATTTCCGCATCCGCGGAATGCGCGAGCTCGACGGACTTCACCGATCGCGCCCGGCCGGACGGAATGAATACGCTCACTCCCGCCGCCGCGGCGGACACCGCACCCAGGAACCAGAAGACTTCGGCATATCCCGAATCCGCCGGAAGTCCGTGTGCCGCATGCGCACCCGAGGTCAGGATGACCGAGGAGATCGCACTGCCGATCGCCCCGCCCACGGTCCGCACATTGGCGTTCATCCCGGTTGCCGCGCCCGTCTGCGCGGGCGGTACCGCGGCAACGATGATGGCGGGCATCGAGGAGAACGCCATACCGATGCCGATTCCCAGCAGCGCCGCGGCCAGGTATATCTCCCAGCTCTGATCGTGCCCGAGCGCCAGCAGGAAGAAGGCGGGCGCGGTGATGATGGTGCCGAGCAGCACGATCGCCTTGGAGCCCAGCCGCGCGGCCAGCGGGCCGATGGCCAGACCGATGACGAACATCGCCGCCGACATCGGCAGCAGGTACAGACCGGATTCGGTGATGCTCGCGCTGAGGCCGTATCCGGCAACGGATTTCGGCGTCTGCAGCAGTTGCGGCAGGAAGGTCATCATCGCGTACATCGCGGCGCCGGTCAGTACCGCGACGATATTGGTCGTCCACACCGCCGGAATCCGCATCGTGGTCATATCGATCAACGGTGTCTCGGAACGGATTTCGACCACTACCCACGCCGCCGCGCAGATCACCGCCAGGGCGAACAGGCTCAGGGTGATCCCCGAACCCCAGCCCCACGACGGTCCCTTGCTCACCGCGAGCAGCAGCGCTACCAGCCAGGCGGACAGCAGAATCGCAGCGCCCCAATTGATCCGGCCCGGACTACGCACCGGCGACTCGGGAACGAACAGCACCGCGGCGACCGCGGCCACCGCCGTCATGATCATCGGAATCCAGAACAGCCAGTGGTAGTTCAGGTGATCGACGATCGGACCGGCCAGGACCAACCCGATTCCGGAGCCGACGGCGATCAGCGAGGAGGCGACGCCGACCGCGCCGTTCAACTTGGCTATCGGGAATTCGTCGCGAATGATGCCGAACGCCAACGGAATCACGCCGCCGCCCAGCCCCTGGATCACCCGGGCGACGATCATCACGGTCACCGATTCGGTGAGCGCCGCGATGAGCGAGCCGACGGTGAGCCCGACGAGCGTGACGACGAGCATCCGCTCCTTGCCGACCTTGTCGCCGATCCGGCCGAGTATCGGCGTCGCCACGGAGGCCGAGAGCAGATAGCCGGTCATCAGCCAGGTCGCGGTGTTCTGCGTGGTGTGCAGGGCCGGAATCAACAGCGAGAACACCGGCACGACCATCGACTGAAGCATCGCGTACGCGGCGATTCCGAGCAGCAGCACCGCGAAGACGACGTTGTAGTGCGGGCGAGTCTTCACTAGCGCCATGAGATGTGATTTCCTCCCGGAGAGCAGAAACGGAGTCATTCTCCGTTTAGGTAACGGTAACAGAAACCGGGGCGGGCCCTCCCTATGAGAATTGTGATCTGCGACTCGGAACAGGACATACCGTTCGACGATGCGTCCGCGTCTCTGCCACTACTTGATCTCTGCCACTACTTGGAGCGTCTTGCGGCACAGATCAATTCCCGGTATGAGCGGATTTCTCATCGATCGGCGCCCGCGACCCCGCCGACGGATGTGAAACGCCGATTGCCGCAGGGCTCGGCCCCGATCGCACCGTGACCGGCCGTTCCCGTAATGATCTGGGCGCCTGCGAGTTCGACTAACCGGTCGACACCGGCGCAGCGGTGCTGGTTGAATGCCCGTGTCCGCTCGACCGAGCGTACGTCGGTGGGTTGCCGCATACTGCGACGCGAGTCGCGACCGCGCTCTCAGCCGAATGCCCAAAGAACCTCCGGGGGTTGACACATGACAGATCTGAAATCGCTCGACCGACCCGCCCGCCGAGTTCGGCGGACCACCGCGAAGACGGTGAGCGCGGCGGTCCTGGCGGCCGCGCTGCTCGGCGCGCTCGTCGCGGGCTGCAGCTCGAACTCCTCCTCGTCCTCCTCCGCGTCGAGCACCTCCGCCGCGCCGCCGCCCAGCCAGCTCCCGGACGGTGCGCAGCTGATCTCGGAATCGTCCAAGACCACCGAGACCCTGCATTCGGTTCACCTGGACATCAAAGTCAGCAACATTGCGAATCTGCCGGTCGACACCATCTCGGCCGATGTCACCAATCAGCCCTCGGGCCAGGCGATCGGCGACGCGAGCATCCGCCTCAAGGAAGGCGATCCGTTCACCAAGACCAAATTCCTCGCGGTGGACAAGAAGATCTACGTCTCCAGCGACGGCACCAAGTACGTACCGGTCGGCGACACCCAGAAGGTCTACGACCCGGGCGTGATCCTGGACAAGGACAAGGGCATCGCCAACGTCATCGCACACGTGAAGGATGCGAAGGCCGAATCCCGCGAGACGATCAACGGCGTGAACACCGTCAAGGTCTCCGGGACCATCGACCCCACCGTGATCGACCCGGTCGTGCCCAAGATCGGCGACAAGGTCCAGGGCAGCCTGCCGATCACCCTGTGGATCACCGATGTCGCGCCGCCGAAGTCCTCGGCCGCCGCGACCACCCTGCCCTCGTCGGCCGCCTCCCCGGGCACCGGTCCGAACCTGGTGCAGGCTCAGGTGACCAAGGACAAGGGCACCGCCACGATCGACCTGTCGAACTGGGCCAAGCCCGTCACCGTCACCAAGCCGGCCGGCTGATCCGCCGGAGCCGGTAGTTCGGATCATCCGAGCCGGTCCGGGATCGTGTGACGGCGGCACTGTGCTGTCGTCGCCTCCCGGACCGGCTCGCACATCGTTCCGCCACGTCTGTGCCGCATGCTCGCCGGTGAGTTCCGGCGGTGTTCCGCGCCCGAATCCCGGCTCCGGAACACGATCTCGGCCCGCTTAAGGGATTATTCAGTCAAATACAAGGCGCCGCACGGAATCTGAACTTCGACGACGCTCGAACGCGACGCCTGCCGGAGCACCTGATCGGCAGCACGGCCTCGACGGGCCGATCAGACATGGAGGTAAGAGAGATGACCGAGCGCCCGGAAGTGCAGGAGCGGGAGTTCAGTCGACCTCCCATTCCCGACGGACCTCCGCCGGTCTCCAATGTCTGGATCTACAATGGCAAAGCTTACGATCTGAGCGATTGGATTTCCAAGCATCCCGGCGGAGAATTCTTCATCGGCCGGACGAAGAATCGTGACATCACGTCCATCATCGGCTCGTACCACCGCGAACCGGAGCGGATCGCGCGGATGCTCGAGCGGTACTCGCTGGACCGCCAGGCCCTGCCCGAGGATGTCCATCCCAAGAACAACGCCCCGGACTTCCTGTTCACCGAGGGTTTCGACAGCTGGACCGATACGCCGAAGTACCGCTTCGACGACGAGAACGACCTCCTGCACAAGATCAAGGCGCGACTGCGCGAACCGAAACTCGCCGCGCGCCTGGATCGAATGGACAAGCTGTTCAACATCGTCGCGATCGTGCTGACCATCGCCTATTTCGCGGTCGAGGGGCTACGCCTGTTCGAGCGCGACTGGATGCCGCTGCCGGTATTCGTCATCGCGATGGTGTTGCTGCGCAGTTCCCTGGCCGGATTCGGCCACTACGGAATCCACCGAGCCCAGAAGGGGCTCAACAAGATATTCACCAACGCGTTCGATTTCAATTATGTGGCATTGTCTTTCGTGACCGCGGACGGCCACGCACTGCTGCATCATCCGCACACCCAGAGTGAAGTCGACATCAAGAAGAACGTCTTCACCATGATGATGCGCATACCGCGGATCTATCGAATTCCGGTGCACACCGTCCACAAGTTCGGGCACACGATCACCGGGATGACGATCCGCCTGCTGGACGTGTGCCGCCTGACCCGCAAGGTCGGTATCACGGACATGTACGGCACCTGGGGCGGCGCACTGCCGCATTTCATCGGCTCCTTCGCGGTGCGATTCCTGCTGTTGGGCGAGCTCGTCGCCTTCGCGGTTGCGGGCGACTTCTGGGCCTGGGCACTGCAATTCGCGATCACGCTGTGGATCAGCACCTTCCTGGTCGTGGCGAGCCACGACTTCGAGGAGGAGGTCGGCGAACTGCCCGAGGCCGATAGCGAGGACTGGGCGGTCAACCAGCTCGAACAGGCCTACGACCTGACCGTGGTCGGGAACCGCTACGTCGACTGCTTCCTGTCCGCCGGGCTGAGCTCGCACCGCGTCCACCACGTATTGCCGTTCCAGCGCAGCGGTTTCGCCAATATCGCCACCGAGGATGTCGTGCGCGAAGAGGCGGCGAAATTCGGCGTCGAATGGCTTCCGGCGAAGAGTTTCTTCACCGACCGTTTCCCGAAGCAGTGCCGCACCTATCTGCTCGCCCCCTCACGCGATGCGCAGGAACGCAATTGGGGATTCGTCCGCGAGCATCTGGCGCCGGACGCGCTCAAGACCTGCGCGGTCTACATGGTGCAGGGATTCACCGGAATCGGAACGGTGTAAACAGATTCCGCAATCACCGCGCCACGATTCCGGCGCGTGAATGTTTCATCAGAAGGGGAGATTTCGTGAGCTATACCACATTCGATGCGGGGGGCGCGCACCCGGACGGGGCGATCCGGCCCGGGGCAACCGGTGAGCATGGGCTCGCCCAGTTGCCGCCCGCGCCGCCGACCACGGTGGGAGTCATCGAATCCATCGCCACCGGCGCGCCCGGCCGGGTCATGGACCAGGCCGCCTCCGCCGAGCAGGTTGCCGCGCTGTTCGCCGATCCCGCACAGCGGGCGCGCATTCCGAGGATCTACGCGAAGACGATGGTGCAGACCCGGCAGCTCGCGGTCGATCCGCTCGACCCGGAATTCCTCGAATTCAGCCGCGAACCCGCGACGATTCGCGATCGGATGAATCTGTTCTTCCGGCACGCGGTTCCGCTCGCGGTCGACGTCGCCGGACGCGCGGTGGCGGGTCTGGACGATTCGGCCGAGGAGATCGGGCAGCTGATCTTCGCCACCAGCACCGGATTCATCGCGCCCGGGGTGGACGTCGCGGTGGTCAAACAGCTGGGCCTGTCCCCCGCCGTGGGCCGGGTGATGGTGAATTTCATGGGCTGCGCAGCGGCGATGAACGCCATGCGCACCGCCGTGGATTACGTTCGCGCACATCCGGATAAGAAGTCGCTGGTGATCTGCCTCGAGCTGAGCTCGGTCAACGCCGTGTTCGACGACGACATCAACGACGTGATCACACACAGCCTTTTCGGCGACGGCTGCGGCGCGGTCGTCATCGGGGCGGGGCAGGTGCACCAGCCTCTCGCGCCTGGCCGGGTGGTGATCCGCGACAGCTTCAGTCATCTGCTCGACGACGCCGAGGACGGCATCGTGCTGGGCGTCAACCATCACGGCATCACCTGCGAGCTGTCCGAACAGCTGCCCCGCTACATCTACACCGGGGTCGATCCGGTCATTGGAAAAATGCTGGACCGCAACGGGTTACGGAAATCCGACGTTGATCTGTGGGCCATCCACCCGGGTGGGCCCAAGATCATCGAGGAGTCCGCGCGGTCCCTGGGCATCCCGGCCGAGCAGGCCGCGCCGAGCTGGGATGTGCTCGCCCGGTACGGAAATATGCTCAGTGCCTCGCTGATCTTCGTCCTCGAGGAGATGGTCCGGGCCGGATCCACCGCGAAGCCGATATCCACCGGAGTCGCCTTCTCCTTCGCGCCCGGAGTCACGCTCGAGGGCATGATCTTCGACATCATCCGCCGCTAGTGCGCCGCGACCCCGCCCGAGTCCTCGGACTGCCCGAGCCGAAAGACGCAGCATCATGCAACTCATCCGTTTTCTGATCTCGATTTCCTGGGTGCGGATCACCACCGTCATCGCCGCCGGACTGGTCTGCGGCGTGGCGAACACCTATCTGGTGACATTGATCCGGGGGGTCGTGTCACCACCACCGCATCCGCCGGTCACCATCACCAGTTTCGTACTGGCCGGTGTGGTCATCCTGGTCAGCGGCGTGTTGTCGCAACTGCTGCTGATCCGGTTGGCCCAGGACGCGATCTACCGGCTGCGCGCGGACCTGAGCACCGGAATCGTCTCCGCCCCACTGGAACACCTGGAGCGCCTGGGCACGCACCGCCTCATGGCGACGCTGACCGAGGATGTGCGTTCACTGTCCGAGGCGGTCACGGCGATTCCGAGCATCTGCGTCGACGTGGCGACCATCGTGGGATGTTTCGTCTTTCTGGCGATCGTGTCCGGCCCGATCTTCGCCGTGACGATCGCGGGCACGCTGCTCGGAATCGCCTGTGTCGAACTGGTTCTCAAGCGGGTGCGGGTGCTGTACCGGGCCGCGCGCGAGCACGAGGACGGGCTGCTCGGCTCGTTCCAGGCGGTCACCCTCGGCATCAAGGAACTCAAACTGCACCGTGGTCGTCGGCGCGACTTCATGGATCGGCACCTGCTCGGATCGGCCCGGGACGTCCGGGCCCGCAATGTGCAGGCGGGCTCGAAATTCTCGCTGGCACAAGGCTTCGGGCAGCTGTTGCAGCTGGGCACCATGGCGGTGATCCTGTTCGTTCTGGCCTCGGCGCTGCATCTGTCGCTGGATGTGATGGTCGGCTACGTCCTGGTGACGACCTTCCTGGCGATGCCGATGCAGAACTTCATGCATCGCATTCCGGACCTGGTTCGCGGCGACGTCGCGCTGGCGAAGATCCGCACTATGAACCTCTCCATGGAGACGTTGCACGACGAGGAGTCGCTGCCGTATACCGAGCGGCCCCCTGCGGGCCGAGTGCCGCTGGTGCTGACGAACGTCGGCTACAGCTACCGGACCGAGGCGCCGCCGCCGGTGCCGCCGATTCCGGGGGCGCCGCCCCCGCCCGGTATGCCGCCGATGCTCGGCGGTCCCGGTCGTGGCGCGAAACGCGCGCGCGGTGGGCATCCCGCGGGCCCGCCCGGTGGGCCCCCCGCGCACAATGGTCGGCCCGCGAACGCACCCGAAGGGCGACCGGCTGGCGCGCCACTTCCTCCGCCGCCCGGTGCCCGGCCGCCCGGTGGTGCTCGTCCGGATGTCAACGGGCGGCGGCATCTGGATCACCGCCGGCCGGACGATCGGCCGGTGCCGGTGGCCCCGCCGCCGGGTGGTCCGGTCGAGCCCGGTGACGATGGTTCGGGCTTCGCGCTCGGCCCACTGGACCTCGTGTTCGAACCCGGTCAGATCAGCTTCGTCATCGGCGGCAACGGCAGCGGCAAATCGACTCTGGCCAAACTGATCACGGGCCTCTACGTGCCGCGGACCGGTTCGATCTCACTCGGTGACGAGCGGATCGATCACGAGAACATCGAGTGGTTCCGGCAGAACTCCTCGGCGGTGTTCACCGATTTCCATCTGTTCGAGGACTATCTGGGCTTCGACCGCCCGGGAATCGACGAGGAGGTGCGCGGATATCTGGAAGAGTTGCAGATCGCGCACAAGGTGACCGTGCAGGACGGGAAGCTGTCCACCATCGCCCTGTCACAGGGACAGCGCAAACGCCTGGCCCTGCTCACCGCGCTGCTCGAGGATCGCCAGATCTACATCTTCGACGAATGGGCGGCCGATCAGGAACCCCGGTTCCGCGAGGTGTTCTACACCGAGATCCTGGCGGGACTGAAACGTCGCGGTAAGACGATCATCGTCATCACCCACGACGACCGGTATTTCGACTGCGCCGATCAGATCATCAAGCTGGACTTCGGCAAGGTCGTGGAGGCGGCCGCGTCCGCCGGGGCCGCCACTCGCTGAATCTCCTCGGCCCGCAACGATACCCGGCACGCACAGCAGACCACCGTCCCTCGGTGGCCGGATCGCCGTCGAGATCCGCGGCCGAGCGAGACCACATTTCGCTGGGCCCAACCGAATAGTGATCGCCGCAAGGGTATTCCGCTGCCCGTGTGCGGTTGGACCGCCGTATCAACCCGACTTGCGCGGCGGCCGTAGCCGGCGATGGAGCTGCCGAATCGGGGCACAAAGCGCGGAAGCCGACGTACGTGCAGGCTGTCACTTGGATTCCAGTCGTCCCAGCGGATGTGCATCGGCGAGGACGGATCTTGCTGTCTCCCAGTCGGTGTGGTCGATCGCGGTGACGTGGCGGAGGAAGGCGAGGGTGACATGCTGGACGAGCGCGACCCGGCCGGGGTCCTCGTCAGTGGTCTCCGCCACCTGGTAACCGGAGATGCCGCCGAGAAAATGTTCGCCGCCGTAGACGGTGAGCAGGCTCTTGGGGCCGTGACCGAGGGTGTAGGGGTCGGTCGTCCAGGCCGGTCCCCGAGTGGAGAGCGGGAGGTCGTCCTTGTCTCCGGCGACCACCAGCCCGGGGGCGGTGATGTGGGAAAAGTCCTGATCACGCAGCCACGGAAGGTGCTCCTGGGCAAAGGGAGTCAGCTCGTCACCGCCCTTGCCCGCGGTGGCCAGCTGGATACTGGCCATGACCCGAGGGTCGGACAGATCCTCGGTGACGCCGGTCTGCGGGTCCTCGACCCGCAGACCCACAAGGATGCCCGCGGTCTGACCGCCGAAGGAGTGCCCCGCCGCGACGATGCGGCCGTGGTCGACCCGGCCGGCCAGGCCCGGCACGGACGCCTCGAGGGTGCCGAGCTCATCCAGGATGCGCCGCATGTCTTGGACGCGGTAGCGCCACAGCTGGGGCTTGCGGGGATCGTCCGGGGCGATGGTGAGCTGCTTGGAGTCGAGGTGGGTGGCTTGGATGACGACGAAGCCGTGAGCGGCCCAGTGGTCGACCAGCGGCGCGTAGCCGTCCAGGTTCGAGCCGAACCCGTGCGCGAACAGCACGATCGGCAGATCGGCGCCGGTGACCGGGGCACAGATGCGTACGTGCAGGTCCTCCCCGCGCTCCGGGGCGGGCAGTACGAGCGGCCGGACCGCGACTGTCGGGGTGGAGTCGGGACCGGTGAGACCGGTCATCTGATACGTGGTCATACGACTGTCACTTTCGGGTGTGATGCGTGCGGCGGTTCAGGCGGAATCCCGGTGCAGGGGCACGCCGAATACGCTAAAAGTTGACGTTGGCGTCAGAGGCAAGCTGTTGTGTCGAAGGTCATATGGAGCTGAGAATGCGCATCGGAGAACTCGCCCGCCGGACCGGCGTCACTCCTCGTGCGCTGCGGTACTACGAGGAGCAGAACCTGCTCACCGCCGAGCGCAGCGACAGCGGGCAGCGCCACTATCCGGAAACCGCCGTCGACCGGATCCGCCTGATCCAGGAGCTGTATACCGCTGGTCTGTCCAGTAAGACCATCGCCGAGCTCACGCCGTGCGTCGTCGACGGCCAGGCGACACCCGAACTGCTCGCCCGCCTGGCCATGGAGCGTGATCACATCGCCCGGCGCATCGCGGACCTCGCACACACCCGAAACCGGCTCGACGCGGTCATTGCCGGTGCCACCGCCAACATGCACACCGGCACTCCCTGCCGGAAAGGGACCCTCGCCTGATACGGCTGCCGACTTCGGTTGCGGGGCAGGACAAGAACTGTGCGTGCCGAAGTCCGCGAACGACGTCGGTGTACTACCCACCTGGTCGGGTGGTGCTCATCCGGTGATGCGCAGGGTGTGGACGAACTGTTCGCAAGGGGCGGACAGGGGCTGCCAGTTGCCTTGGGCGTACTGACACCCGACGCTGGCTTGCAGGCCGGAGTCCACGAGAATCTGCCAGCGGACGGTGGTGCCGTCGCCGGGGGATTCCTCGTAGGACAGGCCGGGGCGGTCGCCGAAGACCGCGTTGCGCTGCAGGTCACTGACCTGACCTGCCGGGCGGCGTTTGATCTGCGCGTCCAGGGTCTCGGCGACGTCGTCCAGACCGGCGCCCGGATTGAGGGTCTTCTGCATCAGCGTGATGCGTTGGCGCGCACCGTTGTCCGGGGATACGTCGACGCGGTCGCCGAGGCGCGAGGCGATATGCCAGCCGGCGGGGATCTGCGCCTGGACCCGGCCGAAGGTCTGCGTGGTCGGCCGGGACACGCTGGTCGCCGCGGCCGGAGTCGTCGACGGACCGGCGGATTCGGCCGCGGTGGTGGTGTGGGACGAGCCGGAACGGGTCAGCGCGACCGTTACACCCACGCCGACGAGCAGCAACGCGATCACCGCGGCAGCGGCGATGAGCAATCGATTCGGCCCCTGCCGCGGCGGCTGGGTGGCCAGCGCGTGCTCGTGCAGCGAATCGAACTCCGTCCGCGCCGACCGGGAGCCCTGCGCACCAGCCGGTTGGGCGGTCTGCGCGATGGGCATCGGCATCCCGGGATGCGCGCCGCGGATCAGTTCGACACCGGTGAGCGGCCGCACGTCGACCGGGAATCCGCACTGTTCGGCCAGGGTTGCGGCCAGCGCGTCGAGCAGGCCCCGGTCCGTCACGCCGAGGGCCAGCAGATAGGTCGGGGCCTGCCCGGCGAGCAGCCGGGCGATAACGCCGACGACGCCGGGCATGCCGTGGCCCTCCTCGACGTCGGCCAGGCCGACGGACGGTTCGAATTCACCCGCTTCGATCCAGGTGTCCTGCCCGGACCGGCCGATCAGCGTCACGGTGGTGCAGAGCGGGTCGAGTTCCAGGACGGCGATCCGCTGCTGCTGCGCGGTACTGGCTTCCAGCGATGCCGCGCGCCGCGCCAGCGGCTCGACCGTCACCTGCGATACCAGTCGCCGGGCCGCGGTCTCCAGCGCGGCCCGCCGCCGACGCCCCCAGGCCGAAGGGCCGACGATGGTGAGTTGCTCACAGGGCGTGGGCAATTGCAGATTGGTCAGCACCGCGCCCAGCGTCACCGCCCAGGCATCGGTGACCGTCGGCAACGCCGGGGCGAAGGCGATCCGGTCGGCCGCGGCCATCCGGACCATCGACACCGCCGGGTACTGCGGCCGAAGCTGTTCTCCGACAACGAAACTCCGGTCATCACTGGCCGGGACGATCGATGGCGGACCATCCCAGTGCGTCGACTCGCTGCGCGCCCACACTCGCGTGTCGGTCAGCACTATGTCCACAGTTGACATCAGACGAGCGGCATCCATCCGGTCTGGATGAGTTCCTCGCCGTTACGGGTGACGTAGATGCCGCGTCCGGCCGGCATCGCCGACGGACGGGCGTTGCCCCACAGCACACCCTCGTCACGGCTGCCGCTCATGATCAGGCCTGCCGAGCCGAGGTCCTTCATGCGCCCGATCACCGGCTCGTACATCGCGCGGCTGGCGCCGCCCGAACGTCGGGCGATGATCACGTGGAAACCGAGATCGCGTGCGTGCGCGAGACTTTCGAGCAGCGCCTGCACCGGGTTGCCGCTGGAGGTGGCGACCAGATCGTAGTCGTCGACCAGGACGTACAACTCGGGACCGTCCCACCAGGACCTGTCCCGCAACTGCTGCGGCGTCACGTCCGGGCCGGGTGTGCGCTTCTCCACATAAGCCGCGAGGTCTGCCATGTTCTGCATGAACTGTGGTGCGGTGGAACCGTACCCGGCCATGTACTGCTGCGGGAGCAGGCCCAGCATGCTGCGGCGGTAGTCGCCCATGATGATGCGCGCCTGCTCCGGGGTGTTCGAGGAGATGATGCCCTCCGCGATCGAGCGCAACAGGGTGGTCTTACCCGATTCGGAATCACCCACGATGACGAAGTGCGGGCTGACGTTGAAGTCGATATACGCCGGGGCCAGCTCGGATTCGTTGATACCGATGGGAAACCGCATGCACTTCTGCGACGGATCGCCCGCCCAGTTTCCGGACAGGCGCAGGAGTTCCTGACGTTCCAGCCGCTCGGGCAGCATGCGCACCCGGGGGGCCGGACGGCCCGGGGTCATCTGCTGCAACGCCGCAACCGCCTGGGCCACACCGGTACTGAGCGTCTCCGGATTCGGATCGCCGTCGACACGCGGCAGCGCGGTCAGCATGTGCAGGGTCTCGGCCGTCATACCGCGGCCGGGACGGCCCTTCGGAACCAGTGCGGCGAACTTGCGACCCAGATCGGAGTCCATCGGATCACCGAGACGCAGTTCGATGCGGGTGCCGATCTGGTCCTTGAGCGCCGGGCGCGCCTCGGCCCACCGGTTCAACGCGATGATCACGTGCACGCCGTACGACAGACCCTGCACGGCCAGATTCATGATGCCCTGTTCGAGCGAGTCGAAGTCCTGGCGGATGGTGCTGAAGCCATCGATGACCAGGAAGACGTCACCGAACGGGTCCTCCTGCACCCCGGTCGCGGCCGAATTCCCGGCCGGATCGGTGCCCCGCAGTCGGCGGAATTCCGACATGGACTCGATGCCCAGCTGCCGGAACCGCATCTCGCGGGCCCGCACGATGCTGTGCATCTCGGACAGTGTGCGGCGCACCTTCTCCTCGTCCAGGCGACCCGCGACCGAACCGACGTGCGGCAGGCCCTCCAGGCTGATCAGGGTGCCGCCACCGAAGTCCAGGCAGTAGAACTGCACCTGTTCGGCGGTGTGGCTCAACGACATCGCCATGATCAGCGAGCGCAGCGCGGTCGACTTACCCGACTGCGGACCGCCCACCACGGCCACGTTGCCGCCGACGCCGGACAGGTCGACCATGAACGGATCGCGGCGCTGGTGGTAGGGGCGGTCGACGATGCCGATCGGCACGCGCAGTGAGGCGACCTGCGGGATGTCGCCGGTCAGCAGGGAGCGCGGCAGTAGCTGATCCATGGTCGACGCCTCGTCCAGCGGCGGCAACCAGATCTCGTGCGCGGGACGGCCGTGCCCGCGGATGCGCGAGACCAGCATGCCGAGGTTGGAGATCTCCTCCCCGTCCTCGCCCTTCACGGCCTCCTGGATCAATTCCGGCTCGGCCGCCACCGGAATGTGGTCGCTGGGGCGGAAATCCACGTGGCCGGCGGTGAAAACGCGAGCGTGGATATCGATCTCACCGCCGACGATGCCCGCCTGGGTGACCTGGCGCTGCGAACCACCGCCGACGTACGGCCCCGAGACGTAGGAAGCCTGGAAACGCCGGATCTCACCGTCACCGGCCTTCAGATAACCGCCACCCGGGCTGGGCGGCAGGTTGTACGCGTCCGGAACACCCAGTACCTGTCGGGATTCGTTGGCGGAGAAGGTTTTCAGACCGATCCGGTAGGACAGGTGGGATTCCAGGCCCTTGAGCTTGCCCTCCTCCAGACGCTGCGAGGCCAGCAGCAGGTGCACCTGCAGCGAACGGCCAAGACGGCCGATCATCACGAACAGCTCCGCGAAATCCGGATGCTGCTGCAGCAGTTCGGAGAACTCGTCGAGCACGACGAACAGCGCGGGCAGCGGGTCCAGATCGGCGCCGGCGGCGCGCGCCTTCTCGTACTCGCCGACGTTGGCGAAGTTGCCCGCCGTGCGCAGCAGTTCCTGGCGGCGGGTCATCTCGCCGGCGAGGGCGTCGTGCATGCGGCCGACCAGGTCGGCCTCCTCCTCCAGGTTGGTGATGACGGCCGCGACGTGCGGCACGCCCTCGAGCCCGAGGAAGGTCGCGCCACCCTTGAAGTCGACCAGGACCAGGTTCAGCTGATCGGGCGAATGCAGCGCCAGCATCGAGAGCACAAGGGTGCGAAGGAATTCCGACTTACCCGAACCGGTCGCGCCGATGCACAGGCCGTGCGGGCCCATGCCGTTCTCCGCGGCCTCCTTGATGTCCAGGAAGACCGGCAGCCCGTCCGCGCCGACGCCGAAGGGCACCCGCAACCGCTCCCGGCCGTAGCGCGGCTTCCACTGGCTCTCCGGGCTGAACGTGCCGATGTCGCCGAGGCCGAGCATCTGCGCCCAGGACGTGATGGCCTCGGCATTCTCGTCCGAGGCGGTTTCCCCGCCGGTCTGGGCGACCACCCGGAACGGCGCGAGGCGACGGGCGACCTGCTCGGCCTGACGCGCGCTGATCCGGTCGATCACCGCGAAACGCTCCATATTGCCGGTGGCGCCGCGGCCGACGCATTCGCCGTTCTCCACCACCATCTGGATACCACGCGAAACCGCAAGGCGCGGAGCGTAATTGCACAGATCGATGATGGTGACGCCCTCGTAGCCGGATTCGCGCAGCGCATCCTCTTCGGCCTCGAGCAGGCCGCCGTCGACCACGACGACGATATGGGTCAGATTCTGATTGGCCGGTTGATTACGCGAATACCGAACGCGGTTGTGCACCAAGGGATTCAGGCCCGCGGTCATCTCCCGGACCGAGCCGTACACCATGCGCTCCGCGCCGACGCCGTCCTGCGATTCCGGATGCTGGGTGTGCGGAAGCCATTTGGTCCACTCCCACTCGGCGATCGTGTCCGCACCGGACACCACCGCGACCAGTACCTGATCCGGTGCCTGGAACATGCACAGCTGCAACAACATCGCGCGCGTCATATCGCGAGCCTGGGCGCGGTCGCCGTTGAGCTGAATGGTCGCGAAACCCTTGACGGCGATCGCCGTGGCCAGATCCGGCACGGTGGAATGGGTGCGCACGAAGCGGCGCAGCGAGACCGCGGCGATCGGCTCGAGCTCCTCGACCGGACCGGTCTCCGGCGACACCAGGCGCGTGGCCAGGCGCTGACCGCCCAGACCGATGCGGGCGTGGCAGAAGTCCTTGTCGCCGGGGCGGCGCTCCCACATGCGGCTGGTGCCCGCGAGCATCCAGACCAGGCCGGGCTCGGGATGACTCCACTCCACCGCGGCCCGCTGCTGCCGCGCGGTCTCGTCGACATCCTTGCGGACCTGATCGAGGTAACGCAGATAGTCCTTGCGGTCCTCGTTGGCCTCGGCCGCCTTCTGGCCCTTGCCACCCCCTTGGGTGAACATGCCGACCATCGAGAAGACCATCATCATCGGGAACATCAGCGCGGTCGGATTCGAGCCTATGCCACCACTTTTGGTGAACATGACCGCCATCATGCCGACCATGCCGACCACCATCACGACCGGCATCAACTTGCCGAGCAGGCCACCGGGAATCGAGCGGGGGATCTCCGGAGGCGGCTGCAGCGTGACCTCGCCGCCGGGCGAACGCGGCACCTCCCGGCGCTGTCGGCGCTGGAAACGGACTGTGCTCATCGACTGAAGCTCCCCCTTCGGCGGCGTGCTGCGGCCTCAGTGTAGAGGTCACGGCCGACATGTCGTACAGTTCGGGAGGCATTCTGCACGGGCCAACCGCGCGATCGCAACTCGCGCGCTTGCGGAAACACCAGGTAGAGACGGAGTTGGGGGCAGCGTGACGCATGCGCGAATGAGCCATATCGAAGACGATTCGACGCGGGGGATCGTCCGGGCGCCGGACCTCGCCCGGGTGACGATTCTGGCCAAGCACACGCAGGTCGACATGGCGATTCCGGTGGATGTTCCGGTGGCACTTGTCATTCCCAGCGTGGTGGACATGGTCGCCCAGCACAGCCGGACCAACGATTTCGATTCCAGCGGTGAACAATTCCAGCCCGCCGAATGGGTGCTGGCCCGAATCGGGCAGCCGCCCTTCTCCAATTCGCTGAGCCTGGGCGAACAGGGCGTGCGCGACGGCGAACTGCTGATGCTCGAGAGCGCCGACCACGTCGCGCCGACGCCGCTGTTCGACGACATCATGTACAACGTCGCCATCGCCGACGGCGACAACTTCCGCTCCTGGTCCCCGCGCATGGCGCGGATCTCCGGTTCGGTCATCGCCGTGCTGACCATGATCGTCGGCTGCGTCGGCCTGCTCGCCGCGCCGAATGCGATGCCCGGCTGGATCTCCGGCGCGGTCGCGGCCTTCCTGACGATCCTGCTGGTCGTGGCCGGTACGGTGCTCAGCCGCATGTACGGGGATATCGCGACGGCGATCGTCGTCGGCGGTTGTTCGCTGCCCGCCGCGTTCGCCGCGGGCATGCTGCTGGTACCGCTGCAACATCAGCACTACGGCTGGGCGAACATCCTGTTGGGGTCGGTGTTGTTCGGCGCGACAGCGGTATTGGCGTGGCGGGTCAGCGGCGTCGGACTGGCACTGTTCATCGGCGCGACCACGGTGTCGCTGTTCGCGGTCGTGGCCGCGCTTGTCGGCCTGCTGACCTCGCAGCCGACCCGGGCCATCGGAGCCGGCGCGGCCGTACTGGCCCTGGGCGCCCTGTCGCTCGCGCCGCGGGTGTCGATGCTGCTGGCCAAGCTGCCGCTGCCGCCGGTCCCATCGCCCGGCACCCCGATCGACCCGACCGAGGACGACCCGGACGACCACCGCGCGCTGCCGACCATGGAGGTGCTGCGCGAGAAGTCCGAGCGGGCGCGAATGTACCTGGGCGGCATGGTCGGCGCGACCACGCTGGTCACGGCGGTCGGGGCGCTGGCCGGCTGCAACCCCGGCGCGCACAGCCCGTTCTGGCCCGGTATCGCGCTGGCGCTGGTCTCGGCGGTGGTGCTGCTGTTCCGCAGCCGGACCTACGCCAACGCCGAACTGGCCGTGGTGCTGATCGGCGGCGGCGCGGCGATCCTGCTGGCGGTGATGCTCGGCGCGGCCTTCACCCGGTCCCAGCCGCTGGCGGTGTTCGGCGCGGCGATGATCCTGCTGATCGGGGCGCTGATCTGCGGTCTGGTGGTGCCCAACCAGACCGCGACCCCGCCCATGCGCCGCGCGGTGGAACTGCTCGAATACGGCTTCGTCGCCGCGATTCTGCCGCTGGCCTTCTGGGTGGCCGATCTGTATTCGATCATCCGCTCGCTCTCGCTCTGAGTCGCGCGATGAACCCGAAGACTTTCGGACGCAACGCGATTCGCGTTGTCGCCGCGACGGCGGTGCTGGGACTGAGCGGATCGGTCGGCGCCGGAACGGCTTTCGCCGAGCGGCCGCCCGCGGTGAATCCGGCCGATCTGCCCGCGGACGGCACGCCGCATCCGACCAAGACCACCGAGCCGAAGCCGAACACCCCGTGCATGAGCACCGTTCCCGGCGGCGAGGGCCAGACCGTGCCGCAGGCGCAGCGGGTCCTGGAGCTGGACAAGGCCTGGAAGTTCGCCACCGGCGCGGGCCAGACGGTCGCGGTCATCGACACCGGCGTGGCCCGCAATCCGCGACTGAAGAACCTGGCCGCGGGGGGCGACTACGTCAGCAACGGCGACGGAACCCAGGACTGCGACGGCCACGGCACCGCGGTCGCGGGCCTGATCGCCGCCGGCCGGGTGAACGGGCAGGGTTTCGCGGGCATCGCACCCGATGCCCGGATCATCGCGATCCGGCAGACCAGTAACTACTTCGAGGTCAAGGGCGCGTCCCAGGGGCAGACCCAGGAGCAGATCGAGAAGAACAGCTACGGCGATCTGGACTCCCTCGCCTCCGCGATCCGGCATGCCGCGGATCTGGGCGCTCGCGTGATCAACATCTCGGAGGTCAACTGCGTCGCGGGCACCCCGTCGGACGCGAAAATCGGTGCGGCGGTGCAGTACGCGGCGGTCCAGAAGGATGTCGTCGTGGTGGTGGCCGCGGGTAACAGCGACGCCTGCAAGGGAACCAATCCGGTCCTGGACCCGACGGATCCCGACGGGGACATGTGGAGCCGGGTCAACGAGAACGTTACCCCCGCCCGCTGGGACAACTACGTGCTCTCGGTCGGCGCCATCGATCCGGCCACCGGCTCCGCCTCGAAGTTCACCGTCCCCGGCCCCTGGGTCGGCGTCGCGGCGCCCGGCGAGAAGATCACCTCGCTGGACGTCAACTACAGCTCGGCCAACAGCAAGGGCACCGCGACCGCGTTCATCGAGAGCAACAAGCAGACCGAAATGGCCGGAACGAGTTTCGCCAGCCCGTACGTGGCCGGACTCGCCGCACTGGTCCGCCAGAAGTTCCCGCGCCTGAGCGCATTCGACGTGATCAAGCGCATCGAGGCCACCGCACACGCACCGGCCGAGGGCTGGAACCCCTACGTCGGCTACGGCGCGATCGATCCGGTCGCCGCCCTGACCGCCGAGGTCCCCACCCAGATTCCGCCCAAGCATCCGTTCGCCGCCAAGAGCTGGCAGATGCCGGTCCCGGCGCCGCCGAAGGCACCGGACAACACCGCCCGCAACGTCGCGCTGATCGGTACGGCCGTCATCGCGGTGCTGCTGATCCTGGGTTATCTGGCATCGTTCCCGATCCGCCGCAGGCTCGGTATGCGCGACTGAAGGTGTGCGGGCAGCGGGTTCGGCTACGCCCGTCGAGGAACCAGCGTCGCGCCGCCCGGCTCGACCGTGGCCACGGCGGTGGCCGAGGACACGGTCACATGTGCAGGCGTGCCACGGCGGCGGACGCCGGATCGGCCTGTCCGATTCGCGTGGAACACGCCGAAAACCAAGGCTTTGCCAAGTTATCCCCAACGCTGCCCAAAAATTCCGTTCGGAAGGGTAGCGAACGTGGCGAACTCGAGTTGCGTCGAGGCCCCTGCGTTGCAGAATGCGCTACGGCGCGGTCGAGCGGAATGACCCCGCCGTACACCTGAGAAGAGGGCAGGGATTTCCATGGCCACCGCCGTACCCAAGGCACCCAGACCGAAGCTGACCGCCGATCAACGCAATTCGTTCATCGCTGCCCAACTCGGCTGGACGATGGACGCTTTCGACTATTTCCTCGTGGTCTTCGTCTACGCCGACATCGCGCACACCTATCACATGAGCAAGGCCGAGGTCGCCTTCCTGACCACGGCCACATTGATCATGCGGCCGGTCGGCGCGTTGTTGTTCGGCATGTGGGCCGACCGTGTGGGCCGCCGCATTCCGTTGATGGTCAACGTCTCGATGTATTCGGTGATCGGCTTCCTGTGCGCGTTCTCGCCCAACTTCACGGTGCTGGTGGTGCTGCGCATGCTCTACGGCATCGGCATGGGCGGTGAATGGGGCTTGGGCGCGGCGCTGGCGATGGAGAAGATCCCGACCGAACGTCGCGGTTTCTTCTCCGGGCTGCTGCAGGAGGGTTATTCGTTCGGCTATCTGCTCGCCTCGCTGGCCTCGCTGGTGGTCATCAACTGGGCGGGACTGTCCTGGCGGTGGCTGTTCGCGCTGTCCATCATCCCGGCGCTGATCATCCTGATCATCCGTACCCGCACCGAGGAATCCGAGGCGTGGGAGCGGACCCAGGAACGAATGAAGTTGACCCAGACCAGGATTCGCGACATCATCCGCAATCCGGTCATCGTGCGCCGGTTCGTCTACCTGGTCCTGCTGATGACGGCGTTCAACTGGATGAGCCACGGCACCCAGGACGTCTACCCGACGTTCCTGTCCGCGCCGCACGCCCAGGGCGGCGCGGCGATCAGCGCGGTCACCGCGAAATGGATTGCCGTGGTGTACAATATCGGCGCGATCCTGGGCGGTCTGCTGTTCGGCTCACTCTCCGAACGCTTCGGCCGCCGGTACACCATCATCTTCTGCGCCGTGCTCGGGCTGCCGATCGTCCCGCTGTTCGCCTATTCGACGACCGCGGCGATGCTGTGCCTGGGCTCGTTCCTCATGCAGCTGATGGTGCAGGGCGCCTGGGGCGTGATCCCGGCGCATCTGACCGAGTTGTCACCGGATGCCATTCGCGGGTTCTATCCGGGAGTCACCTATCAACTCGGCAATCTGTTCGCCGCACTGAATCTGCCCATCCAGGAACGTCTCGCCCAGCACCACGGCTATCCGTTCGCCTTGGCGGTCACCATCGTCCCGGTGCTGATCGCGGTGGCGATATTGACCGCGGTGGGCAAGGAGGCCAAGGGCGTGAAATTCGGGGCGGACACCGGGCCCCACGAAACGATACCGGCCACGTGAACGCGATCCGGTAGGCATAACCCGGAACCTCCGCGAACCCCGCTGCCGGGCTGGGTAATTCGCGCGATCGACACCGGGCCGCCGAAATGACTCCGAGACGAAACGAGCGCACGGTCACCGGTGGGTGACCGTGCGCTCGTTCGCATCTGAAGGTTGTCCGGAACCTGGTGTCCCGCCGGCGACTTCGATCAGTTCGAGGCCGCCGCCGAGGTCGGGGAGACCAGCGTCTTGGCCGGGTCGGAGTCCGGTGCGACGCCGTCGTGGGCGACCATCGCGTCCTGCCGGGACAGGGCCGGGCCGGAAGCCAGCAGGCCGACGATCGGCCACGGCGCGGGCTCGTACTTGGTTTTGGCGGAATCCATTCCGAGTGCCTTCTCGGCGTCGGCGTCCTTCAGGCCGTAGCGAACGCCGGTGTCGGAGATGAAGAATACGGCGTCCTTGCGCTGGCTGTCCGGCTCGATTCCGGTGGTCTGCACCAGGATTCCCGTACCCGGGGTGGCATAGAACTGGTCGGCCTTGTCACTGCCCGAGCTGTCGGCCTGGGCCAGGCGGACCGGCTTGGATCTATCTGGGATGGGTAGCGCATGGCCGGTTATCACGGACAATTCGGCGTGCTTACTTCCGTCGGAGTTGTCCGCGGAACTCAGCGGCTTCCAGGACATGCACTCGACCGGTTGGTCCTTCGAGTCGATGACCGTGGGAGCAGTGTCCGGATAGTCCTGCACCGGAAGGCTGTTGACAATATTCGTGCGAGAGTAGTCGGACGGTTGCAGCTCGTCGTTGCCCGATGTGGAATTCCAGTGACGGATGATGTCGGCGGTCAGTGACGATATCTTCTGGATGCCGTTGCTCAGCGCGACGAAATACTCATTACCGGTGGTGAGCTTCATGACGTCGCCGTTACGGTGACCGTCCAGGGCCGATGGACCTCCCGGATCGGTAATGTTCGGAACCTCGATCGGCAGTACCTCCGGAATGGAGTTGAGCAGCCCTTGGCTGATCGGACGCGGCGTGACCCCGGTGATCTGCAGTGCGTCAGTGACCGGACGGGAGTTCATGTTGATCCGGGCACGCTTATTGTCGTAAACGAGATAAGTAGCGTCCTTGCCCTGCACCAGCAGCGCGCTGTTCTTGGGCAGACCAGAGCCCTTGTCACCCAACGTCAGACCACCCGCCACCGCAGTGGTGGTCAGGGTGTTGCTTCCGTCGGTCTTGAGCTCATCGCAGACCGTCCACTGCCGGCCTTTACCGCTGTTGTCGAAGGTGAGCAGCGAGGGCGCACCGGGGATGCCGATCAAGGCGCCCATCGGCATGCTGGACAGCTGCGATTCCTTCACACTGGCCGGGCTGGAGGCATCGCCGACGGCGAGGCGCGCGGAGGCCAGATTCAGTGCGGGATGGACGGTTCCGTCGATCACCGCGTAGATCTGACCGGATTCCTTGCCCATCAGAATCTTGCTGTTTCCGATCGAGCCCTGCGGTTTGAGCAACGCGAGGACCGCACAACCGGCGAGCGCCACTACGCCGAGAATGAGTCCGACGGTGTAGGCGCGCGACTGAGAGCGCATGGGGTCGTGCAACATTCGCACATCCCGGCGCACCAGGGCGTGCTCCATGCGGCGTACGAGGAAGCGATACCCGCTTACCTGCCACCGAGTTGTGGGTCTTGAAGGCATGAGTCCTCCCCCGAACAGTGCTCGCGTTCGTGGAACACAGTACAGTTCACGGGGACTTCAGTTCAGCTCGGCCATCGAATCTGGCCGACACCGGGTACATGGGGGACCACGATGGCCGAACCCAGCGGGGCGAACAGGCGCCCGCTTCTCGGGCGGATCACGCTGTCGAATCTGCTCGCCGCACAGTTGCTCGGCCTCGTGGTCGCGCTGGTGGTATTGGCCGTGCGCCTGCCGGGTTGGTACGCGCTGGGCGCGGCGATCGTGGCTGGTCTGCTGCTGCTGATCCCGTTCGGCAAGCGCACCATCGCCTCCTGGATCGCCACGATCTGGCGCTTCTCGACCCAACGTGAGTACGAGATCGGCGACACCATCGATTTCCGTGGTCCGGACGGCCGATCGCTCGGGTTGTTCTGGGAGGGCAGCCGGGTGGTGGCGGTGGTCGAGGTGCTGCCCCCGCGCGGCGGGCTGACCCGGATCGACCGCAGTACCGTGCACGCCTCGCACCTGCTGCCGATGCCCGAACTGGCGCAATGCCTGAACCAGCACGACATCCTGCTCAGCGGTATCGACATCATCAGCCACGGCCACCGCAGCCGCTCGGGCACCCCGGCCGGGCCGATCTACGAATCGCTGCTGGGCCCGCTGCCCGCGACCGCGCACCGCACGGTGTGGCTCGCCATCAGCTTCGATGCCCTGGCCTGCCCGGATGCCGCGGACCGGCGCGGCGGCGGCACCGAGGGCGCGTGCCGCGCGGTCACCGTGGCCACCCAGCGAATCGTGCGCGCGCTCGAGGATGCGGACTGCTATTCGCGCGTGCTCACCGCACCGGAGATCCGGCAGGCGGTTCTGCAGATCAGCACCGGAATCGATCCGCGCACCCTGACCCACCGGTGGCGGTACGCCGAACTCGGCAACGGCGTGAACATCGGCGCCGCGGTCGATCCCAAACGCCTGGGCTCGGATCTGCTCGCCCAACTGTGGGTGCCGCCCTCGCGCGGCACCACCGTCGCGGTGCGGCTGCGACCGGGTAGTTCGGCCGAGACGGTCAACATCGGCGCGGCCTGGCGGCTGACCGCCCGCGAGATGCCCGAGCAGATCAAGCGCAAGGGCATGGTCTCGATGAGCGGACGGCATCGGCAGAATCTGTTGGCGCACTTCCCGATCGGGATTCCGGACGTCGACGATACGGTGCCGGTCGCGGAGTTCCCGATCGACGTGATCGACGCGCTGCATCTGCCCTCCTCCGGCTGCGGTCAGCTGATCGGTTCCGACGCCGAGGGCAACGGTGTCGCGATTCGCCTTGTCGGACAAGGTATTTCGACGGTATACGTGGCCGGCGAACTGTATCTGGCGCAGCAGTTGGTGTTCCGCGCGCTGGCGGTCGGCGAGCGCATCCTGGTCCGCACCGACCGGCCGGGCGCGTGGGAGCAGTTGGTCAGCACCATCGGCAATCCGGAACGGCTCACCATCGCGGTGGAGACCCACCAGAGCGATGCGTCGTTCACCGCCGCGGTCGTGGACGGGGTCCTGGCCCCCGCACCGCACGCCGGTGTCACCACCATCTACGTGACGGGCGATCCGATGGGCTGGCCCGCAACCAAACCCGATCTGCAGATCCACCAGCCCGGCGCGATCGGCAATCACGTCATCCTGCGCACCGGTACCACCCAGGTCGATCTGAGCCTGGTCTCCATTCCGCGCGAGTCCACCTATATCGGCTCGCCCCGCGGTCAGCAGCAGCAACAGCAGCGCCGGGCGATGGCCCACGGCTAGCGGGCCGCTCAGCCCTGTCGGGTGGGCCGGATGGTGATATCGCCGATTTCCACGTCGTCGGGCTGTTCGATCGCGAAGGCGATGGCGCGCGCCACGGCGCCGGGACTGATGCCCAATGTCGCCATCGCCTGCTGCGCCTGCTCACGCTGACCGGGATCGTCGATGTGGTCCACGAGTTCGGTGCGGACGAACCCGGGCGAGACCGAAGTCGTGCGCACGACGCCGTCGGTGGATTCCTGACGCAGCGCCTCCAGCAGCGTGCGCACGGCGTTCTTGGTTCCCGCGTAGACCGCCTGGGTCGGCACGATCTTGAGTCCGGACGTCGAAATGGTGGTGACGAAGTGGCCGCGGCCCTGATCGCGGAACACCGGCAGCGCGGCGGCGATTCCGTGCAGCACACCGCGCACATTGACGTCGATCATGGCGTCCCAGTCGTCGAGGTCCAGCGCCCGCACGGGCGCGATCCGGGCGACGCCCGCATTGCTCACCAGCACGTCCAGGCGACCGAAGCGGTTCACCGCCGATGTCACCAGAGCCTCGAGATCGGCTCGCCGCGTGACGTCGACCGCCACCATCTCCGCGCGCCCGCCCGCGGCCCGGATGCGCGTCACCAACTCCTCGAGCCGGTCGGTCCGCCGCGCGCCGAGTACCACGGCCGCCCCGCGCGAGGCCAGCTCCGTCGCGGTCGCCGCACCGATACCGCTACTGGCTCCGGTGATGGCCACCACCTTGCCGTCCAGTCCACTCATCGAGATACCTCCGAGAATCGTTCGATCACGAAACGACCGTACCGGACAATTGTCCGTTTAGCTGAGTCGCGAGCGCCCGCAGAGCACCCGAATCACGCCCGATCCCAGGTACGAAGGATCAGCCGGGATACGGGTCGGCGCCGCGCGCCTCCCGCAAATGCCCTGCCCACCAAGCGAGCTGGCGCAGCAGCCGGTGTGCCGCGTCGACCGCCGCGCCGTCGCGGGTCTCACCGTCGGCATCGAAGGCGCGCTTGGCCTGATGGAAGCTGACCGATTCGCGGATCGAGACCATATGCACCTCGGCCACCACCTGACGCAATTGTTCGATGGCCCGCAGACCGCCCGAGAGCCCGCCGTAACCGACGAACCCGATCGGCTTGGCACGCCATTCGCGTTTGGCGGTGTCCAGGGCGGTCTTGAGCGCGGCCGGATAGCCGTGGTTGTATTCCGAGGTAATCACGACGAAAGCATCGGCGGCGGAGAGCCGTTCGCGATACGCGTCGACCTCGGGCGACTCGGTGAGATCCACCGGCAACGGGGTGTGCAGCAGATCTATGACACCGACGTCGAACCGGTCGTCGGCTCGCACGATCCGTAGAAACCAGTCGGCGACGACCGGCGCGAACCGCCCCGGCCGCACACTGGCGACGATCACCTCGAGCCGCAGCGGAGTATCCATGTCAGCGAGCCTAACCGCACCCACCGCGCGATCCCGGCGTGCGAACCATCGCGGTGACGCATCCGGCCCACGTCCGGACCGGACACTACGAACAATAGGACGATCGCACCCGGTACCGCTGAACACGCACCTCGACGGGTTACTGCTGACCCGAGCACCTTCCGAACACGGTGGTCCAGCTCAGCGAAACCGCGGGTGATTTGAACGAGACCGACACCAGGGTCGATTCTGTACCGGACGAAGCAGAGCTCGGTATTCATCAGCACCGCGAACCTCGAAGACACCTGAGTTCCGCCCACCCTGAACAACGCCCACCCCAAGGTCGGGGCCCGCCCCGGTCCTGGACTGGGAGCGAAGGAGGGAAGGACCGGGGTTGATAGGGCCCCGGCCCGCCGGAGCGAAGCGGAGGCCAAAAGATACGGAGGCAGAAATTACAGCATGGCTGCTCGTCGAGACGCTCGGCGCGCCCGGGACCTGGTCCCTGGTCGCCGTGGGCACCGCGCCGCGAAAGTGGAAGTCGTTGGTGCGCGCGGTCCCCGGCCCGGCGCTCCCGGTGATCGCCGCGGCTCACGCGAGCGGTGAGCCGGTCGAGCGGATCCTGCCCAAGTCCCGGCACGCCTGGTCGCAGCAGCGCGTGCGAGCCGTTCCCGTTGTCGGACCGGATGATCGCGGGTACGCCGTGCACATCCGGGTGGGCGAGGGCGATACCGCGCCGACACCGGCCGCGCCGTATCTGTACACGAACGACGATCGGCGGCTCGAGGTCGTCTCCGCCGGCCTCGGGCCGGATTTCGATCGCGGCCGGTCGGTGTGGACCGGGGCCGAAACCTACGAGCATGTCGAACGTTTCGACGATGCACTCGACTGGGTGGCGACCATGGCGCAGTCGGAGCCCGGCGCGCGCTGGCTGGGTGAGATGACCGTCCGCACCCCCGGGGGCCTGCGCACCCTGATGACCGCGGCCCGCAGCGACGATGCGAATCCGGGCCGCTGGCGAGGACTGCTCGTCGACATCACCGACAGCGTTCCGCCGCAACCCAAATCGTTCGAGGCCGCGACGGTGGACACGCTCATCAACGCCAATCCGGGCCTGTATCTGGCGGTCGTGGACACCGAGCAGGTGCGCGTGCTGCGCTGGATCAGCGGACCGATACCCGGCTTGCTCTGGTCCGGTGACGTCGAGGAGCGCACCCTGCCCCATCCGGACGACCTCGACCGAATCCGCGAGGCCCGCAAGGACGTTCGAGCGGGCAAACTCAACCGGACGCTGTCCGGACTTCGCCTGGCCGGCACGGACGGCGGCTGGCTACGGGTCGACGCGGAGATCAGTCCCCTGCCGCACGGCGCCCCCGAGGACGGCCCGCCGCGTTTCGCCCTGGTCCGCTTCGAGGTGTACTGACGCTCCCGGTCAGGGATGCACGCGAGTCGCGGCGTACTCGGCCAACCCCTGCGCGGGAGCCACGACGGCGCTGAAATCCACTGTGCGCCGCGCGCGTTGCGGATCGGCGACGATATGCCGGGCGTCGGTGATCCGATACTGGCCGCTCACGACGGGGTCCGGCCCGCCGAGAGCCCGGGACATGATCGAGGCCACTTCCCACAATGTGATCGGATGTCCGGACGCGATATTGAGCGGGACGAATCCGGACAGCGGACGCGCCACGACCGCGGCCGTGGCGGCCGCGATATCCCGGACGTGGACGAAATCCCGCACCTGTCCGCCATCCTCGAAGACGTACGGCGCGCGTCCGGCGGCCAGCTCCGCCCGGAATCGCGCCGCGACCCCGGAATGCGCACTCAGCGCGGCATTCTCGCGCATCGGGTTGCCGTACACGTGGTGATACCGCAGCACCGTGACGCCCGCGCCGGTGGCCGCACCCCACGCCATCGCGTAATTCTCCTGTGCCGCTTTACTCGCCGCATAACCGGTCCGGGGCCGCAGCGGGGCGTCCTCGCCGACCGGTTCCCAGGTCAGGATCTCCCCCGAGCGCGGCGCGCGATGGTCGAACATGCCGCGGTCCAGATCGGCCCGGCGGCGCACCCCCGGAAAGAAGGGCCCGCTGCGCACTCCGCGATACCGGCCCTCTCCGTACACCGACACCGAGGAGGCGAGCACCAGCCGGCGGGTTCCGGCGCGTTCCATCGCGGCCAGCAGGACCGCGGTGCCGAAATCGTTGTGCGCGGCGAACACCGGGGCGCGCTGCACATTCGGGCCACCCGGCCGCACCGCACTCGCCGCGCCCGTGCTCGCCGCCGAACCGGTGTTCTCCCGGGGCAGTCCGGGCGGGCCCTGCACCCCCATCGACGAGCCGCTACCGCCCCCGGCCGAGGATCCGGGCGGGATCGCGGCGGCCAGGTGAACGACCACGTCGATGCCGCGCAGCAGCGAATCGAGTGCGTCCGGATCGCGGATATCCGCGCGCACGATGCCCTCGGGCGGGAGCGGATCGGGTCCGTGCACGGATTCCAGCAGCGCGTCCAGGGCGACCACCTCGTGCCCTGCGTCGGTGAGCGTGCCGCGCACGTGCAGTCCGATGAATCCCGCCGCCCCGGTCAGCAATACCCGCATGTCATCTCCATCGGTCCGCGAATCCCCCGCATGAAGATCGGTGCGACCGCCGCCGGAACCGAAGCCTGCGACGGTACACCCATGGCATCAGGGTAGTTCGAAGGGCAACGCGACACCGGCATGAACACGGCAGCTCGCACAGGTGTCGGTGTCCGCGACCGCCGCGACCGCGTGTCGCACGAGTGCCTTGAACGGCACCAGATTCTGCTCGAACGCGGCGAAAACGGCAGCGGCGCTGACCCCTTCGCCCGACTCCAGGCCGGCATCCAGATCTGTCACCAGAGCGATTGCCGCATAACACATTTCGAGCTCGCGAGCCAGGACCGCCTCCGGGAATCCGGTCATGTTGACCAGTTCCCAGCCCTGTCCGGCGAACCAGCGGCTCTCGGCGCGGGTGGAGAACCTCGGCCCCTGCACGACGACCATCGTCGCGGTCGATTTCAGCGGCAGTTCGGGAACCTCGGACCGAATTGCCGCACTGCGCAATTCATCGCAGTAGGGGTCGGCGAAGGAGATGTGGACGCCGCCGTTGTCGAAGAAGGTCTGCGGCCGCCCGGACGTGCGGTCCACCAGCTGATCGGGCACCGCGACCGTGCCCGGCCCCCAGTCCGCGCGCAGGCTGCCCACCGCGCAGGGCGCGAGGATCCGCCGTACGCCGATCGACCGCAGCGCCCACAGATTCGCCTGATAGGGCACGGTATGCGGGGAGAATTCGTGTTTGCGTCCGTGTCGCGGGACGAATGCGACCTGCCGCCCCTCGACCTCGCCGACGGTGATCGGCGCGCTGGGCGCACCATAGGGCGTATCGACCTCGAGGCTCAGCGCATCGTCGCCGAAGAAATCGTAGAAGCCGCTGCCGCCGATGATGGCCAGCGCGGGCCGGGGAACCGAACTCATCCGCCGATTCTCGCGCACCCGCATGCCGAGGCCGGAAACCGGGGCGCGACCGCTCTCACCAGCATGTACCCTGGTGGGGTATCGCACGGCAGGCTCGACGGGCTGGGAGAAGAGGAAGATCCGGTGACCGAGGACGACATCACCACGGCGGAGACGGCGCCGGGTCACGAGCACGCCGGACACGGGTACATCACCGCGAAGGACGATTACCTCAAGCGCCTGCGCCGCATCGAGGGCCAGGCCCGCGGCCTGCAGCGCATGGTCGAGGAGGAGAAGTACTGCATCGATATCCTCACCCAGGTCTCGGCCATGACCAAGGCCCTGCAGGCGGTGGCGATGGGCCTGCTCGAGGATCACATCAGCCACTGCGTCGTCGACGCTGCCGTCCGCGGCGGACCCGAGGCCGAGGAGAAGATCAAAGAGGCCACCGACGCCATCGCCCGGCTCGTCCGTTCCTGAGCGCCCGCGATCACAGGCCCCGCCGCGCCGGTGCCGCGCCCGGCGCGGCCAACTCCGTCGCGCGGTGATCCCGGACCGATGGGCGGACCGACACCGCAGGCAGTCGGGTCACAGTCGAACGGATCGGCCGGACAGCCGGGCGAGGCGGTGGCTCGGACGGCCCGCATACGGCTACCGCACCGCCGCCGGGGATATCGGCACGGCGGCGGTGCGGTGCGCGGATCAGGCGAGTACGGCGGCCAACGTGCGCAGAGTTCCGATGTAGTCGTCACCCAGCGGCTGGATGGCCACATGGTCGGCGCCCGCGGTCAGGTGTTCGGTCAGGCCCGCCGCGATCTGCTCCGCAGTGCCGTGCAGGGCCAGTGCGTCGACCAGACGGTCGGTGCCAGGGGTGGTCAGATCCTCTTCGCTGAAGCCGAGACGACGCAGGTTGGCGACGTAGTTCCGCAGCCCGAGGTAGAACTTCACGACCCCGCGGCCGACCGGACGCGCGGTGGCCGGGTCGGTGTCCAGCACGATCTTGTGCTCGGCCACGAGCAGACTGTCGGGGCCCAGGATCTCGCGTGCCTCGCGCGAGTGCTGCGGTGTGGTCAGATAGGGCAGCGCTCCGGCCGTGCGGTCCCGCGCCAGCTTCAGCACCCGAGGGCCGAGCGCGGCCAGGGCCCGCTGTTCCTTGGGCACACCGGCCTGATCGAGCACGTCGAGATACTCCACCAGAACGTCGTACGGCTTGCGATAGTCGTTGTCGTGCTCGGGATGCCCGATCCCGATACCGAGGATGAAACGGCCCGGGAAACGCTTATCGATCCGATGGAAGGACTCCGCGGTCTCCTGCGCGGGAGCGCTCCACACGTTCACGATGCTGGTGCCGATGAGCAGATTCTCCGTCGCCTCCAGCAGCGACTCCACCACCGGCAGATCGGCGGCGGGCGATCCGCCCAGCCAGATCGAGCCGTACCCCAGCCCTTCCAATTCCTTTGCCTCGTCCGGAGTCACTGCCCCGTAGTAGCGCCACACCCCGAACCGGCCGAGTCCACGAATCGTCATATCGGAGGTGAACTCCGGCACTCCGGCGCGTATTCCACCCGGTCGAGGTCCAACTACACCATCCCCGCCTCGAATTCCGGATGCACGTGGATCGGAAGCGGTTTGCCCGCGGCGGGCAGGGTCGCCAGGCGCGCCCGCACCACCACCTCGGCGACCTCGTGCGGAATCGCGTCGTCCTCCTCGGGCTCCTCCCATTCCACGCCCGCCTCGCGCGCACCGCGATCGTGCAGCATGCGGGCGTCCAGCGCCGCCTGCACCTGCCAGCGGAATTCGCCGGGGGTCATGGGCTCCTCGTCGGCGGGTTCCTGTTCATCGGTGAGCCGCCGCGACTCGGTCAGGCCCTCACCGACGAACGGGGCCAAATCGTATGCGGCGCCGCAATTCTCGTCGTCCACGAAGATCAGGAAGCCGTCCGTGCGGCCCGCCCGCGAGAAGCTGCCGAACAAGGTCGCACCCGTGCCCTCCACGTCGGCCCAGCGGACGAATTCGCCCGCGGTGAGCGGTTCGTTCAGTTCGGGGACCCAGGCGGGCGGGACGACACCGGCCGCGGCGAGCCGATCACCGGCCTCGCGGGCGATCGAGCGCGAGGGCTCCTCGGTGAGCGCCGTGACGCAGCGCAGGAAGGCCAACGCACCCGGCGTCGCCATTTCCTCGGCCCGGTCGGCGAACAGTCGCACGAAGACCTCCAGATAGTCCGCGCTCTCCCCGTAACCGACCGAGAGCAGGCCCGCCGCCAGATACTCTCCGTCCACCGGCTCGTCCACCTGCTCGAATTCGGCTATCCGTGCGACGACCTCGGCCATCATCGCGGTGACGCCGAGATCGTCGTACTCGACGACCTCCGCATCGCTCCCGCGCACCTCTTCTCGCTTGTTCTCCCTGCCTTTACGGCCACGGCTCACCGGACTCATGGGTGCCGAGTCTGCCATCTTCTCCCGGCTGCGCACGAGCACCCCGCGAAGCGAGTCGGCGCAGGCAGTCCGCGCGTACCGGCCCACGCCGAGGACTGTCGGATATTTCCCACCGGCGCTTCGGATTCCGCCCACGGCGGCATAGGCTTGTCGCGAACGGCGGACCAGCATGGTCGCCTCCGGAGGGCACCGAGAAATCTCATGACAACGTTGGTTTGGCTCGTCGTCCCCTACCTCGCGTTCGCCTCCTTCGGCCTGGGCCACTGGTGGCGTTGGCGGCACGATCGATTCCGGTCCGGCGTCGCCGGGGGCCGGACCGACGTGTCACGGACCGGTCTGTGGTTGTTCCGCGTCGGCATCCTCGTCGTTCTGATCCCGCGCATCGGCCAAATATTGCTCAGCCGTGCACATTTCGGATCCACTGTCAGCATCGCCCAGGTCGTCTTCGTCAGCGAGGTGATCGCCGCGCCGATCGCATTGACCGGCGCCGTCCTGCTGTTGTTGCCCACCATGGTGGCCGGCTCCACCCGCCCGGTCACCTTCGCCGACCGCATCACCCTGCCGATCCTGGCCGTCGCGATCCTGTCGGGCGTCCTGGTGATCTTCGACCCGAAATCCACCGGCTCCCACGATATCGCCGCACGCACCCTGTTCGTCTGGTTCCCCTCGCTGTTCAGCCTCGACCCGCGGCCCGCCGTGATGACCCACGCCCCGCTGCTCTACCGGTTCAGGGCCCTCACGGTCGTTTCGGCCATAGCCCTGTGGCCGTACACCCGACTCGCCGGCCTGTTCCTGTGCCCGATCGAGAACACCGTCCGGCAATTGATCACCGCACTGACATCAGCTGTCCGCCAGGCGAATTGACCCAGCCCACCCGTCCGTCGGCGGCGCGATCCCGAGGCAGGGGCCAGTCGGCCCTACTCGCCGCAGCAGCCCTGCGCGCTGGGTACTGTGCGCATCTCTCGGGTCTGTGCGTTGCGGGTGGCCAGGTCCTCGTCGGCGGGGTAGTCGACGGCGACGAGGCTCAGGCCGTGGGCAGGAGCGACGGTGACGGCGCTGGAGCGGGTGCGTTCCTCGAGCAGGGAGGCCGGCCAGTCCGGGGTGCGGCGGCCCTCGCCCACCGCGAGGGCGCCACCGACCAGGCTGCGGACCATGGACCAGCAGAAGGCGTCGGCGGTGACGTGTGCGGTCAACAGGTCGCCGGTCCGGTCCCAGTCGAAGCGCTGGAGTTCGCGGACGGTGGTCGCGCCCTCCCTGCGACGGCAGAATGCGGCGAAATCGTGCAGGCCCAACAACTTTCGCGATGCCTCGCGCATCGCGTCCAGGTCCACCGGACGGCACGGGACCACGCTGCGGGCCTGCAGCGGTGACGCACCGTAGGGCGCGGTGGTCAGCCGGTAGATGTAATGGCGGCGGATCGCCGAGAAGCGGGCGTCGAATTCGGCTGGGACGGGCCGGATTCCGGTGACGCGCACGTCCTTCGGCAGGAATCGCGCGAGCCGGTGCAGCAATTTGTCCACGTCGAATTCGGCGGTGGTATCGAAATGCGCCACCTGTCCCTCGGCGTGCACCCCGGCGTCGGTGCGGCCCGCGACGGTCAGCTGGATCGGCTCCCGCAGCACCTTGCCCAGCGACTCCTCCAACACGCCCTGCACCGTGCGCAACCCCGGCTGACGTGCCCATCCGGTGAAATCGGTGCCGTCGTAGGCCACGTCCAGCCGTACCCGAATTGCAACAGTCCGCCCGGACGAATCGGACATGGTCACAGGAATCTCCTGGTTAACTTGACTTCCTTCCCTCCTGCACGATGGAATTCCGGAAGATAATGACGAATAAGCCCGCCGACCCGGAGGGGACGGCGGGCTTACTCATGCACCCGAGCTTCTACTCGCTCTTTTCGGCGTCCGCGGAAGTCTCCGTGGATTCGGCAGCGGCCTCGGCCGCAGGCTCGGTCTCGGCAGCCGCCTCGGTCTCGGCAACCGCCTCGGCCACGGGGGCCTCCTCGGTCTTGGCCTTCTGCGACGCGGCGACCCGGCGGGCACGATCGGCCTCGTTGGTGACGGTCTTCTCGCGGATCAGCTCGATGATCGCCATGGGCGCGTTGTCACCCTTGCGCGGGACGGTCTTGATGATCCGGGTGTAACCACCCTCACGGCCCTCGAACGACGGTCCGATGGTCGCGAAGAGTTCGTGCACGACATCCTTGTTGCGGATCACCTTGAGCACCTCGCGACGGTCGGCGAGGGTGCCGGCCTTCGCCTTGGTGACGAGCTTCTCGGCGTACGGGCGCAGCGCCTTGGCCTTGGCCTCGGTGGTCGTGATCCGACCGTGCTCGAAGAGCGCCTGCGCCAGATTGGCGAAGATCGCCTTCTGGTGCGACGCCGACCCGCCGAAGCGAGCACCCTTCTTGGGCTTGGGCATTGGTTAATTCTCCTGTGTTGGATTCCGGCGTTCTCGGGGCCCTACGGCGGTTACGCTTCGCTACCGCCTTCGGGCCCGTCGTTCACGCCGGGAGGAAAGGCCCCGGGGGACGCTGCCCCGTACGGCCTAGAGCTGTTCGGTTTCGGCGTAGTCCTGCTCGCCGTTGTCGGTGTCGCTGAACGTGCCGCTGTCGCTCCAGGTGCCCGTGGCGGCGTCGTAGCCGACGACGCTGGAAGGATCGAAGGAGGCCGGGCTGTCCTTGAGCGACAGGCCCAGCGAGTGCAGCTTGACCTTGACCTCGTCGATGGACTTCTGCCCGAAGTTGCGGATGTCCAGTAGATCCGACTCGGTGCGCGCGACCAGCTCACCCACGGTGTGCACACCCTCGCGCTTGAGGCAGTTGTACGACCGCACGGTCAGGTCCAGGTCCTCGATCGGCAGCGCGAACGAGGCGATGTGATCCGCCTCGGCCGGGCTGGGCCCGATCTCGATCCCTTCGGCCTCTACGTTCAACTCCCGTGCGAGCCCGAACAATTCGACCAGGGTCTTACCGGCAGAGGCCAGCGCATCCCGCGGGGAGATCGAGTTCTTGGTCTCGACGTCCAGGATGAGCCGGTCGAAGTCGGTACGCTGCTCGACACGGGTCGCCTCGACCTTGTAGGTCACCTTCAGCACCGGAGAGTAGATCGAGTCGACCGGAATCCGGCCGATCTCCGCACCCGACGCCTTGTTCTGCACGGCCGGGACGTAACCGCGACCGCGCTCGACCACGAGCTCGATCTCCAGCTTGCCCTTGTCGTTCAGGGTCGCGATGTGCATATCCGGGTTGTGCACGGTCACGCCCGCCGGGGGAACGATGTCACCGGCGATGACCGCGCCGGGGCCCGACTTGCGCACGTACATGGTGACCGGCTCGTCCTCCTCGGACGACACGACCAGGCCCTTGAGGTTCAGGATGATGTCGGTGACATCCTCCTTCACGCCCGGGACGGTGGTGAACTCGTGCAGCACGCCGTCGATGCGGATGCTGGTGACAGCAGCACCCGGGATGCTCGACAGCAGGGTGCGGCGCAGTGAGTTGCCGAGGGTGTAGCCGAAGCCCGGCTCGAGCGGTTCGATGGTGAACTTCGAACGGTTCTCGGCGATAACCTCTTCGGTCAGCGTCGGTCGCTGTGAAATCAGCATGAGGATCTCCTCCTTCAGGGGCGCCCGCTATTTGACGCCCACGACTGGGGTTGCGGGAGACCGCATTCCGCGGAACGCGGCCTCCCACCAGCGGCGTGTGTAACGCCTTACTTCGAGTAGTACTCGACGATGAGCTGTTCGTTCAGCGGCACGTCGATCTGCGCGCGCTCGGGCAGCTGGTGCACCAGGATCCGCAGCCGGTTCGGCACGACCTGCAGCCAGCCGGCGTTCGGACGGTCGCCGATGGTCTCGCGAGCCACCTGGAACGGCAGCGTCGGCAGCGACTTCTCCTTGACATCGATGATGTCGTACTGGCTTACCTGGAAGCTGGGAACGTCGACCTTCTTGCCGTTCACCAGGAAGTGGCCGTGCGAGACGAGCTGACGGGCCTGCCGACGGGTGCGGGCCAGACCGGCGCGGTACACGACGTTGTCCAGACGCGACTCCAGCAGGCGCAGCAGGTTGTCACCCGTCTTGCCCTTCTGGCGGTTCGCCTCTTCGTAGTACCGGCGGAACTGCTTCTCCATGACGCCGTAGGAGAAGCGAGCCTTCTGCTTCTCCTGCAGCTGCATCAGGTACTCGGACTCCTTGATCCGCGCGCGGCCGTGCTGGCCGGGCGGGTAAGGACGACGCTCGAACGCCTGGTCGCCTCCGACGAGGTCGACGCGCAGACGACGCGACTTGCGGGTGATGGGGCCTGTATAACGAGCCATTTTTCGCTAAATCCTTTCCCGCTAGACGCGACGCCGCTTGGGCGGACGGCAGCCGTTGTGCGGCTGCGGGGTGACGTCGGAGATCGTGCCCACCTCGAGGCCGGCGGCCTGCAGCGAGCGGATCGCGGTCTCACGGCCCGAACCCGGGCCCTTGACGAACACGTCGACCTTCTTGACGCCGTTCTCCTGCGCCTTGCGGGCAGCGTTCTCGGCGGCGAGCTGCGCGGCGAACGGGGTCGACTTGCGCGAACCCTTGAAGCCGACGTGGCCCGAGGACGCCCACGAGATGACGTTGCCCTCGGGGTCGGTGATCGACACGATGGTGTTGTTGAACGTGGACTTGATGTGCGCGTGGCCGTGCGGGACGTTCTTCTTGTCCCTGCGCCGCGACTTCTGGGTCTTCTTGGGGCCGGAGGTCCGGCTCTTCGGAGGCATCGGTTATATCCCCTACTTCTTCTTGCCGGCGACGGTCTTCTTCGGACCCTTGCGCGTGCGCGCATTGGTCTTGGTCCGCTGACCGCGCACCGGAAGGTGGCGACGGTGGCGGATGCCCTGGTAGCAGCCGATCTCGATCTTGCGGCGGATGTCGGCCTGCACCTCGCGGCGCAGGTCACCCTCCACCTTGAGGTCCGACGCCTCGATGTAATCGCGCAACCGGGTGACGTCGTCGTCGGAGAGATCCTTCGAACGCAGGTCGGGGCTGACGCCCGTGGCCGCGAGGATCTCCTTGGAACGGGTACGACCGATACCGAAAATGTAGGTCAGTGCGATCTCCATGCGCTTCTCGCGCGGGAGGTCGACGCCCATCAGACGTGCCATATGGCATTTCCTTCATGTTGCGGAGGTCTGCTCCCTGGCCGTCCCCTCGTCTGGGGCCCCGGCCTCCGTTCCGGGGGTGGTTCCGGCATCCGCCCGCCTCGTCCGAAGACTGTGCGGGCTCGCCGATGCCGTGTGGCGCTGGGAGTTCTTCATATGTGCCAATCCGAACCGCGTTCGGTGCTTGGCTGGTGGTGCGAACCGGGGATCGCCCCCGCCGGGACTAGCCCTGACGCTGCTTGTGGCGCAGGTTGTCGCAGATCACCATGACCCGGCCGTTACGGCGGATCACCTTGCACTTCTCGCAGATCTTCTTGACGCTCGGGTTGACCTTCACGTCATTCCAATCTTCTCGGTGTTCACCGGCTGTGAACACAGGTTTTCCCCGACCGGTGCGGCCGGGGAAATCTATGGGGCGATCGCCGGGGCGATCACTTGTAGCGGTAGACGATGCGACCGCGGGTCAGGTCGTACGGCGAAAGCTCCACGACCACGCGATCCTCGGGGAGGATGCGGATGTAGTGCTGCCGCATCTTGCCGCTGATGTGGGCGAGAACCTTGTGGCCATTTTCCAGCTCGATCCGGAACATCGCGTTGGGCAACGGCTCGATGACCCGGCCCTCGACCTCGATGGCCCCTTCCTTCTTCGCCATATCCTCCGCGATCCCGTTTGCGCTGAGACCCTGGCTGGTCACAGCTCGTCAGCGGATTTCTCCGCCGTCACCGTCTGTTTTGCGGCCGACTCTCGTGCACTTTCGCCGACCGGATGCCATACTCACCGGACAGCAACATGCGAACATGAATCGACCGGCGGATAGGTGCACCGCCGACCAAGCTTACCTGTGCGTACTACCCCCCACCAAACCGCCCCATTATGCCCTGCGCGAAGCACGACCGATCGCGATTCTCCGCCGGTGGTCGCGATTCTCAGGCGAGGGGGCCGCGGCCGGTGCGCGGGCCCCAGACGCTGATCAGGGCGAACATGATCAGCAGGGCCGCGGTGATGATGGTGAAGACGGCGCCGGGGCCGCGGCTGTCCAGGAGCGGGAGCAGTAGGAACGGCTGGACCGCGGTGCTGAGTTTGGACAGCGAATAGGTCGTGCCCGAGGCGGTGCCGCGGACGCTGGTGGGGAACGATTCGGGCAGGTAGGTGTGGATCGCGTCGGAGAACACGTTGCTCGCCAGGGTGAACAGCGCGCCCGAGACCAGGATCAGCGGCACGCTCACGGCGAAGCCGAAGATCAGGCCGAAGACCGCCATCGCGGCGGTGGAGGCCAGTACCAGGTATTTGCGTTCCATCCGCTCGATCAGCGGGATCGCCAGCATCGAGCCGATCGGATAGCCCAGATAGGTGATCGCCAGATAACCCAGCGAGTTGACGACCGTGAAACCCTTGTGCTGCAACACCAGAACGGCCAGGGTGCCGAAGCCGTAGTACCCGAAGACCTGCAAGATCATCGCCGCCGAGAACAGCAGGGTGCGGGTGCGCAGCGGTGCGGTCAGGATCTCGGCGAAGCGCGTGCGTTCGGCGGTGCGCTGCCGATGTTGTTCCCAGCGTGGCGATTCCGGCATGAACCGGCGGGCGAAGAACACCAGCGCCGCGCCCAGTCCGCCGACGACGAACAACCACCGCCAGCCGTCCAGGCCCAGCGGCTTCAGCGGAACCAGCCAGCGCGCCAGGAATCCCACCACGGGGACGGCGCAGAATCCGATCGTGTAGGCGATGGAGATCATCCGGCCGCGCACCTGCGGCGGCATCACCTCGGACAGATAGGTGTCCGCGAGGGTCATCTCCGCGCCGATGCCCAGTCCGGCCAGCATCCGGGTCACCATCAGGAACCACACGTTCGGGCTGAACGCGCCCAGCAGCGTGAATCCCGCGTAGAGGCCGATATTGATCATGAACATCCGACGGCGGCCGAACAGGTCCGACAACCGGCCCAGCACCAGCGCGCCCAGGAACTGGCCGACGAACGCCGAGGCCAGGATGCCGCTGAGCTGGTACGTGGACAAATGCAGCTGTTCTTTGAAGACGCCCGCGATCGTCCCGGCCAGGAACAGCTCGTAGAGATCGAAGAACAGCCCCATGCCGACCAGGGCGACGAGCCTGCGATGAATCGGCCGAACCGGGAGCTGGTCCAGGCGCGCGGCGTCCTCGTGATCAACCGATGGTGCCATTACGCCCTGCTCCCGAACTCGTGCAATGCCCGGCGACAGCACACGCCGAGCCCGGCCGAGACTACACCGCACACAGGTCGCGCACCCGCCGCACGTGATGGAGCAGCGGATCACTCGCCATCGGGTTTGCTCGCGTAAACTGCGGACTGTCCAGGTAATCGGCCGAGTAGATCCCAGGGGGACACCAGTGAGCGAGCGCAGCGACTACGTCGGCGACGCAGCGCACGCAGCCATGGCGAGCACCGACGGGGTGGCGCTGTGAGTAACAACGAACTTCCCATGCTGCCGCCGTGGCTGTCGGAGAGCGAGGACACCCAGTCCGGCTACGAGGCACCGGTCCAGAACCTGCCGCAGCGAGATCTGATCTCGGAGAAGGCGTCCAAGCGCCCCCGGTTCGGCCGCAAGACCGAGAGTGAGCGCCCCGACCCCGCACTCAAGGGCCGTAAGAAAAAGGGTAAATCCAAATCCGAGGATGCGCCCGAACAGCGGCCGTGGGGTGAGCCACAGTCCGAATCCCAGGCATGGGGCGAACCGCAGCACAGCGCCGTCGCCCAGTCCCAGGGTCCGAACGAGACTGCGGCACCGGTCGATCCGCGCCAGTTCGCGCCGAACGCTCAGCGACCCGACGGGGAATTCCCGCCCGAGAATCCGCAAGCCATGGACGGATACCCGCGGCCCGACAACGGTTTCGGCCCCGGACCCCAGCCGAACACCGGCCCGCAGCAGACGGGCCAGGGTTTCCCGGGCCCGGATCAGCGCGGCCCCGCGCCGATGCCGCAGAGCGAATTCGTTCAGCCGCAACAGAATCAGCCGCAACCCCCGCTCGCCCCGATGCCGCCGCAACCGCTTCCGCCGCGGCAGTCCGGCGCGATCCCGCCGGCGCCCCCGGCACAGCCGGACCTGCCACCCACCAACCGCCCGCCGATTCCCGATGCGCCGCAGGCCTATTCCCCGCCCGCGCCGCCGGAGTCCGGTGACGCGGGTGAGATGACCGTACGGGTCGATGGCCGGCCGGATCTGCCGCCTCCCCCGCAGCAGACACCGCAACGACCGCCGCTGCCCGGACCGCCCGAGGAACAACCGGCACTCGACGACAACCGAAGTGCGCCCGCATGGGCGAGCGGCCTGGATTCGGCCGCACCACAAGAGGATTCCGGCCTGCCGGACGCCGAGGCGCCGCAGCGCCTCCCCGAAACTCCCGCCCCGCAACCGAATACGCCCGCACCCGAGGCGGCTGCGCAGCCTCCGTTCGCGCCCGAGCGCGGCATCGATCCCAACAGCGGGCGACACCAGGCATTCGATGCGCCCGCACCCACGCATCCGGGTCCGGAAACCGACCGGACCGTGGTTGCGGGACGCCCCGACGAGCAGTATTCCCGAACCCCGTACCCGCCCGCCGCACAAGGGTTTTCCGGCGATCGGCCGCCTTCCGGCGACTATCGGCAGGTTCCGCCGCCGGACGCGCAGAATTTCGCCGCACAGCAGCCGCCGGTCGCGCCGCAGAACGAGCAGTATCCGCCGCAGGCGCCGGGTCCGGCCCAGGGCGATCCGCGTTTCGGGGCACCGGCGCAGCCGCCGGTTCAGGGCAACCAGTGGCAGTCACCGGCTCCGCCGCAGGGGGGCCCGGGTCGTCCACAGCAGTACCAGCAGGGTCAGTACCAGCAGCATCCGCCGCACTATCAGCAGCAGCAGTTCCCTCCTGGGCAGCAACCCTCACTGGACGACGTCCCGGTGCGCAGGGCCAAGAAGGCTCCCGGCACCGGATGGCGGCGCACGGTGCACCACATCTCCGGCGGCGCGATCAATCCCGGCATGTCGGCCGAGGAGCGGCGGTTGCAGGAGCTGGTCGCGCGCATCCGCCAGCCGGTCCGCGGTGACTATCGCATCGCGGTGCTCTCGCTCAAGGGCGGCGTCGGCAAGACCACCACGACGATGGGCATCGGCTCGATCTTCTCCTCCATCCGTGGCGACCGCGTCATCGCGGTGGACGCCAACCCCGACTTCGGCACGTTGTCCCAGCGTGTGCAGTTGCAGACCCGTTCCACGGTGCGCGACCTGTTGCTGGATCCATCGATCAACTCCTACTCCGATGTCCGCCGGCACACGTCCCAGGGCACCAGCCGCCTGGAAGTGCTTGCCAGCGAACGGGATCCGGCGGCCTCGGAATCGTTCAGCGAGGACGAATACCGCCAGGTCGCACGCATTCTGCAGCGGTTCTACAACATCATCCTCACCGACTGCGGCACCGGGCTGATGCATTCCGCGATGGCCGGTGTGCTGGAGCTGGCCCACTCGCTGGTGCTGATCTCGTCCTCGGCGATCGACGGCGCCCGCAGCGCCGCGGCCACGCTGGACTGGTTGTCCCTGCACGGCCACGACCACCTGGTCCGCAACGCCGTCGTCGTGATCAACCTCCCCCGCCCCGGCTCCCCCAACGTCGGCATCCAGCAGCTGCGCGAATACTTCCTGTCCCGCTGCCGCGCCGTCCACATCATCCCCTACGACGCCCACCTCTCCGAGGGCGCCGAAATCGAACTGGCCCGCCTCCACAAGACCACCAAACGCGCGCTGGTCGAACTGGCCGCCACCGTCGCCGACGATTTCGCCACCGACCACCACCGCTTCAGCTACTGACCCATCCCCCGACCGCCCACCCGACTTCGCGCCCGCTTCGACTCGGAAGCGGGCGCGCATTCCAGCGTCCGGGCATCAGTCCGGTCGCAGACATCTGGAGGCAGCTGATGGCCACCGCAGACGACCCCGGCACGCTGGTACGGCGAATGCTGGAGTGCTTCAACACCCGCCGATTCGACAACGCCGACGAGCTGATGGCCCCGGACTTCTACAGCCACCCGTTGGGCGCCACCGGATTCGAGGCGGGGAAGAACGCCTGGCACAGCCTCGTGACCCGATTTCCCGACATCCGGATCGTCCCCGAGGACATCCTCGTCGATGGCGAGAAGGTGGCCGTTCGATCCTCGGTCGCCGGAATTCCGCGCCCGGAGGGCGGGCCCCCACCGATGATGATCGAGATCTTCCGCATCGCGGATGGCCGAATCGCCGAGAACTGGGCCGTCGGGCAGGGATTGCCGTACAGCTCGAAAACCCTGTAGGGCAGGCTGTTCGCAATTCGAAGTGGATCGGCGCGGGCAACCCGTGGCATCCCCGAGTCCGCGACCCGCCAGATGGCGGATACTTTCCGTCGCTTGGCTGTACCGCTCGTGCCGACCTCCGGCCAAACTGGGTCGAGCAGTCACGAGCAGGAGGAACCATGACCGACAGCGACGTCGCGACCACAGCACCGATCGGACCGCCGGTCCCCTTCGACCCGGAACTCGCCGCGGCGCTGGAAGTGATTCTGCCGCATATGCCGAACTTCACCAGTGTGGATGTCATACCGGGGATCCGCGCCATGGCCGCCGAACTCATGGTGGATCGCTCGAACGAGGATCTCAGCCGCGACGGCGCCTTCCATGTCGAAGAAATTCTCATTCCCGGCGCACCCGGATCACAGATATCCCTGATCATCTGCCGCCCCATCGGAGTCCGAACGCCGAGCACGGCGATCTACCACACCCACGGCGGCGGCATGATCATCGGCAGCAATCGGATGATCAGCGATGACATGCTCGACTGGGCGATGGAATTCAACGCGACTCTGATCTCGGTCGATTATCGGCTCGCTCCCGAAACCCCGCACCCGGGACCGGTGGAGGACTGCTACGCCGGGCTGACCTGGGTCGCCGATCACGCCGGAGAACTCGGCATCGATCCGACGCGAATCGTGATCGCGGGCGAAAGCGCGGGCGGCGGGCTGGCCGCGGCGACCGCACTGCTGGCCCGGGACCGCAAGGGTCCGGCGATCGCGGCTCAGGTCCTCATGTGCCCGATGCTCGACGACCGCAACGACACTCCTTCGGCGATCCAGGGCGAAGGGCGCGGCGTCTGGCATCGTCACACGAATGAGATCGGCTGGTCAGCGCTGCTCGGCGCGTCTCGCGGCGGACCCGATGTCTCGCCGTACGCCGCTCCCGCACGCGCGACCGACTTGTCCGGTCTTCCACCGGCTTTGATCGATGTGGGCTCCGCGGAGACGTTCCGGGACGAGGCGATCAGCTACGCGAGCAATATCTGGCGCGCCGGAGGCCAGGCGGAACTGCACGTTTTCGCCGGAGGCTTCCACGGGTACGACGGCCTGGCTCCCCAGGCGACGGTGTCGCAAGATACCAAGGACGCCCGGATTCGGTGGCTGCGGAGAGTCCTGAACTCCTGACCGCCTTCGGGTGCCGTGCACGGCGCCGGTACCGAAGAGAGGAAGAACGATGCGAGAGCTGACGATCCGCCTCTCGGCTCTCGCTCCCGAAGCGGCGAACGCACTGCACGTGGTCGCCTACTTCGACCGGCTCATCGAGCACCGCGCCGGTTATCGTTCGGTATTGCGCGGCGCCGCAATACTTTCCGGCTGCCCGGTCGGTTTCGTCGACCGATCGCGCGGCCATCGCTGGCGGGTTCTCACCGAGGGCACGTTCACGACACCGGAATCCACGCTCGCGGACGTGTGGCCGCGGGTCGCCGCGGGCGATGGATCGCTCGAAATGTGGCTGGAGCGCGACGAACCCGTCGAAGGTGGTCTCGACGCGCTCATCCTGGAACGTGCGCTACTGGCGGCGGCGACTATGCTCGGCCGCACCCTGGACACTCCTGAGCAGCGCAGAGCCGGATGGGTCCGGGCGCTGCTGGCCGACGATTCGGACGACGCGGCCCGCGACACGGCCCTGCGCGGACTCGAGCTGACCGCCACGACTCCGCTGTGCGTCGTGGCGACGGACGATGGCCCGCTGCTCGCCCGATCGACCGACGATGCCCGCGCCGCGATCGGCGCGGGCCGCGCGGGTATCGGTCCGATCGTCCCCGCCCGTGCGGCCGCGACCTCGTGGGCAGGGGCCCGCCTGGCACGCATGCTGACCGCCGAAGGCACGCAACAGGATCCGGGCGATCGCGTGATCCTCGCCGAGGAAACCGGCACCCTGCTGGTCCTGGCCGCGGGCATCCACCCGGACGAGACGCCGCCCGCAGATGTCACGGCCCTGGAGGACGCGGCCGCCACCACCGCGTAGATGTTGGAGACACTCCACGCGATCAGCACCACGAACAGCGTGCGCGACGCCGCGGGCCTCTTACACCTGCACCACTCGACGGTGCAGGAGCGCGCCGCCCGAGCCGACCGCGTCCTCGGCTGGAATGTGCTGAGCCAGCGCGGAAAACAGCGAACCCAACTCGCCTTGGTGATGCGTCGAATCCTTGCCTCGGCACGAACGTGAAACCGACACGACGCCGGTCGGGCGGGAGCGTCGATCAGTACCCGGCGGTGAAGCGGCGTTGCACGAACTGTGGCAGTTCCGCCTCGTCGAGCAGCGCCACGGCGGCGTCCTCCATGGAGATGTGGCTGCGGCCCGCGGCGTCGAGGATCTGCTGGTCGGTGCCGATGCGGAAGCGACCGGTGCGGTCACCCGGCCCGATCTCGGCGGCAGGGCTGAAGTAGGTCCAACGGCGATTGGAGGTACGCAGCACATCCAGGGCAGCCCAGTGGCCGCGCACCGCGACGGCGTATTCGCGCGGGATGCCGATGCGTTCGAGAGATTCTTCGAGATCCGGGGCATCGGCGGCCACCGAGCCCGGTTCGCGCTCCAGGCTGCCCGCGCCGCCCACCACGATCAGGCGAGTGCGCGGATGGGTGGCGAGGGCTGCCAGCAGGGAGTTCGCAACGGTGGCATAGACGGTCGGGTCGGCAACCGAGCGAGCCACTGTGTCACCGAAATCCCTTGCGGCATTGCTGGGTTGGTAACAGCTGACAAGAAGGTCGAGACCGGGGAGGACGGCGGTCACCGCGGCGCTGTCGAAGACGTCCAGGTCCTTCCAGGTCAGATTCGGATGCGCGACATCGACATGGCCGGTATCGCGGCTGAAGGCGGTGACGTGGTGGCCGCGAGACAGTGCCTCGGCGACCACTCGGCTGCCGATGCGCCCTGTCGCTCCGATGACTCCGATGAACATGTCGCTCCTCCATAGATTGGCGTTGTGCAAGAAACTATACGCCGTGAAGTATTTGTGCAGCGCATAATTTTCTCATGCCGATGTAGCGTAGTGTGGTGACCACCGATGCGCCGACCAGGCGAGAGCAACGCCGGATCGAGACGACTTCCGAGATCAAGGAGGTGGCGCTCCGGCTGATGGCCGCGGGCGGGCCGGGGGCCATCACCCTACGTTCCATCGCCCGCGAGATGCGGATGACGGCCAATGCCGTCTACAGCTACTTCGCCACGAGGGACGATCTGGTCACTGCCCTGATCCGTGAGGTGTACGGCGAGCTGGCCGACCGGGTACTCGCTGCCCGGGACGCCTGCCGGCCCGACGACACGGCCGGCCGAATCATGGCATGGGCGTGCGCTTTTCGTGAATGGTCGCTGGCGAACCCGGAAGGGTTCCGGCTCGTTTACGGCGACCCGGTACCCGGATACCAGCCTCCGGCCGGGGGTGCGGCGCCCGAGGCCGAGCACCGCGTGTGCGCCGGCCTGACCGAACTAGCGGCCGCCGCGTGGCCCACCGCCGCACCCTTGTACGTGGATTACGGTTTCGAGTGGACGGATTTCGACACCGCGCTGGCCGACCAGTTCCGCTCGGATTTCCCGGACCTGCCGCCCGCGGTCATAGCGGTCGCGCTACGCATCTGGGGGCACCTGCACGGCTTGGTCGCCCTGGAGATCCGAGGGAATCTGGGCGCGCAGACCAGTAATCCGGACAAGCTCTACCGTAACGAGGTGAACGCGCTGCTGCGCTCGTTCGGACTGGCTCCGCGCGGCGTCGATTCATGAGTTGAGCGGGCTCATCTGTCGGCCGACGCGTACACCAGTTCGCGGATTCCAGACAGGAAGTCCGTGCTTTTCACCAGGTGCGGGTTCAGCGGCTGGTCCCGCTCGGTGAACAGTGATGCGGTCCAGCTCTCGTATTCAATTGCCGTACTGCTGGGTTTCGGGTCGTTCGATCATCAGGCCGTGCGCTGGTTCGTCGGCCACCGGTCGATGCTCGACCCCACGAGGAACGACGAAAATCTCTCCCGCATGGAGGGTTACGGGTTCACGGTCGTGCAGTTCGATGCGGAATGTGCCGTTCCAGCAGAGGAACAGTTCGTCCTCGTCGTGATGGTGCCAGGGGAATGCGCCGTGGAAGCGTGCGACGCGCACCACGGCGTCGTTGGCGATGGCCAAGTCCCGGGGCTGCCAGGGACCGGGCAGATCTTCGATGACGTCGTTGATGGAGATCTTGCTCATGGGTTCATCCTCGCGAGAGCAGCGTCGGCGCTCCAGAGCCAATCGGGCAGAATTGGTTTGCATATGGAACCAATGGAACTTGCCGACCGGCTCGGTCGCTGGTCGGCCGACCGGGGTCCGCTCTATCTACTGCTTGCCCGGCGCTTGCGGATATTGATCGCCGACGGCGAACTCCGGCCGGGCATGCGGCTGCCGCCCGACCGTGCGCTGGCGAAAGCTCTTGCAGTCGGGCGCAGTACGGTCGTCGCTGCCTACGATCTGCTCGCCACGGAGGGACGCGTGGTGCGCCGACAGGGCAGCGGTACCCGAGTCGCGGGGCACGAGCCACTCCGGGCTCGCGAGGTCACCCATTCCCCGGCTTTCCTGCAGCTGCTGGAGCCGGATGCCGAGGTCATCGCGCTGGCCTGCGCGGCGCCGGCCACACCGCCGGCCGAGCTCGCCCGGGCGTATCGCGATATCCTGCCCGAACTCGCCGCCATCGACAGCGATATCGGCTACCACCCGACCGGGCATATGCCGTTGCGCACCGCGATCGCCGAGCGCTACCGCATCCGGGGCGTGCCGACCGATCCGGAACAAATCCTCGTCACCAATGGTGGGCAACAAGCGCTTTCGCTGCTGGCTCAGGTACTGCTGCGGCCGGGCGACCGGGTTCTGGTCGAGGCACCGACGTATCCGGGTGCCCTGGAGGCATTTCGGGAAGTCGGGGCGGTACCGCGAACAGGTCCGATCGGCCTGGGCGCGGTGCGTGCCGCGACGCTCGCCTATGTTGTGGCCACCTGTCAAAACCCCACGGGTGCAGTGCTTTCCACACTGGCACGACGCTCGCTGGCCGAATCCGCGCGAGCGGCCGGGGTGCCCTTGATAGACGACGAGGTGCTCGCCGACCTCGTATTTCCCGGCGCCGAGCCGCAACCCCCGCCGTTGGCGCACTACGACGGGTCGGTGATATCGGTCGGCTCGCTCAGCAAGATCGTCTGGGGCGGGCTGCGGGTCGGCTGGGTGCGGGCACCGGTTCCGTTGATCGCCCGGTTGTCGCGGGTGCGTGCCGTGCACGATCTCGGCGGCAACATCCCGGCCCAACTGGCCGCCGCCCGGCTGCTGCGCGATCTGGACCGCCTGCGTGAACGAATTACGCACCAACGCAAAGAGAGTCACGACGCATTGATAACCGAGCTGGCCGCCCGGCTGCCGGACTGGGAGATCCCGGCGGTATCCGGTGGCCAGACGCTGTGGATCCGGCTACCGCACGGTGACGGCACGTCGTTCGCCCAACGTGCACTCCGGCACGGGGTCGCGATCCTGCCCGGCGCAGGCCTCGACGCTTCCGGCGGCAGCACCGACCACATCCGAATCAGCTTCGTCGCCGATCCGGCCGAATTACGCGAGGCCGCATGCCGTTTGGCCCAGGCATGGCGAAACTACCAACCACCCGACCGCCCCACTCCGGCCCCACCGGCGCTTGCCGTGTGAACCGAATACGAAGGCCCCGAACGTGCTGCGGCGGTTGAACTTCGAGGCTGCCGCGGCGAACCCGACGGCACGCGGCAGCCTCGGTAGGTCACAGATCGCCCGAGTAGTCCTGGGTGATCCAGCGGTCGGGGCGGATGGTGAACAGCACGGAGTCGGCGCCGTCCATTCGGTCGGCGAAGGCACGGCCGCCCTCGGAGCCGAGGTAGCGGGTGGCGATCTCCACGCGCGCGTCCAAGGGCGAGGGGATCGCGGCGTCGATGACCGTGCCCTCCACGATGACGTACTGGTAAGGCAACTCTTCGCGCTGCACAGTCAGGGTGACCACCCCAGCCTCCCGCACCAACCGGGCCTTGCGGCGTTTGGCGCCGGTGTTGATGCGGATATTGCCGCCAGGTGTGTAGTCGTACCAGATCGGCGCGGTGGCGGGCGGACGCCCATCGGTCGCCGCGACCGACAGCACTCCGACGTGCTTGCCCGCGAGGAACTCTTGACGTTCTGCTTCCGAGAAGGGTTTCGGCATGTGCCTACAAACGACACCGGCGCGGAGTGTTATTCCGGTCACCGATGCCCGGTATGCACGAGCCGGAAGTCAGCCGTGCCCGAACTGTCGGTGGACGGTGATGTGCGGGGAGGATTCCGGGAATCATCGGCCTCGGCCGATCAGCTGCCCGCGGTGATGCCCTGTGCGGCACAGGCGTCTCGCAGCGCGTGCAGGGCATAGTGCAGCCGGGATTTCACCGTCCCCGCAGGAATGGCGAGTTGGACGGCGATCTCGGCCGTGGTCCCGCGACGGTAGTAGGCGTGCACGATAACTTCCCGATGTTCCCGGCTCAATGCGGCCAGGGCGCGGCGCACCGCCAGCACGTCGGCCACGCACGCACAGGGGTCCTGAACCGGGTGGTCGAGCAGCGCGTGGACATCGCTGAGGAGTTCATGGCGCCGTCGAGCAGACCGCAGATCGTCATAGGCCAGATTGCGAGTGACCTTGAACAGCCATCCGCGCAGCGACGGCACCGGTTGATCGCACAGTTGCGGTTGCTGCCACAGCTTGACCAGAGCCTCCTGCGCGATCTCGTCACCACGACCGATATCGCCGACGAGACGAGCAGCGAAGCGCCGCAACGATTGCCGATAGTGCAGATCGATCTCACTCAGTCGCTCCGATCGGCAACACCGGCCACCGGCCACGCCCGCCGCCGTCACTCAGCCACCGATCTCGGGCGAGGAATCCACAACCCGTGGTTCCGGAACATACGCGGGTGCGCGCTCCGGTCGACACGGGCACGGTAAATCGGCTACTCGGTTCATCACATCGCTCGCAACTCGTCCAACCAGTACCGCGGCGCAATACCCGCAATCGGTGCGGCCACACGCGGCCGGAACCGCCGGATCGAGGTCCGCGCCCGCTCGAGCGGTCAGCACCGATCGACCGGGGCGAGGTAAGGGGCCTTGGCAACGCAGCGGCGGCCCGGTGCGGCGGCGTCGAGCCGGGCGCGTCGTCGACGGGTTTCGACCGCGGAGTTCAGCGCGAGGAGGCGGAACGGATGACGCTGTCGGGATCGCGGGGAATGCTGGGAATCGCCGCGGGCAGCCAGGAGTCGGCGCGGCGTTCGAACAGGGCCGTGGAGGGACCGCAGGCTTCGGGGCCCGCTATCCGGGCCAGGCGGAACCCGGCGCGGCGGTAGTAGTCGTGCAGGTCCGTGTTGGTGGTCCAGGCATCCAGCCGAACCCAGGTGCGGCGACGGGCTCGGGCCAGGGTGGCGGCATGGGCGAGCAGGCGCGAACCCACGCCGTTCCCGGCGAAGCGCAGGTCGACGATCATGTAGTGCACGATGACGGATTCGGCGGTTTCGTGCGGGGTCCAGAGTCCTTCGTCCGCACGGTCGTTCACCGTGATGGTGCCTGCCGATTCGCCACACTTCTCGGCGATCCAAGTTTCCCCGGCATACACCGCACGGCCCACGACGTGGGCAAATATTTCGATGGGCAGGCCCCTGCCCTGCCTCGTCCACTGATCCGACCCGCGTTCCGCAAGCCAGGCCGTTCGTTGGAGCCGTAGTCGGCAGATGGTGCCGAGGTCGGCCACCGTGGCCTGGCGGATGCGAACTGTCATGGCGATCCAGGTACCAACGAGTTAGCGAAGGAATGGGAATTGCCCCAGGGATACTGCGCGCCCAGGGTCTTGCGGATGAGTTCGGTGCCGGCATCGTCGCCGAGTTCGTAGGCCAGACGGTTGCGTGCGGCGATGGAACGGGTCCTGGTCACGCGGGTGATCCGGGAAGAGTTCGCGCCAATGCGCAGATGGTCCAGCAGCAGAGTGCCCGCGCCTACCCCCAACACCGCAGCCTCCTCGGTGGTCGCGGGCCGGGCGACGACGGTATCGCGATGCGCGGATTCTGGATGACCGCGCTCGGCCAGGCGGCGCGTGGTGCCCTCGGGAATGTCGTGCGGCGAGTCCACACCGGTGGCTTCCGCCAGGTCCCGGGGATAGAAGCTGACCTCCCAGGACCACGGCTCGTTGTCCAGGTACTGCACGACCGTGCGCGCGACAACCCAGGAGTCCTCCGGTACACCCAGCCACAGTGCCACATCCGGACCGGCCGGTTCCATTCGGGCGGTGAAATGTTTGGCCGGTTCGCGACCGGCCGCACGAGCGATCTCGGAGAAGATGTCCTGTGAGGATTTCGGGCGATCGGGCCGGAGCGGGCTGGTCACCACCGATTCCAGCACCTCTTGACTGCGCACGATGGTTCCGCGCGAAGTGGCTGTGTAAAGCAGATTTTCGGCGACCAGAACTTGAATCGCGTTACGAGCGGTGGTGATCGACACCTGCATCTGATCAGCCAGTTCATTGTGGCTGGGGAGCCGATCGCCCGGCTTCCACGTCCCATTGCGGATCTCCTCGCGGAGGAGGTCTGCGATCCGCTGGTACCTCGGACCGTCCGCCATCTCGCTCCTACGGATCGTTACTTCAAGGCAAGAAATTTTAACCCCGCTGTTCGCTCGGCGCGGGACCCTTGACACCAGGCTTCAGCGGTTTATTGTAATTAACGTCCTGAACGAGTGTTGTACGGCGATGACGGCGAGGCAACGTGGCGGGTTCGGAGACATCTCAGTCGGTGGTTGTGACAGTGCCGGACGTACCGCGGAGTGTGAGCACGGTCGAAACCTTCGTGAGCGGCACTCTGCCGAGTTCTGATCTGCTTCTACGCGCATGTCGCGGCTATCGCGTGGTCGGTGGGCCGATGGTGTGGTTCACCCGCGATCTCGCGATGCTGCATGAGCGCAGACTCATCGGGCGCGGCGGATCCCAACCGGCTCACGATCTGCCAACCGTCATCGAGATCGACCGTCGCCGAGACGAATTGGTGATGGCGATCGACGATTGGATCTCCCGGTCCATCCCCCAGCATCGCCTCGGCGCGACCCTGCACACCGAAACCATCGGCGCGGTCATCGACCGCATCGCCGAGGCATCGGTCCGGGCCCACCACGCCCTGATGACGTTGGACGCGAACGACGAGATTCTGCACATGGCCTGGCACCACCTGGCCGAACTGGCCGACGCCTACGACGACCTCATCGCCGACGTCCTGGCCGGACGCCGCCGTCTCCCCGCTTGGTGAAACCCCTTACAACGGTGGAAGGTTCGCGATCTGGACCATTTCCTGGCCGTGGGTGCGGGAAACCAGGATGCCGCGACCGGGCGGAAGTTTGGACGGGCGCACATCGCCGATGATCTTGCCCTCGTCGCGGGGGCCGCTCATGATCAGCGCGTCGACGGACATGTTCTTCATACCGCCGAGGATCGGGTCGAACAGCGCGCGGGACACACCACCGGTGCGGCGGGTGACGATCAGGTGCATGCCGATGTCGCGGGCCTGCGGCAGATACTCCATGAGCGGGGTGAGCGGATTGCCGGCGCCCTGCACCACCATGTCGTAGTCGTCGACCAGGATGTAGATCTCCGGCCCGCTCCACCAACTGCGTTCGCGCAACTGCTTCGGGGTGATATCCGAACCGGGGATGCGCTCGGACAGGAATTTGACGATATCGCTGACCATCGATCCACAGGTCTGCGAGGAGGTCGAATATCCGGCCAGCTGATCGCCCTCGACCACGCCGAGCATGGTGCGGCGGTAGTCGATCATGATGATCCGGGCCTGTTCGGGCGTCGCACTCTCGATGATGCCCATCGCGATATTGCGCAGCAGCGTGGTCTTGCCGCACTCCACGTCGGCGAAAGCCATCAGATGCGGTTCGGAGCCGAAATCCAGGACCAGCGGCTCCAATTCGTTCTCGCCGAGGCCGACCACGATGCGGGTCGGGCTCTGTTCGATGCCGCGCGCGGCCGCCACGGCCAGCAGTTCCTCGCGGGAGAACTGCATGGGCAGCATGCGCACCTCGGGCGCCTTGCGGTGGCCCCACAACTGCGCCAGGCCCTCGCGCGAGGCCGCCACGCCTTCGGACAGATTGCCGGGCTCGGTCTGGGAGTCCAAGCGCGGCAACGCGATCAGCATGTGCAGTTCCTCGGGCGTCAGACCGCGACCGGGACGGCCGACCGGAACCAGCGCCGCCGAACGCCGATTCATCTCCGAATCGGTCGGATCACCCAGCCGCAGTTCCAGGCGGGTACCGACCTGATCCTTGACCACCGCGCGGATCTCGGCCCAGCGGGACGCACCGATCATCAGGTGGATACCGAGCGAGAGACCTTGTCCGGCAATGGCATTGATCTGCGGCTCGAGCGCCTCGAACTCCTCGCGGATGGTCGCCCACCCGTCGATCACCAGGAATACGTCACCGAAACGGTCCGCCGCGAGCGGATCGTCCGGCGGCATCGTGCCGTCGGTGCGGATCTGGGAGAACTTGCGCCGCCGGAACTCGGCCATGGACTCGATGCCCAGTTCGCTGAACCGCTCCTCACGCTGACGCATCAGCGAGGTCAGCTCCGCGATCGTGCGCCGGACCCGGTCCACGTCGAGGCGACCGGCCACCGAACCGACGTGCGGGGTACCGACCAGGCCCGCCATACTGCCGCCACCGAAGTCCAGGCAGTAGAACTGCACCTGTTCGGGCGTGTGCGTGGCGGCCGCGGACATGATGATGGTGCGCAGCGCGGTCGACTTGCCCGACTGCGGACCGCCGACCACCGCGACATGTCCTCGCGCACCGGACAATTGGATGGTCAGCACATCGCGGCGCTGTTCGTACGGCTTGTCGATGATGCCGATCGGCATCCACAGCTGACCGTGCCGGTTCGCGGGCGAACGCCAATCCGGGTCGGGCAGCAGCATATCCACCGACGGGGATTCCTCCAGCGGCGGCAGCCAGACCTCGTGCGCGGGCCGGCCGTGCCCGGTCAGCCTCTTGACCACCACGGTCAGCAGCGAATCCGGGATACCCTCGTCCGCCGTGGGCGGCTCGGGCAGCGCGAGCGGATCGAACTCCGGCTCCGGCTCCGGCGGCAGCTCGGGAATCTCCACATGACTCGCGGTGAAGATCGTGGGCGAACCGCCGACCGTCCGGCCACCGACCACGACCGGGCCGGTGGCCACCGGCGCGACGTAGGGACCGGAGACGTAGGTCGCGTTGAACCGCAACGGATCCGCGGCGTCGGTCTTGAGGTATCCGGAGCCGGGCACGCTCGGCAGGTGGTAGGCGTCGGTGATACCCAGTACGGCGCGGGATTCGTTGGCGGAGAAGGTGCGCAGGCCGATGCGGTAGGACAGGTGCGAGTCCAGACCGCGCAGCTTGTTCTCCTCGAGTCGCTGCGAGGCCAGCAGCAGATGGACGTGCAGCGACCGGCCCAGACGGCCGATCATCACGAACAGATCCGCGAAATCCGGCTTCTGCGAGAGCAATTCGGAGAACTCGTCGACCACCACGAACAGGGCGGGCAGCGGATCCAGCGCCGCCCCGGCGGCACGGGCCTTCTCGTAGTCGGTGACGTTGGCGAAATTGCCCGCGGAGCGCAACAGCTCCTGGCGGCGGTTCATCTCACCGGCCAGCGCGTCCTTCATACGGTCGACCATGGAGAGCTCGGCCTCGAGGTTGGTGATGACCGCCGCCACGTGCGGCAGCGGATCCAGACCGAGGAATGTCGCACCACCCTTGAAGTCGACCAGGATGAGGTTCAGCGCGTCCGGGGAATGCGAGGCCACCATGGACAGCACCAGCGTGCGCAGGAATTCCGATTTACCCGAACCGGTTGCGCCGATGCACAATCCGTGCGGGCCCATACCGTTCTCGGCCGATTCCTTGATGTCGAGTTCGACGGGGGTGCCGTCGGGGGTGACGCCGATCGGCACCCGCAGCCGCTCACGCGGCGTGCGCGGACGCCAGACCTTGGCCGGTTCGATCTGCGCGGCGTCGGGAATCTTCAACAGCGCCATCAAACCCGGATCGGTGCGGGTCTCCTCCCCCAGGCTGACGATCTGCGCGGCGGTGGCGATCCGGTACCGCGCCAGGGCACGGGCGAAAGTCTCGGCCTGCGCGGTGCTGATCACGTCCACCGTGGCGAAGCGTTCCACCCCGGCGGCGCTGCGCGCGCTCACCGCGCCGTCGCCGACGACCAGTTGCAGACCGCGGCGCACGGCCAGGCCGTTCTCCGGCGCGGTCAGGTCCAGCACCGTGACCGAGTCCAGACCGGATTCGCTGACCAGGCGCTCGGTGCCGTTCACGAATCCGTCGTCGATGATCACGATCAGATGTGTTCGGCCCTGTGTCGGTTGCGGATTGCGCATGAACCGGCCGCGTTCCATCAGCTCGGCGGACAGCGCGGTTTCCAGCTCACCGAGTGAGCCGTACATCATCCGGGCGGAGCCCATGCCGTCGCGGTGGGTCGGATGTTGCAGGTGTGGAAGCCATTTCGCCCAGGACCAAGCCTCGCCGTCGGGATCCGCGCAGACGATCGCGACCGCGACGTGGTCTGGTCCGTGGAATGCGGTGAACTCCATCAGCATGGCGCGCACCAGCATTCGCGCATCCTCGTCGGGCCCCTCGATGTTGATCGCCGGGAAGGCGCGCAGCGAGACCGCGGTGGGAAGCTCGTGCACGACCGAGTGGGTGCGCACGAAACGGCGCAGCGCGACGGTCGAGACCGGTTCGAGGTCCTCGAGCGGGCCGGTCTCCGGGCGAGCCAGTTTCGTGGCCAGCCGGTGGCTGCCCACCCCGACGCGCACATGTCCGAAGTCCGGGTCGTTCGGGCGGCGCTCCCACATCCGGCGGGTGCCGACCAGCGATTCCAGATCGACCGGTTCGGGGTGCGACCAGCGCAGCGAATCCAGCTGCCGCACACCAGTTTTGCGCACATCGCGGCGAATCTGGTCCAGATAGCGGAAGTAGTCCTTGCGTTCCTCGTTGAGTTCACCGGCGGACTTGCTGCCACCGCCGCCGCGGCCCATCATCATGCCGACCATCGACACGACCATCATCATCGGGAACATCATCATCATGGGATTGCTCAGCAGCGAGCGTCCCATCATCACCATCATCGCCAGCATGCCCACGACGGCGACGACCATCACCACCGGCATCAGCTTGGTGATCAGCGGACCGGGCACCGGCCGGGTGACCTCGGGCGGCGGGCTCAGCGTCACCTCGCCGCCGGGTGCGCGCGGTGGCGCGATGCGGGGACGGCGGACGAAACCTTCGGTAATCATGGGTCCTACCGATCGTGGTCGAGGGTATCGGCGGCGTTCCCGGAGCGGCGGCGCAGCGGAATCGCCAGTGCGACTCCGATTCCCAGCACGGCCAGACAGGCGATCGAGCCGATCGTGGCGTACTTGCGCGGGCGCGTGTCCGCGGGCGGGGGCGAATAGGGCGCAGGAATGGCTCGCGGGACATCCGCGCCCGCGGACACCGGGCGATCCGGCAGCACAGCGGTCAGCGCGGCGACGGGATCGATCATGCCGTAGCCGACCGAATCGTCCCGGGTCGCACCCGGATGGTGCGCGGTCTGCTCGATCCGGTCGATGACCTGCCCGGCGGTGAGGGCCGGGAAATGCGAACGCACCAGTGCCGCAAGGCCGGCGACGTAGGGCGCGGCGAAACTGGTGCCCTCGATGGGCCGGATGCCGTCGTTGCCCTGCACGGCGTTGACCAGGCCGGTACCGCCGGGTTTGCTGTCCAGCGAGACGATCTCGCGGCCGACCGCCGCGACGCCGATCCACGGGCCCCGCAGCGTCAGTTCCGAAGGGGACCCGCTGGGATCCACCGAGCCGACCGAGAGCACATATTTATCGAACCACGCCGGACTCGGAATCGTCTGCACTCCATCCCAACCCGAGCCGGAGTTCTGCGTCTTACACGGCCCGTCGGACTGCATGTTCCCGGCCGCGGCGACCACGACCACATTGTGGTTGTAGGCGTATTGCACTGCCGCGCCGAGTGATCCGTCCGCGGTGTCGTATCCCGCTCCCGTGCAGGCCACCTCCGAGATGTTGATCACCGTGGCGCCCATGTCCGTCGCCCGCACCACCGCCGCGGACAGCGTGAGCACATTGCCGTAGCCGGAGTCGGAGATCGCACCCGGCGCCTGCCCGCTGGACCGGTTGTTCTTGGCCGAGAACGCCAGACTCAGCTGCCGGATGCTCAGAATCTGCGCCTGCGGTGCGACACCGGAGAATCCGTCGTCCGCACTGGGCTGTCCGGCGATGATGCCCGCGACGATTGTTCCGTGACCGTCGCAGTCGGAGGTGCCGTCGGAGTTGGCGACGTAATCGCCGCCCGGCTGGAGATTCGGCAGCCGTGGATGCCGGTTCACCCCGGTATCGATCACCGCGACCTTCTGCCCGGCGCCCTCGGAGAACCGCCATGCCGCAGGCAGATTCAGCACCCGCTGTGCGATCGGCGCGTCCGCCGGCGGGGTGCCGCTGAGCATCGGAGTCGCGCAGACCTCGCGCTGCTCGGTCGGCTCGAGCGGTGCGGGATGTCCGCTCAGCGCCTGGGCCGCGCCCAGTGCCCCGGGATCGACCCTCGGCGGCTGGACCGCGTTCGCGGGGCCCGGGACGGCGAACACCGCGGCCCCGAGAACCGTTACCGCGCACAGCATCCGAAGCACGGAACGACTCCGGCCGAAACCTTCCCCGCCCAACGGGCCGACACCGGTCATATGTCGCGGGCCATCGAATACACGTCCATGATCCACAGCACGAGCGGGATCACCAGCACGATCAGCAGATATTCGAACAGCTCGTTCATCCTGCGCATGACCGGGGTGATCTCGATGTGCGGGCCGATGACGCCGAAGACGACCACCGCCGCGGCGAACACCAGCAGCAGTCCCACGGAGATCAGCACCGCTCGCGAATCCCCCAGTGCCACACCCGCCGCCGTCGCGACGAAGATCACCGCACCGCCGATGATCAACGCACCGGCCTGGGTCAGATCGGCGAAGGAGCGTCCGCGCAGGGCCAGGATGATCGAGGTCACCACCGCCAGCCCGATGCCCGGCCAGTGCACGCCGCCGAGCGGATCGGCCGCGCCGACCGTGCCGACGACCGCGGCCAGCGTGCAGCCCGCCATGATGCCGGTCTGATATGCGTTGGCGGCCTTGGCACGTCGGCCCAGACCCATCGCCGACGGCAGTGCCGTGGCGCCGATCGCGCCGATACCCTCGATGGTCGGGCGCGGTTCGTGGTCGGCCGGATCGATCGCGGCGCCGGCCGTGGGTACGTGCGGCACGGGCAGCCGGGCCAGCACCGCGGACAGCCGCGGCACCACGGAGATCACGATCAGCGCGCCCACCAGCATTCCCGCGCCGATACCGGGCAGTGCGACATCGCCGAACATCCGTACCGCCGAGGCGATTCCGCCGAACAGCGCGACGGTGATCGCCATGGGGAACAGCGTCGCGCCGATACCGGTCGCGCGATAGCCCACCGCGGCGGCCACCAGGGCCACCGAAAAGCCCAGCAGCAGATGCGGACTGCCCAGACTGCCCGGTACGAAGAAGGCGCCGCCGGAGAACAAGAGCACCAGCGATGCGAGCGAGAGCCAGGTGCCCGCGAGCGTATCGCTGTAGCGGCGCACCGCGATCGCGGCGGCGACCATGGCCGCCACCCCGACACCGGCCGCGACGAAACCCGCGACCAGAGCGTTGATGTGCGATCGGCCCACCGCCAGCAGCGCCATCGCCGCGACCGTGGACACCACGGCGGCGACCAGGCCCGTCCAGCGGGCCGACTGCGGCGACCAGCCGCGGAAGGTGTCCGCGGTCAGACGCGATACCGCATCGATGACGTCGTCGAACAGCGCCGGAGTCTCCTTGGCGCCCACCGCACGCAACACGAGCAGATCGCCGTCGTGCACCTCGGCCTCGACCAGGGTCCGGCTCGGCGGGATCGGATCGCGGCCGAGCCGGGCCAGCGTCCAGTGTTGGGTCTGCAGCGGGCCGGCGTCGTCCTCGCCGTCCGTGACGCTCGGATTGCGCGATTCGATCAGCGAGACCAGGTCACCGATGAACGAGGCGACCGGAATCGCCGTGGGCAGACCCACATCGAGCTGGGTGTTTCCTCCGATTACCGAGACTCGGCAGAGCTCGGGCTCCGCGGCGGTCCGCCCGCCGGGCGATGGTGTCGTCATGAGGCCGCCGATCCTGGACGTACGGTAACCAACGGTGTTTCACACGACGATCTGTCAGCTGGCCGAACCACTTTCACCCCGTCAATTGCGTTCGCGTTGCGACCTCTACGCAGCGAACCCTAATGTATCGGACAGGTGAGTAGCGCGCGATCGGTAGGCTGGTCAGGAGAGATACGGAATGGGCCTTCACAAAAGAAAATTCGGGGTTCGAGTGTTATGACCAGCAACCGCCAAGCTCAACGCGCCTTCGACGCCGGCGTTCTGTCGCTGGGTCTGACCATCGACGGCCAAGAGGCCACGCGCGACCTGGAGTACGCCAAGTTGGCGTTCCAACGGGCCACCGAGTGGGATCCCACGATGTGCGATGCCTGGTTGGGCCTGGCCGCTGCCGGTGAGACGACCCCCGAGGTGCTCACCCAACTCCAGAAGACCAGCGGCTCAACGCTCTACCGTGAGCAGCGCCGATTGGGTCTGCGACCGCGCGAGCTGTCCGGCCGGTTCGTCACCGGCCTGTACATCGATTATCCGCTCGCGAACTACACCGAGATCTGGGTCGCCCAGGCCGCCCAGCTCATCGCCGCCAAACAATACGACGAGGCCGAACAGGTACTCGACGAACTCGCCGAATTCCGTCGCGGACAGCAGCCTGCCCCGGAAACCGAGCCGGACAACCGCATCTCGGCCTACGTGCGCGGCGTTCTGCACTACAACACCCAGCGCTGGCCCGATGTGATGACCGTGCTGGCCGGTTCGGCCGAGTGGGACGATCCGTTCATGGCGGCGGGCGCGCACGTCATGGTCGGTTCGGCCTGCGCTCAGCTGGGCCTGTTCGGTGAGGCGATCCGCCGCATGGAAATGGCCGAGCACGGCCCGATTCCGGCCGCGCGCACCACCGCCATGTTCTGTCGCGGCCTGTGCCTGCGCGAGAACGGCGCCGAGGAAGAGGCGCAGAAGCTCTTCGAGAAGGTGTACTCGCAGGCGCCCGACTTCGCCGCGAACACCGAGGCCATGCGGGATCGCACCTACCGGATCACCATCACCTCCAAGGAGACCATCGCCGCCCGGACCGACCGCTGGGATCCCGAATCGGCCCCCTCGATGCAGGAGCAGCAGGAGGCCGAATTCCAGGATCGCGCCAAGAAGATCCTGGACGAGGCGCGTAAGGAACTCGATCGCCAGATCGGTCTGGTATCGGTGAAAACCCAGGTCGCCCGGCTGCAGTCCAGTGCGCAGCTGGCCAAGATCCGTGCCGAGAAGGGCCTTTCGGCGAAATCGCGCGGCAATCACCTGGCGTTCACCGGTCCGCCGGGTACCGGTAAAACCACGATCGCTCGCGTGGTCGCCAAGATCTATTGCGGTCTCGGAATTCTGAAAACCGACAAGGTCGTCGAAGCGAAGCGAATGGATCTCGTCGGTGAACATTTGGGTAGCACCGCGATAAAAACCGATAAATTGATCGACAGCGCAATGGACGGTGTGCTTTTCATCGACGAGGCGTACACCCTGATTCAGACCGGCCTGTCCGGCGGTGACGCCTTCGGTCGTGAGGCCGTGGACACGCTGCTGGCTCGCATGGAGAACGATCGCGATCGACTCGTGGTGATCATCGCCGGATACGACGGTGAGATCAACCGACTGCTGGCCGCCAATGACGGTCTGGCCTCACGTTTCTCCAAGCGCCTGCAGTTCCCGTCCTACACCGCCGAGGAATTGGGGGAGATCGGCCAGGTCATCGCCAAGTCCCGGGACTCGGAACTGGCCGAGGGCGCGATCCAGCAACTGGTCGCGGCCTGCCAGCGGCTGTACGAGATGGAGAGCACCGACCAGAGCGGCCAGCCGCGGCGCGGGGTCGACCTCGCCGGTAACGGTCGTTTCATCCGTAACGTCATCGAGTCCGCCGAGGAGGAGCGCGAATTCCGTCTCGCCAACGATGATTCGCTGGATCTGGCCGAGGTGGACGAATCGGTGCTGATGCGTATCGAGGCGCCGGACATGCAGGCCGCCCTCGCGACCATTCTCGCCTCGCTCGGCCTGGGCTGAGTATCACTGCGGCTCTGCGGCTTTCGAAGGGATTCGAAAGCCGCAGAGCCGCAGGCATTTTTCGGGAGGGGTGGATCGGATTTCGGCAGCTCAGTTGGATGCCGTTGTGGTCTTCGACGAATCGTCCGAACTGGATGCACTGGGCGGCACGCTGTCGTAACTCTTCAGCGCCGATGTCCGCGAGAGCGTCGGCCCCGGGACCAGCTGGCCCACGATCGCCCACGGCGCCAGATGCGGCGTCTTGCCCAAGCCCAGAATCTGCGCGGTGGCCAGATCCGGTACGGCGTAGCGGACTCCGTCGTCGGCGATGTAGAACAGGCTGTCGCGGCGCAGACTGCCGGAATCCATCCCGGTGGTCTGCACGAACTCACCCGACATCGGCGGGACGAACACCTCGTCGACGTGGTCGCCGGTGCCGGACGCTGTGGCCAGCTTGACCGGATGCTCCGAATCAGTCAGCGGCAGTTCGGTTCCCAGCACCATGGAGACATCCGCCTTGTCCGCCGGATTACTCGACTCGACCTGTTCGGTCGCCATGCCCGAATTCTTGTTCCAGTGCACGCATGTCACCGGATCGTCTTCGGCGGAAACGATTTTCGGCACCTGCGTGGGAAACTGGTCCAGATGCAACGTGGTCACCACCGAAACGCCGTCGAGCGCGTCCGGCGGCACCGTCTTGATCTCGCTCATCCCCTGTGAGTCGGCATTGCGGATCAGCTGCGCGACGAACGGGCCGATGTGCTGCACGCCGTTCGACAGCACCACATACAGATCCGGAGCTCCGCCGCCGTCCAGCGGCGCGACCGAGATCACCCCGCCCACAGGCACATTCGACAATTTGCCCGGCCCCGGATGACCGGCCTGCGGGATCGTCGGCGGAGTCAGCGCCGGCATCGGGACCGCGACGTCGAGCAGGCCGGTGCCGGTCTCCCGCGCCGGATGCGCGCCCAGATTCAGAGTGCGGGCGACGACCGTATTACCGGGATCGATCTCCGCGCGCTTACCGTCGTAGAGCAGATAGGTCTTGTCCTCGTGGCGCACCAGCACCGCCTCGTCCGGACTCGCGGTCCGCGCGCGAGAGCCCAGCTCGGGCCGCCCGGCCACGACGGTCGTGGTGACCGCGGAAGAACTCGTCGCGCTGCCGCTCGCCGAGAGAGCGACCGATTCGCACATCGACCAGTCCGAATAGTTGCCCTGCGAGCTCCCCGGCAACGCGTTCGGAGCGCCCGGAATCCCCAGCAGCGGACCGCGCGGATAGGAGGACAGCTTGGAATCCTTGACCGAGGTGGGTGTTTCAGCGGTGCCGCTGATCAATCGGGCCGAGGCGAGATTCATGACGGGATGCAGGGTCTGATTCCCGGATTGGTCCTTCACCAGTACGAACAGTGCGGCGCTGTCCTTGCCGACGATGATCGACGCCTTGCCGACCGAACCCTGCGGATGCAGCAGCGCAAGGATCATGCAACCGGCCACGGCCAGCACGCCGAGAATGCCGCCGATGATCAGCGACCGGGACTGTGAGCGCATGGGATCGTGCAACATTCGCACATCCCGCCGGACCATCGCGTGGTCGAGACGACGCAGCAGGAAGCGGTAGCCATTGACCTGTGCCCGAGTCGTCAGCTGTGCCGGCACTGGATCTCCCTCGAACGGTAGGGCATCGGTCGAACGCGCGGGTGTGGCCGCCCATTTCGGGATCTCCCCGAAGGACTCCCCGCAAGGAAAAGACTAAGCGGTTGCGCGGGCGGGCCGCCACTCGCAGCCGAAACAGGTAACGTAATCCGCGAAACCGGCCATTCGGACCGTGCTTCCGGCCGTACCGGCCGGGCTCCATTGCGGCAGGCTCGTGAACAGATATGGGAAACGATGGTCGAAGAAGCGATCGTGTACACCGGCCCCGAGGAGCGGGAATCCGGATCGCAGGAGGGACTGTCGTCGTCGCAGCACGGCGGCGTAGCGCGTACCGGCCGCCCGCCGGTCGCGCTGCATGATCAAGACTTCTGGCTGTTCCGGGATTTCCCGCTGCGTCAGGTGGTTCCGGTGCTGTTGCTGGCCGCGCTCGGGGCCTGGATCGCCACCGCCTTTGCGCTGCGGCTGTACGTGATCATCGCGATCGGCGTCGCCGTGGCGCTGATCGGGCTGGTGCCGCTGCGCCGCCGCCTGCCGCGCACACTCGCCGGAATCATCGGCGGCGCCATCGCCTTTCGCTGGAACCGGTGGCGGCACGACCCGAGCGCCGAGCCACCGGAGGCGTTCGACGTCCCGTTGCCCGAGGGCGGCAGCTACGGCGTGCGCTGGGATGCCGATCGGCTGATCAGCATGCTGCGGATCGAACCGCCGCCGGACTCGATGACCTGGCTGCGGCCGGGTTCGCTCGGCTCGGTGCAGGAGCTGCCGCTCAGCGAAATCGCCAACTGCCTCGGGCAATTCGACATCACCCTGGATTCCATCGACGTCATCAGCACGGGTGCGCGCACCGCGGGCAACGGCGCGGTGGCCTGGCTCTACGACCGCATCCTCGGACCGCTGCCCGCGATCGCGCGGCGCACGGTGTGGCTGGTGCTCCGGTTCGACCCGCTGGCCAATGCGCAGGCGGTGGACAATCGCGGCGGCGGCGGCGCCGGGGCGCTGCGCGCGGCGATCATCGCCACCCGCCGGGTCGCAAACCGGCTCGCCGCTCGCGACATCACCGTCTCGGTGCTGACCGCCGGTGAGATCAACAGCGCGGTAAGGCAACTCACGCACGGCATCACGCCCGACCAGTTCACCGAATCGCCGAACACACTGGAGTACGAGGGGCTGCACCTGACCAGCTACGCGATCGGGCGCGATCTGATCGCCTCCCCCGGTTTCGCGGATCTGTGGGCGGCGCAGAGCCTTTCCACGACCATCACCGTCCGGCTGCGACCGCAGGCCGTGCGCGCCGGGCAGGACGAGATCCGGCCGGGCATCGCACTGCATGCGCTGGTTCGGTTCGACACCCTGAGCGAACCGGCCGACCCGCCGGTGCCGGGCCTGCGACGACTGCCCGGACAGCAGCTGCGTGCCTTCCTGGACAGCCTGCCCATCGCGGTGGCACCCGGAGACGCCCCGGAGGATTATCGCGGCCCCCTGGACGCGCTGAACGGGCTTTCGGTGCCTACCGCGGGCTGCGGGCAGCTGATCGGCGCGGATCTGACCGGACAGGGCATCGCGGTGCCGCTGATCGGTGAGGGCACAAGGCATCTGGAGGTCATCGGCATGCTCGACCTGGCCCAGCAGGTGGTGTTGCGGGCGATCGCGCTGGGCGCGCACACCGTGGTGCACACCGTGCGGCCGGATGCCTGGAACACCATGGTCGCGAGTGTGGCCGCACCGCACTCGCTTTCGCTCGCACCGCGTTCGGCGGGCGCGAGCCACCATCCCCCGGCACCCCCGATGCAACCCGGAAGTTCTTATCCCACAACGACTGTCGTGGTCTTCGATGGGATCACCCCGACGGCGCTGCCAGGCGGGGCCACCATTCTGCACGTGCGCGAGGAGGACGGTCCGGAGAGCCCGTTCGAAGCCGACGTCACACTGCTGCAGGATCCGGCGTCGCCGAATATGATCACTGTCCGCACCGCGACGGATTCGGCGACGGTGCACATGGTCACCACCCCGGACGAGATGCAATACATCGGGGAGTCGCTCGCCACGCGCTGAATTCGGCTGCCCTACGGGATTATCGGTGTACGACCGTTTCAAATTCCGTCGTATATATGAATTCTTCGCCACATATGTGAACGCATAATCCGCCGGTCGTTCAGGTCTCTACGCCACCAGCGGGAAACCGCGCCTCATCGGAGGTTTCGGTATTCGAAACGAACAGATGCCCGCACGGCCGGAAATCCGTTCGGGTTCAGTACCGAGCCGCGGCGCCACAATCGATCCCGCCGCCCGGTATCGCGATTACACTGCCGGACAACAGCAGAAAGGCCGCGCGAAGATATTTCGCACGGCCGCATGGTTCGGATTGTGAACGGCCGCTCGGAATTGATTCCGAGCGGCCGTTCACACCGCGAATCAGAAGACCTCGAAGCCCTGACCGACGGCGGAGTCGGCGGACAGCGCACGGTGCAGCGCCTCCTCCACCGAGTTGGACAGCTGGTCGAGCACGCCCAGGTGCTGGCTGAACTCGTCCGACCACTTCTTGTGCACCGAGTCGAAGCTGGCCGAAGCGTTGTCACCCTGCAGCGCGTTGTGGAACGCGGTGGCGTTCGTCTCGAGGTTCTGCCCCTCCGCCTTGAGCTGCGAACCGGAGTGGTTCAGGTCGTCGTACAGCGTGTTCATGGTTGCGGGGTCGTAAAGGATATCGCTCATGGATGTCTCTCCTCATCGGGAAGTAATGGAGTGCGGCGGAATTGCCGCGGCGCCGGCCTGTGCCGGGATGCGATCAAGCGTTGCCCTGGTCCATCGACAGCAGCTTGTTCTTGCCGTCGATGACGGCCTGGTGCAGCGCGGTGAGGTTGGACTTGAGGGTCTCCGCCTCCTCGTGCCACGCGGTGGCGGACTTCACGAACGAGGCGTTCGCGTCACCGTGCCAGCCGGCCTTGGCCGCATCGGCGGCATCTTCGATCTTCTGGATGTGGTTACGAATGTTAGTGATCGAGGTGTCCATGTCGTTGGCCACCTTCTCGATGGCGGCCTTATCAAGACCGACTGCGCCTGCCATTTTCCCAACCTTTCATCACGGTTATTGCTGTGCGGAGGTCGTCCGACCTCATCAGAATAGAAGACTTCGGGACATATTTCAGAACTTATAGCCGCAGCCACCTTTCCCCGGGCAACAACTGGATCAGCGCCGAAATCGCTTGAGCGATCCGGTGATCCGTACCGGATGTGACCGTCGACCAAGACTGCTGATCGGGCGCCAGCGCCGGAATGGCGATAATCCGGCCGCGGCCGGTGTCGTACATCGCGACAGCGCCCGGCGTCCGGGTGGCTATGCCGTCCTCGTGCGTGTAGGCCACGATTTCGGCGTAGGCATAACATGATTCGAAGGCCAGCCCGAGAATGGTGGCCTCGCGATCGGGCACGCCGAGTGCATAACAGGCATCGGCATAGTCCGTGGCGGTGTTCGCCGCGCTGAGCCGCTCGCTCAGATCCTGCGACAGCACATTGAAATCGGGAATCGCGGCCGGTGTGCACGAACCGAGCGCACCGAGCAATGGACGCGCCAGCGAATCGCCGGACCCGTCGGACCAGAAGGTTTGCAGCTCGAAATCGTCGCCGGTGCGCACGGCGATCGCGTGGTCTTCACCCCTGCGGGCCAGACACACTCGCACCACGTCGGCCGGGGTGTTCGACTCCTCGCCGACGCGATCGGGCGCGACGCGATAGATCCGCGCCACCAGTTCGCGCTCGGGCTGCGCCAGGACGAACAACGCCTGGGCCAGATCCGGACTCACCTCGCCGTAGGAGTCGAACACCCCGGCATCGGTCAGTCCGGCGATCGCCTCCTGCTGGGCCGCTTGCCAGTCGGCGTACGAATCATGTTGTGGTGCAACGGAAAGCACCAACGGCAGGGTCTGTACGCCGAGACGTTCGGCCACCGCGAACAGGCCGTCGTTGGTGAGCGTCGTCATCAGGCCGCCCCGGGCTGGGCGGTACCCGGCACGGTCTGCGCGGTCTGCTGCGGTGCGGCGGGCGAACCGCCGAGAACAGCCGGGGCGCTGACGATTCCGTTGTCGATGCCGATCGCGTCCGCACCCTCCACCGCGATTCCGGCGCGATGCTCCTCGTTCTGCAACGGCGAGCCCGCGGCGGCCGGTGCCACCGCGCCCGGAACACTGCTGGCGGGGATCGGGCTCGCGGAACCGGTCGCGGACGCGGGAACCACCTCCGCGGCCTCCTCGGCCGTGGTCGCGGATTCCACGAAAGACGGTGCGCGGTAAGCGGTCTTGATCGGCGGCGCGATGGCGAACGCGGCGGGATCGAAGTTCGGCGGCAGTACCGTGACGCCCTCGGGCATGGGAAGTTTCGGCGCCTGGGCGCCGGCCTGCTCCGCCGCCAGCGCGGCGCCGGTGGTCAGCTCCGGCGGATGGTCCTGCACCCACGGAGTGGCCAGCGGTTCGGTGGCCGCCTCGTAGATGCGCATCACCCGGGACGCGGTGGCCTTGGCCATATCCGAATCGGTATCGGTGACCGCCGCGATCGCCTGGATCGGTGCGCCCAGCGAGATGCCGATCAGCTGCAACATCTGCTGCGCTTCTTGAATCGCCTTGATATCAGCCATATTCGGCATCGTCAGGCGAGCCAGCTCATTGGCCGCGGCATGCTCCTGCGCCTTGGCCGCGTTGGCGGCCGCCGCCTGCGCGGCACTGGCCAGCCAATCATGCAAGACCGAAATGCGGTCGTGCACACCGACACTGTTGATCGACTGCCACGCACCGCGCAGGCTGACGACGATCGCCTCGTACTCGGCCGCCGCAGCCGCGAAACTGACGGCCAGACGGGACCAGGTGGCACCGGCCTCGGCCATCGGAAGCGGACCGGGGCCGGTGTCGAGATCGCGTGCGAGCCGGTCGGGTTCACGCGACTCCCAGACGACCCCGGTGAATCCGGGCTGCGGTGGCTCGATCATCTAGACCGACCGTGCCTGCTCGATCCCGGTGGTGTTCTCGTTCTCGACCCGGCCGAAATGCGTGACCTGGGCGCGCAGCGAGGCAGCCAGCTTCTGCAGTTCGAGTACGCCCGCATCCGCGCTGGTCGAGAACGAGCCCGCGACCTCGTTCATGGTGTGGGCGGCACGCACCGACACCTCGTCGGTCCCGGCCGCCGGAACGCTCAGCGCGGTCTTGCTGGTCTGCAGGTCCTGCTGCAGGCGCTGGGCCAGAGCGTCCAGGCGGCCCGCGGCGTCGGTCGCGGCAGCCGGGCTGAAGTACACCCCGTCGAAGTTGTTGTCTGTCATGACGATCCCTCCAGTTGGTTTCCGCTGCACCATCACAACGTCAGTTCTTTGTCGGGTGGCGCTTCGGTGGCCCGGACGTAGGCTCCGACCACCGGCAGGACCGCCCCGTCGAGATCGCCGACGACCGCGTCCCCGTTCGAGCCGGTGACCAGATTGCCGTTCACGCCGCCACCGGCGTCGCCCGCGCCGCCCACACCCCGGGCCGCCGCCGCGGCGGCGCCCGCACCACTCATCGGCATCACGCCGGGACTGGTGGTGGACAACGGAGTCGAGGTCGCGACCGGCTCGGCCGCGAGCGCCTCCGAAGCCGCCGCTGTGCCGGGCCCGAAGGTGGAACCACCGGCCAGCTGGGTGCCGACGTACGGGGTGAGCGGCGTCGCCGGGACCGCGGCGATACTGCCGCCACCGCCGACGCCACCGCCGCCACCGGCGGCGGAACTCTTCGAATCCGAGCCCTTGTACGCCCCCAGTGCGGCCTTGTCGCCGGACATCGCGGCGGCCGTGGGCGTCGTGGTGACGCCGGGGACGAGCGTCTTGGCCGCCTCCCCGAGCTGTGTCGCCGATTGCACTCCGGTGGTGAGCAATTGGCCCATCGGCGTGATCAGCTGCATCAGCTGCTGCAGCTCACTGCTGGACGAGCCGGACGTGGCGGATGCGGTGTCCGCGGCGGTCGCCGCCCGAGACGCCGCGTTGACACCGGTGGGTGCGGTGCTGACCTCGACCTTCTGCCCGGCCTCGGTCATATTGGCCGAGTGGATGGTCAGCTCCACGCGCGTCTTGGTGATCACCGCGAGCGCCTCGGCGATGGCCTCGGCGGTCTCGGCGACCACGAAGGCCGCACCACCGGGCACCGACAGTGCCGGTGCGGTGAGAGCCATCGTGGTCATGTACTTGCCCACCACGGTCGCCATCAGCGCGCCGCCGGTGAAGACCGAGGTCGCGCCCGCGCCGAGAATCGCCTTCTGCCCGACGCTCTGCGTGGCCAACTGGTTGCCGGTGGACTCCGTCCGCGCTGCCGTCGAAGCCGCCTGCTGCGCGCCCTGGCCCTGCCACATCTGCATCACCAGCTGCAGTGCCGACATGCCGAGTTGCATGGCGGTCTGCAGGCCGGTGGTGATCGCCGTGAGTACCTGCGTCGGATCGACATTCGGCTGCGGGGCGGTCGGCGAGCCCGGTGCGTTGACACCCGCGGGGGCGCCCGGCGTCGCGGGCTTCGGTGCGGCGACCTGGGGCGAATTCGCCTGGGGTGCCGGTGAATTATGCTGTGCCGCAGAAGTGTTCAGCGGATTAATAGTGGCCGGTGCGGGAGCCGGCGCGACGCCGACCGCGGGATGCACCGCCGCATTGCCGAACTGCCCGGTGCCGAAGCTCGAGGCCATATCAGTCAGCGGCCGGACGATCGCGGTCAGGTCGATCACCGGCATCGGCGGGAGCCCCGGCAGAGGCGGCATCGGTGGAATGGTCGGCAGCTGCGGCAATCCCATGCTGTGCAGGATGTGGCTCACCGGCTGATCCATCATCGGCGCCAGCGAGCTACCCCGCAGCAGATCCGAGATGCTGGGGTCGAGTGGCGCGTTCATCGGGCTTATACCGAGCCGAGGTGTGCGGCGGAGTCGTCATCGGTGGCCTGGTAGTGATCGGCGGCCGTGAAGGCGGCCAGCGCGGTGCCCGCGTGCACCGAGGCGAGCTCGTTGACCGACGAGATGTGGTTGGCCTGCGCATAGGCGAACGCCGCCAGGAAATCTTGGCCGATCAGGCCGAATACCGGCACCGCCGCGCCCACCGTGGCGGCCTGGTCGACATTGCCGACCGTGGCGATCGTCGTCGCCATCGCAGCCGACGACGCGCCGTATCCGCGGATGGCATCGGGCACTGTGACAAAAGGTTCCATCGTAAAACCCCGATCCGATGACGAAAATCCTTACTTGCCACCAATGGTAAGCGGAGCCGCGCTCATCGCGCTACGCAATTGCTGCCCCCGGGTCCAGGGGCTGCGGCGTTCCGCCAGAAATTCACCAGCTCGAAACCTCGTCATTGAACGTATCGACCAGATCGGCGCGTTCGGCAAAGGCTTGGCGCGCAGCGGCATACGCCGTGGTCACCAGGGTGTGCTCGAACTGCTCGGGGGACATCCGCGAAATCGATTCGGAGAGTTGCAGTTCCACCATCGCGCCGTTGCCGTCCACCTCGACCGTCAGCGATTCGTCCGGCGCGGTCTCGCGGGCGCGCACCCCCGCCATCTGGTCACCGAGGTCACGCAGCCGGTACAGCCGTCGGCGAACACTGGCCTCGAGCTCGTCCATCGTTTCGTACATGACGCTCCTCACAAGGGTTTTCGTCGTTCGGACGGGCCGAACCGTCTCAGACGGACCGCAGCCAGCTCTCCGGCTCGGTCTCGTACTCGTCCTCCTCCTGGAGCTCGCTCTGCGCGACCTCCGCGGTGGTGGGCAGCCCCATCCGGCGCAACGCCTCCGGCGCGACCCCGGCCGCTTCGAGTTCCGCCCGTCGCGCCAGCGCAGCACGATTCGCCGCCTGTTTGCACAGCCGCAGCACCTCGGCCGCCAAAGCCTGCGGATCGCGCCGCAATTCGGCCGGGTCGATCGAAATCCCCAGTGGCAGACCCTGTTCCGTGGTTCGTACCGAGATCGATCCGGTGCGGTTGGCCGCGGTCCACTCCACGAGCACCGGCTCCGCCTGCTCGACGACCGGACCATCGCCGACCGCGGACCCGGAACTTCCCTCGGGCGCTTGTTCACCTACCACCGCATCGCTCACGACCGAATCGCTTCTGACTCCACCGCTGTCGAATCCGGCACTCTCGGTGTTCATCTGGGCACCCCCACATCACTGAGCCGGTTACTGGCGAACTTGGTTCAGCCTACGGCGAAGAAGGTCGAGACCGCTCGTCTTCACCGCGCACGAGTTGGACAGAGGCGATCCGTTTCGTCGTCCCCTCCCATAACCCGTGGCCATTACCACGGCGATATGCCAGGATTGATGCTACGGGGACGACGAGTTGTTGTGGCTTACCTCGAGCATACGAGGCGCGGGGATGTATCCGTAGACGTCGAGGCAACGAGGAGGATTGCTGTGGCTGGCGATGATCTGGGCCAAACCCTGAGTCAGTACGGATCGACGAAGAACGGTTCCAATCGCCTTACCCTGCCCGCCGGGCAAGGTAAGCAGCTGGCTGGGGTGGTGGCGAACGTGCTGGCCTTGGTCAAGGCCGCACGCAAGGATGCGAGCGATTCCAAGCTGGGCGCGCCGACCAATATCAGCAGCTTGCCCCAAAGTATCCTTCTGACAAAGAAATTCGCCAATCGCGGCACCGAACTCGACACTATTCTGGGTGACCAGGAAAAGGCGTTGACCGATCTCGGCGAGGCATTCGTCCTGGTGGACAAGACCTATCAAGGCGCCGACAGCGATTCGGATAATCAGTTCGCCACCATCACGAAGTCGGCGGATCCGAACAAGTACCAGATCAAGGCACGTGACCCGCGACACTACGGCAGCATCCTGGACGCCACTGTCGGCAAGAACTGGATGGATCCCTACCTCGGGGAGGAACAGGACCAGGAGTCGAGCACCGACAAGTACAAGGACCAACCGCCGACACCTGAGCAGATCGCGCAGTACGGCAAGGGCGGTATGACGGCTGATTCGATACAGGTCCTTCCCGAGCACGGCATGGGGATCGGCTGGAAGCAGCAGATGAAGGATTTCGCCAGCTCCGTCTCCCCAGCTGCGCAGACCAATATGTTCGTGGCGTGGGCTTGGTGTCGTATATCGACCGAACTGTCCGAGGCGTTCAACGATCTCTCGTCGCAGATGTCGACGGTCAGCAAGAACTGGGAGGGCAAGGGCAAGGAGGCGGCCGCCGCAGCCACCTCGAACTACGTTGCCACAACGCAGCCGTTGACCGACTACATGAACGTGATCGGCCAGACACTCAGCTGGGTCAGTGGCCAGATGGCGACGCTGGACGGCCCGGTTTCCATAGCGTGCAACGATGTCGACCCCGACCACCCGGGAGGCGACACTCTCACCAAGATCAACGACGACAATGCTCGCGTCATTGCCGCGAATCTGATGGACAGGACCTACACACCGGCACTGAACACCGCCTCCGCGGCGATGTTCCAGCTTCCGGCGCCGACGAATCCGCTTGCCGCCAAGCCGAATCCCAACCCGAACCCCAACCCCAACCCGAACCCCAACCCGAATCCGAATCCCAACTCCAATCCGAATCCCAACCCGAGTCCCAACGCGCGCACATCGACATCCAGCCCGCAGGCGACCCAGAAAGAACTACAGGAGCAACAGAAGCGGCAGGAAGAGGAAGCCAAACAGCAAGCCGCGCAGCAAAAACAACAGGAAGAGGAGGCCAAGCAGCGGGAAGCCCAGCAGCAACAGCAACAACAGGAAGCGAAGGCCAAGCAGCAGGAAGCCCAGCGGCAACAGCAACAACAGGAAGCCCAGCAGCAAGTGCTGCAGACCGCTCAGCAGGGGCTGCAACAACTCCTGCAGACAGGTCAGCAGCTGTTTCAGCAGGGGGTAGCGGCCACTCAGCAGAATGCCGCAGAGAACGTCGCCAGCGATTTGGCCTCCGTGCCGGGGCTGGCAAACATGGCCAGTTCGCTGGGTGGTCTCGGCAAGAGCGGACTCGGCGGTGGCGGCAAGGGGGGCGGCCTCGGCACCGAAGCGTCGGAGCTGAGTCGCGAGGCGGTGGCATCGTCCAAGCTGTTCCCGCGCGCGTCCACTGCGGCGAACCTCGAGTCCACCCTCGCCGGCGAGGCGAAGGCCGGGGTCGCAGCGTCCTCGACGGGTTACGGCGCCCCGGGCATGGGCCCGATGGGCGCGGCGGGCGCACGGAACGGGCAACAGGACAAGGAGCGCAAACGCGCGGACTTCCTCGATTCCGAGGAATGGCTCGACGCCGCACTCGGTGATGCGCCTGTCGTCGCCAAACCCATCGTCGAGAAATGAACCGAGCCTGGCGATTCAACGAATTCGAATTCATCGCCTTGTGGGAAACGGTGCAAGACGACTATCTTCCCGTTCCGCTGTCATATTTCGTATCCCGGTCGGACGAATTCGATCGAGCCAAAAGGGAGGCCCTCGACGAGCTGCGTCGGGCCGGGGATCCGGAATTCGGCGAGCCATTGGATGCGATCGCAGATCCGGATATCAAGATCACACTGCGCGCCTTGGACGACCGCGACCCGGAAAACCCGGAACACAGCATCCGCATATACGGAGCACGCAAGCGTGATCGCGGCTATGTCGTCCGGCAGCTGCCCGGCGAAACCATCTGGCACAGTGGCGGATTCATCGTCACCGAATGCAGCGCGATAGGTCTGGTCGACGAGATCGTGCGCGCACTTCCCGACGTCTCACCCAGCAAGATATCCAACCTGGCATTGCGCGCCGATCCACAGCAACGCAATTCACCGAATTACGATTATGCCGAGTCGGAAATATTCGATTCCTTCGAGGAGTCCGGAGCGGAGCGGACCAAAAGATTCTTCGCCACTCCCGTGAGCACCCTGGCGCTGGTCAAGGTGATCCAGGGAAAATCGCGATTCGGACCGCGCGGGATCACGCATCGAATGCTCGAATTGCGCGATCTGGTCGACGACGGCCGCTGCGTGATCACTTTCGACACCCCGCGGGTTGTACATGGTGTCGATTCCCGGAAGTTGGTGGATCTGATGAACATCGAGGTGGCCACGGTGGTCCGCGCCATAAAAGACGAACGCCGTGACTAGTGCGGCAGCCCGGCGCGGCGAGCGGAGAAAGGTCCTCTGGGCCGACGCTGGCCCCAGAGGACCGAGGGTCCCAGTGTCTCAGACTGTGAAATCGGCTGCCGCACCGGTTTGCCGCTGGTGGAAACGCTCCTCGAAACCCGTCGCGTACACCGACGGCGCTGTGGACGAGGACGACTGTTCGATCACTCCGTCGTCGGCGATGTAGAAGATCGCGCGGCCGATGGCGATCTCGCCCTCGGGGACCGGGACGAAGACCATCCAGCCGACGTTCAGGCGCTCGGCGACGAGATCTTCGACCGGGTAGTTGGTGGTGTCGATGTCGAGGCTCAGGATGTGCTCGCGCACCAGGGCGATGGCCCGATCCTCGGACAGCGCGACGGGATCGTCGGCCACCAGGCCCGCCAGCGACAGCTGGTAGAGCGCGCCGTCGATATCATCGGCGGGGTCGTCGAACAGGGCGGTGAGGGTTTCGCGGGTGACCACGCCGGCCTCGGCGGCGGACACCAAATTCATTGCGGCAGTGCGCTGTTTGCTGCTCGGATCGTTGCTCACCACGCCGCACAGCACGTCGGCGACCGTATCGGCGGACCACACGCCGGGAATCGCGGCGCTGATCTGATCGGAGGTCGGCGATTCGCCGCGGTACCACCTGTCGCGATCCCACCAGTAGCAGAACGACATCAGACCGCGCGCCGCGCGCGGGTTCAGGACCTGATTCGCAACCCATTCCGGCGCACCGGAATACAGGTCCGGCATCGGTTCGCCATCGTTGTAGGCGGCATCCAGCGCGGGTGCGTCCCAGACGCCACCGGACAGCACCGCGCGCCCGCCCGGCAGGATGTACAGCGTCGAGCCGCTGCGCGAGGCGCCCTCGAAAACGCCCAGCGCGGGCAGCACCCGCGGCCCCCAGTCCGAGCCGATCGCGACGAAGGCCGCGGCGATCGTGGCCCAGCGCGACCAGAACACCGGCAGCACAGGGAAATCGTCGTACGACGGGACCGGGACGACGCCCGCCTCCCGATCCGCGCGGGTGTTCTGCGCGGCCTGCTGCGGCGAACGCCACTGCCGGTTGTCGTGACCGACGTACGCGGCCAACCACACCGGCACCCGCTCACGCGGAAAGGCCTGCAAATCGGCCAGATACGCGTCGGGGACCAACATCTGATCCTCGGGAAACGGCTCGTCGCCATAGTCGTAATCGGCCTCGATGTGACCGGCGACGTCGAGCCGGATCTCCATCCGCCACCACGGGCCGTCGCCGAGCTGCGCGGAAACCTCGCGCTGCATCTGCACCACGTCGAGGATCTCCGAGGACGGTTCGCGCCGGGCCACCCGATCCGCGTCGTCGTAGTACAGGGTGTAGGTCACCCCGCCCGCGACGGTGATGGCGAAGTACGCCTCGAGCCGCTTCCAGCCCTCCGGCCCGGCGACCGCGAGTTCGCGGGCGATGGTGTGCGCGAGCTCGGTCGCCTGCTGCTCGATGGAGGAGGGTTCCTCGGCAGCGGGCTGCGGCGCGGCGGGCGCCTCCTCGTCCACGAGCGAGATGTCCAGGGGCGCTTCGGCAGCGGCCTGCGGCGTCGGCGCGGCACTCGCACCCGCGGCGGCGGGCGGTCCCGCGGCCGGGACCGCGGCGTCGCCCGGCGCATCCCCACCCAGGAGACCGCCCAGGCTGAAGGTGACATCCGGGGCGTCCTGGCCCTTCGGGGGCTCCTGGTGCGGATCGGTCATGTGCTCGAACCCTCCTGAGTGCCGCAACGGCCTGCCTCATCACGGACACGCGTAATCATGCCGTGTCACCAACCGTCACGCTATTCAACCGTATCGCCGATCGACGTGAACGACGAGCCAATATTTCGAAAACCGCCGCGGCCGAGACCATTCGGAACCGAAATCCGCCCGACGCCGAAAGGCAAGACCACACTTCCCGGGGGCCGGACGCGATGATCGCCGGCCGGCCCGACCGGAACTAGTGGTCCATATCGTCCATCTTCTGCGCGGCATCGGTCATACCGGTGCCGAACTTGCCGAGTGAGCCGACCATATTGTCCCCACCTGCCAACAGGTTCTTGCTGGAGGTGGTGTAGCCGCTGTCGCCCTCGGTGAACTTGTCGCCGTAATGGTCGTGGCCCCAGGGATATCCCTTGGCGTTCAGGCCGTTCTTCAGAGTGTTGATGACCGTGGTGACCCGGCTGGTGACATCGTTCATCGTGCCCGCGGCCTGCCGCAGTTTCGTGGTGTCGACTTCGACCGGTTTACTCATCGAACTCTTCCTTTCTGATCGTCATCCGCGACCGCCTCACCAACGATCCTCGGGACGTCCACTCTCCCAATGGGTATCGAGCCGCTCCATCAAATTGTCGATCTGCTGTTGTATTTTGTTGGCGAACGCGGCGCGGCCGATTCCGACGGCCACCGGCGAACCATCCATATTCATCACGTAGCGGCCGTCGCCGATCACATCGCGCCAGAGCAGCTTCGTCTCCTGAATACCGCGCGGGCCGAACTTCGAACGGCCCTGCACGACGCGCAACGTCCCGGTCTTGCTGGCAGGCAGGTTGAAGAACTTCGTGGAGGCGACGGCGGGCGGGTCCTCGTCGTCGTCCTTGAAGAAACTTCCGCCGCCGTGTCCGACGTGCTCCGCCGGATCGATGATGATCGGGGTGCTGGGCAGGGTGCCCGCCTCGGTGGGCGGGAGGGCCTTGACCACCTCGGATGCCAGACTGCGCGGATCGCATTCGGTGACGATGTATCCATCGGTGTGCCAGTACGTCTTTCCGGGCTTCTGCTCGAATTTGAACGCCTGTGCGCCACTGCGCGCGAAATGGATGTATATGCACTTCTGCCCGTTGTCCATATCCCGCTCGTCCCAGCCGTGCAGGCGGATGTAGATCTCCGGTGCGCACATGACATCGATCATCGAGTCCCAGGCCGGATCCCATTTCGCCCGGAGTTCCTGCCAGACATCGGCTTTCAGCGCTGCCGACTTGTCGATCGACATATGCTCGTCGAGCGTCCAGAACAGCGGGTCAGGCAATTCACCCCCTCGATACTTCTCACAGAGCACCTGGAATTCGATACCGGTGAAGTTCCACGACACAGTCACGGCTCGATCACCGGCCTGACCTTGTCGACCGGATCGAGGATTTCATCGAGATTCGTTGCGCCATCGAGGTACTTCGCTCGCTTGTGTTCCTTGTTGCTGTTGGCCTGCTGACTACCGCCCATCGGCCCGGGCATCCCCGGCATGCTCGGGCCGTTGGCGGCATTGGACGCGTCGAACTGGTGGTCGGGAGTGAGCGGCGAACTGCCACCGGCCGCTCGGGGGAACAGCTTCGATACGTCCGGTGAACCGTTCGGATCCAGCGCCGCGCCAACGGCATTGGAGACGTCGTGCCCGGCCGCACCGAGCGCGTTCCCGGCGTCGGTGAGGCCCTGGCCGATGCTGCTCAACGCGTTGTTCAACATGCCGGGCACATTGGCCAGACCCGAGGTCGCGGCGCCCAGGAGCGAGGGCAGAATGCCCGAGAGCGCACCGCCGAGCGTATTGCCCAGGGAGTCCAGTCCGGACAGCGCGCTGAACGGCGACGCGCCCGACATGCCCAGCGCCTGTTCGGCGGCCAGGTAGCCCGCCGAATAGCCCGCGTTGTAACCGGCGGCGTAGCCGGAACCGCTCATACCGTACGAGCCGTACCCGCTGCCGTAGCCACTGCCGTACGCACCGCTGCCGTAACCGAGTCCGGACGCGCCGATTCCGGAGTACGCACCGATTCCGGAGTACGCGCTGCCCAGGCCGGATGCGGCCGCGAGTCCGGCGGAGTAACCGGCCATGTACGCCGAACCCATGCCTGCCGAGGTCCCACCGCCACCGGCGGTCGTGCCGCCGCCGCCCGCGGTGCCGCCGTAGCTACCTCCGCCACCGGCAGCGCCCGCGCCGCTGGTCGCCCCGGCACCGCTGTAGGCGCCGTAGGGGTTGCTGGAACCGGCGCCGCCGTAGCTGCCGGCGGTGCCACCACCGGTACCACCGCCCGTACCGCCGTAGCTACCGGCGGTGCCGCCGCCCATACCGCCGCCGGTACCGCCACCGGTGCCACCGCCCGTACCACTTGTGGCGCCGCTGGAGCCGCCGTAGCCCCCGTAACTGCCGCCGACGCCACCACCGCCGGTGCCGCCGCCGGTGCCACCTCCGGTACCGCCGCCGTAGCCGCCTGCGCCGCCACTGCTCGCCGCGGCCGCCGCCGTGGCGTAACCGGCGGAATATCCGGCACCGTAACCAGCCGAATAGCCCGCCGAATAGCCGGCACCGTAACCAGCCGAATAGCCTGCGCTGTAGCCGGAGTCAGCGCCGCTGCCGTAGCCGCTGCCGTAACCACTGCCATAGCCGCTGCCACTGCCGTAACCGCTGCCGCTGGTACTGCCGGTCGCACTGGTGCTGGCGCTGTTGGTCGCGCTGGTACTGGTGCTACTGCTGTTCGAGCCGCTCGAACTCGTATTTCCGGTGCCCGAGCCGAGGACCGTGATGTACGGCAGGGCCTTCATCGCGTTCTGGATGCCGACCTTGTAGTCGTTGTTGTACGCGTCCAGAGCCTTCTGACGCCACTTCTTGATCGTGCAGTCGGCGTAACCGGACTGATTTTCCCTGGTGTCGGTGGGCATCTGATCGAATGTGGCCTTGAGGAAGCCGCTGGTGTACTTCAGGACCGAGGCCAGTTCGCTGATGCTGTTACTGAACGCCAATGCGCCGGTCTCGAAACGCTGCACCGCGGCCATGGCCGCCGTCGCACCCGTGCCGGTCCACATGTCGCCGGTGATCTTCGACAACTGCTGGGTCACGTTCGAGAAGGAGGTCGCCATCTGCGTGGCCACCCACCCATAGCGGACACTCGCGGCGTCGGTATTCCAGTCACTGCCGATCATCGACCGGTCGAAGTAGTAGAAGTCGTCGTAAGTCCACGAGCTGGCGTCGTTGATCTGGACCGTCTGGCTGGTGTCATGGTTCTGCGGCGTTGTCGGCGCGTCCGGCATATCACCGTTGCCCACCGAGAACTTCGACGGGTCCGGTGGTGGGTTGCTGACCGTCGGATCGCTCTTGACCGCGGCGTTGGTGATACTGGTGAAGTCATCGACGGTCTGGCCTTCGGCCTTCTGATAGGCCTTCAGGGCGCCGATGAACGTATCCTGCATATTCGTCAGGATCTTCTGCAGGCCCTCGATCCCGGTGAGGATCGTGGTGCCCTTCTGGTTGTAGATATTCGTCAGCTCGGGACCCGCCGGATCCAGCGCGTAGTTCGTGATCGGCTTGATGGCGTTCAGCTGGTTGTCGGTGATGTATTTGTGGTACGAGTCGAGTTGCTTGATCAGCTCGTGGATCGCCGCGGCACTGTCCTTGAAGACCTGGAAGTCGGCGCTCATCCCCTTGTCGGTGTTGAGTCCGAGGCTCGGCGGGTTGGCGTTGGCCCAAGTGTTGAGATTACCCCAGTCCGTCGTATCCGCCGGCGTCGTATCGCCGGGCCCGCCGGTGGTCGTGCCGATGCTCCCGCTGGTGCCGGTGCCGTCAGCCATCTGCTTCCTACTCCCTCATCAAGGTCACTAACGTTTTTTCGGGCTGGCTGCCCTAATCGGAATCCCGGTAACTCGTGCTCGGGGCCCTCGGTTCGCCACCGGAATCCTTCGGCTCGCCTTCGGAAATCGTCGTCACCGGCATCACCTTGGGCTTCGGTTTCGCCTTCCGCTTGTCCGGATCTCGGGAACCCGCCTGCGGGAGCAGAGGTTCACCCAGGTTGAACTTGACGTCCACATCGGCCTCGGGACCTTCGACCTCGACTCCCTCGTCCGGCGAGGGCATCAGGATCGCCTTGGGCCGCTTGCGTTTTCGCCTATCGTCCTTCTTGCGATCCTTCTTGCGGTCCTTGGGGCCCTTGGATTCGGCCGTCTCAGAACCGCCGCCCATACCACCCATACCACCCGAACCGCCGAATCCCGAACCCGAGCTCGGCATGCTCTGGTCGTCGAAACCGTTCCGGCCCTGGGTTGTCGGATCGTCCTGGGTGGTCGGATCGCTCTGGTTCGTCGGGTCCGGGGAACTCGTCCCGTCGTCCAGCGAGCCAGGGGAACCGTGGTGCGCACCGTTGCTGCCGTCATCGCTGGTGACGTCGGCCATCGACTTGTTCGCGTCGGCTCCGTATTGCGACCCCGGCAGCTGGTCGCCGGTCCCGTCGGTGCCCGAACCTGTTCCCTCGGTGCCGGAGCCCGCCCCGCCCGTACCGGAACCCGTTCCGTCGGTGCCGGAGCCCGTCCCGTCGGTACCGGAACCTGTTCCGTCGGTGCCGGGTCCGGTCCCATGCGTACCGGAGCCCGTCCCGTCCGTTCCCGAACCTGTTCCGTCCGTTCGTGATCCGGTCCCGTCACTGCCCGACCCCGTGGACGATCCGTCCGCACCGGAACCCGAGCCGCCCTGCGAACCGAGCGGGTTCTGCTGCAAGGCATTCAGCAGTCCGGGCCCCGAAAGCGATTGCAGGCCGTTCTGTCCGGTGAGCGCGTTGAGCAGTGCGTTCAGGGCCGGTGTGGCCGAGTTCAGCAGATTCGACAGGCCCGACAAACCTCCGGCACCCGGGCCCGCGGACCCCTGACCGCCCAGCCCCGACAGATCGCCGAGTCCCGACAGGCCGTTCAGGCCGGACAGGCCGTTGAGCCCGGAAAGCATGTTGTTCAGACCCGCCAGCCCGCCGGGACCGTTCAATCCGGACAGCAAACTCGCCAGGCCGAGCGGCCCGCCGCCCGTCGAACCGAGCAGATCCGACATCGCCGACGGCGACAGGTGCGACAGACCCGCCAGCCCCGACAGTTGCGACGGCGACAGTCCGGACAGTCCGCCGAGGCTCGAAAGTCCCGGCAGATTCGACAGATTCGACAGCCCGGCCAGTTGCGCGGAGTTCAATCCCCGCAGACCCGCGGCGATGTGCGCGGCCGCCGCCCGCTGGGCCGCGGCGGCGGCCTGGTGAGCCGCCGCCGCGCGGGCGGCGGCCTGGTGGGCGGCAGCCGACGAGGGACCCGACACGCCCGCCAGATCCCGGGCCGCTCGCCGCGCGGCTCCGTCCAGGCCCGACAGATCCGGACCGGAGTGGTGACCACCGCCGTACCCACCGCCACCCCAGTTGCTCGTCCACGGCGGATTCCAGTGGAACGGCGGCGGCTGGAAGGGCGGCGGCGGCACGAAGGGCGGCGGCGGCGGATATGGTGGCGGAGGTAGCAGGGGCGGCGGGGGTGGCGGCACCAGATCGGCTTCCGGAATGAACTGGATGGCCATCGGCCCCATCGGCGCCACGAACACCACCGGTTCCGGCGGCGGTGCGGGCAGCACCAGCCGTGAACGGAACGGGGTGGTCAGCCTGCCACCCTCGACGAACGGGCTGTCCCGGTCCACTGGCGGCTGCTTCACCCCTTCCGGATCGTTGACGTGCACCTTCCCGTTCTTGTCGACGGTCCAGGTGGTGCCGTCCGGCCGGCTGCCCGAGGAGGTGCCGTCCTTCTCGGTGACCCGCACCGAACCGTCCGAGCGGATTTCCCGGACCGACCCGCCGGGCTCGGAGATCCCGACCATCCCGTCCGGCCTGGTCTCGCGCGAAATGCCTTGCAGGTCGGTGAATTTCACCCCACCCTTGCCAACCTCGGACACCGACTCGCCGTGGAACACCTTGAACCCGTTGGAGGTGTTCTCCAGCGTCGCGCCGTTGGAGAGCTTGACGGTCCCGTGCAACGACTCGATGGGCGAGCCGCCCTTCAGCGCCTCCCCGTCGGGCCCGGTGACGATGACCTTGCCCTTGGCGTCCTTCTCGTAGGTGGTGCCATTCGGGTCGGTGACCTTGACCGTGCCCTTCGGGTCCACCCGCAGCCCGGTGCCGTCGGGGCGGTCGAGCGTCACCGGCTGCCGCTCCGGGCCGGTCATCCGTTCCTGGAGTCCCGATGGTTCCGGCGCCTTGGGCACGGTGGTGGTCGAACCGTCCGGATACGTGGTCTTGCGCCCGCCGAACGGATTCGATACGTCTCCGATCGAGTGGGTGGTGCCGTCCGGATCCTTCACCGTCACCGCGCCGTCGGTGTGCAGGGTCTGCTCGGTGCCGTCGTGCATCGCGACCACGGTCGGGGAGTCCGGGCCCTGCTGCACCGCGGTGCCGTCCGGCTTGGACACCGTGGTGTGGCCGTCCGGCTGCTCGAAATGCGTTGTGCCGTCGGTCTTGATGGTGGTGACGGTGCCGTCGGGGGTTTCGGTGCGCACGGTTCCGTCCGGACCGATCGCATGGGTCGTGGTGTCCGGCCGGTCGAAGGTGATCGAGCGATCGGGATCGATGGTGATCGTGCGCTGCGGATCACCCGGATGCCCGAATGTGATGTTCTTGTCCTTGTCGACGGTGAAGTGCGTGCCGTCCGGTGCGGTGATGTGCACTTCGTCGCCGCTCTTGTTCCAGGCCGCGACGCTGCCCTGCCAGCCCGACTTGGAGCCCGATTCCCTTCCACTGGAACCGAATCCGGTCTTCGTGCCGTTCTCGGCGACGAAGTCGGCGGAACCGTTGCGCTTGATCGTGACCGTCGAGCCGTCGGAGGCGGTGGTCTTGACCGTTCCGTTGGGCTGCACCTCGACCGTGACCGATTTCCCGTTCCGGCCGAAGAATTCGACGCTGTGGTCGTTGGTCTTCGGCGTCGAGGAACCCGGGGTGATCCGGCTGAGGAAACCGGGCTTGTCCGGGGGCGCCGGCGGGTGGATGGTGAAGCGGTGCGGATCATCTCCGCTGCGCCCCACCAGAATCGGGCCGCCATCGGATTTGATCAGGTGGGTCGTGCCGTCGGTGGAGCTGGCGAGCAGATCGCCGTCGGAGTTCTTGTTCCACGATCCGCGATCGGTCTGCACGATGTGGGTGCTGCCGTCGGGATGGGTGACGATCGTCGGGCGGTCCGGACCGAATTCGACCTTGCCGCCGTCCGGGGTGTGGATGGTGTGCTGTCCCGACGGCGAGCCGAATTCGGTTGTGCCATCCGGCTTCACGGTGGTGGTCGATCCGTCCGGACCGGTGGTGCGCACCCCGCCGCCGGACAGTGTGGTGTGCGTGGTCTGATCGGGGCGCCCGAACGTCTGCTCTTCGAACTTGCCCGCACCCTTGCCGGGTTTGCCTGCGGGAGTGCCGGTTTCGTGGCCGTCCGCACCGACGAACCGAACCGTCCCGCCATCCGCGGAGATCGAGATGCCGTGGTCCTCGCCCGGCCGGACGACCGTGATGTTGCCGTCGGAGTCGACGGTGTGCCGGGTGCCGTCGTGCGAGGTGGCGGTGATGGTGCCGTCGTCGTTCTTCGTCCAGCTGTGCCTGTCGGTCGGCACGGTGTGTTCGGTGCCGTCCGGCCGGGTGACGATGGTCGGTTGCCCCAGCTCGGATTCCACCTTCGTACCGTCGGGGCGGTAGGTGGTCTTCTTGCCGTTCGCGGAGTTGACCTCGGTCTCGCCGTTCGGCTTGACGGTGACGTTCGATCCGTTCGAGCCCGGAATCCGCACCGAACCGTCCCGCCCGAAGTTGTGCGGGGATGCGGATCCGCCGCCCTCGACGCCGCCGTGCACGCCGACGAAGACGAAACCGTCCTGCACCTGGACCTCGGTGCCGTCCGGCAGGCGGACGGTGATGCTGCCGTCCTTGTTCCGCTTCCAGGTGGGGTTGTCGTTGTCCTGCGAGTCGCCGCGGTTGCTCCCAGGGGCGGGTTCGGTGTGCGAGCCGCCGTCGTCGGACCGAGATCCGTAGGGGGCCAACGGCGGATCCGACCGGTTCGATCCGCCGCCGACCCCGGCGCGCGGACCGTTGCCGGTTGTGACCGGATCGTCGTTCGAGCCGCGACCGCCGCCGGACTGGGTGGTGCCGGTCGTGCCGTCGTCGAGGGACCGACCGCCGGAGTTGCCGGTACTCGACGAGCCGGTTCCCGGAGTCGCGGTGACCCGGGTCGGTGTGGAGGTGCCGTCCCCGGTCAGGTTGACCGTCGAGCGCGAACCGCCCTGCACCGACGAGCCGACCGGCGTGTTCTTGACCGAGGCCGCGATCGGGTTGCGCGTCCCGGTGCCGCCCGTATCACCCGACCCGGTGGAGTTCGCGGCCCGGATCGGTGAACTGTTGCTGGTCGTACTCGTGTCGGAGGACGAAATCGGCCGCACCGCACTGGAATTGGTCGACAGGTCGGAGCCGAACTGCGATCCGCCGGAGAAGGACGGTGTGGCCTTCGGGGTGATCGGGCTCACCGGCGAAAGGTCTTCCGAGCTCCACGGCGAGATGTCCGACACCGGGCTCACATCGCCGTCGCCCTGACGGGCGAGGGCGAACGAGTTCAGGTCGGTGTTCACACGCAGTACCGGACGCGCCGTGGTGCCGTCACCGGTACTCCCGGTCGTGGTGGACGATCTGATCGACGAGGACTGCGTACTGCTGGACCCGGTCGAGGACGTGCTCGCCCTACCTGCCTGGTTACCGGTGCTGCTGGTGTTGGTGGTGACGTCGGTCTTCGAACTCGACTGTGTGACCGGGCCATCGGTGACCTCGGTCTTCGAACCCGCCTGAATGGCAGGGCCGTCCGTGACATCCGACTTCGAACCCGACTGGACGACAGGGCCGTCTGTCACGTCGGTTTTCGAACTCGACTGGATCACCGGGCCATCGGTCACATCCGACTTCGAACCCGACTGGACGACAGGGCCATCCGTGACATCCGACTTCGAACCCGACTGATTCACCGGTCCGTTCGAGGGCTGCGTTCGGCCGTCCACGCCGAGTCCCGTGGACTCGCTCGACGATGAATCAGAATGCTGTTGCCCGCCAGAGGAATTCGTCTCGTTCGGTGAATTGCTCTGGGTCGACCCGGCCGGGGTGGTCGGCTTCTGGTTGTTCGGCAGCGAATCGTCCGCGCCGAAGCCGCGGCTGTTGCCGTTGGTGACGGTGGCGGGATTCTGCGTGATGGGATCTTCCTCGCCGAAGCTCCCACCCCTGGAGCCGTTGGTTACGCCGGGCGCGAATTCCGTACTGCCGCTGCGGTATCCGGTGGAGAATGTCGGCTGGGTATCGTCGCCGCCGCGGGACCCGCCGAAGAAGCTCGAGCCGGAATCCTCTCCCCCGCCGCGAGTGAAGGAATTCTCGAAACCGTCCTTCGGCGAGAACGTTCCGATCTCGAAACTCTTGGACCCTGGCGCCGCGACGATGCCGCGGTATCCGCCCAACCCACCGCCGAGGGCGCCGCGCACCGCGCCGCCTGCCCACCCCGCCCCGTTGCCGAAGGTGTCGCCCCAGTCACCGGTGATGCCCGCGGCCACCAAACTCGTCACCGCGTTGCCGAATTCGCCGCCTGCCGCGCCGACGAGGATGCCGTGGCCGGTGCGCATCCACGGATTCGTCATATCACCGAACAACTTCGAGGACTGTTTGCCGAAGAAGTTGCCGAAGGTCTTGCTCAGCCCGCCCACCCCGGCGCCACCGGCCATCGCGACGCCGAACTCCTTGGCGTTGAAGCTCTTTCGCTTACCGTCCGCCATCTGGCCCAGTTGCACGGCGGCGTCGACGCCGCCGGAGATGAGCGCGGACTCCAGGATCCGCGCGACCCAGCCCTTGGCCAGATTCGCGAACTTCTCACCGAAGATCCGCAGCACTCGCGCGACGATCTGATCCTCGATCATCCGCGCCAGGAATCGGACCACCAGGCGGGTGGCGCTGACCTCGGCGGCCTCCACCGCGGGCGCGGTCGGCGGGAACAGCCACGCCCAGGCGATCTCGATGGCCAGCATGATCAGCGAGATGATCACCATGAGTTTGGCGGCCTGGACCTGGGTACCCATGTCGAAGGCGGCGTCGCCCACCGAATCCATATATTTGGCAAGGGTTTCCAGCGAGGAATCCCCCTGCAGGATCTGGTCGAACATGCTCGCGATGTTCTCCCCGCCGGTCCCCTGCGGGTAGGCCGAGACCGCTACGCCCTTGGCGGACTGCACTTCGGGGATGACCGCGCGCAGACCCTGCGCGGCGTCCTTCCAGATATGCGAGACCGCCCAGATCGCGTCTTCATCGCCATCGGGCCATTCGGTTCCCGCGACATACCCCAGCCATCGGAGCTCGGGGGGCAGATAGAGGCTCACGGCACAACCCGCACCTACCGGTCGGTGTCGCTGATCATCGAGCGTGGGCGAATGTCCTCGACGTCACCGTAGACCATCGCGGGTTGCTCCTCGGGACGCCGCTCGGGGGCGTCGGGGGGTGCGGTCGACGCGGGCGGGACGAGCGGCATCAACTCGCCGAGATCCGGTGCACCGTCCAATAATTCGGACAGCTTCGGCAACCGCTCCTTGCGCTCGCGCAGCGGCTCCATGAGTTCGCGGGCCATCTTCTGTACCTTGGCGGAGGCCGCCTGGACCGACTGGGTCATCGCGGTGGCGATCTCCTCGTAGGTCAGATCCTTGATGTCGTCGGCGAATTTGGTCGCGATGAGGATGCCGTCGGCGTTGACGGTGACCTCGATGCGCTTGTCGCACGCGGTAACCGTGGCCGTGAGCCGAGACCGGTTGCGCTGAATCTCAGCGAGGCCGGACATTTGCTCGGCGAACGCCTCCATCATCATCGCGGCATCGGCCTGCAATCGCTCATTGCTCATCGGCAACCTCCACGGATCAATGCTACGGCCGAACCCCCTGAGCCGCACGTCGAGAGCCTCATCCCGGCGCACCCTCAGCAAAATCCGGACCGTTGGTCCCGCTTCCAGTGTTAACGTTCATCATGGCCGGTTCACGGTCGGTTTCGCATCGCAATGCCGAAGTTGCCCAGCCGATCTCCGGTCACATGACGGGACCGCGAGCCGCGGCCGCCGCGCCCGGGAAACCTCCAGAGAACTTTGGACGAATCGACAGTGGCGACGAGATGTCTTGACGGCCAACGACTCTCGACGTGACATAGCGCACAGGACGAGCCCACCCGCCGGCTCGGCATACCGGCGCGTCCGCGACAGGCGATTCCGCTGGTCCGAGGACATTCGCCGCGCGACGGCCGCGGGCACGCCCGACCGGACGATGCAATACTGACGCGGTGCGACGCAACCTTGTCATTGTCCGAGCCGGCGATACGTCGATGCACGAGAAGTGGCTGGCCGGGCCGGTGGATCGGAACTGGGACCTGATCGTCAGCTACTTCGGTGACGACCCGGACCGCTACCGGGTGCCCGACGTGGTGCGAGTGGATGCCAAGGGCCCGAAATGGCCGCCGCTCGGGCAGCTCATCCAGAATCTGGCCACGCTGGTCGGCCAGTACGACTACGTCTGGCTCCCGGACGACGACATCGATGCGGACACCGCCGCGGTCAACCTGATGTTCGACTACTGCGCCGAATACCAGCTGTCGCTGGCGCAGCCCGCGCTGACCCCGGACAGTTCCATCGTCCACCCGATCACCCGGCTCGATCCGCGATACACGTTGCGCTACACCAACTTCGCCGAGGTCATGGCTCCCTGTCTGAGCCGGGACTTCCTGCGCCGCGCCGCCGCGGAATTCGGTGAGACCCAATCGGGTTGGGGCATGGACTACGTGTGGACGACCATGCTCGGCGAGGGCGATATCGCCATCCTCGACGCGGTTCCGATGCGGCACAGCCGGGCCCAGGGCAGCGGTCCGCTGTACGCGGCGGTGCGCGAGGCCGGGGTGGAGGATCCGCGGCAGGAATACGAAGCCTATATGGCCCGCAAGGGCGTGGTCCGCCAGCAGCAGGTGATGTATCGCGGTATCCCGGTCGGCTTTCCGGAACCGCCGGGCCTGACCGCCCGCCGCCTGGCGTGGCAGGCCCCGTCCCCGGAGGCACTGGACCCGAAGCGCTGTGTCGTGCTGGTCCCGGTCGCGGACAAGATCGAACCCGATTGCGCCCGTGGCCTGTTCGAACTCGAACGGCAGGGATACACCGTGTGGCGGCTGTACGGCGCGTCGGCGATCGACCAGGCCCGCAGTCAGATGGCCACCGACGCGCTCGCGGCCGGATTCGAGGAACTGATGTGGATCGATGCCGACATCGACTTCCCCGTCGACGCGGTGAACCGGTTGCGCGCACTGGATCTGCCCGTGGTCTGCGGGGTCTACGCGAAGAAGGGCAGGCGCGAGCTCGTGGTGCACTTCGAGCGCGGAACCGATCAGCTGGTGTTCGGCGAGGGCGGCGGTGTGCTGGAGATCAAATACGCCGCAACCGGATTCCTGCTCACCAAGCGCTGCGTATACGAGAAGATCGAAGCGGCGGAACAACTTCCGACCTGCAACCGGCAGTTCGGCACCCCTACCGTGCCGTACTTCCTGCCGATGGTCGTCGACGACGGCGAGAACCCCTGGTATCTGGGCGAGGACTTCGCCTTCTGCGAGCGGGCCCGGCGCAACGGTTTCGCGATCATGGCCGATACCCGAATTCGCCTGGGCCACATCGGGCGTAACTCCTACAGCTGGGAGGAGGCCGGCACGGACTCGCCCCGCTACAGCACCTACACCTACCACCTGCACCCGCCCAAGGAACCGGACGCCGAGCAAGTGGAGGCGGCACCGGACGAGCGGGACGATGCCGCGGCGCGGCCGGAACCGGACGGCGCACTACCGGTGTCCGGACCGAATTCGTGACCGAGTTTCCCGACGTCACCGGGCTCGCACGCGCACGGGCGGAGTTCGGCGACCGATGTAATACTGTCGTTGTGCGACGTAACCTTGTCATCGTCCAAGCCACCGAAATATCGCAGCACGAGTCCTGGATGACCGGTCCGGGCCATCGGAATTGGGATCTGATCGTCAGTTATACCGGTCCCAATGCGAAGCGTTTCCGCAGTCCTCACGCGGTGCGCATGGATTTCAAGGGCAGGAAATGGCCGCTGGTGCAGCACGTGGTACGGACCTTGGGCGATACGCTCGAGCAGTACGATCACATATGGATTCCGGACGATGATCTCCAGACCGATATGGCATCGATCAATGCGATGTTCGATATCTGCGCCGAATACTCCTTGGCACTGGCTCAGCCCTCGCTCACGCCCGACAGTTATGTCGATCACGAGATCAGCCGGGCCGTTCCCGGTCAGGTGCTGCGGTACACGAATTACGTCGGCGGCACGGCCCCCTGCTTCAGCCGGGAATTCCTGAATCGTTGCGTATCGGATTTCGGCGCGAGAATCTCCGAACTCGGCCTGGCGGCACTGTGGCCGACCATGCTCGGCGAACGCGATATCGCCGTGATCGATCACGCGTCGGTGCGCAACGTCCGCTCGCGGGCGATCCCGCAGCCCGCCACGGACGCGGAGCTCGAGCTCTTCGACCGGCTCATGGAGCTCGAGGGGACCGAGGCGTACGACGACGCCCCCGACGTGGATTTCGCGATCGTCGAATACCGGCGATTCCTCGATGCGAGGGGGCTGACGCCCATCGAGCCGCGGGTGCGCGGCGAGGTCGCGGCCGATCCGGACGCACCGGGCGGGCCGAAGCCGCGGCTGGAGCCGTTCTGGGTCGCATCCGATGCTCGCGAACGCCTGGACCCCGCCCGCTGCGTGATCCTGGTCCCGGTGGCCGATAGTATCGAACCCGATTGCGCGCGTGGTCTTTTCATGCTCGAACAGCAGGGATATCCGGTGTGGCGGCTGTACGGCGCCTCCGGTATCGACCAGGTCCGCAGCCAGATGGCCACCGACGCGCTCGCGGCCGGATTCGAAGAATTGATGTGGATCGACGCCGACATGTCCTTCCCGGCCGAGGCGGTGAACCAACTGCGCACCCTGGACCTGCCGATCTCCTGCGGCATCTACACCAAGAAGGGGCAGCGCGAACTGGTCGTCCACCTCGAGCCGGGCACCGAGCGGCTGACCTTCGGCGAGGGCGGCGGCCTGGCCAAGATCAAATACGCCGCCACCGGATTCCTGCACACCCGGCGGCACATCTACGACGAGATCCAGGAGCACGAGCAACTGCCGACGTGCAACAAGCATTTCGGCCGCCCGGTCGTCCCGTACTTCCTGCCGATGGCCGTTCCGGTGGGCGAGAACTTCTGGTATCTGGGTGAGGATTTCGCGTTCTGCGAGCGTGCCCGCCGGTGCGGTTACGACATCATCGCCGATACCAAGATCCGGTTGGGTCACATCGGGCGGCGGACCTACGGCTGGGAGGATGCGGGCAGTTCCCAGGAACGGTTCGCCAGCTTCACCTTCAACTTCTGATCTCCCGTTCCGATCTCCCGCGACCGCGTGGGGTCGCGCGGGATCAGGGAGCATACTTCGACGAGGGAGTGAACTTCGATGGACCCGTCGCGCTGTGTCGTGCTGGTGCCGATCGGCGGCTACCTGGAGCCCGAATGTGCCCGAGGGCTGGGGCAACTCGAAGCGCGCGGCTACCACGTGCGTGCCGTACCGCGGTACGCCGCGATCGACCAGGGCCGCAGTCAGATGGCGACCGACGCGCTGCTGGACGACTACGAAGCGATGATGTGGATCGATTCGGACATCGGCTTCGACGCCGACGCGGTGGATATGTTGCGCGAGCACGATCTTCCGATGGTGTGCGGGATCTACCCGCGCAAGGGCCGGCGCGAACTGGCCTGCAAACTGCTTCCCGATACGCCCCGCATCATCTTCGGCGAGGGCGGCGGTCTGCTGGAGATCCGTTATGCGCCAATGGGTTTCTGCTACACCCAGCGCACTGTCTACGAGCAGATGATCGTGCACGAGGAACTTCCGGTGTGCAACAAGCAGTTCGACCGCATCACGGTGCCGTACTTCCTGCCGCTGGTCCTGCCCGAGGGCGAGGACCACTGGTACATGAGCGCGGAATACGCGTTCTGTGAGCGCGCCCGCCGCAGTGGGTTCCGGGTCATGGCCGATACCCGGATCCGCCTGGGCCACATCGGGCGGCACACCTACCAGTGGGAGGACGCGGGCACCGAGCAGCCCCGTTACGCCACCTACGAGTTCAATCTGCACTGAACCGATCCCGATCACCCGGTAGACTCGGACGAGTTTCCGCGCGAGGAGATTTCGCTGTCGTGAGTAACGAGAGAGCCTGTGAGTAACGAGAGAGCCAAGGCCGATCTCGCCGATCTGCTGGATACGGTCAACACCCACATCCGGTCGATCGCGGATGCGCAGCGTAAGCGCACCGAACTCGTCGCCACGGCCACCGCCCAGGAGGGCCGGGTCGAGGTGACCTGCAATGCCGACGGAGTGCCGATCGACATCGTCTTCGCCGACGATATCGACGATCTGGACTACGACGAAATCGCCACGGCGGTACTGGAAGCCGCACAGGATGCCGCGGCCTCGGTCGCCCGCCAGGCCGAGGAGTTGATCGCGCCGGTGCGCAAAACCCGTTCCCGGCTGCCGAGCCTGTCCTCGATCGTCGCGGATCTGCCGGACCTCCAGGCGAAAGTGCCCGAACCCCAGCGTGCGTCGTTCGATCCGCCCTCGGCGCGCAACAAGGAGCAACCGGACCGGGCCCAGCCCTGGTCGGTATCCGACGACGACTGATCGGCCTGGACGACCGATCGGTGTGAGAGCGAGGATCCCGTGAGCGAACCGGTAGAGCTGAATCCCGACGGCCTGCGCAAGGCCGCGACGGAGTTCGACGACGTCTCCGCCACCACCAAGTCGATTCTCGACAGACTGCAGTCCTCCACCGCCGCCAAGGGCGCCCCCTGGGGCGACGACAAGAACGGCAAGAGGTTCGCCGAGGGCGACAAGGGCTACATCACCAACCGCGACGGGATGTTCAATACGCTCTCGCAGCTGGTGACGGTGTTCACCGACAACGCGAACAATCTGCGGGACTCCGCAAAGACGTTCGAGGACAACGAGAAGAACTCGTCGCAGTAGCGGCTCACACGCCGTCGGGCAGGATGTCACCCAGCTCCCGGGTGACGTGTTCGAGATATCGGGCGACGTACTGACCGATCAGGTCGCTCGCCACCTTGCCGGGCATCGACCGCGTCATCGACAGGTGTCCGACGAATTCGGCCACATCCTGCGATTTGCGATCGGACCGGCGGAACTCGCGCACGGCGGTCCGCTCGAACATGTCCACGAACTGCCGGGCGATGTGATCGCAATCATCCCGCAACCGCTCGATCTCGTCGAGCACCCGGTTCGGCGGCACGCCCGCGCTCATCAGCTGCGCGGCGATGTCGACCAGGTGCGGATCCTTGACCCGGTACGTGGTGGCGTCCACCGGTTCGTACAGGCCGGTGGTCACCACGCGCGCCAGACCGTTCGGGATCTCGCTGTAGCGTTCGGCGAGTTCGGTTGCGGCAATGGTGGTTTCGGTCGCGACGGCCGCGGGTTTCGGCGGCGCGGGCGCCGGCGCGGTCGAGGCGCTCACCCCTAGCACCGCGGCCAGATCGTCGCCGCGATCCCACGCCTCGAGCAGGTCGCGCACACCGTTGAGCTTGATGCCGCGGTCGAGCAGCCGGCTGATGATCCGCACCCGGTTCAGATGTTCCTCGCTGTAGAAGCCGGTGCGTCCCTTCAACTGCGGGGGTGGCAGCAAACCGCGCTCGTTGTACACGCGCAGCGTGCGCACGGTCATCCCGGCCTCGCGCGCCAACTCGTCGATCGTGAACTCCGATTCCACAGCCATACCTCCAGGAAACCATATGGAAACCCGCGTCCACAGTGCCCGTAACCACCGGGTTTCGGTGAGGGCCACGAGTTTCCATGACGTTACATATGAACTTACCTCTTGCATGTGCCATTTATCAGCGGTACGTTACACCACACAGCGGTATGATCGGCATCACAAGGAAGGTCCCGCACATGACCACCGTTCAACCTCCTCCGGAGACGCAGGCGCAGTCCCTGCACGCCGAGGACGAGGGCTACCACAAGGCCCTGCGCCCACGTCAGATGCAGATGATCGCCATCGGCGGCGCGATCGGCACGGGACTGTTCCTCGGCGCGAGCTCCCGGTTGCACACCGCAGGCGCGAGCCTGTTCATCGCCTACGCCGTCTGCGGCATCTTCGTGTTCTTCATACTTCGCGCCCTCGGCGAGCTGGTGCTGCACCGGCCCTCCTCGGGCTCGTTCGTCTCCTACGCCCGGGAGTTCTACGGCGAGAAACTGGCCTTCGGCGTCGGCTGGATGTACTTCTTCCACTGGTGCATGACCGGAATCGCGGATATCACCGCGATCGCCACCTATATGCACTTCTGGGGCGCGTTCAAGGTCATCCCGCAGTGGCTGATCGCGCTGATCGCACTGGCCATCGTGCTGAGCATCAACATGATCTCGGTGAAGTGGTTCGGTGAGATGGAGTTCTGGGCCGCGTTGATCAAGGTCGTCGCGCTGGTCGGCTTCCTGATCCTGGGCACGGTCTTCCTGGCCGGGCGGTTCACCCTGGCGGGTCAGAGCACGGGCTGGAGCGTCATCAGCCAGCACGGCGGCTTGTTCCCGAACGGCACCTGGCCACTGGTGTTGTCCACCACGGGCGTCGTATTCGCCTATGCCGCCGTCGAATTGATCGGCACCGCGGCCGGCGAGTCGGAGAACCCCGAGAAGGTCATGCCCCGCGCGATCAACTCGGTCATCGCCCGTATCGCGTTGTTCTACGTCGGCTCGCTGGTGCTGCTGTCGCTGCTCATTCCGTGGAACGAGTTCAACCCCAAGGTCAGCCCGTTCGTGACGTTCTTCTCCAAGCTGGGCCTGCACGGCGGCGGCACGCTGATGAACCTGGTGGTCCTGACCGCCGCGTTCTCCAGCCTGAACGCCGGACTGTATTCGACCGGTCGCATCCTGCGCTCGATGTCGATGAACGGCAGCGCACCGAAGATCGGCTCGCGGATGTCCAGCCGCGGCGTGCCCTACGTGGGCATTCTCGCGACCGGCTGTGTCGCGCTGCTGGGTGTGGGACTCAACGCGGTCGTCCCGAAGCAGGCGTTCGAGATCGTGATGAACATGTCGGCTCTGGGCACCATGTTCGCCTGGACCGCGATCATCCTGTGCCAGCTGCAGCTGTGGCGGTGGTCTCGGGACGGCAAGATCGAACGTCCGTCCTTCCGGCTGATCGGCGCGCCGTACACCAGTTTCGCGACGCTGATCTTCCTCGCGGCGGTCGTGGTGCTGATGGTGATCAGCGGCGACTCGACGCAATGGGGCGCGGTCCTGGCCATGGCCGTGGTCGTGGTCCCGCTGTTGATCGGCGGCTGGTTCCTGGCCCGCAAGCGGGTGCTCGAGCTGGCGGCCGCGCGGGTCGGCTACACCGGTCAGTTCCCGGTGCTCGCCGAGCGTCCGATGGAACACCGGGAGGACAAATTCTCCAGTCCCGGCAGGAGCTCGGACGATGAGGCACAATCGCACTGATACCCGACGATTCCGGTGACCACCGGAACACCGCCGGGACCGGTCCCCGCCGCTCCGCAGTACGGATCACTCCGGCTGCGGAGCGGTGGGGTTTCCGGATCACTGCGAGGTTCGAGGTTCTGAGAAGACGAATGGCCGAGAATTCCAGCCCGTCCGGCCACCCGAGTCCACCCCCGTGGGCGACGCGCCAGCTGCGCGAGGCCGCCGATACATCGTATCGGTGGGCGACCCGGCGCACGGTGGTCACCCAGCCCAGTTCGTGGGCGGAGCAAGAGGATTCGGTTCCGGCTGCGTCGGATACCGAGCAGCGCTCGCGTCCCGGCGTGCGGCGGGTCGGCGTCGGGCTGGTCACGCTGCCGCGGGTGAACCCGGTCGATCCGACGGCCGCGGTACTGCGCGATCCCCAAGTGCCCGAGGACAAACGCTTCTGCTGGAAATGTCAGCAGCCGGTCGGGCGCTCCGAAGAGAGCGCCGAGAGCGCTCCCGAACCCACGTCGGGCTCCCGGCCCCGCGACGTCTCGGCCGGAACGTGCGCACACTGCGGCTCCCCGTTCAACTTTCGGCCCATGCTCGAGCCCGGCGAACTTGTCGCCGATCAGTACGAGGTGCGGGGTTGTCTGGCCTACGGCGGGATGGGTTGGATCTTCCTGGCCCGCGACCGGAATGTCAGCGGGCGCTGGGTGGTGTTGAAGGGCTTGCAGAATCCCCTGGACATCGAGGCGCACGTGGTGGCACTGGCCGAACGCCAATTCCTGTCCGAGATGGCGCATCCGGCGATCGTGAAGATCTACAACTTCGTCAAACATCGTGGTGCGGACGGGATTCCGTGCGGCTACATCGTGATGGAGTACGTCGGCGGGCGCTCGCTCAAGACCGAACTGGACGAGCGCGCCCCCGAATGCCTGCCGGTCGCCGAGGCCGTCGCCTATATGCTCGAAGTGCTTCCGGCACTGGACTATCTGCATTCGTTCGGGTTGGCCTACAACGATCTCAAACCCGACAACATCATGGTCAGCGAGGACGAGGTCAAACTGATCGACCTCGGCGCGGTGGCCGCTCGCCAATCCGGCGGCAGTCTGTACGGCACGCCCGGCTACCAGGCGCCCGAGTTCACCCGCACCGGTCCGACCGTCGCCTCGGACATCTACACCGTCGGGCGCACCCTGGCCGCGCTGACCATGCGGATGCCCACCGATGCGCACGGTCACAAACTGCCCGGAATCCCGTCCGCCGAGGACGAACCGGTGCTGAGGCGTTATCCGGCGTTCGCGCGGCTGGTGCACCGGGCCACCGATCCCGATCCCGCCCAGCGTTTTCCGTCCGCCTATGCGCTGTACCGGCAGTTGCTCGGCGTGCTGCGCGCGGCTCTGTCCGAGGACACCGGTCGGGAATATCCCCAGGTCTCCACCATATTCAGCGCGCCGCGAGGGGATTTCGGCATCGATACGCTGGTCCGGCAGACCGATGCCATGGTCGACGGTGTGCACCGCGCACCGGACCTCGGTGCCGCGAATGTCGCTGCGGCCCTTCCGGTTCCGCTGATCGATGCCGAGGATCCCAGCGCGGATCTGCTCTCGCCACTGCTGCACGGCGAACCGCATCGGGCGCTGGACACCCTGCGCCAGGGCCGGGAGAACATGCGCATCGGCAAGATCGCCATGCCGGAGACCTTCGAACTGGAGGGCGCGTTGACCGAGATTCGCGCCTATCTGGATCTCGGCGAGGTGGAATACGCGCGATCCAAACTGGTCGCCCTGCGTTCGGGCTACGGCGTCGACTGGCGCATCGAATGGTATGCCGCGGTCGCCGAGCTCATCGACGCGGATTACGAAAAGGCTTATGCGCATTTCGATCTCGTCGCCGACATGGTGCCCGGCGAGGCCGCCCCGCTGCTGGCGCTGGCCGCGACCGCCGAACTGCTGATCGAATCCGGGCCCGAGGATCCGGATCGGTGGGAGCGCGCCGCGACCGAGCACTACCGCGCGGTCTGGCGCGCCAATCACGGAATCGCCAGCGCCGCTTTCGGATTGGCTCGCTGCCTGGCCGAGGCGAAGGATCACACCGCCGCCGTCGCCACCCTGCAGCAGATGCCCGAGACCTCGCGCCACCACGACGTGGCCCGGATGACCGCCTGCCTGCTGCTGGTGACCCGGCCGGCCGATGAGCTGACCCGCCGGGACCTCGACGAAGCCGCGGCCCATCTGCGCAATCTGCCCGACGAACCCCGCCTGCAACAGATGCGGGTCCTGGTCCTGAGCGCCGCGCTGGATTGGTTGCGCCGCAGCGGATCTGCGCCGGAGCCGGACTCGACGATCCTGGGCCTGCACTACTCCGACGAGGCGCTGCGCGAGGGGATCGAACTGGCACTGCGTCAAATCGCCCGCACCACACCGCGCCGCCTGCAGCGGTACGCGCTGATCGATCTGGCCAACCGGCTGCGGCCGCGGTCGTGGTGGTAGCGGACGTTCAACGCGCGAAGATCTGAGCGCGCCGATCCGGATCGGCCAGGACGTCGCGGATGAGCAGGCCCAGATCCGCCTCCTCCGGCGTGGACGGATAGTACAGGTCGCACACCACGACTCCGCCTACCGCGACCGCGAACCGGGTCCGGCTCGAATCGATGCGCTGCCAGTGCGTGGCGACGTCCGATGCGTCCAGATCCACGCCGCGATCGTCCACCCGCAGCGACAGACCGGTTCCGCAGCGGTAGAACACGATTCGCGATCCGCCCAGTTCGCCGTAGACCCCGGCGAGCCCGCCCATGGCGAGTTCGACCGGACGCATGACGCCCGTTACCGGATCGAAGGCGGCGCTCTCCCCCCAGCCGGTATGCGATCGGACGTAGATCTCGGTGTCATTGCCCGGACCGGCGCCGCTGCCGACGCGAGGAATGTAGTTCTTGCGCTTCTTCGATGAATTCGAGGAGCCGCGCGGCGCTGTGCCCGGCAGTCCGGGCGCACCGGGGAAGCCCGGTGTCATCGGGTCCGGGCTGCTGTTCGAATCACTGTGCCGAGACGGTGAATTCGCCCCGTTCGCACCGTTGTGCGTACCGAATCGGTCGGGCAGCGGCACGCCCGGCAGCGAGCCGAACGTATTCGGGCCGGGATATCCGGGCCCGCCGGGTTCCGCGGAGCCCGATCCGCCGGAGTCCCGAGGTGGTCGCGCAGTTCCCGGCGGTACGGCACCGTCCGGTGATCCGGGCGGCTGCGATGGGTTGGTCGATCCCGGAATGTCCGGGATCGACGGAATATTCGGGAGCGAGGGAATATTCGGCAACGACGGCAGACCGGGCCACTGCGGCACCGGGTCCGAAACCTGTCCCGGACACCGCGGACACGGGTTCGGATCGTCCGGGCAATGGTCGTGCGGGCAGTGTTCGTGCTGATCGCACCCCGGCTGCCGATCGCCCGGTTCGGACCCGCGCGGCGGGCTCGGTACGGGCCCCGGCGGCTGCGGCACCCCCGGCCCGTGCGGCCCGGGGCTGTGCGGTCCAGGGCCGTGCGGCTGCGGCGGCTCGGGCGGCTGCGGCGGCTCGGGCGGCTGCCCCGGATCGGGCGGCACCGGCGTCAGGTACGCACCCGGAATATGTTCGGGCGCACCGGGTTCACCCGGCCAGCGGAAGTGATGCCTGATCGGAATTCGCGGCGTGCGCGGCCCGTAATACGGCCACGGCTCGCCACGCCGACCCCCGAGCCCACGGGGGCCGCCTTCATCCGGTGTCCCCGACTGCTGCGAACCCGAGGATTTCGGCGGCGCCGGCGGCTTCCCGGCCCGGTGCCGCTGTGGCTCGGTCGGCGCATCCGGATCGATGACCTTCGGCGATTCGGGCAGCTCTGCGGATTTCGGCGGCTCGGACGTTCGCTCCGACTGTTCCCCGGACTCCGACTCCTCGCGCGGTTCAGCCGCTTTCGCCACTCCGGTGGCCTGTTCGGATACCGATGACTCCGGCCCTTCCGGCTGCCGAACCTCGCGCTGTAGCGGTTGCGTGGGCGCGTCCGGATCGGTCTCCTCGGTAAGACTCGGTGGCGGCTTCTGCTGTGGACGTGCGGATTCCGATTCACCGCTGGACAGTTCACCGGGCCGCGACGCGCTCTCCAGTTGCTCGCGGGTCGGTGGTTCGAGGTCTCGCTCGATGCCCCGGCGCAATCTGGCCAGCGCCTGGTCGAGGTTGTCGGGGTCGGCGGTCTCGGGGGGTTCGCCCAGTCTGCGGGACCATTCCAGGCGTTCGTCACCGGTTGCCGAATCGGCCAGTAGCTCGATCGTTCCGGCACGGATCACCACGGCCAGATCGGGGTCCGCCTGGGTGAGGTGCAGCGCGGTGACGTCCGGGCCCAGCTCGAGCCAGGCGTGCAGTGCGACGTTCCGCAACGCCGCGACCGGATCGTCCGGCAGTTCGTTGTACCAGTCACGCAGCCGGGTCACCTCGATGATGTGCTCGGCCCTGCGCACCTTCGGATGCTTCCAGGAATCGTCCAGCGGCCGCATCTCCACCGCGTACGGAATCCGCGCGAACGGCACCTTCTTATCGCGCGCGAACGGCACCCCGCCACGCTCGGGCGCATCCTGCGGCAGGTCGCGCGGATGGATCAGCTCGCCGTCGCGGACCACGAAATGTTCGGTCAGCGGCGGGCGAATCCACTTGTACCCCAACAGGTCCGCATGCGCCTCGGCATCGTGCCAGGTGACCTTGTCCTCGGTGTCGAGGTAGTGCGCCTCGGCCCAATAGTGTTCCAGCATCACCAGATCCGGCCGCGTCGGCGAGGTCTTGCCCGCGCCGTCGCCGCGACCGGTCAACCGGTTCCAGGCATCGACCACGTGCGGCATCGCATCCATCCGCCGCGTACTCGACCGGTTCTCCGGCGTATTCGCATCGAATACCGACATCACATCGCGCATCATGTGGTTCTTGATGCGCAGCAGCCTTTGTCCCAGTTCCGCTTTCGTCAGCGGCGTGCCGTCGTCGCGGTGGGCCAAGCGCAGGCCGTCCGCGTACCTGACCCCGCCGTCCTCGGGGCGCAGCAGCGGATTGCCCGCCCGCGTCAGCGCGTCGAGGATCTCCCGGACATCGGCGTTGTACTCGTGGTCGATATCGTCGTGTGCGGCCTGCCGGAGTGCCCGGCCCGCAGGGGCATCGGGCTGATCCGGGACGGTCCGGTCGGGTGCGAATTCGTCGTAGCCGCCCTCGGCCCAGGACCGCACCCTCGAATAGCGATCGACCATCCGATCCCACTTCGTCGAGATGAAGTCCACCCGATCGCCCGGCGGCGCGAACTCGGCGACATGGTATCGGGGATGCGGCGGCTGGACCTCCATATCGATCGGCGGGTGGAAGCCGCGGAACGTCCGGATGCTGCGCAGGCCCGGAACGAACCGCAGCACAGGATGATTCTCGTCGAACGGCCCGTTCGGCAGGCCGCGGGTGTGCTCGAGAACCCACCGCCCGATCTCGGGATGGTTGTAGAAACGATCGAGCACCCACGGATGTTTGCGCGCGAGGTTGTAGAGCTGGAACCACCGCTTTCCGATCGTGTACAGCGCACCGTCGAGCGGCATTTCGTGATGCGCGTCCTCGTCCCAGCCGATCGGCGGTTCGGGCTTGGGGCCCGGTCCCTGGGTCGCCCAGAGCATCGCCCGCCCCTCCTCGGACAGGCTCAGAATCTCCTCGTAGCTCATCTCCGGCCAGTGACCGGTGAGCAGCCGCAGCAGACCCGGTTCCACCATGTTCTGGAACGGCTCGGCGGCCATGGCCCCGCTGAATCCGTCCGGCATCTTCTCCTCGTAGGAGCGCGCGGGCAGATGCGATTTGTCCTCACCGCCGAACGGGGCCCAGCCCTTCGGTGGCAGCTGCCAGCCGTCGACCTCCTGCTGCCCGTACTTGTCGAGCTTGGTCCCCAGGGGCAGTCGCGGTTTGTGCGCCCGGAAGCCGTACGCCTCGCCCTCGCGGACGTCGTGCCAGGTCGGCTCGCCGCCCGGAGTCTCCGAACGCCGTTCCCAGAGCACGATTTCCAGCGGCACGGTGGGTTCGCGCCGACGACGGCTCACCTCTGCCGCCTCCCGGTCCCGGCTGGGCGACACGCGCCGATCACCGGTGCCCGGCGCCTCGACTCCCGTTGCCTCGTACAGCATCCGACGCCAGCGCACCGCGCCGGAGAGCGTCACCGGCCGCTCACCGTGCTGGATGATCCGCAACGATTCGACGGGATTTCCGTCCTCGTCGAGTTCGGTGCGCATGCCCTGACGTTCGACGCGCGGCGACGCCAGCTCGGTCACCTGGTGGCCGTTACCGCTCACCTCGGCCGCGACCTGCAGATAGTGGACCGCTGTCTCCGGCCGCTCGAACAGCCGGGCAACGATGTGGTGGCGGCTCAGCGCCGCGGCGAGAGCGCGATCGTGATCCACCCCCGCGGTGAGTTCGTACTCCGAACGGCCCGCGGTCACGACGATCCGTGGCGGACGGCCGCCCGCGCCGTTCTCGTCGGGGACCCGGCCGTGATCGACCCACACATTCTCGGTGACCCGCACCAGATTTCGCGGATCCACGACGTCCTCCGCGGCCGCGCGCCAGGCCCCGCCCATCCCTATCCGGCGGTCGTTGATCCGGTCGATCTCGTTGTCCGCGCGGTCGACCGCCTCCCGGGCATCGGCGAGTTCACGCAGATCCTCGGGCGTCGCCGCGCTCGGATCGGCCTCGTGTCGCTCGCGCAGGCCGAAGTACCGCCGCCGCAGCGGTTTGGTCCGATCGATCGCCGCCTTGTACGCCTCGGCAAGGCGGCCGAGCGAACGATGCGTCTCATCGCTTTCGGAGACATCATGTTTCGCGCCGAGCTGTTCGAGCTGGTGGATGCGCTGATCTATCTCGCGCAGCTGATCACCCAGCTCGTAATACCGTTCGGCGGCCTCGGCGAGTTTGTCGATCGGATCCTGCCGCCGGGTCAACTCCTCCTCGCTGACCTGTTCGCGCGTGGACAAGCTCGGCGTGTCCACGCCCGCGTCCTCGCGGGTGTAACCGACCCGCTCGGAACTCAACCGCGCGACGGTGCCCGGCCAGTCGTCCCGGGACACGTCGTCCGGCGTTACGCCGTCCACGCGAGAGGTCCGGTATTCCAGCTTGGTGCGCCAGAATTCGTGCGCCGCGGCAACTCGGATGCGGCGGTTCACCAACTCGTCGAGTTCGACCTGACTCGGATCGGGTGCGAACTTCGCCTGCGGATCTGGTGTCTCGCCCGGTGATTCAGCGTCCTGGGACTTCTCAACGACCGATACCTCTGTGCTGCTCGGCTTTTCGGCGGTCCCGGACTTCTCGTCACGGCCGGGCTTCGCTGCGGTGTCGGCTTTCTCGCCGCTGCCGGATTCCGCTGCGCTGCCGCGCTTTACGGGCGCGGCGGGCTTTGCGGCCGGGCCGGAGTCCTCGCGCGCGGTGGGTGTTCCGGGACGCTTCGGCTCGATTGCGGCGGCACCCTCGGCCGGTGCCGCGGTCAGGTCGCGGCCCTGTGGTTCGGTCAGGTCGGCCAGCCACACTCGACCCTCGCCGTCGACCCGGATCTGCCGGACGTTCAGCTCACCATCGGCGCCGAGCAGATGTTCGCGGACCGCACGCGACAGCACATGATCCGGATTCGCGGTCGGCACGACGAGGTACAGACCAGCCGGATTTCCCTCGCCCGCGGCGCGCAGCCGAGCCACCGCCGCGGTCTCGTGGTCCGCGCCGACCGGCAGGCCGTCGCGTCCGATCGCGGTATCGCCGTTGTGCCGCAACACGTTCCGCGCGGCCAGCATGGTCAGCTCGGCAGCCTTGCGATCGCGCATCACCACGCCGAGTTCGTGAATGCCCAACCGCTGCAACAGCGCGTTACCGCGCGAGGACACCTCCGCCGCCCGCGCCTCGATGGCGCGTCGCTGATCGAAGAACTCCTCCATCCGATCGGCCGGAATGGTGGTGCGGTCGAAGAACTCGTCGGCCCGCGCACGATGCTCGGCGATCAACTCCCGCACGGCGCGGGCCAGTTCGTGCGGGCTCGCACCGGCCGGTTCGATGTCCAGCCATCGCGCGTGTCGCAGGATGTCGCGGAAGTTCCGGTTCACCGCCTTGTCCATATCGCCGACCTGAACAGCCAACTTGCGCAGAGCTTTCCGGTCCGACCGCGAGCGCGGCACGTATTCGGTCTCCGCACCGGCGCGCCAATCGCCCGGACGCGGTGCGGGCGGGACCTGCGGACGCGGCGCCGGCACGTCGTGGGGACGGTGTTCGGTGAGATGCACCGTACCGTCCGCACCGACTCGTACCTGGTAGTAGACGGTGTCGGCGCCCTGCTCGGCCAGGGCGCGTCGACGTTCGTCATCGATGTGGACGGTCGGATCGCCGGTCTTACCGACGCCGACGAGGCGCCGAGTCTTCCCGTCGGCACCCTCGACCTCACGCGTGTGCGCGACGCCGAACGCGAGCCGCACCTTGCGCACTCCGTCGCCATAGACCTTGGGCCCCTTGCCCCGCGCGCCCGCCTTGGCGTCCATCACCTCGCGCTCGGCCTCGGTCTGGGCTTCGGATTCACGCATCCGCTCGTTCGCCTGCGCGACCCGGAATGCGTTCAGCTGCTCGATCAGCTTGCGCGCACCCTCGATGGTCCGGTTCGTCTCGGCCTGCACTGCCTTGCCGGTCCGGTGCACCAGGGCTTTTCGGTCCAGCTCCGGATCGACGCCGAATTCCCGCGCCAGCTCCCGCAGTCGCGGCATGCGCGTACCCGGTTTCTCCAGCTCCTGGCGCACCGCCGCCTGTCGCCGCGCCGCGGCCCGGGAGTTCTGTTCGGCGTGCTCGCGCAGAATCTCGTCCATCTGGTGGCGAGACGGCTCGTCGATGCCGAGGCCGACCGCGCGGGTGTGGAATTCGGAATCGGTGAGCGCATCGCCGTTGTCGCGCAGATCGGCCAGGTCCGCCACGGCACGGCGCTGCCCGAGCTGATCGGTTCGAATCCGCCGGCGCAGTTCAGCTTCGGTGAGGCCGTCGTGTTCGATTCCGAGTTCGTCCGCGAATTCACGCAGGCGACTCTCGTCCATCCGCCACACCGCTGGGCGTTGCGCGTAATCCTGCTCTGCCAACCTCGCTGCATCGGAAACCTTGTCCTGCAACGCTTCCCGGCGCACCTTGTCCGGCTCGACCCCTGCCGCATGCGCGTCGCGCAGCGCGGCGGCCCAAGCCCGCTCGCGCCGGGCCACGGCCTCGACCAGCGCGCGCAGCGCTTTCTTCAACGGCCGCGTGGTGGGCACATGCCGCTGCTCGGTCTCCTCGCTACTCCACCGGTCATTGCGGGAGGGCTCCGGTTCCGGCTCCGCGGCTTCCCCTTCGGCCCGCGGCGTCGGCCCGTTGCCCGAGCCTCCCGAATCGCCGTCGTGATCGCCCCCCGTGGGCGGCGGCGGAGAATCCGTATCCCCGGTGTCGCGTCCGGGCCCACCGCTCGAATCCGGTCCGGATACCGGCGCGTCCGGTGCGCCGATGCCGTCCGGACCGGACGGATCCAGGCCCAGCGCCTGCATCTCGGCACGCAGTCGCTCCTGCTCCGAGACCGCCGCCCAGAAGTCGTTGGTGACCTTCACCACGGCCCGGGCGAGCGGCCCGTTGATCGCCAGTTGCTCGCGCAGCTCCCGGTGCCGTTCGACGTCACCGGCCGCCTGCGCTGCCTTGACCTCCGCCCGCAGCCGATCCCGGTCCACACCGACCGCGCGAACGGCCGCACGCGCCAGGTCGTTACCGGTCAGCCCGGGATCGATGCCGATCGTCGGGGCGAGCTGACGCAATATCTCATGCGCGGTGCGCTCGGCCTCGCCCGCCGCATCGAGGCGGCGTCGGTACACCTCGTGCGGCTCGGCCGGTACCGCGGCATGCGGCTGTCCGGCCTCCTCGGCCCGCGGCACCACGGTGCCACGCACCCGGATCTGCCCGTCCTCCTCGCGCACCGCGTCCACCCGGATGTGCAACCCACGTCCGAGCAGCAGTCTGGCCGTCTCCAGCCGTCCGCCCGGGGAGAGGTCGGTGCCGCCGACGAACAGCGCGGGTGTGCCCTCCGGCACGGTGAGCTCGAGGTGGAGGTTCGACTCCGGGCGGGCCGACACTCTGCCCAGGAAACCCTGCAGATATCCGGGCACCTCGTACACCGATCCCGGTGTGGTGTCGCCGAACAGCCCGTGCTCCCCCTCGAAGGTGAGCATCGCGGATTCGGGCAGCGGGGCTCGGGTCAGCACCTCGTCCAGTATCGGGGCCGCTTCCGGCGACAACCCGGAACCTCTGCCCGCCAGGAATTCACCGAGCGCCCGGCGTTCCTCGGCGGACAGCCCGTCCAGCACCGAATCCCACACCCGATGAGCGAAGCGCAGCCGCGCGGCGACGGGAGCCACGGAGTGCGGAATAGCCATCCGGACCTGTTGTGCGACATCATCTTTCGGAACCAGTGCACCCGATTTCGCAGGGCCCGAGCCGGATTCGACTTCCGGCTGATCCGCCTCCGCGCGCCGGGCAGCGGCCTCGGCGGCCGACAACTCCGCATCGCGCGATTTCGCCTGCTGCAGTTCATCGGCCAGCTCGCCGGCGCGAATGTCGGCGAGGTGGAACGCCGTAGCCGCGTCCTCGAGCCGCGACACCCGCTCGGAATATTCGTCCACCTGGGTTACGGGCAGCGTGCGCGACCGCAACTCCTCGAACAGGCGCCGGCGCTCGGCTTCCTGTTTCAGGTCGTCGTGCAGCACCTCCTCGATATTCACCCGGACGCCGTCCCCGCGCGCGATCACATCGAACCGAGCGTTCTCCCGGGCCAGGATCATCCGCCGCAATTCGGCTGTCAGCCAATCGATCTCGGCGTGCCGGGCGGCCGGGTCGTGCACCGCGTCGCCCGGCTGCGCGTCGGCGCGGGCCGCGCGCACACCCTCGGAAAGTTCGGCGGCCCGAGCATCGAGGCGATGATAGTCCTCGACGGCCTGGTGCAGCGCGGTCAAGCGGTCCTGGTACGCATCGGTCTCGGGGCCGACGACACGTCGGTGGTTGCGCACCTCCGCGAGCAGATCCTCCAGCGCCATCGGACGTTTCATCTCGTCCGACAGCAGTTCGTCGGTATTCACCGGCACACCCCGCGCCCGCTCGAGCACCTGTTGCCGGGCGTCCACCCGCTCCCGCTCGGCCCGCGCCCAGTCCAGCAGCGCCTGCTCGTGCGCGGCCCGCCGCTGCGCCCGAGCCGCCTCGTCCGGATCGGTGAACGCGAACAGTTGCTGTGCCACCTCGGCGCGCAACCGCTCGGTGAGTTCCTTCGGCGCGGCCGTGGGGTCGCTGTGGTTCAGCAGCGCGGCCCACCGCTCACGCTGCTCCGAAGTCTCCGCGGCGGCGAAGTTCTCGACCGCACCGGCGCGAACCGCGAGTGCCAGCGCGGGATCGTTGCTCAACTCGTGCACGAGCCCGTCGCCGAGCAACACCTGGACCGCCAACTCTCGCAGGGCGGCGACCGGTTCCTGTGGCAACTCCGGGAACCGTTCGCGCACACCGGTTTCGGCGAGAATCCGGGCGGCACGGCGAGGCGCGGGCGGCAGCCAGTCCTGCTCCGGCGCCATCGGTTCCACCGCGTAGGGCAGCGCCGCCACCGGCAGTGTGCGATCGCTCAGCAGCGGAATCCGCTTGTCGGTGAACGGGAACGTCCGCCGCCGCAGCGGGCGATTCGCGGGCAGTTCCTCGGGGTAGTACAGCCGCCCGCGCCGGCGCACCAACCGACCACTCAATCGGCGGCGGTTGGTATCCCAGTCGTGGCCCAGGCTCGCGGCGTGCTCGTCGGCCTCGTGCCAGGTGGCCTTGGGGTGCGTGCGCAGGTAGTCCGCCTCGGCGTGGGCGTCCTCGAGCAGCAGCAGATCCTCCGGATACGGCCGGGTGCGGCCGTCGCGATCGCCGATCCCAGTCAGCCGCAGCCACGCATCGGCCACGTGCGCAAGCCGGTCGTACGGCTTCTCGATCAGCCTGCCCTCCGGGCTGGCCGGATCCTGCACGCGCATCTCGTTGATCATCAGATGCCGCTTGATCAGCAGGATTTCGGCGGTGAGCTGCTCGTGCGTGAGCGGGATACCGTCCGCGTGCCGCGCGAAGCCGAGCAACTCGGCGAAGACCGCGCCGCCGTCGCCGCGACGCAACAGCGGGTCACGCGGGGTGGTCAGCTGGTCGACGATCCGCTGCACATCCGAATTCGCTTCGTCGTCGGCGAATTCGCCGATGACGCGATCGGCCCAGGCCTGTACCTGCGCCCAGTTCGCGACATCGCGCTCCCAGAAGCGCGCTTGCGCCGGATCGAGTTCACTCGCCGGCCCGTGCTCGGCCTCGGTCCAATTCAGGTGCGGCGGTTGCAGATCCAGCCGCGGCGCCTTCCAACCGCGATAGCCCCGATAGCTGCGGACGATCGGAATCTTGCGCAGGAAAGGATGATCCGGGTCGAACGGCCCGTCCGGCAACCAGTACCGGTTGCGCCGCCGACTGCCGAGTTCGGGATTCTTGTGGAAGTGCTCGATGATCCAGGGCAGCTTGCGCACGCCCTCGCCGATCTGAATCCACCGCTTGCCGATGGTGTAGAGCGCGTCGTGCAGGGGCAGATCGTGGTGTTGCTCCTCGTTCCAGCCGGGCGGGGCCTCCATACCCGGCCCCGGGCCCTGAAGCCAGAACGCCTCGGCGCGGCCGTCCGGATTCAGGCTCTCCAGCTCTTCGTAGCTCATCTCCGGCCAGTAGCCGTAGATCTCGTGAATCAGCCACGGCTCCACCATGTTCTGGAACGGCTCGACCGCGACCGCGCCGCTGAACCCGTCGGGCATCTTCTCGTCGTAGGAGCGTGCGCGCAGATGCGACTTGTCCTCGCCGCCGAACGGGGCCCAGCCCTTCGGCGGCAGCCGCCAGCCGTCCAGCTCCTTCTGCCAGATCTTGTTCAGTTTCACGCCGGACTCGAGCTTCGGCTGGTAGGCGCGGTAACCGCGGGCCTCGCCCTCGCGGGTGCTGTGCCAGTTGCCCTCGGCGTCGCGCCACCGCATCAGCGTCTCCGGCGGCAACGCGTGGCGGGCGAACGGCTCGAGTTCGGCCGCGTGCCGATCCTGCTCCGGTGTCCGCCACCGGGTCTCCGAGCCGGCCGGAATGCCGGTGACCTCGTCGATGATCCGCCGCCAGGCGACCGGGTCGGTCACCGGCAGGGCCCGCGAGCGCGGATTGCGCGGGCCCATGGTGGCGCGCTGCAACTCGGGCGAGTCGAGCTGGATGTTCGTGATCCGTAGCTGAGCGTCGGCGGTCACCCGCAGGTAGTCGACCGTGGTATCCGACCGCTCCAGCAACCGCGCCAGATAGTGGTGGTGGGCCAGTGCGTCGGCGAGGGCGGCATCGTGCGCGGTGGCATCGAGCCTGCCGTACTCGGCCCGACCGGCGACGACGATGATCCGCCCACCGTGGAATCCGCCCCGCCCGTCGGGCACCCCGCGGTCGAACCACACATTGGCGTTGATCTGCCGCAGCCGTTTGCCCGGCTCGTCCGGTGCGACGGCCGCCGCACGCCAATGCGCCTTCGCCGCGTCGGCCCACGCGCCGGTCGCCGCGGCGTGCTGATCGTTGAGCCGGTCGATCTCGGTATCGGCGCGGTCCACCGCCTCCTGCGCCTCGGTGAGCTCGCGCAATCGCTGCGGATCGCCGGCGGTGGGATCGTCGTCGCGCCGCGCCTGGATCAGCCGGGCCTCCAGTTCATCTCGCAAGCGGCGCAACGGTTTTGCCGCGTCGACGGCGGCCTTGTGCCGATCGGCGAGTTGCACCTGCAGGTCGTCGAACGCCGCAGCGTGCGCCGGATCATAGGTGGCGCCCTGGCGCACCAGCGCGTCGATATCCTCGTCGATCTGCTGGATCTTGTCGCTCAGCTCGTAGTAGTTGCGCGCGGCCTGGGCCAGCTTGTCGACCGGATCACGGCGGCGGGCCAGTTCGGCGGGGCCGAGCTGTTCCGGCTCGCCGGGCGAAACATAGTCCAGCCCTTGGTATTCCGCGGTGTACCCGGTCGTCTCGCCGCTCAGTCGGCGTACCGTCTCCGCCCAGGCGCTCCGGGAGATGTCGGCATTGGGGAACTTTCCGGCCCTGCCCGCCAACTTGTTCCGCCACCGTTCCTGGGCGGCGACCTTCGCCGTGCGCCGGCGGACGAGTTGATCGAGCCGGTGCTGCGCGTCCTCGGGTGAGAGCGCCGCCGGCTCCTCGACCGGAGCCTCGGGGATTTCCGGGGCATCCGGCTCCGGCTTCTCGGAGATCGCCTTCGGCGCCGGCTCTGCGATCGGTTCCGGGGCGGGCGCGACCGGGCCACCCTCGGGTTCCCGCAGTTCACGGGTCCACACCCGCCCCCGCTCGTCCACGCGCACCTGCTGGAAGAGGAACTCGCCGTTACCCACCAGCGCGCGCCGGAGGGCCGGATCCAGAATGTGGTCCGGATGAGCCGCGGGTGCGACCACGACCAGGCGGTTCGCACCGTCCGCCGAGGTGATCAGCCGGGCCACCTCCTGCCCGGGATGCGCCGGACGCCCGTCCCGGCCGATCGGTACGCCGCCGTGCGCGGCCAGGACGCGCCGGGCGGCCAGCACCGCCGTATCGGCGGTCTTCAGATCACGCGGCCGGACGTAGTTGTTGTCGTGATCGGCCAGTCGCAACAACAGCTCGTCGCCGATCTCCTGGGCCGCCTGCGCCTGGTCCTCCAGCCGGTTGCGCTCGGCCACCAGCGCCGAATGCTCCCTGGGCGACACGTCGTCGGTGCGGTCCCACGCCTCCTCGGCGCGGGTGCGGAATTCGGCGACCTTCGCTCGCGTGGCGGCCTCGAGTTCGCGCGGGCTGAGCTGCCAGGCCGCATCGATGTCCAAGGTCTCGGCGAGGTCCAGCAATCCGGTGTAGTTCTCGTCCGCCGCACTGGTCAGCCGTCGGATGTCGTAGGCGAGCTGGCGCAGGTTCCGCCGGACCTTGCCCCGCTCGGGCACGAACCGCCGCTCGTCGCCGTGCGGGGTCCAGTCGCCCGGTCGAGCGCCGGGACCGAGCCGCTCGACCGGCGCGGGCGGCGGCCGGTGCGCACCGACCCGCACGACGCCGTGCTCGTCGATCGAGACACGGAAGTACATGGCGTCCTGGAAACCCTGGGCGGCGCGCCGCCGACGCTGGGCGGCAGGCAGATGTGTCTCGGGGTCCGCGGCCGCGCCCACGCCGACGTACCGGCCGCGGGCGCCCACCGCGCCCGGAACGGTGAGGGTGTGCCCGTCACCGTGGCGCGCGTGGCCGGCAGTGGTGCCGATGATCCGCGGACTGCGATCGGATGCGCCGGTCCGGTGATAGAGGATCTCGTGCTCGGCCGCGGCCTGCGCCTCCGAGCGCCGCACCGACTCGTTGGCGACGGCCACCCGGAACCGATCGAATTCCGCGAGCACCGGGGCCCCGCGTTCCCGTGCTGCCGATGTGCGCCGACCGATCTCCGCGCGCAGCGCCCGCTCCACGTCGGCATCGGCCCGGCCCGCCGGATCGATGCCGTATTCGCGCGCCAGCTCGTGCAGGCGTTCGGTGCTGATCGGCGCGCCCGAGGACGGGTCGCGGTGACTCGGACCGCTGCGACTGTCGCGATGGGTGCCGGACAGTTCCCGGACCGCCTGCCCGCCCCGCTCCTCGATCGCGCCGATCCGATCACGGAGGGCCTGTTCGACCATGAAATCGGTGACTCGCACGCCCAGCTCCCGCGCCCGCTGTTCGAGCTCCGCCGGCGGCGCACTGCGCGCCTCCCCGGCGAGTCCGCGCAACGCCGAGACCGCGGCAGCGGCCGCGGCTCGTTCCGCCTCGGCGATCAGGATGCGCCGACGCAGCTCGGCGGCGTTCGCCGAACCGGGTACCAGGCCGAGCGCGTCGGCTCGCAACCGCAACTCGGCCAGGCTCTGCCCGCGCGAATCCGGTTGTCGCAGATCGTGTTCATGGTCCTTTTCGGCCCGGTCCGCCTTCGCGCCGAGCTGCCCGCTCAGCACCTCGCGGCGCACCTGGTCGGGATCGATGCCCAGCTCCCGAACCCGGGATACGGCCTGCGCCCAGGCCCGAGCGCGGGCATCGGCGGCGCGGGTCAGGGCACGCAACGCTCGGCGGGTCCGTGCGGTGAGCGGCCGGTGTTCCTGCGGCGCGCTGTGCTCGGTCCAGCCCTCCGGACGCAGCGAATCCGGCTCGGGCGTTGCCTCCAATGCGGCCAATTCGCCTTCGAGTCGGGCGATCTCGTCGACGACCTCCTGGTGGTCCAGCGACAACCGTTCCAGCGCAACGATTTCCGCGGCGCGCCGGGCGTACTCGCCGGGCGCTGCGGCGCGGGCGCGCAGCTGCTCGACGGTGTGGTCGAGATTCTCCGGCCGCAGCGCTGCCCATCCGCCGCTCGGATCGACGAGCAGGTGCGCCGCCAGCAGGTTACGTTGATTGCGCAGCTCCGCCAGTCGCGCAACGGCTTCGGTGTGCTCGGCCAGCTTCCGGCCGTGCACCGCGAGTTGTTCCGGTGTCAGGTAGGCGGTCCGCTGCGCAAGGCTCGGCTGCCGGTGACCCGCCTGCGACGGCCCGGGGTCCGGCGCACCCGCGGCGAGTGCTCCCGGATGCCGTGGCGGTGCGATGCCGCCCGACCCAGCGTCCGTACCGTCCGAATGCCGGTACGGATGATCCGGATCCACATCCGCCGCGACGAGCCCATTCAGCACGGCCATCCGGAAATCCGCGAAGTCGCCCCGCCGATGAGCGTCGAGCTGTTCCAGGACGATGTTGCTGCGCACCTCCCCGAAGCTCTGGTCCCGGCCCGCGGCATCGGTGGGCGGTTCCGCGCCGATGCCGACCCCGGGCAACACCTGGTCGGTCATCGCGGGCACGTCCCAGCCGAACGCGTCCGGGCGAGCGTCCTGGAATGTCTTCAGCCACTCCACAACTCGCTGTGCGGAGTCGAGATCGCGGACGTAGATCACGATGCGGTCGTCGCGTAGCCGGTGCGGACCGGCCACCTTCATGGAATGGATTCCCGGGAAATCGCCCGGAGCGTCGAGGATCTCGTGCACGATGCCCGCGGCCAGATCCGGAGCCCCCTCGTTACTGGCGTTCACGTACACGCGGTACCCGACGTCCTCGGGATCCAGTGGCTCGGAATGGCGGAAGAAGTGCGCGAAGCTGACGTCCTCGGGCGCCCAGACGTCCGCGTTGTCCGGCTCCAGGACGCCGACGTCCTGGAGCACCGCGAGTTGCCCGCCCGGAGCGCGCTCGCCGAGAATCCGAACCAGCCCGTCCAGGTAGGCGTGCGGATCCTCGACCGCCCCCGTGACCCGGCCCGAATACAGGCGATAGACGTCGTTGTACGACCGCATCGAATCGCGGCGATCCCAGACACGTCGCAGGAATTCGTCCAGGCTCTCCCGCGACAACGACGGCGGAACGAGGCCGTTGCGGCGGTAGGACAATTCCCGCACCGCCAGCAGGACTTCGAACGGCGTACCCGGACCCAACCTCGTGTGCAGTTCGGCCAAGGTTCGCGGCCGGTCGAACACCTCCGGGAGCCGGTCCAGCACCCGACGCACCTCGGTGGCGGGGTCGAGCGCGGGGCGATGCGGTCGCGCCGAATTCGCCACCCGGCTCCGGGCCACGGTAAGTGCGTCGCCGAGGCGATCGGCTTCCGTTCGGGCAGCGTGGAATTCGTGCGCCGCGTCCGCCAGCTCCCGAACGTCCCGTAGCCATTGCCCAGCGAGATCCGAACGTTTGGTGCGGCTCTGCAGATATTCGATGGTCTCGTCCAGGGTCCGCACGTATCCCGGGTCCTGCGGATCGGTCGGCTCGCCGGGTGCGCGACGCGGGCGCAGCTCCGCGTCGGACAGGCGGATACCGGTGGGCGCGCTCGGAGGTTCGCGGCCCGGCCCCGCCTGGTCGATACGTTCGCGGGCCGCGGTCAGCTTCGCCTGCGCCGCACCGAGGCGCGTGATCGCGTGCGCGTGGTCCTGTTCCAGCTGATCGGCCACGGCCTGCCGGGCCGGTACGCCGTCCGGTCGCACGTCGACGTCGCCGCGGATGGCGTCGGTGAGTTCGCGGCCGGCCCGCGCGGCCGCGGCGTCGGCCTTCCACTGCTGACGCGCCGCGGCGGCCAGGTCGTCGACCGCGCTGTGCCAGGCATCGGCCAGATCGGCGCGCTTGGTGCGGCTGTAGAGGTAGTCGAGCGTCTCCGCCAGCGTCCTGGCGTACTCCGGGTGATCCGGATCGGCCGGCTCACCCGGCAGCCTGCGCGGGCGCAGTTCGTGGGGCGTGATACCGACCGTGCCGCCGCGAGCGGGCCCCTCCGGGCCGCGACCGAGCCGGTTCACCCGCTGCCGGGCGGCCTCGACGGCCGCGTGCGCCGCGATTCGCGAGCGTTCGGCGGCGTCGCGGACCCCCACCAGGCGCTCCACCTCGGCCGCGGCACTGGACTGACCGATCCGCGACTGCGTGGCGGACGATCGCATGACGTACCGCACGATCCACCGCAGCGGGTGCATCGGATGGCCCTTCCTGTCGAAAAGCACCGCGTGGGTATTGCGGAGTTCGACCGGCACCGTCGGCGGATAGCCCTGCACCGTGCCGGTGGACGGATCCCGCACCACGATCCGGCCGTGCTCATTCACCAGCACGTAGGCGTGCGCACCGGGCTGCCGCCTCGACGAGTCGGCGTATTCGTCGACGACGAGCGCGATCGCGCCGTTTCCCTTCTTGCGCAACATGGCGGCGATCGCGTCGTGACCACCGGGGAACTTGCGGAGTCGGCCGCCGGCGGCCAGTTGGAGCTCCCGCCTGGTGACCCCCTCCGAACCCACCTCACGATCGAAGGGCCGGATGAATCTGCTACCGGTCAGCTCGCGAATCAGCTTCAGCGCCAGCGGGGCACACCTACCACGGTTCGTATTCTGCTGCGGCGCTCGAGCTCTCGTCTCCGGTGTGGCTTCATCCGATTGTCGCGCGGTCGGTTTCGAGGTGGAACCGTCGGAGTTCGGCACTCGCCTCGATCGGGCCTCCGACGCGGCGACCGGATGCCCGGACGTCACGACGGCAACCGGGCCGGTATCCGAATCCGTTCTCGCCGAATTCTTTTCAGCGTCCCGGTGGGAGTCCACCACCTCTTCGCCGGAACGATTCGGCAAACGATCCTGTGCCGCGACAGGTTCGGCCGCCACCTTCGCCTCCGGCGCGACATCCGACTCCATCGCGCGTTCGGCCACCGACCCGGCCATCTGTCCCACTCGGATATCGCCGGTCGAGTCCCCTTCCCGGGCAACCGGACTCCCTCGATCCGCACCGCTCCCCGCCCGACTACCGGAGTCCGGGATTCGCTCAGCCCCGGAATCCGCCACACGCCCTGGCCGATCCCCCCGAGATGGATCGGCGACCACGGTATCCGGGGTATCCATTCGCGGCACAGCGGTTTCGGGATCACCGAACCGCTCGCCGTCGACCCGCTCATCCGCATCGTCGACCGGAACGATCCCGCGCGCAGGCAATCCTTGTCGACCGGTGCCCACCGCAGGCGTCGAATCACCCTCCACAGCAGGATTGTTCGCGGCATCATCCGCACGAGCCGGATCCCCCGCCGCATCGCTCACGCCACCGTCCGCAGCCGACGGCGGTGTTCGCTCCGCCACCGGCGACTGCTCACCGTCAGCCGCGGGTGACCGCTCCCCACTCGCCGCAGGCGAATGTTCGGCAGTCGAGTCAGCCGAATGTTCGATCACCGCAGGCGAATTCTCACCACTCGCCGCAGGCGAACGATCGCCGGACACGGCGGGTGGATGCTCGGCAGCCGACGCGGCCGAACGATCACCGGACACCGCGGGCGAACGCTCACCGCCCGCAACGTGCGAACCCTCACCGGCCGGCGCGGGCGAACGATCGGCAGCCACCGCGGGCGAACGCTCACCCGTGGCGGGCGGATTTTCCTCAGCACCCGCAGGCGGGCGCTCACCAGGTTCGGCCCCCACTCCCCTCTCATGCGTCGGCATGGGTGCGCTGCCGGCGCCGGGCGGGGCGCGGGTCAGGCCCAGGCGCGCGGCGGCGGCGTCCTGCAGCGGCTCGACCATGTCCCGGAGCTGCTGTTCCGCGGCGACGCGCATATCGTTCGCCGGCGCGACGAGGCCGTCCGCGTCGTGGGAGCCGATCGACCGCGAGTATCGGACGACCACATGTTGGACTTCCGGATTCGCGCTCAAAGCGTAGAGGTCGTCCTCGGGCGAGGTGTAATACTGCACGGTGCCGCGCTGCCCGGCCCGCGCGGCCCGGTTCTCGGCCTGGATGTCGATATCGTGCGAGGTGCCGGAGTGGCCGGTGACGATGACGTGCAGGCCGCCCCTCGCGTTCATGTCCTTCCCGATCGGGATGTCCACACCGCGCGCGCCCTGCATGTTGATGATGAGGATCTTGCCCTCTCTGCCCGCCTCGTCGAAGATCTCCTGCAACCGCGCCTCGGCGTGCACACCTTGCTCGGCTACCCAGGTGGCATCGACCGCGACGTGCTCGACCGCGGTACCATCGGTGAGTTCCGTTACGCGAGTGGACAATTCGCCGACGATGTCGTTGCGGTGCGCCAGGATGAGCTGCGGCCGACCCGACTCGTGATTATCGACGATGTCCTTGGCGATCCGGTCCAGCTTCGTGGCCTCGTCGGGCGATACGTCATCCGCGCCGTGGATCAGCTTGGACGCCTCGTGCCGCGGAATCTCCGTGACGCCGATCCCGTAATCGTGCTGCAGCGGCCCGGAAACGCCTTCCGCCGTGCCCGAGGCGCCGGTCTTGGCCTCGTAGTGGTCGTTGATCAGCTCCTTCGCGCTCAGCTCGTTGGTGCTGCCCGGATCGTCGCGGATCCGCAGTCCGTGCTCGGCCTCGATGGCCTGTGCGAGGCCGCCGTTCCAGCGACTCTCGGTCGAGGTCTCCGGATCGAACATCACCTTGTGGGTGGTCTGATCGATGATCAGCACCCGACCGTCGGCGATGATGAAATGGACCTTGTTCCGGTACTCCCACTTGGCCGCCGCGGCCATGTTCAACCGGCGAAGCTCCTGCTCGGACAGCTCGCGACCGAGCGATTCCTCGAGCTTGGCCCGACCCTGCTCGGTCAGCACGGCGGGGCCGCCCTTCTGACCGGGTTGCCGGCCGAAATCGGCCTCGGTCAGCACGCGGTGACCCGAATCATCCTCGGCCAGACTGTTATCGAGCATGTCGCGCGCCCCGACCACCTCTTCCACCACATGCGGCGGCGCACTCTCGCCGGCGCCCTCGGACAGGATGTAGGTGGTGTTCGCGTGCACGAGCGCCTCGTCGATCTCATCGATGGCGACGCGCTTTCCGGGCGGAATATTGCCGCGCAGATGACCGAAGCCGACATCCTCCATGGTGCCGATGTAGATCGTGGGCCGGCCCTCGGCGGGCTCGGTGTAGGCATGGTCCGCATCCATCCGCACGATGTCGAAACCCATGTTGCCCAATGTCTTCAGATACCGATCGACCTCACGATTGGCCAGATTGTCGCGCGTGGTCAGCACCTGGACCGCGCCGTGCTCCACCGCATCGATGGTGGCGCCGGCCAGGAACACGAACGACTTGCCCTCGCCGGCGTCCATGTTGATCGCGCCGTCCCGGATCGCAAGAGTCGCCATGACCTGCGTTTCGCGCAGCACGATATCGCCGTCCGGTGAGGCCTGCCGGATCGCCTCGATCACCGCGGCGAGCTTGTCGGCCTCCGAACCCGATTCCAGCTCGTGCCGCAAGGCATCCGGTGCGGCATCCTTCAACTGCAGATGTTCCGGGATATCCGGGTCGGTTCTGGCGTGGTAGTAGTCCAGCGCCGCCTTCCCCGCCGCCCGGTACGCCTTCGTCAACTCCTCGCCGCGGACGCCCTGGGCATGCGCGGTCTGCGCGGCGGCCACCAGTTCGTCGGTCGCCTCGTGCAGTACCTCCGCGTGATCGGCCAGCGCGGCGTGGTACTCGTCCCGGGCGGCGTCCGGCTCGCCGTGCGGACGCGAGGTCGAATCGTCGCCCGATCCGTGATCGGGGTGCGCGGCATCGTGCGCCTGCTGCGCCCGCTGAAGAGCCTGCCGCGCCTCGTCGACGCGACGTTGCGATTCGTCCATCCGCTCGCGCTGCCGCTGCTGTTCGGCCGCGGCGCGGTCCTCGGCCTCGGCGATCTGTCTCCCGGACCGTTCGGGAGGTGTCGCGGCCTTGTCGCCGTCGCGGGCGGGCGCCGAATCATTCTGCGCTCGTTCGGAATCACGTTCACCCGACGTCCGGCCGCTGTCGTGCGCCGCACCGCCGCGCGCCCGGACCGGCGGCTGGTGCTCGCCTGCCTCGGCCTCACCCGAACGTGCCCGCTCCTGCGCTCCCGCCCCATCCGAGCCGCGAGAACGTTCCGAAACAGGCTGTGCCGCAGCCTCTTTACCGCCCTCGACCTCGGGCGAACGTCCGGCCGGAGCGGCCTCGGCCGTTCGCGACGCCCGCACTCCCGATTCGGCGCCCGGACGCGCACCGTCCGCACCGGCCCGTGCGCGCGGAGCGTCGCTCGACGGAGTCCGCGATCCGGGCGAGTCGCCGACCCTACTGGCGTTCCGGCCCTCCGGACGGCTCGTACCCTCGGTGCCCGCAGCTGCGCCGGAACGCGCGGAGGACGCGTTCGCGGCGGGTGCGCGGGCGTCGCCCACCGGGGAGGATTGCGCCGGTGTGGACCGGACGTCACCGGGCGCGGCCGGGCCCGAACGGGAACTCTCCCCGCCGACCGGGGCGTCCGCCCGCGCAGCGGGCGTCGTGGACGCACCCGAGGGGTCCGACGTCACCGGCGCCGACGTCGTCGTGGCGTTGCCGCCCGCCTCGACCGGCGGGGCGGCGCCATCGGATTCCGTTCGCGTACCGGCGATTCCGTCCGAATCGCGCTGCGACTGCGATACCGCGGCGGATTCGCTGTGCGAGACCGCATCCCCACCGGTTCGCCCGCCCGCCTCGGAAACATCGCCGTCGGAACCGGTCGAACGAACCCCGTTCGCATCGGAATGCACACCGGCACCGGGTGTTTCGGTCGCCGAACGCGGCGACTGGGAGGTCGTCTGCTCCGGGCGCGCGGTCTCGCTCCCGCCACCCGACTGGTGGTTGCCGTCGACCGACTGCGAGGTCCCGGCCGCGCGAACCGGCGTATCACTGGGCGAATCCACGGCTGCGGCACGGCTGTTCGGCAATTGCCGACCGGCGCTCTGATCGCCGCCGCCACCGTGCTCCTGGACGGGAGTACCGGTGCGCTCACCGGGCACACCCGAATCGTTCACCACGAGTGGCGTACTGCCGTCCGGCACGTTCATGTCCCGTGCGGCGCCGATGTACATATCCGGCGCAGTCGGCGTCTTCCAGAAGCTGCTGTTGGTGTAATACCGGTCCGCCAGAGCGTGATTCGCGCCGGACAGCATGCCGCCCGCCGCACCCGCGGTGAACATCCGCCAGTCCACGTGGGTGTTCTTCAGATCGTCGACCGCGGTGTCCCACCCCTTGGTCATGGCGTCCACCGCGAATTGGGTAGGCACCGACGCGGCGAAGGCGCCCACGGAATTGACCGCGCCGGAGAGAGTTCCGGCCACGATCCGGGCGCCCCTGGTCCCCAGCGAATTCACCAGCGCCTTGTCCAGCGCCTCGGCCGTGGGACCGCCCACCGCGCTGCCCGCCGCACCGGCCACACCCGAGACGATCGTCTCCCCCCAGTTGATCCCGTTGCGATGCCCCTCGAACACCTGGAACTGCTGAATCGCGTAGTCCTGCAACGCACCGAGCAATCCGCCGATCATCACGTGCCGCAGCAGGAATTTCGCCATGCGCGCGCCGATCAAGCCGGCGAGTTTCTCTTCCATCGCGGCCAGCGCCTCGCGCATCATCATCCGCACCCCGACCCGGGTTGCGACGATGATCCCGGCCTCCTCCGCCGGTGCGGTCGGGGGGAAGATCCACACCGACGCGATCTCCGCGGCCGTCACCACCAGCGTCGTGTAGAACATCAGCTTGGTGTACTGGATCTGCGTACCGCCGCCATCGACCGATTCGGCGACCTGATCGAAGAAGTCGGCCAGATCGGGCAGCGAATTCTTCTCCGCCCCCGAGTCGCGCAGGATCGCGTCGAAGGCCTTGGCCATCGAGTCCGATCCGGTGCCCTCGGGATAGGCGGCCAGGGTCGCGCTCTTGGCCGCCTCGACATCGTGGACGATATCGCGCAAACCCGCTGCGGCGGTGCGCCAATCGCCCGCCATGGCCCACATCTCGTCCTCGTTGCCGTGCGGCCACTCCATACCGACGGCGGCGCCCAGCCACTCCAGCCAGGACGGAAATTCCATCGGCATCGGGCTACCCCGCGATCACCAACCGGCTTCCGTGGTCCGATGCTGCACTTCGTGATCGTGGTCGTGATCGTACGACTCCACGTCCGTGAACTGCATTTCGTCCGCGCCGGGTAGTGGGTTGCGATCGGCCGAATTCGGCGGTTTCAGTGAGGGTTTCGACGGCGTGGGCAACGCGCCGCGCAAATCGGGCATGCCCGCGACCAGGTCGGAGAGTTTCGGCAGCCGGGCCCGCTGACTCTGCAGCGGCGCCATCAGCTCCCGATTCTTCTCGGCCAGATCCTCGGCGGCGAGCTGCGCGGCCTCGGTGACCGCCTTGGCGATCGCCGAGAATCCGAGATTCTCGATACCCGGCCCGAACTTGGTCTCCACCACGATCCCGTCGGCATTCACACTGACCGTGACGCGTTTGTTGGAAACCGTTGCGGTACCGATCAATTGGATGCGCTGCTGCTGAATTCGGGCGACCGTGCGCAGTTGTTCCTGTGCGTCCTCGACGATCGATTCCAGCTCGGCTCTGTCGAACTCGTATGCCATCGGTCACCGACCCGGCGTCAATTATCGAAGGTGACGTATACGGCGGCCGTACCGTGCTCGGTGGTCTCGATCTTGTCGGCGCTCTGCGTCTGGCCCGTCGAGTAGCTGTCGAAGGTCTTCTCGAACTGCCCCGCACCGGTGATCATGTTCTTCTTCGCGGTCAGATAGCCCTTGTCGCCGTCGGCGAACTGGTGCCCCAGCGAATCGTCGCCCCAGGGCTCGCCACGCGCGGCCAGCGCCGACTGGAGGGTGGTGAGGACACTCCCGATCCGATCCCGCACTTCGCCGGTCTTGGTCGCCGCCTTGCGCAACTGCTCCGGATCGACCTTGACGGTCGTCATCGCGTGCCCCTCTCCTCGCGCTCTCACCTCTACGGTGCGCACCATCGACGATGGCAGCCGTCGGCGAATCGGCCGTTGCGCCGACATGAACGAGGAGTAGCCGAAATGCAAATCGGCACAGCCAAACTTGGGAATGCGACAGACCTGCGATGATGTGCGATGTGCGAATACTGGTGCAGCGCGTGAGTTCCGCGCAGGTGATCGTGGACGACGAGGTGGTCGGCCGGATCGACCCGGCCGCAGCGGGCGTGCCGCACGGTCTCGCGGCTCTGGTCGGGGTCACCCACACCGATTCCGAGACGACCGCGAAAACTCTGGCCGACAAGCTGTTCCGGTTACGAATCCTGGAAGGGGAACGTTCGGCCGCGGATCTGGGAGCTCCCATCCTGGTGGTCAGTCAGTTCACGCTCTACGCCGACACCACCAAGGGCCGCCGCCCGTCCTGGTCCGCCGCCGCACCCGGCCCGGTCGCCGAACCTCTGGTCGAGCTGTTCGCCGAAACTCTCCGCGCGCTCGGCGCCACCGTAGCCACCGGACGATTCGGCGCGCACATGCGGGTCGCGCTGGTCAACGACGGTCCGGTGACCCTGCTCCTGGAAGCCTGAACTGGGGACGGCTCACCCGGCCGCGCCGGCGACGGACGCCGCGTGCAACCGCTCGGCCAACGTCCGGAACATCATGTAATTCGGCACCAGGCACAACGGCAGCGATTCCAGCGGCTGCGCGCGCCCCCGTATCCGCACGCTCAGCCAGCCGCCGACCACGGCCAGATCATCGACCTGGGACCACGGCACCGATTCCGAACCCGTACCGAGTTCCGCCGCGGTCAGCCACAGCGGCGCGAAATCCAGCCGCTCCCCGGCGTCCAATGCCGCCTGGGCCGCCGGTAGCTGAGCCTGCAGGATGCCCTGTTCGATCTCCACGCCCCACTGCCGCGGACATTCGATGCCGTGCCGCAGCTCCACGGGCGCACCATCGGTGTCCACGATCGTGTAACGGTACGAAACATCCTCTGCCGCAGCATCTTTGGCCGCATGCACGATCTTGCGACGGACCGTCGTGCTGTCGTACCGGACCGCGCGGACCTGCCCCTCGCCCGAGGCGACCACACCGTGCTGGTACAGATCCAGCCGACTGTCGTGCCGCCGTACCGCGGCCAACCACCCCGTCTCCACCAGCAACCAGGCCCCGCCGGCCAGCAGCACCACGACGCCCAGGGCCCCCACGGGCGGCACACCGATGGCGAATCCGACCGCGGCGAGAACGATTCCGGCGGTGATCGCCACTGCTCCGGCCAGCGGCCGCCCGACGTCCGCGGGCCCCGGACGATACGTCCGCAGGTACCGCCCGAGCCCCGCGCGCTCGGCTGCCTCGCCGACCGCTTCGGTCACCCCCGAGTCACCGGTCACCCCCGAGTCACCGCGCGATGTCACCACGGATGGGTGCCCACCGAGAGCCCGATCCACACCTTTTCCGCACACAATTCACATCCGAACGACAACACACCCGCTCCGACCCGCGGACCCAGTGCAAGATGACGCTATCCGCTACTCGGGACGCAATGTCAGAATCCGCGGACCATCCTCCGTCACGGCCACGGTGTGTTCCCAGTGCGCCGCCCGGGTCCCATCGGTTGTCACGACGGTCCAATCGTCGCCGAGCACCTTGGTCTGCGTGGTGCCCAGCGTCAGCATCGGTTCGATCGCGAGTACCGATCCGACGACGAGTTTCGGCCCGCGACCCGGTGCGCCCTCGTTCGCCAGGAATGGGTCCATATGCATCTCCCGGCCGATGGCGTGCCCGCCGTATCCGTCCACGATGCCGTAGGACCGGCCGTGTTCGCGTTCGGCCGCCCGGGTACCGAGCTCGATCGCGTGCGAGACGTCCGTGAGCCGGTTGCCGGGCAGCATCGCCTCGATCCCGGCCTCCATGGACAGCCGGGTCGCATCGCTGAGCAGCCGATCGGGCTCGATGATCTCGCCGATGCCGAACGTCCACGCCGAATCGCCGTGCCAGCCGTCCAGGATCGCGCCGCAGTCGATCGACACCAGATCACCTTCGGCGAGGATCTCGTCCGCGGCCGGAATCCCGTGCACCACACGGTCGTTCACCGAGGAACAGATCGATCCCGGAAATCCGTGGTAGCCCTTGAAGGAGGGCACCGCACCCGCGTCGCGAATGGTCTGCTCGGCGACCTCGTCCAATTCCAGCGTGGAAACGCCCGGCTTCGCAGCCGCGCGCACCGCTACCAGGGCCCGGCCGACGACGGCTCCCGCCGCCGCCATCGCGTCGAGTTCACCGGACGTGCGGAACGGCACCACCTTCTTGTGCTTGCGGCCGAAGACCATCCGCGTCAGCGACCCAGGGCCTGCAGCACGCGCCCGTTGACCTCGTCGACCCCGCCGACGCCGTTCACGGTGACGACCAGGCCGTCGTAGTGCTCGAGCAGCGGCGCGGTCTCCGACTGGTACACGTGCATCCGGTTGCGGATGACCTCCTCGGTATCGTCCGAGCGGCCGCGACCGAGCATGCGGCCCACCACGACGTCTTCCGCGACCTCGAGGCTGACCACGGCGTTCAGCTCGTGTCCGGCCTCCTTGAGCATCTTCTCCAGCGCCTCGGCCTGATCGACCGTGCGCGGGTACCCGTCGAGTACGAAACCCTTCACCGCGTCCGGCTCGGAGATGCGGGATTCCACCATGCGGTTGGTGACATCGCTCGGCACCAGATTGCCCGCGTCGATATACCGCTGCGCCTCGCGACCGAGCGGCGTCTGCTGCGAGATGTTCGCACGGAAAAGGTTCCCCGTGGAGATGTGCGGCACACCCAACTTGTCCGACAGCAGTTCAGCTTGTGTGCCTTTACCGGCACCAGGCGGACCGAGCAGTACGAGTCTCACTTGAGGAACCCTTCGTAATTTCTGTTCATCAGTTGGCTCTCGATCTGTTTCACCGTGTCGAGGCCCACACTCACGACGATCAGCACCGACGTACCACCGAACGGCAGGTTGCTGGCCGCACCACCGCCGCCGCCGATATGCAGCAGCAGATTCGGCAACACGGCAACAGCACCCAGATAGATGGAACCGGGCAGGGTGATTCGGCTCAATACCCGAGTCAGATAGTCCGCGGTCGGCTTACCCGGACGATATCCCGGAATGAAGCCGCCGAACTTCTTCATCTCATCCGCGCGCTCCTCCGGACTGAAGGTGATCGCGACATAGAAGTAGGTGAAGAACACGATCAGTATGAAATAGATCGCGACATATACCGGATTACCCGGGTTCACCAGGTATTCCTGGATGATCTTCTGCCACCAGCTGCCCTGGCCGCCCGAGGAGCCCTGGGTCAGCTGCGCCACCAGATTCGGCAGATACAACAGCGAGGACGCGAAGATCACCGGGATGACACCGGCCTGATTGACCTTCAACGGCAGATAGGTCGACGAGCCGCCGTACATCTTCCGCCCGACGACACGTTTGGCGTATTGCACCGGAATCCGGCGTTGGCCCTGCTCGACGAAGATGACACCGACGACCACCACCAGCGCCGCCACGATGACCGCGCCGAAGATCAGACCGCCGCGACTGTCCAGAATTCCCTTGCCCTGGGAGGGCAACCGCGCGGCGATACCGGCGAAGATCAACAGCGACATGCCGTTTCCGATACCGCGATCGGTGATCTGCTCGCCGAACCACATCACCATCGAGGCGCCGGCGGTCATCACCAGCACGATGATGATCATGCCGAAAATGCTCTTGTCGGAAAGAATGTCCTGATCACACCCGCGCAGCAGCTGTTTGCGGGCGGCCAGCGCCACCAGGCCGGTGGCCTGCAGAATGGCCAGCGCCACAGCGAGATACCGGGTGTACTGCGTCATTTTGGTCTGGCCGGATTGGCCTTCTTTGTGCAGTTCCTCGAAGCGCGGAATGACGACCCGCAACAACTGGATGATGATGCTCGCGGTGATGTACGGCATGATGCCGATCGCGAACACCGAGAGCTGCAGCAGCGCACCACCGGAGAACAGGTTGATGAGCTGGTAGATGCCCGCGTCACCACCACCGCTGACGACGTCGACGCAGTGTTTGACAGCCTTGTAGTCCACACCGGGCGACGGCAGGGCGGCGCCGACGCGGTACAGCGCGATCAGGCCCAGCGTGAAGAGAATCTTCCGCCGTAGGTCCGGGGTCCGGAAAGCCGACACGAAGGCGGAAAACACAGATCCTCCTGGCTAACGACATGGTGGGTCATGCCCGGGTTTCGACAAGTCTTGGCAGACAACACTTGAACTCTAACAGCGGCGCCGGACGGGCTCTCACCCGTCCGGCGACCTGTGTAGTACTGCGACGTACGCGAGACATTCACGTGGTCATGAGCCACGCTACCGCCCCGCCGCACCGGTAACTGTCAGCCCAGCTCGGTGGCGGTGCCACCGGCCGCGGTGATCTTCTCCTTGGCCGAGCCGGAGAACTTGTCGGCGCTGACCTGAACGGCCACGGCGATCTCGCCCTGACCGAGGACCTTCACCAATTCGTTCTTGCGCACGGCGCCGGCGGCGACCAGTTCGGCCTTGCCGATCTCGCCACCCTGCGGGAACAGCCGGGCGATATCGCCGACGTTCACGACCTGGTACTCGACGCGGAACGGGTTGGTGAAGCCCTTGAGCTTCGGCAGCCGCATGTGCAGCGGCATCTGGCCACCCTCGAAACGGGCCGGGACGTTCTTGCGAGCCTTCGTACCCTTGGTACCGCGGCCCGCGGTCTTGCCCTTGGAGCCCTCACCGCGACCCACACGGGTCTTCTCGGTCTTCGAGCCCGGCGCCGGACGCAGGTGGTGGAGCTTGATCGGGGTCATGCGTTTACCTCCTCAACGGTAACGAGGTGGCGCACGACGTTGACCAGACCACGGTTCTGCGGGTTGTCCTCGCGGACCACGCTCTGCCGGATCTTGCGCAGGCCGAGGGTCCGCAGTGAATCTCGCTGGTTCGCCTTCGCGCCGATGGTGCTCTTGATCTGGGTGATCTTCAGCTGTGCCATGTCTAGACTCCCTGTCCCGCGCGCGCACGCAGCATGCCCGCAGGAGCCACATCCTCGAGCGGCAGACCGCGGCGGGCGGCCACCTCCTCGGGACGCTGCAGCATCTTCAGGGCCGCCACGGTGGCGTGCACGACGTTGATGGCGTTGTCGCTGCCGAGCGACTTGGCCAGGATGTCGTGGATACCGGCGCATTCCAGCACCGCACGCGCGGCGCCACCGGCGATCACACCGGTACCGGGCGAGGCCGGGCGCAGCATGACCACACCGGCGGCCGCTTCACCCTGCACCGGGTGGGTGATGGTGGAGCCGATCATCGGAACGCGGAAGAAGCCCTTGCGAGCCTCCTCGACGCCCTTCTGGATGGCCGCGGGAACTTCCTTGGCCTTGCCGTAGCCGACGCCGACCAGGCCGTTGCCGTCGCCCACGATCACCAGGGCGGTGAAGCTGAAGCGCCGACCACCCTTGACGACCTTGGACACGCGGTTGATCGCGACTACGCGCTCGAGCTGGTTCTTCTCGGCGGCGCTGTCGCGGCCACCGCGGTCACCGCGACGGTCACGACCGCCGCCACGCTCCTGGCGGCCGCCCTCGGGGCCGCTGTTCTGTCCGGCGGGTCCGTTGCCGCCGTCACGCCGTTGACGTCCCGGCATCAGACGTTCCTTCCGTTCATCGACAGCCGACTGATCCGCTGTGTCTTGTGAATGCTCCGCAAGCTACGCATTTAGAACTTCAACCCACCTTCGCGAGCGGCATCGGCCAGGGCGGCGATGCGGCCGTGGTAGTCGTGGCCACCACGGTCGAACACCGCGGCCTCCACGCCGGCGGCCTTCGCGCGGGCGGCGAGCAGCTCGCCGACCTTGCGGCCCTTGGCGGTCTTGTCGCCCTCGACGGCACGCACATCGGCCTCGACCGACGAGGCGGCGGCGATGGTCTTGCCGGCCGAATCGTCGACCAGCTGGGCGTGCAGATGCCGCGAGGAGCGGTTGACGACCAGACGCGGACGCTCGGTGGTGCCGGCGACCTTCTTGCGCAGCCGGAAGTGGCGACGGGCCTTGGCGGTACGCCGACGGGTCGACGAGTCCTTGCCGAGCGGCTTGCGTGCGGCCTTCTGAGCTTCGGTTTGTGTGTTGGCCATGGCTTACTTACCCGTCTTTCCGACCTTGCGGCGAACGACCTCACCGGCGTAGCGGATGCCCTTGCCCTTGTACGGGTCGGGCTTGCGCAGGCCGTGGATCACCGCGGCGATCTGGCCGACCTTCTGCTTGTCGATACCCGACACCGAGAACTTGGTGGGCGATTCCACCACGAAGGTGATGCCCTCGGGCGCCTCGATCGGAACCGGGTGGCTGTAGCCCAGGGCGAACTCCAGGTTCGAACCCTTGGCCTGGACGCGGTAACCGACGCCGAAGATTTCCATCTTCTTCTCGTAGCCCTTGGTGACACCCTCGATCATGTTCGCGACCAGGGTGCGGGTCAGGCCGTGCAGGGAGCGGTTACGGCGCTCGTCGTCCGGACGGACGACCTCGAGTTCACCGTTCTCCGCCTTGCTGATGACGATCGGCTCGGCGACGACGTGCGACAGGGTGCCCTTGGGCCCCTTGACCGCGACGTTCCGACCGTCGATGGTCACCTCGACGCCCGAGGGAACGGCAATGGGCTTCTTACCAATACGCGACATTGTCCTGGCCTCCCTTACCAGACGTAGGCGAGGACTTCGCCGCCCACGCCCTGCTGCTTGGCCTGACGGTCGGTCAGCAGGCCGGTCGACGTGGAGATGATGGCCACGCCGAGGCCGCCCAGGACCTTGGGCAGATTGGTCGACTTCGCGTACACACGCAGACCCGGCTTGGAGACGCGGCGCACGCCCTGCAGGCTGCGCTCGCGGCTGGGGCCGTACTTGAGGTCCACGATGAGGGTCTTGCCCACGTTCGCGTCCTCGGTCCGGTAGTCGGCGATGTAACCCTCGCGCTTGAGAATCTCGGCGATGTTCGCCTTGAGCTTCGAGTGCGGAGCCTTCACCTGATCGTGGTACGCCGAGTTGGCGTTGCGCAGACGGGTCAGGAAGTCTGCGATCGGATCTGTCATGGTCATAAGTGACCGCTAACCTTTCTCGCCACGGTTCCCATACAGCACCGGCACGCCGATGGTGGGCCTATGACAATTCGGCTGGTCCGGCCGACTCTCTGCCGACCGAATGAGTTACGTGTCATCCGGGCCCCACGCACACGAGAATGCACACAGACCTGCCCAGGCAACTGGACCAGTGTAGACAACCCCACTACCAGGACAAAATCAGGGTCGAACCACACATCAGCGATGCGGACCCAGCCTCCCAGGGGAAGGATGCTCGGACGAGCACTATACGAACCGTCCCGGCAGCTCCGTCCTCAATCTTCGAAGATCTCCTCGAGACCGCCCGCTGTCGACGGTGGTCTCGGTCTGAGCGACCGCCTCCGGCGATCGCTTCCGCGACGGTGCGATGGTCGCGATTGCCACGAATGTTGTTGGTCGACAATGGTTATCCTGGCCCATCTCGGTTTCGTCGAGGTCTTACGACTCGCGCGAGGCGTCCGAACGGGCGAGGGTGCCCGCGGCCAACGTGGCGAGAACGGATTCCAGGGTGGCGGGGCCGTCGAGGCGTAGGGCTGCCAGGGCGGGGTCGGCTTCCAGGGCGGCCAGGACGCTGGGGGATGGGCGGAAGTGGGCGCTCAGGGCGGCGGCCATGACGGCCGACATCGTGCAGAACATCCAGGCACATTCGCCGAATTCGGGTACCGCTGCGCGGGTGGCGTCGACCAGGGTCACCAGGGACGCGTAACCGGATCGCTTGTAGCGCAGGACGACTTCGGTCGAGACGTTGCGCTCGAGCACTCCGGGCTGGGCCGCGAACAGTTCGCACACGACCGGGCGATCCTGCAGCGAACGAGCGAAGACGGCGGCGAGCCGGTCGCCTCGTTCGGCAGCCGGCAGTCGCGGATCGATCGCGGACAACCGCGCCGAGATCTCCTCGACGCATTCGCGCAATCCTCGATCCAGTAGCTCCAGCAGGATCTCTTCACGAGATTCGAAGTAGCGCAACACATTCGACTTCGCGAGACAGACCCGGCGACTGAGCTCGTTCAGGCTCAGATCGGCCACCGGCATCTGGTCGAGCATCGCGGCGGCCGCGTCCAGGATCGCGCGGCGGCGCATCTCTCGCTGCTCGGCACTGCGCGCCCTCTGAAATCCCACGTCGTCATATTACAGACCGCCGGTCTATTGACAACAGACCGTCGGTCTCTTAGCGTCGACACCACAAAAGACCGCCGGTCTGTAATGCCGGTGGACCCGAGAACGGAGGAACTCATGAGCAAGTGGTCCGAGAGCGACATTCCAGTACAGGACGGCCGGGTAGCGGTCGTCACCGGCGCCAATACGGGGCTGGGTTTCGAGACCGCGCGGGCACTGGCGGCCCGGGGAGCCGCGGTGACGCTCGCGGTTCGGGACGTGGAGAAGGGCAAGCAGGCGACCGCCCGAATCGCCGACACGGTGCCGGGCGCACGCCTGAGCGTGCAGCACCTCGATCTGACCTCGCTGGAGTCCGTGCGCACGGCCGCGGACGAACTCCGCGCGGCCCACCCGAGGATCGATCTGCTGATCAACAACGCGGGCGTGATGCACACCCCGCGCCAGACCACCCGGGACGGTTTCGAGCTGCAGTTCGGCACCAACCACCTGGGCCATTTCGCGCTGACCGGCCTGCTTCTGGATCGGATGCTGGAGGTTCCGGGGTCGCGCGTGGTGACGGTCAGCAGTGTCGGCCACCGCATCCGCGCCGCAATACATTTCGACGATCTGCAGTGGGAGCGTTCCTACAGCCGGATCGGCGCCTACGGCCAGTCCAAACTGGCGAACCTGATGTTCAGCTACGAACTTCAGCGCCGTCTCGCCGGACACGGCGCGACCATCGCGGTCGCGGCGCATCCGGGCGCCGCCGACACGGACCTGATCCGCAACCTTCCCGCGCCGCTTCGCCGACTCGCGCCGCTGGTGGTACCGCTGATCACGCAGAACGCCGCGATGGGCGCCCTGCCCAGCCTGCGCGCGGCCACCGACCCGAGCGTGCTCGGCGGTCAGTACTACGGCCCGGACGGCAGAACCGAGAGCCGGGGACATCCCCGACTGGTCACCTCCAGCGCCCAGTCCTACGACCTTGGCATCCAGCAGCGGTTGTGGAACGTCTCCGAAGAACTGACCGGTGTGAGCTTCCCGGTGTGACCGCTCGTTACGGCATCGAAATCGACTGTGCGAGCGAACCTCTGGCGTCGGCATCGAAGACAGCGAGTCACGGATGCACACCGAGCGACCGGACCGGCTGCATGTCGACCGTGGCGTGACTGGTCGCGGGGCACGGGGCGGTTTTTTCGCGCGACCAGGTGCCGGTGAAGGAGTCCACGGAACCCGGGCCGGCATCGGACCGGACCAGGTTCCAACTGAAAGTCGCGCTGGAGTACGGCTCGTTCGCGTCGCCGGAGCAGGGATACGGAGAGTTGTAGGCGGCGCGCCACGCTCCGCCCCCGAAGACGAGCAACGGCGCGAAGACGGCGCGCGGATCCGTGCTGGGATCCGTGCGCGGGTCCGACTGGGTCGTGGCGGCGCAACGATCGCCGGTGCGCAGGCAGATGGTGTCGTATCGCTGCCGAATCTTGTCCGGCGGAGGGGGGTTCGGGGCTTCGGGACTCGGACTGTAGGTGACGGTCACGTCGTAGTCCCCGTTGATCGCCGTCGCCGGTGGATCGACGGGAGCGCGGATGGTATCGGGCGCGACGACGTGGACGCTCGGCTCGATATTGCCGATGCGAGAGAGGGTCATCCCGTCTTCGACGGTATACGCACACGGCCCGCCGACGTAGCCGAAGTACCTTCCGCTCCACTGCGAGCCTTCCGATCGGAACACCGCCCGCTGCCACAGCTGAATGCTCTGGGGCGCATGAGTGATCGGGCTGACACAATCGCTGTCGACGGAGGGGGGCGCCTCTCTGGTGACCACCCACGCGCCGTCGCGGTAGTCCGCGACGAACTGGCTCGGGTCGTTCCCCGGAACGTCCGGGCGCTCGCTGGTGATCGAGGCTACGCACTGATCGCTGTGCGGCAGGCAGCGCGAGCGGACCGACCAGACCCGAGTATCGGTGGCGGCTTCGACCGGCTTCCCGTTCTCGGTACGGTGCGTATAAGTGACCGCGTACCTGCCGTCGAAGGCCAGTGCGGGGGCGGGCGGGCGGGCCAGCCGCCACATCCCCACCACCGCCACCGCGACGATCAGCACGGCGACCGCGACCATGATCGCCCGGACGGACAGCCGGTTCCGCTGCCATCCGAATCGCTTGCGCCACAGTTGATTCGGATGAACAGAGGTTATTGCCGGATTCGGTGGCGACGCCGGGCTCGTCGTCGGGGTATCGGTGAGGGCATCGGCGGCGGCGATCGCCAGCTCCCCGGCGCTCGGGTAGCGATCGTCCGGATTCTTCGCCAGGCCGCGGGCGACGACGCGGTCGAACCCGCCGGGCAGATCGACTCGCTCGAGGCTCGGTGCTGGCGGGTCGGCGGTCAGATGTGCCGCGATCTGTTGTTCCGCGCTGTCGCCCGGATAAGGCGGTGCACCAGTGAGACATTCGAACAACACGCAGGTCAGGGCGTATACATCCGATCGGCCGTCGACGACTCCGGTGGTGAATCGCTCCGGAGCCATGTAGGCCAGGGTGCCGATCATCGTGCCGACGCCGGTCAGCCTGGTGTCTTCGGCCGAATAACAGATGCCGAAGTCGATCAGATATACGAAACCGCTGTCGGTGATCAGCAGATTCGACGGTTTGACGTCGCGGTGTACCAGCCCTCGAGCGTGCGCCGCATCCAACGCCGCCGCGGCTTGCGTGATCACGGCGACCGCCTGTCGTGGCGACATCGCCCCGTCGCGGCTGAGCAGGGTTCTGGCATCGACGCCGTCGATCAGCCGCATATCCAGGTAGAGACGGCCATCGATTTCGCCGTAGCAGTGGATCGGGACCACATGCGGCTCCCGCAGCTGGGCGGTGTCGTGCGCCTCGCGCCGGAATCGTTCCCGGAAAGCCGGATCCGCCGCGCACTGTGCGGGTAGTACCTTGACGGCCACGACCCGATCGGTGGCGATATCGTAGGCCCGCCAAACCTGGCCCATACCGCCCTCACCGATCAGCTCTTGCAGCTGGTAGTGGCCGAACACCTCAGCGTTCACCGACCACCTCCCGCGCTGATGGTTCACCTTCGCCGCGAGAAACCATGTCGTGAAACGGTCGCTCATCGATGATATCGCCCCGGCATACGTCGGAGTCGCGCGCCGATGAAAATGAGGAAGCCCTGACACAGCGCATTACGCCACGTCAGGGCTACTGTCACCGACACCGGCCGTCGGTTCAAGGTTATCTCGCAACCGTGAACGAGGGACGTTCATGTTCGAGATTTGCCGTCGCTCGGGCGCGAAGGCGAAGTCTTCCTCAACGCGAGAAAGGGGTACGGACTCGGCCGAGTCCGTACCCTTCTCGATTCGATTGTTGCGCTCAGCGCGTGCGCTGCCTCAGCAGCGCGAGCTCACCAGGAGCTCTTGTGCACGCCCGGCAGCTCGCCGCGGTGCGCCATTTCGCGCAGGCACACGCGGCACAGGCCGAACTTGCGGTAGACCGCGTGCGGGCGGCCGCAACGCTGGCAGCGGGTGTAGGCGCGAACGGCGAACTTCGGCGTGGCCGCGGCCTTGATCTTCAGAGCTTTCTTAGCCATGTGCTCAGTTCTCCTTGAACGGGAAGCCGAGGTGCTTGAGCAGTGCGCGACCCTCGTCGTTGTTGGTCGCGGTGGTCACCACGGTGATGTCCATACCACGCGGGCGATCGATGCTGTCCACGTCGATCTCGTGGAACATCGACTGCTCGCTCAGGCCGAACGTGTAGTTGCCGTGGCCGTCGAACTGCTTGGGCGACAGACCACGGAAGTCCCGGATACGGGGCAGCGCGATGGACACCAGACGGTCCAGGAACTCCCACATCCGGTCGCCGCGCAGGGTGACCTTCGCGCCGATCGGCATGCCCTCACGCAGCTTGAACTGCGCGATCGACTTGGTGGCCTTGCGGATCTCGGGCTTCTGGCCGGTGATCAGCGTCAGGTCGTTGACCGCGCCGTTGATCAGCTTCGCGTCGCGAGCGGCGTCACCGACACCCATGTTCACCACGACCTTCACCACGCCGGGGATCTGCATGACGTTGGCGTAGCCGAATTCCTTGTTCAGCTCGTCCCGGATCTCCTCGCGGTACCGGACCTTCAGGCGGGGCACGGGAGCGGAGCTCCCCGATGTCACAGCCTGGTTTTCCGTTGTCGTCATCAGATGTCCTTCCCGTTGCGACGGGAGATGCGCACCCGCTTGCCGTTCTCGTCGGTGCGGTAGCCCACGCGGGTCGGCTTGCCGTCGGAGTCGACGACCATCACGTTCGAGACGTGGATGGGCGCTTCCTGGGTGACGATGCCGCCGGAGCTGGCGCCACGCTGGTTCGCGGAGTTCGCGACATGCTTCTTGATCCGGTTCACGCCCTCGACCAGGACCTTCTCGGTTGCCGGGTAGGCCTGGATGACCTTGCCCTTGGCGCCCTTGTCCTTACCCGAGACGACGATGACGGTATCGCCCTTGTGCACCTTCATGTCAGAGCACCTCCGGGGCCAGCGAGACGATCTTCATGAACTTCTTCTCACGCAGCTCGCGGCCGACAGGGCCGAAGATGCGGGTGCCGCGCGGATCGTTGTCCGCCTTGATCAGCACCGCGGCGTTCTCGTCGAAACGGATGTACGAGCCATCCGGACGACGACGCTCCTTGACGGTGCGCACGATGACAGCCTTGACGACCTCACCCTTTTTGACGTTGCCGCCGGGGATGGCGTCCTTCACGGTGGCGACGATCACATCGCCGATACCGGCATAGCGACGCGACGAGCCACCGAGCACGCGGATGCACAAGATCTCCTTGGCACCCGTGTTGTCGGCGACGCGCAGTCGCGACTCCTGCTGAATCACTTCAGCTCCTCCTAGACCTGGACGAAATGCACGCCGGATTGCCGACCCGACGGGCATGGTCAGTTGCCCCTCAAACGCGCGCCTGCCAGCGGTTATACGAGGATCCAGAGATCAACCACTGTGGGTTCGCGGCCGAAGTGCGGGCACAGCTGCCCCGCAAGCAACCGGATCAGTGTAGCCAAGGCGCAGGTCGAGCCCAAATCAGGGTTGCCGATCGCGTCGTTCACCCGACTCTCAGGCAACTCGAGTAGCCTCGGGCCGAACTACGATCAACCGCTTTCGCCACACTGTAGTCGGGGAAGGATCTTCCGTGAGCTCGTCGCGCCGTCCGGTCCAGCTGGATCGTCGTTCGTTCCTGGCCGTACTCGGTGCCGTACCGGTGGCCGCGACCCTGGCCGCCTGCAACGGCAACGATTCCGCCACGAAACCGCCCGCCGGACCGGATATGTCGGGCGCGGATCAGGCCATCCGCCCACAGGACGATCTGTACCGGCACGTCAACGGCACGTGGTTGCGCACATATCAATTGCCGCCGGACAAGACGAGCTTCGGCACCTTCACCGAGGTGTCGGACCGGATCGAGGGGCAGTTGAAGGAGGTCATCGCCGGGATCGAGAATCCGAAGGACGGCACCCCGGAACAGCAGATCCGCGATCTGTACGACGCGCGCATGGATGAGGCGACCCTGGACAAGCTCGGCCTGACCCCGTTGTCCGGACTTTTCGCCCAGATCGACGGCGCGGCAACGAAACCCGATCTGGCCAAGGTGATGGGCGCGCTGCCGCTGGGCGGGCTGATCGGACTCGGCATCACCGTCGACCAGAAGAATTCCAACGCCTATCTGCCCTCGATCGGCCAGTCCGGTCTGGGCATGAGCGAGCAGTACTACAGCAAACCCCAATACGCACAGTACCTTTCGGCCTATTCGACCCTGTTGCAGAAGCTGGCCGCCGGTGGCGGGCTGCCCGATCCCGACGGCGCGGCACAGCGCGTGCTCGATCTGGAGAAGCGGATCGCCATGGCCTTCTGGGACAACGTGCGGACCCGGGACAGCGATGCCACCTACAACCTGAAGTCCTGGGACGAGGTCAAGGCGCTGGCTCCCGAATTCGATTGGGAGCCTTGGCTTTCCGGAAGCACAGACCGACCGCAGGAACTGTTCGCGAAGATCGTCGTGGCCGAACCCTCCTTCGTCACCAGTGCCGGGCAGATCTGGGCCGGCACCGATATCGCGATCTGGCGGGATTATCTGAAGCTGGCCCTGCTGCGCAGCTACGCCAAGTACATGACCAAGGCGCTCTCGGATGCCAACTTCGACTACGTGAAGGCCACCGCGGGCATCCAGCAGCGACCCGAACTGTGGAAGTCCGCGGTCGGCGTGGTCGACGCCAACCTGGGCGAAGTGCTCGGAAAACTGTACGTGGCCAAGTACTTTCCCGCCGAGGCGAAGGATCGCGCCAAGCAACTGGTGGACAATCTGCTCGCCGCCTATCGGCAGAATTTCCGCAACTCCAGCTGGATGTCCCCGCCCACGCGCGATGCCGCCATCGCCAAACTGGGCAAGATAACGGTCAAGATCGGCTATCCGGACAAGTGGGTGGACTATTCGAAGGTGAAGGTCACCCGCGGCAAACTCGTCGAATCCCTGCTGGCCATCTCGGCTTTCGAGTCCAGGCGTGCGATGAACAAACTCGGCACGCCGGTCGACAAGACCGAATGGGGTATGACACCGCAGACGGTGAACGCCTACTACGACGTGACCTCCAACTCGATCAACTTCCCCGCCGCGATCCTGCAGGCGCCGTTCTTCGACAAGGACGCCGAGGCGGCGGTCAACTACGGCGCGATCGGCGCGGTCATCGGCCACGAGATCGGCCACGGCTTCGACGATCAGGGCTCCAAGTACGACGGCGACGGCAACCGCAAGGACTGGTGGACCGCGCAGGATGAGGCCGCGTTCGCCGCCAAGACCAAACAGCTCATCGCCCAGTACGACGGCCTGGTCCCCGAGGGCCTGCCGCCGACCGAGCACGTCAACGGCTCGCTCACGGTCGGTGAGAACCTCGCCGACCTGCGCGGACTGATGATCTCACTGTCCGCCTTCCGCATCGACCTGAAGACCGACAACCCGAACTACACCGGTATGTTCCTGGCCTGGGGCCGCAACTGGCGCGAGAAGCAGACCCCCCAGTCCACCCAGTCGCTGCTGGCCACCGACCCCCACTCCCCCAACGAGTTCCGCTGCAACCAGGTCGTCCGCAACCTGCCGGAGTTCTACCGGACGTTCGGCGTCAAAGCGGGCGATAAACTGTTCCTCGCCCCGGACCAGCGAGTGAACCTCTGACGTCCGGATTCGAAAGCCCATCGGAGGGGATGACATACGGATGAGCGAGCCGACCGACGACGCGACCCCACCGCCCCCACGCCTGGCCCGCGTCTACGACGGCCGCGACCCGAACGGCCGCCCAGTCGTCGACCGCGACCCGCTGGACCCCGCACTGACCGAGGCGCTGCTCACCTACCTCGAGTCCGCTCCCATCGTCCTGGCCGCCCGCAGCCTCGACGTGGACGAGTTCGCCCCCGCCGACCGCGACGTCCCGTTGAACTACCGCACCGACGGCACCTGGATCTGGGCCGGCTCTGTCCCCCACTACCTCCGCAAACACGGGCTGGCTCCGGAACCGAAGCTGGTGCGGCACATTCAGGCGCGCGACTTTCGACTCGGTCCTGTCGACCAGGTGACGAAAGAGCGTGCGGTATCGGTGATCGTCGGTCCGTGAAGTCGGCGGCTGTCGTGACAGCTTGCGATCGGTTCCGGTCGTACATCCCGTAGTTGACGACAGGGCGGGCGATGTCGGTGATCACGAGTCCGCGCCACCGACATCGCGCCACGGTACATGGACAGTCAGTCCGCGTAGGAGAAATGCGCGACCATCGTCCACTGCCCCTGAGCATCCTTCACGTACTCGTAGGTCACGTCGGTGAATCCTGTGGATGCGCGTTCGTGAGCGGTCACCATATCGGCGATGGCCTGAATCAGCTCTCCGGGTGGAATTATTGCCGATTGAGTATCGGAGGCCAGCGAAACCCCGATCCGCTTATCGTGAAGTTCGACTTTCAAAGCAGCGCGAGAATCTTCCTCGTACATCTCACGTAGGACCTGCTGACCGATTGCAGCGTCGAAGGCTTTTTGCTGTTCGGGGGGTACTGCCGACATCTCACTCCATTCCAGAAACCAACTTGTTTCAGCGGCCCAAATAGTTGCGGTGTAGCGGGTATGCGAGCCCTTCCTGACCTTTTACGGACGGATTATCGAGTACGACTCCGAACTCCGGAATCTCGTCTCCATCGGCATCGTACAGCCTGAACTCGGTATAGTTCACCCGGCCGTTAGCATCCCTGTCCAGGATCTCCGCCCTGGCAAACATACCCGGATGCTCCTCCACAAAACGGTTGCACGCATTCTCCCAGACCTTCTTGGCGGATACGTTCGAGTTGCCATGCTGAGCGATGATGTTCTCCGAGACGTTGACGTCCTTGTAATTCTTCACGCCCGCCTCCGGAATCAGATGACCACGATGATCGACGCCTGTGATCCACCCCACCGGGTGATCGAGGTGTGAGACCCCGTGTTTCTTGTAATTTGCCGGCACTTCCATCCTGGCAACAGCCACCTTGGTTCTATCGTTCTCATCGACCACATAGGTGGCATCACCGAGATCGACACGCTTGCCGACATCTGGCAGCAGCAGCCTTCGATCGAATTCGGATTCGGATTCGGATTCGGATTCCGTCGAATCCGAATCTCGTTTCACTGCCGAGTCCGGGTCCAGCGGGCGTTTGGCTTCCTCGGGCGTCCCCGGGACGAAGCCGTCCTCGCCGGCGGGTGTCTTGGTGCCGTCGGGGTGGGTGGTGTGCCATTCGCCGTCCGGGGGGATGTGGGGGCGGGGGTTGCCATTGTCGTCTTTTTCGGAGGTGCTGCTGTAGACGCGGCCGTTCTCGTCGGACCATGCCTTTTCGGTGGGGGCGAGAACATCGGTGTCGAGGTGGTTGGCCAGGCGGTTGGCGAAGCCGTTCTCCGATGCGTCGCAGCCGATCATGCGGATGGGCTTCTCGCCGTCCCAACCGTGCTCACGCAGCATGTCGCCGAATTCCTCCGGCGTGTAACGGTGTTCGCCGATTCGGAGGTAGCCGTCGGCGGTGACGTGGGCATCTACGGTGAAGTAGCGGTCGTCGGCGGGGACGCGAGCGGCCAGCCTGCTCAGCTCGGGATCTTGCGCGTGCAACGAGAGGCCGGCGTCGGTCGGCTCGGCATGGTCGCGGAATGCGTCCTCGATGCTCGGGCGCTCGGGCGACACGGATTCGTCCGGATGCGGCGAGCCGTCTTCGTGATGATCCTGATCTGTCGAATCACGCTGCGGCTCTTGCCGTTCGTGATCGCCGGGGCGAGTAGGCGGTTCGTCGTGCTCGCCGGTGCGGTGTTCCTCCGGGGTGCGGTCGGACGGGTGGAGTCCATCCTCGCCGGGGTGGGAATTCTCCGGCAGACCGGCACGGGTGCCAGGATCGTCGCCGGGAGGTCCCGGGGGACGGGTTCCGTTGTCGCCGTTGGGATTTTGCTCATTCGGATGGGGGCCGTCGTCGTCACCGCGGGCGCGGGCGCCGACGAGTTCGCGCGGGTGGTCGGCACTACCCGCACGGTCCGTACGGCTGGAATCGCCCGCCCTGGGGCCGGATTCGCCCGGACGAGAGCTGGATTCGCCCCCGCGTGGGCCGCGTTCGACGCCCGTGCTGCGCGCCCGGATCGGCGAGGAGGATTCGGGGCGGTCGCCGATGCGGCTCGCCGGTCGTTCCGGATCGCCCGGACGCTGAACGTTGTCGGCCAGACCGGCACGCGTCGACGGCTCCGGCGGAGCGGGAGTGTCGTGAATGCCCGAGATATCGTCCGGCACAACCAGTTCCGGTTCGTCCGCAGACCGCGCCCCGGCGACCGAAACATCCTCGGCACGCGGAGCTTCCGAGACCGGCCGATCGAGCGAGGCGCTGAACGGCTTGTCCGCGGACAGGGAATCGGCAGTCGAGGGATCCGGCGCCGGCCGCGGCTCGGACGACTCGGCACTGCCCGCCACCGGGCGATCGGCCGGTGTGGTCGTGGATTCGCCCCGCGCCGGGGTGGTTTCGGAATGGGTGGGCCGGTAGGCGCTCGAGCCGTCCCCGGTCGCCTGTGGACGCGGACTCGATCCCGCCGCACGCACACCATCGCCCGCCGAACCTGCCGAACGCGCCGAGACCGGCGACTCCGGCCGCGCGACATTGTCCGCACGCGCGCCCGAATGATCCCCTCCCGTAGTGAAATTCGCTCCCTCGGCACGCGGTTCGGCATCATGCGATCGGAGCGGATGAGACTCGGCCGAATGCGATTCCGGACGCGCCCCGTCCGAACCGGTCGAATGACCCTGCTGCCCGGTGTCGGACGGCGTCTCGTCGGCGGGACGCGAATCCGGCGGTCGATCATGCTCGGAGGATGCCGAATCATTCTGCGCGCCGGGTTTTTCCGAGCTGTGTTCCGATCCGGTCGGCTGCGTCGAATCGGACGCCTGAGTGTCGTGCTGCTGGGCGAGGCCCGAGTCCTGCTCGCTCGAGGACGGCGAATGCTCATTCGCGACGCTCCCGGCCGGCTCGACATGCGGCGAACCGCCATCCTGGCCGTCCGAGGGAACGGACACCCGCTCCGGAGGCGCACCGCCCTCGTCGAGATTCACCCGGGTATGGGGCGCGGTGCCGTCCTCGATCGGACCGTGATCTCCGCCCAGGGAGCCGTGCGCTCCCCAGAACGCGCCCGCGACCAGCGCGCTCGGATCCATCTGCCACTGCCCCGTGTACGCCATGTCGACCAGCCCGCTGGCCAGCGTCCCGGTCACCCCGCCGGTGATGCCCGACACCAGGCCCCTGAACATCCCGCTGCTCAGGTTCCGCATCCACCCCTGCATGAGCCCACCGGCGAAACCGCCCGTCAGGCCACCCGCCAAACCCTCGACGGCGGTCTTCCCCACATCGCCCCAGTGGATGCCGTCCTGATGACCGCTCTGTACCTTCGCCTCTTGATTGGCCAGATTCACACCGGCGGGAATGGCCGCGTCCAGCACCAGGTGCAGCAGGATCCGTTGCCACTGGTTCTTCAACGTCGTGAGCAGGACGTCCTTCAGCCCGTTCTCAGCGATGGCCTTCAGTAACTGCCGCATGGCCAGCCGCGCGCCGACCCGGGATATCGCGATCGTGGCCGCCTGTTCCGCGGGCGCGGTCGGCGGAAACGCCTCCTCGGCCAGCAGTGCGGCCGCCGTCGTCAACAGCAGCGTCTCGAACTGGATCTTCCCGCCCTCGATCGAGTCGCCGGTGGACTGGGCGCTGTCGCCGACGTGGTTGAACCAGGAGACCAGCTGGTCGATGGACTGCGGACCCGAACGCATGGACTGCAGCTGCTTGATCATCGCGTCGCCGCCGGAACCTTCGGGATACGCGGCCTGCACCGCGCCGATGGCCGCGTCGATATCGCCGTCGATGTCGGCGAGCGATTTCGCCGCGTCGTGCCAATCGTCGGCGAGGTCCCACATCTTGTTCTCGTCGCCGTCGGGCCACTCCAGCCCCAGCCACGTGAGGAGGTACTCGAGGCCGGACGGCTTGTCCATGCCGCCTATGACGACCACCCGCCGGCGCGGTTACTCCGGTTCACCGAATGTCCCCCTCCCGATGGAGCGCACCGAGCCGGTCGGCGAAACCGGAAGATGCCGCATCCACTCCACATGGCTCATCCGACCCGATCCGGGCACGGACTTCCCGGTCCGCCGACCCTTGCAGCACCGGTATTCGTCACGGTGACACACAGCGGGCGCGACCGCAAGCCCCGAACCCCTTGGACTACACGGTCTTTGGAATCGGCTTGCCGACGCCTCGGGCGGGCGGCTATCTTTGATTCGGAAACGCTATGTTCGAATGGCATTCGAGTACACGGGGTTCGGAGGGGGCCAGCCATGGGCAAAGTTCAGGTGGATCCGGAACTACTTCGGCAGGCTGCGGCGAAGACGCAGCACGTCAGCGATCGAATCACCAATGCGCTCACCACGTTGCAGTCCAAGGCCGACGGCCTGGGCTCACCCTGGGGTGAGGACGTGTACGGATACAAGTTCGCGGTGGAGAACGGTTATCTGGAAGCGCAGAAACAGCTGCACACCATCACCAACGGGTTGGCGGACCATTCCGGAAGTCACGCCGACGGTCAGCAGACCTCCGCGAAGTATCTCGACGACACCGACCAGGGCAACTCCGACGGCTTCCGATAGCGCGCAGCGGCAACGATGGCCAACGAATTCGCGAAGGCTCAACTGGCGGAGGTCAGGGCGGCCTTCCAGGATCAGCTCGCGCTGATCGCAGACCTGCAGTTTCGCCGCACCCAACTCACCGCGACGGGCACCGCACGCGGTAAACGGGTGACGGTGACCGTGAATGCCGACGGCACCGTGATCGAAACCAAGTTCAACGGCAGCGTCCGCGATCTCAGCTATGCCGACATCGCCCGAGCGGTGACCGCCGCGGCCCAGCAGGCCGCGGCGGAATTGGCTCGCAAGAGCAGCGAACTCATGGCGCCGCTGCAGGATATGCGCGGCCGCTTTCCGCAGGTGCACGAAATCGTCGAGGGTATGCCCGATCTGATCTCGCAGCGGCCCAGGGCTCCCGAAGTCTCACTGGCACCGCCGAACTCGCCGCAGCGCCGCGCCGGCACCGCGGACGACATTCCCTTGGAGAATGCGGAGCGCCTCCCCCGGCGCGACGACAGCGGCGTCACCGAGTCCGGCTGGGCACCCACGACAAGCTCGACGGCACACGCCCAGGCGGCCACCGGACCCGGCAGCGCGGCCCCCGAGACGGTCCCCGCCGCCGACCCACCGCCCGCGGGCTTCACCGAGGTCGAGGAGCCCGACCAGCGCGGTGGTGTCACCGAAACCGGCTGGTGACCAGGCGTCGCGCACTCAGTGGGTGATGAGTTTCCAATCCTGCGGAAGGTTCGACGAACGCACCTGATCGCCGTCGACCGCCAGGTCCAGCACCGTTCCACCCAGACGCAGATCGGTGAGTTCGACCCGTCCCCAGCGGGCCGGGACGTGCGGCAGGACGGTCAGAGTTCGATGGGGGACGTCGGGCTCGAGGCCGAGGAACGAGCGGACCAGCAGCAGCGGGGCCGCGCTCGCCCACGCCTGCGGCGAACAGGAGGTGGGATACGGCACCGGGGCGGGGAATCTGGATCGCGGGAAACCACAGAACAATTCGGGTAGTCGCCCACCGAAGGCCGACGCGGCGTCCAGCAGTCCGTCGGCGAGCCGGGTGGCCAGATCGATCGCGCCGGGAATGTGTCGATAGCGCAGCAGTCCGGCGACGGCGATGGCGGTGTCGTGCGGCCAGACCGAGCCGTTGTGGTAGCTCATCGGATTGAACGCGCCCATGCCCGAAGCCAGTGTGCGCAAACCGAATCCGCTGTCCATCTGCGGCGTGGACAGCTGTTCCACGATCCGCGCGGCGTGTTCGTCGGTCGCGATCCCCGACCACAGGCAGTGCCCGATATTACTGGTGAGCGAATCCACGCGGCGCTTGTGGCGATCCAGAGCTATTGCGTACCAACCTTTTTCGGGGATCCAGAAAGCCTCGGCGAATTTGCTGCGCAATTCGGCGGCCCGGTCGCGCAGGCGGGTCGCGGTCGCCGATTCGCCGAATTCCTCGGCCAATTCCGCCCGCGCGGTCAGTGCCGCGTAGGCGTAGCCCTGCACCTCACACAGAGCGATCGGCGTCGGCGCCAAATGCCCCGCGCTGTCGTTGATTCCGTCGAAACTGTCCTTCCAGCCCTGATTGGCCAGGCCGCGATCGGTGGCGCGCTGGTATTCCACGAAACCGTCGCCGTCGCGATCACCGAAATGCTCGATCCACTCCAGTGCGGCATCCGCGGCGGGCAGCAACGCCTGCACCGCCTCCAGATCCGCGCCCCAGCGCCGCACCTCGGCAAGCAGCATCACGAAAAGCGGTGTGGCGTCGACTGTTCCGTAATAGACCTCACCGCCGAGCACCTGACCGCTGGCGGGGCCGCGACGGATCTCGTGCATGATCCGGCCCGGCTCCTCCTCGGTCAGCGGATCCACCCGCTGCCCCTGCATCTCGGCCAGCTGCTGCATGGTGCCCAGCGCCAGGCCGACGTCCAGCGGCAACGCCATCCACGCGGTCAGCAGGCTGTCGCGGCCGAACAGGGTCATGAACCAGGGCGCACCCGCCGCGACGAAGGTGCGGCCCTCGCGGGTGTCGTCGTGGATGCGCAGCGCGCCCAGATCGCTCTCGGTGCGCTGCAGGACCGAGGTGAGCAGCGGATCACCCGCGGTGAGTTTCGTCGCGGTATCGCGCCACGCCTCGATCTTGCGACCGGGTTCGCTGGCCCCGTAGTGCTCGCCGGGCCGCACCGGCGGCCGGGCGCGTTGATTGGCCATCGTCGGCTGCGCGAGAATTTCGGTCCGCCAGCACCCGCCGGGCGGGACCACTACCCGCCAGGACAGCGAACCGGGCAGCACCTGCGGCAGTTCCGAGGAGGTGACGGCCAGCCCGCGGGCCCGATCGGCCCGATCGGTGAACACCAGTTCGTCATCGGTGACCAGGACGTCCGCGCGGCCGTGGACACCGCGACCCTCCTTGACCGCGAACAGATCCATGAAATCGCCCTCGGCGTGCAGTTCGAGCACGACGGCGGTGGGTTCGCGGCCGAGGTTCTCCAGCGTGACCGTCTCGCGCAGCCCCTCGGCGACCAACCGGTCGCGCACCACGAGCAGAGTGCTGTCGGCCGCACCGGCGCGCGGCGGGCGGCGCAGCACGAACCGCGCGGTGAACGCCTCCGGGCTCAGCACCGAGAGCGGTTCGGGCCGATGCCCGTCCACCCGCAGTTCCCAGCGGGACACCACCCGCGCGTCGCGATAGAACAGCCCGTGCGAGGTGCCGGGCTCGACATCGCCCACGCGATCGGACAGGCAGAACGTACTGCCCTCCACCAGCGTGATCGCACCACCTACACCGCCGAGCGTCGGGGGTTCCCCGGCATTGAGCGGGCCGGGGCTCACGCGCTCGTACCCGTCGGCTCGTCCGGCGACATCGTCACCGGTCTGTACATCATCGGCTCGATCGTCATCACCATTCCGGACGGTTCCTCCCATTGCACCGGGAACAGCTGGCATCGCGCTTCGGACACTCCGGCGTCGGCCGCATCGAACCAGGTGGTCGCGCTGTGGCCGGACCGACTCAGGTGAACAAGCGTAGCCGGTCGCGGCGAAACCCACGACTTGCCGCGTGACGAGCCGATAGCGTTCGGCACGCTCACCGTCACCGGCACGCGGCAGATCGGTGACCACTATCCGCGGCGCCGGAGTCGGTCCGCCGGCCGTACATCCCACCCGGTCGATCCGCATGTGGTTCCCGGACGGGGGCGACACTTCGACGCAGCGCGCGGTCACACCCTGGTCTCCCCGATCCGACCCGCGCCGCGTTCGATCGTCGGATCGCTGAAATCCCTTCTGCCCAAGGCAAATAACGCCGCCCCACGTACCGGCGGTGAGTGCGCGCCCTACTCCCGCAGACCCAGCGCGACCGCGCTCCGGCGCACCTTGCCGCCCACATAATCGGCGAAGCGCCGCTCATGTGATCCGAACGGGTTGTCGTTGATCAGATACGTCCAGGTGGAGGAGGGACCCTCGACTCCGGCCGATTCGAGATCCACGCCGTCGGCGGTGATTTCGGCCCGATCGAAGGCATCCGCGGCCCGGTCGTACACCGTGGCCAGGAAGGTGCCGAACTCCTCGACGGCGATGCGGTGGAATTCGTCGATCGGCGTCTCCCGGCCCAGGGCGCGCAGGTGGATGCCCTCGCGCACATCGGCGAGATAGGACAGGTGTTCGCTCCAGCGCCGATCGAGATGGTGCAGCACGATCAGCCGGGCGGCCTCGGCGGTGGCCGCCTCTCCCGCCTCCTTTTCGGAACTTTCGTAATGCTCGCCGCACAACTCCCGGATTCGCTCGGCGGCCAAGCCGTCTCGCAACACCCCTGCGCGATGCCGCAGCACCTCGTCGCGCTGAATCGTGATCAGGTGGTGGTAGCGCCAGGTGTTGCGGTGCGTCGCCAGATGTTCGCCCTCCGCGACCCGCTGGGCATGATCCATGGCGCGCTGCGCGTCAGCGTCGTGCACGCGGCCGTCCTCGTCGACCTTCCGGGGTTGCACCGGCCGGACGTGGTCCACCAGCACCTCGTCCTCGAGGCTGGTGAAGAACACCGAACTGCCCGGATCACCCTGCCGGCCGGCTCGCCCGCGCAACTGATCGTCCAGCCGCCCGGTGTGATAGCGGCCCGCGCCCACCACGCACAACCCGCCGAGCTCGGCAACCCGCTCATAATCCTCGCCGTCGACCGAGCCCAGCCGGATGTCGGTGCCGCGACCGGCCATCTGGGTGGAAATCGTCACGCGGCCGAATTCGCCTGCGCGCGCGATGATCCCAGCCTCCTCGGCGTCGTTCTTGGCGTTGAGCACCACACCGCCGATGCCCGCGTCGACCAGGGTGCGGGCGATCCGCTCGGATTCGGCCACACTCGCGGTGCCCAGCAGCACCGGACGGCCCTGCTCGTGCACCGAGCGCACATATTCCACGATGGCGTCGAATTTGGCGTCCTCGGTGTGGAACTGCCGATCGGGTTCGTCGGTGCGGATGCACGGTACGTTGGTCGGGATCGCGCCGGTCTCCAGCCGGTAGAACTCCGCGAGCTGATCGGCCACCGCCACGGCGGTACCGCTCATTCCGCACACGGTGCGGTACCGGCCGATCAGCGCCTGCACCAGAATCGAATCCAGAATCGTGCCGGTCGGCGTGGTGTCCAGACCCTCCTTGGCCTCCACCGCGGCGTGCAGTCCGTCCGGCCAGCGTTGCAACCGCGCGACCCGGCCGCGGGCGGCGTTGATCAACTCCACCTTGCCGTCGCGGACCAGATAGTCCACGTCACGGTGCAGCAGGGCGTGCGCGTGCAGGGCGAGCTGGATTCGGGTCAGCTGATCGGCTCCTTCGACGGTGTAGAGATCCACATCGCCGAGCAATCCCTGGACGCGGTCGATGCCGGCGTCGGTGAGAAAGACGTTGCGGCGGTCGCCGTCGACCTCGTAGTGCACCGCTTCGACCAGATCGCGCACGACGTGCGCGACATCGATGTCGGCGTGGCCGTGGTCGATCGCGCCCGCCAGCACCAGCGGTACCGTGGCCTCGTCGATCAGGACCGAGTCGGCCTCGTCCACGATCACCACGTCCGGATCGGGCAGCACGATCTCGGCGGGATCGGTGCACATCCGGTCGCGCAGGACGTCGAAGCCGACCTCGCTCACCGGCACATAGGTCACATCGCAGGCGTAGGCGTCCTTACGCTGCTGCGGATCGGTGTGCTGATCCACGAAGCCGACCGTCACGCCCAGCAGCCCGTACAGCTCGCCCATCCACTCCGCGTCGCGGCGGGCCAGGTAGTCGTTCACCGAGACCACGTGCACGCGGCGGCCGCGCAGTGCGAATCCGGCCGCGGCGAGCGCTCCCGCCAGGGTCTTTCCCTCGCCGGTGGCCATCTCGACGACGTATCCGCGCAGCAGCCCGACCACACCGAGCAACTGGGTGTCGAACGGACGCTCGTCCAGCGCCCGGCGCGCGGCCTCGCGTCCCAGCGCACAGATCCGCGCCAGCTCATCGGCCCCGAACGGCCGATCGGGCTCGGCGCGCACCTGCCGGGCCGCCTCGATCAAGCCTTCCGCGGACAGCTCCCGGAACTCGTCCTCGAGTTCGCCCGCCGCATCGACCACCGGCCGATACCGCAGCAGATCCGCACTGCCCGGCCGTTCGATGATCCGCCGCACCCGATCACCGATTCCCCGCAGCCACCCGCTTCCACGCTCGCCCGCCACCCGTACCTCCGTAGTCTCGGTCCGCAACCGACACTACTCACGTCCGCGCGCCCGCCGGTCCTGCCGGGGACCGCACGCGTTCGGAATCGCTCGAACCAGCCGCCCGCTGTCGCGCCACGGCGAGACGTGCGGGACGATCGGCCGCCCGCGGCACGAGGTCACCGGCATCGTCGGTGAATCGTGTCGCGCACGAACGCCGCCTCGCACGCACTGCCCGCCACCGGCAGACGAGCCCGCGGCGAACGCGAACGGCGCCGGACAACCGGCCCGGGCGGGGGTCCGTGGGACATCGCGACCGACACCGATCCCGTCGGCCCCCGACAGTCCAGACGAACCGAGATCACCTACAGCCTCACCACGATCGAGGGCCCGACGCACGCCTCTGTACACGTCGGCGGCACGAAATCACCTGCGCGCCAAGGTCCAGCCGGGATGTGGCCTCACCGATCGTCGCCTCTGGAGCGGGGGGTGCGGGTGTTGCCCGCGAGGGCGACGGTCCGGAGGAAGACGACCGGGTCGGTGCCGTGGTTGTGGTAGCTGTACGGGCGGTCGCTGCGGAGGCGGCCGGATTCGCCTGCCGCCATGGTCACTTCGACGTCGTCGGCGAGCACGCTGAGGTGGCCTCGGGTGACGTGGAAGAGTTCGAAGGAACCGAGCGGGTCGGGCAGGCCGCGGTAGCTGTCGCCGGGGGACAGCGTCCAGGACCACAGATCGGCGGTGCGCACGCCGGTCGTGGAGACCAGCAGGTGCGCCGAGCTGCCCGCGGGCGAGGTCCAGACCAGCGAATACCTTTCGGGCGGAACACGTTCCACGGCACTCTCGGCCGGTCCGGCAGCGCCGATCAGCTCGGTGAACTCGGTACCGAGGCTGCGGGCTATCCGGGTCACGGCGACGAGACTCGGGTTCGCCTGGCCGTGTTCGATCTGGGTGAGCAGCCGCCGGCTGACCCCGGACAGGTCGGCCAGATGCTGCACGGTCAGACCGCGATCGATCCGGGTGGCCCGGATGCGCTCGCCGACCCGGAGCAGGAAGTCGCGGGCGAGTACACCGTCACCGGTGGTGTCGTCCCCGCCCGCGATCTCGGCGGTGTCCTCGGCCATCGGGCTCAGACTGCGAAGAGCTGGTCGATGTTGCGGAACGCCTTGAACTCCAACGCGTTTCCGGACGGATCGAGAAAGAACATGGTCCACTGCTCGCCCGGCTCACCCGCGAACCGCACGTAGGGCTCGATCACGAAATCGGTGCCGGCCGCGCGCAGCCGCTCGGCCAATTCGCCGAACTCCTCGACGGACAGCACCAGACCGAAGTGCGGTACCGGAACCTGATGTCCGTCAACGGGATTGGTGCCGCGAACGGCCGCGTCGGGATCGCCGCCGACCTCGTGGGTGACGACCTGGTGGCCACGCACGTTCCAGTCGGTCCACTTCTCGTCGGAGCGGCCCCGGGGGAAGCCCAGCACATTTCCGTAGAACTCGCGAGCGACCTCGATGTCGAGGACCGGGATCGCGAGATGGAAGGGAGGAAGGGTGCCGGTTGTTCCGATTGCCTGACCCATGATGCGCAGATTAGTTCTCTTTCAATGCGCAGTCAATTGCTCATAATTGAGACCGGGACGAGCATACGCTTGTCCGCCGAGCCGGGCAGCACCGTGGCGATAGTGCTGCACGACCTGAATCTCGCGGTGCGCTACAGCGATCGGCAGCGGTTTTCATCCGAACACGAACGACGAGCCGGTAGCGGATCGGCCCCTCATCGCCGGTCCGCCACCGTCGCGCCCCGAGCCGATCACGCCGTTGATGGCGGGCCGAGCCCGTGTGGTGTCGCGGCCGTCCCGAGTAACGCGGTTCGAGCGGACGGCACTCGATCCCTCACAGACCGACCTTGCCGGTCGCCCAGTAGGGCTTGGTGGTGATCGCTTTGCGCGACAAACCGGTGCGGTCCAACAGGATTCGGCGTTGACGCTGGATCGACTGCGCGTGCCCGAACAGGGCGGCCGCGTCGTAACCGGCCTCGGTCGACGCGGTCGCTTCGAGCCAGTCGGCGACCGCGTCGCCGGGGATGGCCACGGCAGGGAGTACATCGATTCCGGGCAGCAGGCCCGCGAGGATCTCGCGATCCTCGGCGGGCACCTCGACCGCACCCGACGCCGTACCGTTCGCGTTCTGTCTCGCGGCGAGGCCGTGGATCGCGCCGACGGCGGATCCGTCACCCAGGTAAAGGTATCGATCACCGAGCCGCTTCGGCGCGGGCGTGTTCATCCCCAGCACGATCACCTCGTCGCCGGTGTTCAGCGCGGCGGCCCAGCGACTGCCGGGGCCGTCGACGCCCAGATGGAACAGCACCGAGATCGCCGTGCCCGCATCGTCCACGGTCATCACCGAGTAGTGACGGAAGGTGTTGCTGTCAATCCGGAATTGGACCTCCTGCCCTGCCTTCCAACCCGACTTCAGCGGCTCGACCCGCAGGTCGACGCGGCGGAAATTCGGCGAGACCCGCTCGACCGACGCGATACTCGCGCGATAGCCGAAAGATTTCTCGGTGAGGGTGGCCAGCAATCCGGGCATGGACGGCACGAGATTCCTCCTGGTGACCGGGCGTCGCTCCACGCCGCGATGTTTGAGTTAAGCTTAGCCTAACCAAAGAACGCGAACAGCGGTACGGCACCGTTGCCGCATTCCCGAGCTGCGACAACTCGTGACCACAAGGGAGTTTCCATGGTAGCCAACGACGTTGGACAGCGCGTCGCTACGTTGACAGCACAGGTACGCGGGCCCGTCACCGTCGCGGCAGTCGCCGAATCAGTGGCCGCCGCGCTCGCGGTGGTCCCGGTCATCGCCACGGTGAACATCGCCGGACTCGTCCTGGAGGGCGGCGCCTCGCACACACATCTGTGGGTCTGGGTACTCGTCGCGGCGGTCGCACTGGTGCTGGGTGCGCTGTGCAGTATCGCGTCCTCGATCGTCGCCCATCGCGCCGACGCCGACCTGGGCCTGTCACTGCGCATGCGGCTGGCCGGACACCTGGCCCGGCTCCCGCTGGGCTGGTACTCCTCCGACGCCGCGGGCAAGACCAAGGCCGTCGTTCAGGACGATGTCGCGGGTCTGCACGAGGAGGTCGCCCACCGCAAGCCGGAACTCGCCGGATCCGTGGTCGCCGGAATCGCCGTGGTCGTCTATCTGTTCGTGCTGGACTGGCGGCCGGCGCTGGCCGTGGTCGTCCTGGTCACCATCGCTCAACTGATCCGAAACTTCTTGACCCGCAAGATCATTCCCGCCTACGGGGCGGTGGCGGGCGCCTCGGCGCAGATGGGTTCGGCCGCGGTCGAGCTCGTCCAGGGCATCACGGTGTCCAAGGTGTTCCACCGCGCCGACGACACCGCGGGCACACCGGGGGCCGCCTACGGCGCACACGCGCGGTTCCGGCGCGCGGCCGCCGACTACGCCGACGCCGACGAGAGTCTGACCGACGACATCGCGACCCTGCGCGCATGCACCCGCGCCACCGTCGCGCCGGGCACGGTCGCGCTGATCGTGCTCGCCCTGGCGACGCTGCTGCTGGCGACGTGGGATGCCGAGCCGGTCAACATCATCGCGTTCCTGCTGCTGGGGCTGACGTTGTTCGACGTCACCACTCCGCTGTACCTGCACCTGATCCTGCCCAAGCTCGGTATCGGTGCGCCCATGCCGGACAAGGCACAGGCGATGGCCGAGCGCATCGGCCGGATCCTGGACGTCCCCGAGATGCACGAGCCCGCCGCGCCCGCGACACTGCCCGCGGCCGAAGGCGCCCGGCGGGTCTCGATGAGGAATGTGAGTTTCTCCTACGACGGGCAGCGCACGGTCCTGCGGAATCTGGATCTGGAACTCGCGCCGGGCACCATGACCGCGCTGGTCGGTCCCTCGGGTGCGGGCAAGTCCACCGTCGGTCAGCTGCTCGCACGGTTCTACGATCCGACCGAGGGCAGTGTCGAGATCGACGGCGTGCCGATCTCGACACTGGACGCCCAACGGCTCTACGGCACAGTGGGATTCGTCTTCCAGGACGTCGCGCTGCTGCGCGCGACCGTGCGGGACAACATCGCCCTCGCCCGCCCCGACGCCACCGCGCGGGATATCGAACGCGTTGCCCGAGCCGCCCAGATCCACGACCGCATCCTCGCGCTGCCGGACGGCTACGACACCGTCCTCGGCGAGGACGCCGCGCTGTCCGGCGGCGAACGTCAGCGCCTGAGCATCGCGCGGACGTTGCTGGCCGACACCCCGGTACTGGTCCTGGACGAGGCGACCGCCTACGCGGACCCGGAATCCGAAGCGGCGGTGCAGGATGCGCTCTCGGAGCTGGCTCGCGGACGCACCCTGCTGGTCATCGCGCACCGCCTGCACACGGTCGTGCACGCCGATCAGATCGCGGTGCTGGTGGACGGCGCGGTGGCCGAACGTGGCACCCATCGGGAATTGCTCGACGCCGCAGGCGAATACGCGAAACTGTGGCAGTTGCAGACCAGCACGATCGGAGCGCGCGCATGATCGCCCTTCTCGACAGGATCTTCAGCGAGGCCGCACGCCGGCGCGTCCGGCTGCTCATCGCCGCGAGCGCCGCAAACGCCGTCCTCGAGGGAGCCGCTGTGGCGCTGTGCGTTCCGGTGCTGCTCGCGCTGCTGCGCCGCGATGCCGGCACGGCCGGGTGGTGGCTGATCCCGCTCGCCGTCGTGGTCGCGGGCTACTGGGCGGTCAACGCCGTCATGGAACATCTCGGCACGCACGTGGCCGCGACGCTGCGGCGCGAATTGTTCGCCCGACTGGCCGACAAGATCATCGCGCTGCCGCTGGGCTGGTTCGACTCGACCAGCGCCGGATCGGTGACCGCGCTGGTCACCGGTGGCTCGCAGGCGCCGCTGGGAGTTGTGATGGCGCTCAGGACGATTGCCGAGACGGTGATCCCGCCCGCGATCGTGCTGGTGGTCCTGCTGTTCCTGAATTGGCCGGTGGCCGTGGCGGTACTGATCGTGCTCCCGCTGCTGTGGGCGCTGCAACGCGCCGTCGCCCGGCCGATCGCGCGGGCGGACGCGGACGAGGCCGCCGCGGTCGCGGAGGCCAATGCCCGGCTGATCGAGTTCTCGCAGACCCAGCCCGTGCTGCGCGCGAGCGGCCGCGAGGACCGGGGCCTGGGCGAGTTGTCCACAGCCCTGCACAACCGGTACACGACGACGAACAAGCAGATCCTGCGGGCCACGGCCGGGCTCAACGTCGGCGAGCTGAGCGTGCAGCTCGGCTTCGTGATCGTGCTCGCGGTCACGGTCGTGATCGGCAGCGGCGCCTGGCATGTGGGGCCGCCCGATCTCGCGCGGCTGATCACCGCGGCGGTCTTCGGCATCTGGGCGCTGCGCCCGATCGGCAAGATCTCCACGGCGCTGCTGATGCTCGGCGGTTCGGCCGCCGCACTGGGCCGCATCGATGCCCTGCTGTCGCATCCCGAACTGGCCGAACCGGAATCGTCGGTGAAGGCCGCGAGCACGGGGAACGCGATCGAACTGCGCGATGTGCGTTTCGGCTACCGCGAGGACGTCGATGTGCTCTCCGGGGTGAACATCGCCGTGCCCGCGGGCAGCACCACCGCACTGGTCGGCCCATCCGGTTCCGGTAAGACCACGATCGTGAACCTGGTGGCCCGGTTCTGGGACGCGAGTTCGGGCAGCGTGCGGGTCGACGGCGTGGACGTGCGGGACCTGCGCGGCGAGGACCTGATGGACCGAATCGCGTTGGTGCCGCAGGACGTCTACCTCTTCGACGACACCCTCGAGGCAAATATCCGCGTCGGCAAGCCGGACGCCACCGAGGCCGAGGTCCGCCGGGCCGCGAGTCTGGCCCAGGTCGATTCCATCGTCGAACGCCTGCCGCAGGGCTGGCAGAATCCGGTCGGCGCGGGCGGGAACATCCTGTCCGGCGGTGAGCGCCAACGGGTTTCGATCGCACGAGCGCTGCTCAAGGACGCACCGATCGTCCTGCTGGACGAGGCGTCCTCGGCCCTGGACGCCCGGAACGAGGCCGCGATCGCCGCGGCCCTGGGAGAACTGGGCCGGGGCCGGACGCTGCTCATCATCGCCCATCAGCTCTCCACCATCGCCGATGCCGATCACGTGGTCTACCTGCGGGGCGGTCAGGTTGTCGAATCCGGTTCGCACACCGAGCTTTTCGCCGCAGACGGCGAGTACGCCCGGTTCTGGCGCGAGCAACAGCGAGCCAGGTCGTGGCGGCTGCGCGGGAACGATCTTTACCTGAACAGGTGACCATTATAGGATTGCCTTACCTAAGTAAGACATCCGAGAGGTTCCCGACCGCACGGACCACCTCCTGGTTGCCGACCGAGTTCGACGGAGTATTCGCCAAGCTCTGACCTCGCCACACTGGCAGCGCCGCAACGATCTCGTCGTGGCGCCATCCCCGCATGCCCCGATGCGGTCACGTATTCGCCTGCGCCACAACAGTTTCCCTCGCGTGACAGCACGCAAGGTCTCGACGCCGACGCACCAAATTGTTAATGTAGCCTTGCCTCACTAAGGGTTCCCTTAGGCGGTTCGTTCCGTACTGGGTTCCTGTGACCGAAGGGATAGAGAGAACGTGGGCACTGTCCACCGGCCACTGCCGGACCTCCCAGACACCACCGATCCGAACGCCATCGTCGTCGCGTTCGCCTCGAATCCGGCATTCCGCGCCGCGGAATGGAGCGAACTCACCACGCCCGGCAACCCGTACCGCAGGCCGGTGCGGCCCGACGATCTGGCCTGGGTCAAGTACCACGACACGATGCCGCCGGAGCGCGCGCTGCGCCTGAGCGCCCTGCTCGGACATCGCATGCTGCGCAACATCTACGACCTCGAGTCCACCCTCATCGCGCCCGCCGACGGCGTCGATACGGTCGGCCGGGATCGCGCCGATTTCTACAGCCGGGAGAACCGGGTGCGGTCCGCGCTGGCGCGTCCGGTCCTGGAACGTCACCTGTTCGACTTCCTCGACGATGCCGCCGAGGGCGAGCAGACCTGTGCCGCGGACGCGCTGGAGCTGGTGCGAACCACCGCCCAGCGCCTGTCGCAAAGCTCTCCGGAGGCCGTGCGGCTGATCGAAAAGCTCACCGGCACAAGAGAAGCCGCCGTCTTCGTAACCATGCAGTACCACGGCTTCATCCCCGCCGTGCGCGAGGCGCTCGGCCGCACGGGCATCGGCGAATATCCGCGTCACCTCGACGGGCTGCAAACCGCACTGCTGGGCTCCTATCAGCGGTGGATCTCGCTCCGCGCCGCCTATCGCGACCTGCTGGCAGCCGCGAGCCTGTCGCAGACCCCGGGCGGGCACTGGCAACTGCTGCTGGGCACGTCCCTCGCGCGGGGCAATCATCTGCTGTCGCTGGCCGCCGATCCGGGTCGGCTGCCCGAACTCGTTGGCGCGGCAGCGTTTTCACATCTAGCCGGACAGCGTGACACCGCCGCGCTGCGGCCGATCCTCGAGCGCGGCTTGCCGGCGGAGACGAATTTCGCCGGATTCGACCTCGGCATCGGCTGGTCGGTCGACCTCGACGAATTCCTGCCCGGAGTCCTCGATGCCCTGGTGACTTCCTACGGCGAGGACGCACCGCACGCCTTCCGGCGCGGATTCGCCGCCGCGCAGCGGCTGCACGGATTGTGGCATCAGGATCTGGCCGCCCAGCTGAGCTGGGCCGATCAGATCGAACTGCATCAGGAGTACGCCGAGAAGATCGCCCACTACCTCGCGGACAACAACATCGTCGTCGATCTGGACACCTTCGTGGAGAGCGAGGAGGAGACCTCGACCACCCATGTGCACAACGAACATCGGCTGGTGATGATCGAGGAGGGACAGATGCACTTCTGGAACAACGCCACCCACAAGATCGAATTGTTCACCGGCGACAAGATTCTCATTCCGGTATCACGACTGCACGGCTCCACCGTGTTGTCCGGCGTGTGCACATATCACCAGCCCATCATTCCCGATGAGTTATTGCAGAAGATCATCTGATGGAGGGTGAAAGCGGTACCGGCCCAACCGAATCCGACCGTCTGCGCCGAATGACATTCGGCCCCCTGCCGGAATGGGGAATCAAGCACGGCACGGAGTTGCTGGACCTGATCAGCTTGCCCGAGAACGGTTTTCCGTGCACATTCGCGGTGCGTGGGGCGCTGACCGAGGGGTTGCGATTCGGATTCATCGACGAACTCTACGATCCCGGTGCAGGTGAAGAACTCCGCGTCGTTCTCCGGCGATATCTCGGGATATACCGGACCATCTCCCGCGAGACCTCGCTGATCGTCTTCTTCCGGACCAGGGAACCCGACGATACGTTGTCCGGGTACTACCGGACGTTCTGGGACATCCTGCAGGATCTGCACGACCGCGACCCCGTCCCGTGGCCCGAGAACATTCCGCCCGAGACCGATGATCCCATGTGGGAGTACGTCTTCGAGGGCACGCCGATGTTCGTGGTCTGCAGCAATCCGGCGCACGTCCGCCGCCGCAGCCGGTACAGCCCGATCTTCTACATCACCTTCCAACCGCAGTGGGTGTTCGAGAACATCAAACCCGACACCAGAGCTGGACAGTTGGCGCGCAAACGCATCCGCAAGAGATTGGTCGCATTCGACGACGGTCTCGAACCATCGTCGGTACTGGGTGATTACGGCGATCCGGACAACCGGGAATGGCGACAGTACTTCCTCCCCGACGACAACGAATCGGGCACGCCCACCGGCGGCTGCCCGTTCCTGCACCGCATGCGGCGGCAACCACGGTCTTCCGATTGAGCGGCTCATCGGATCGACTAACGCACAAAATCTCGACGGAAGAAGAAATATGATGTCCGACAAGCCGAACCGCGACGATCTCTTACGCGGATTGGTCGGCGAAGCGATGGGGGCCGACGCCGAATCTCTGGACGCCGACGCCAATCTCATGGCCCTGGGCCTGGATTCGGTACGCGTGATGAAGATTTCGGGTCTGCTCAAGCGCGAGGGAATCCGGCTGAGGTTCGCCGAGATGATGTCCGAGCCGACGCTGCGGGCCTGGCTGCGCCTGACCGCCGCCACCGCCTCGGACGCGTCATGACCGGATCGATGGACGGGAAACCGGTGGGCGCGGACGCCGTCGCGGTCGTCGGCATGGCACTGCGGACGGCGGGAGCGCGGACACCCGACCAGTTCTGGGCGTTGCTGCGCGCGGGCCGCGAGGCACTCACCACCTTCACCGACGAGCAACTGCGCAGGTCCGGCCTCGGCGAGGCCGAGCTGGCCGATCCGGCGCTGGTCCGCACCCGCCCGGTGCTCGACGGCATCGAACAGTTCGATCCGGGCCGTTTCGGCCTCACCCCGCGCGAGGCCGAGACGACCGACCCACAATTGCGTCTGCTACTCGAATGTGCCAGTGAGACAATGGAATCCGCGGCCATCGACCCCGCCCGGTTCGACGGCGCGATCAGCGTGTTCGCCGGGTCCGGCCCGGATTCGTACTATCAGCACCACCTGCTGCCGCGCGAGCGCCGCGATCCGGCCGCACGCATGGACCATCTGCTCGGCAACAGCAAGGATTTCCTCGCCGCGCGCATCGCCTGGTCGCTGGGGTTACGCGGTCCAGCGGTGAACGTGCAGGCGGGATGCGCGACCTCACTGGTGGCGGTGCATCTGGCCGCGCAGAGCCTGCTGGCGGGTGAATCCGATCTGGCCCTGGCCGGCGGCGCGACGGTCTACGTGCCCCAGTACACCGGTTATCGGTACCGCGAGGGCGGGATCAACTCCCCCGACGGGCATTGCCGCGCCTTCTCCGCCGACGCCGACGGCACCACCCCCGGCGACGGCGTCGCGGTGTTGGCGCTGCGGCGGCTGGCCGATGCCATCGCCGACGGCGATCCCATTCTCGGCGTCCTGGAATCCACCGCGGTGAACAACGACGGCGCGGGCAAGGCCGGATTCGCCGCACCCGACGCCGGTGCGCAGGCCGAGGCTGTCGCCGAGGCGCTGAGCGTGGCGGGTATCGAGGCCGACGACCTGGATTACCTCGAAACCCACGGCACCGGAACGGCACTCGGCGACGAGATCGAAATCGCCGCTCTGACCGAAGGTTTCGAAGGTCTGCTGCGCGATCGCGGGCACCGCGTGTGGATCGGCACGCACAAACCCAATATCGGCGATACCTGGGCCGCCGCGGGAGCCCTGGGCGTGGCCAAGGTGCTGCTCTCGCTCAACCACGGCGAACTACCGCCGAGCATCAACTGCTCGCCGCTCAATCCGCGCATCGACTTCGACGCCACTCCGTTCGCGGTCAACCGCGCCCTGCGGGCCTGGCCGGAGCACGGGGCCGGTCGCCCGCGACGGGCCGGCGTGCACGTCTTCGGGTTGGGTGGCACCAACGCCCACGCCGTCCTCGCGCAGGCCCCGCACCGCGCGCCCGCCGCGCCGCCGCGGGCCGCGGAACTGTTGACGTTGTCCGCCCGAAGTGCCGTCCAGTTGCGCGAAATGCGCAGGGAATTGGCCGATTACCTTGCCGCACAACGGGAGACGGATCTACGCGCGTTCGCGTGGACGTTGCAGGCCGGTCGGCAGGCCCATCCGGTGCGGGCCGCGTTCATCGTCACCGATGCGGCCGACGCCGAACGCGTACTGCGCGAGGAATCGTACGAGTCCTCGAACTTCACCGTATCCGTGGCAGACGCGTCGGCGGCGGATGCCTCGACCGGCATCGGTGTCGATACCCTCAGCGCCGAGAAATATCTCGCGACGCTGCGTACCGTCGGCCGGTCCTGGCTCGACGACCGCCCCGAATACGATCCGGCGGCTCTGCGCGGCGCGCACGCTCCGGTCCGGCTGGCCCTGCCGGGTCATCCGTATCTGCGCCAACGCTGCTGGGCCGCATCCGCACCGGAGACGGGATATCTCGGCGGAGCCGGAAACCACGATGCGACCGGGCAGCTCAGCGCGGCAGGACCGCACGGCGCGACCGGACATCCCGACGCGACCGGATACGCGACCGCGGACCCGGAAACCGCCCATCCCCGCCCGATCACGCTGCCGCCCTATGCGGAGCCCGGCTCGGCCACCGAGGCCGCGGTGACGCGAATCTGGGCCGCGGAGTTCGGCTTCGACCGGATCGGCGTCCATGACGAATTCTTCGATCTGGGCGGTCATTCGCTGCTGGCCGCGCGCATCGTCGACCGGTTGCGCGAAGCCTGCGGCGTGAACCTGTCGATCCGCGAATTACTCTCCGAAGCAACGACTCCCGCTGATCTGGCGACGCTGATCGATGCCCGTGAGCGGGACGGGACCAGCCAGGACGCGCCCGCACGGCAGCCGGGCATGCGCATACCCCTCAGCGCGGCACAGCGGCGGATGTGGTTGTTCATGCGGCTCTACCCGGCCTCGAGCGCCTACAACATCGGATTTCCGATGCGGCTGCGCGGCACCGTGGACGTCGAGGCGCTGCGGCGCGCGGCGAAAGGACTGCTGGCCCGGCACGCCGCGCTGCGAACCCGGTTCGTCGTGCACGAGAACACCCCGTTCGCCGTCGTCGGCGAAGTGGACGACACGGTCGACATCCTGACCGTTCGCGACCGCGACGACCGCGCCGCCGAACAATGGATCGCCGAGGTGGACGCGGCTCCGTTCGACCTGGGCGCCGGCCCGCTGGTGCGGCTGGCCTTCGCACCCGCCGGAAATCCGCGCGGACCGCACCTGATGCTGCTGTGTGCGCACCACAGCATCGCCGACGGTATGAGCGTGGCCGTTCTGCACACCGAACTTGCCGAGCTGTACGCGGCCGAACTCGAGGCGCGCGCCGCGCGGCTGCCCGCCCGGGTAGCGCAGTTCCCCGATCTCATGCTGCGACGCGAGAACCCCGCAAGGCGGTCCGAACGCTCTGCGGCACTGGCCTATTGGCGCGGACGTCTCGCGGGTGCGCCCGCCGTGCTCGACCTGCCCGTCGATCGTCCGCGTCCGGAGACGCCCACATTCGCCGGACACGCACACACTTTCGACATCGCCGCCGATCCCTCGGCCGCACTGCACGCACTCGCCCGGGGTCGGCGCGCGAGCACCTTCGCACTCGTCACTGCCGCGTTCATCACCGTGCTGCACCGGCTCACCGGGCAGACCGACATCCTGACCGGCACCGTCACCCACGGTCGCCTGGACGCGGCCGAACGCGATGCGGTCGGCTGCTTCGCCGATACCGTCCTGCTGCGCGAGCGCATCGCACCCGACCTCACCTTCGGCGTCCTGCTCGCCCAGGTGCGCGACAGCATCGGCGAGGCGCTGGCGCACCAGCCGGTGGCCTTCGACGAACTGGTCGCGGAACTGGGCTGGGACGCCGTCGCCAACCGGACGCCGATCCCGCAGGCCATGGTGATCGGCCAGCAGCCGGTACGACCGCTGCGCATGGGCGACGTGGTCGGCGAGCCGATCGTCGACCGGGTCGACACGGCGCGATTCGATCTGGTGTGCAACGTCTGGGAGGAGGACGGCCGCATCCGGGGCGCGGTGACCGGCGGACTGGACATCTTCGCCGTCGAAACCATCGCCCGCATCGCCGAGGCGATCACTGCGGCGTTGGAACACGTTGCCGCCGAACCTGATTCGCCGATCACCGAGGTGTCGATCATGCCGGCGGCGCAGCGTGAACTGCTGTACACGGGGTGGACCGGCGCGGCGCATCCGGATTCGGCCGATGTCTCGAGCACCGGAATTCCGCGCGGCGCCCGCCCGCCGGCGGTACCCGAACTGGTGCTCGCCGCGGCGCGGCGCGATCCGGCGGCGGTCGCCATCACCACCGGTTCGACGACGATCACCTACGGCGAACTGCTCGCGGCCTCCGAACGCCTGGCCCGCAGACTGTTGGACGCGGGCGTGGCGCGCGAGCAGATCGTCGCGGTGTCGCTGCCGCGCGGTATCGACTACGTCGTCGCGCTGCTGGGGGTGATGCGCGCGGGCGCGGCATTCGTGCCGGTCGAGGAGACCTGGCCCACCGAACGCCGCCGACAGGTGCTCGCACAGGCGGGCGTATCGCTCATGATCGCCGATCCCGAAACGACAGATGCTGTGCCACCGGGTATCTCGGTGATCGATAGCCGCGCCGCGGGCGAACCGGGTGCGCACACGCTGCCCACGGTGGCCCCGGAACAGCTCGCCTACGTGATGTTCACCTCCGGCTCGACCGGAACCCCCAAGGGCGTGATGATCCGGCACGGCGCCATCGGTTACCGGCTGTGCTGGCAGCGGGATGTGCTGCGATTCGGGCCTTCGGACACCGTGCTGTTCAAGGCGCCGCTGGGCTTCGACATCTCGATCAACGAGATCTTCCTGCCGCTGACGGTCGGCGGCAGGCTCGCCATCGTGACGCCCGAACGCGAGGCCGATATCGGACATCTGCTGGAAGTGATCGAACGCGACAAGGTCACCTTCTTCTACGTCGTGGCCTCGATGCTCGATCTCATCCTCGATCGCCGTGACAGCGCCACCCGGGCTCGCTCGCTGCGCTATGTGTGGTGTGGCGGTGAGGCTTTGACCGACGAGCTGTACCGGCGATTCGCCGCCGCCTTCCCCGAGGCGACCATGTTCCACGGGTACGGCCCTGCCGAGGCGACCATCGGAGTGGCGTGCCGCCGGTACACGCCGTCGGGCGAATCGGGCAGCGCGGGTAGGGCTGTCACCATGGGCACACCCAATCCCGGTGCGCGCGTGTACGTTCTGGATCGCCGGATGCGTCCCGTCCCGGCCGGAATGGTCGGCGAGCTGTACATCGGCGGCCTGCCGCTGGGTCGCGGCTATGTCAACGCGCCCGGCCGAACCGCGGAATCCTTTGTCGCCGACGTTGTTTCCGGACTACCCGGCACCCGCCTCTACCGGACCGGTGATCTGGCGAAGTTCACCGCGTCCGGCGAACTACAGTTCTGCGGCCGCGCCGATCACCAGGTCAAGGTGCACGGGCACCGGGTGGAACTGCCGGAACTCGAGGCGGTGGCCCTGCGTCACCCGGACGTGCGCCGCGCCGCGGTCGTCCTGGATTCCGACGGCGAACTCGCGGCGTTCTGCCAACCCGAGGACGGTGCGCAGTGCGATGTGAGCTCGCTGCGGCAGTGGTTCACCCGCTGGGTTCCGCCCTTCATGATTCCGCGCGGCGTCACCGTCCTGGACCGGATTCCACTCACCGACGCGGGCAAGGTCGACCGAAAAAGTCTGGCCGCCTCGGCTGTTCCGCCGCAGGAAGATCCGGCCGACCGCATCGCGCCCAGCGGTGACACCGAGCTGAGGCTGGCCCGGATCTGGTGCGAGGTGCTCGGCGTCGAATCGGTCGGATCGAACCGCAACTTCTTCGAACTGGGCGGCCATTCCATGGCCATGCTGCGCGTGCAGAACCTGATCGACGCCGAGTTCGGCACCGAGATCGCGCTGTTGGAGTTGTTCGAGCACACCACGATCGGCCGGCTCGCCGGCCACCTGGACACGCGGCGGATCGGCGACGCGGACGGGTCCGGCGCCCAGGCGCGGGCCGACAGCGACGCGGTCGCCGCGGCCCGGCGACGCGCCGAGGCGGCCAAGACCGCACAGCGAGCGGCCGCCGCACGCCGGAGGAACAATAGATGACGACCGAACGCTACAAGTCGTTCCCGCTGACCGACACCCAGCGGGCCTACCTCATCGGACGCGGTGACTTCTATCCGCTCGGAAACGTCTCCACGCACGCGTATCTCGAATACCGCTGCGTGCTCGACCCGGACCGCTTCGCGACGGCCTGGGCGCGCGTGGTGGACCGCCACGACATGCTGCGCGCCGTGGTGGATCCGCGCACCGCCACCCAGCGGATCCTGACCGAGGTGCCCGATTCCGGTCTGGCCCTGCGGGACCTGCGCGGACTCGACGAGTCGGCCGCTGCGGCGCAGCTCGCCGCCATCCGCGAGACGATGGCGCACGAGGTGCGCGCGTGCGACCGGTATCCGATCTTCGGCATGGCGTTGTCACTGCTGGCCGATGCCGGCCGGGCGCACCAGGTACATGCCCGATTGCACGTCGGGATCGACGGATTGACGCTGGATTACGCGAGTTGGCATGTGCTGCTTCGCGATCTGTCGGTCTTCTACGACGATCCCGGCGCGACGCCGCCCGCCCTCACCTGTTCGTTCCGTGACTATGTGCTCGCCGCACAGGAATTCACCGATCCCGAGGACATCGTCGAGGCGAACGAATACTGGGCGCGGGTGCTGCCGGACCTGCCCGGCCCGCCGCAGCTTCCGGTGCGACGCGAACCGGAATCGGTGACCCATCCCCGCTTCGATCGGCTCGACGATTGTCTGGACGCGTCGACCTGGTCCCGGTTGCAGGCCGGCGCCACCGAGCACGGGCTCACCGCGAGCGGGCTGATGGTCGCCGCCTTCGCGCAGGTCGTCGCGCACTGGAGCGCCACACCACGGTTCACGCTGAACGTTCCGCGCATGGGCCGCAACGAACTGCTGGACGGCGTGCAGGACGTCGCCGGCGAATTCGCCACCTTCACCCTGGTCGATATCGACGCGAGCGAGCGGGAACCGTTCGCCGACTTCGCTTTCCGGGCACAGCGCCGGATGTGGGAGGCGCTGGAGCACGGCGCGATCAGCGGCACGGAGTTGCTGCGGCGGCTGGGTGAACTGCACGGCGTCGAGCACGGTCCCGTGCTGATGCCCGTGGTGCTGACCAGCACATTGGCCTTCTCCAAGGGAGATTCGGCGCTGGTGCGCGCCCTGGAGCCGGTCTGTCACATCACCTCCACGCCCCAGGTGTATCTCGACGTGCAGCTCGAGGAACGGCTCGGCGATCTGTACATCAACTGGGACTACGTGCGGGATGTCCTGCAGCCCGGCGTCATCGAGGCGATGTTCACGGCCTGGTCGGCTCTGCTGCGCAATCTCGCGAACGACGAAAACCACTGGCGTAGCACGGATCCGATCGGACTCGATCCCGTCGTCCTCGACACCACGTCCACGAATGACGTACGGGCGCGGCGCGACAGCGACTCCACCAGCCTGGGCGGTACGCACCCGAATGACGGGCAGGCCGGACGCGGCGCCGATCACCTCCGGCGCACCGGGCAGGTTCCTGATCGAGCTGTGCGAGAGGAATTTTCGTCACTCATCGAAGATTCCGAACTGGCGCACAACGATTTTCTGGAGCAGGTTCGGGCGCGTCCCGATGCTCCGGCCGTGCGTGGTGCGGACGGACGCGAGTTCAGCTACGCGCAGTTGCACGCCCGAGCGGCCGCTATCGCGTGGTGGCTGCGTGAGGTGTCGCCGGAACCCGATGCGTCCGAACCGATCGTCGCGATCGTCATGGCCAAATCGCCCGAACAGATCGCGGCTGCGGTCGGAGTGCTGTGCGCCGGAATGGCTTATCTGCCCATCGATCCCGAGTTGCCCGCCGCATCGATTGCCGCCCTGCTGGACCGGGCGCATCCGATCGCGCTGCTGACCGATACCGCGACCGAGCGGGTATTGCCGGACAGCGCACCGCCGACGGTGGCCGTCGACCGGCTCGCCTCCTCGCCGCGACTCGGACTTCCGCGAACCGCGACCACCGCACACAGCCTGGCCTATCTGCTGCCGACATCCGGATCGACGGGCGAACCCAAACTCGTCGCGGTCGAGCACGGCGGCGTCGTCAACTGCCTGCGCGCTACGGCACGCACCTTCGGCCTCGGCCCGGCTGATCGCTCGCTGGCGGTGACGGCGCTACACCACGACATGTCGCTCTTCGACGTGTTCGGCGTGCTGGGCGCGGGCGGCTGCGTCGTGGTGCCCGACGCCACCCGGCGCACCGACCCGGAACATTGGCTGACGCTGATGTCCGAACACGGTGTCACGCTGTGGAATTCGGTACCGGCGATGATGCGTATGCTGCTCGACTACCACCGCGAGAACCCGGCTGCCGCCCGCGGCGCGGTCCCCCTGCGGATGAGTTTCCTCGGGGGAGACTGGTTTCCGCTCGAGCTTGCCGCCGACTATCGCGCCGTCTTCGCTGCCGCCGAACTCGTCAGCGTGGGCGGCCCGACCGAAACGACCCTGTGGAACATCTGGCATCGTGTCGGCGATCCGGCCGACTACGAGGACTGGATCAGCGTGCCCTACGGCAAGCCCATCCCGGGCGCGCGCTACCACCTGCTCGACGAGCGCGGATTCGAATGCCCGGACTGGGTGGTCGGCGAAATGTGTTGCAGCGGAATCGGTGTGGCCCGCGAGTACCTGGGCGATCCGGAACTCACCGCAGCACGATTCGTCCGGCATCCGGGCACCGGCGAAAGGCTCTATCGCACAGGCGACCTGGGCCGACGTCGACCGGACGGCACCCTGGAGTTCATCGGCCGACGTGATTCGCAGGTCCAGTTGCGCGGCCGCCGGGTCGAACCCTCGGCCGTGGAGGCGGCGCTGCGCGGTCACCCGGCCGTGGAGCACGCCGTCGTCACGGCGGTGCCGCAGACGCCCGGCCCGGGACATCGCGCGCTGATCGCCCACGTGGTGTCCGATGCCGATGAGCGGACGTTGCGTGCCCATCTGCTCGATCGCATCGCGGGATACCTGGTACCCAGCCGAATACTGGTCCTGGACGCGCTGCCGCTGACCGCGGGTGGCAAGGTCGATCGCGCGAGTCTGACCGCACGCGGTCAGGCGGCCCTGAGCGAGTCGACGACGGAGAATCGGGATCGCGCCGCGGACTCGGCGCTGACCACGGTGATCGCCACCGCCTGGGCCGATGTCCTGGGCCTGGATCAGGTCGGCCCGCACCAGAACTTCTTCGCTCTCGGCGGAGACTCGTTGTCCGCCACCAGGATTCTTGCTCGACTACGGCGAGAACTCACCGGTTGCCAGGTATCCGCTCGGGCGGTGCTGGCCGGTATCGACGTCGAGACCTGCGCGCGGGAGCTACGCGCGCACGCGGGCCCGGCGATCGAGCGAGCCGCACATCGCGCACTCGAGGACCGGCCCGCACCGGAGATCTGCGCAACCCCGGCCATCGCCGACGACACACCCGCATCGGATACCGGACCACTGTCCGCCGCCCAGCTCCGCATGTGGTTCGCCGAGCGCCTGGCCCCCGGCCGCGCGGCCAATCATCTGGCGGTGACGATCCGGTTCGACGACGCCCTGGACCCTGACGCCCTGTGCGCGGCCCTGTCGGACGTGGTCGCCCGGCATGGCGTACTTCGAACCGTCTACCGCGTCGACGCGAATGGCTCTCCCACACAGCATGTCCTGGAGTGGCCTCTCGACTCTGTCCACAACCGAGCAGTCCGGCCCGTCGACGCGGCACGCGCCGAGGCAACCCAGCCGTTCGACGCGATGGACACCGCCGGCACCGATCGGACGACCCGGCTCCGGGCGGCCGACGCCCTCCGGCCGGGGGGCAGAGGAAATCCCGACCCGTCCGCTCACCCTCGGGCCGATGCGGTTCAGCCCTTCGAAGTGGTCCGAATCAGCGCCCCGGACCCGCTTGCCCATGCCCGGACCGAGGCGCTGCGGCCGTTCGAGTTGGGCACGGAACTGCCGATCCGGGCGGGCTTGGCCCGGGACGAGACCGCGGGCGGTTGGATGTTGTGGATCACGTTGCACCACATCGCATTCGACAACAACTGCTGGGACATTCTGTTCGGCGATCTGTCCGCGGCCTACCGCGCGCGGCGCGACGGCGAAATCACCATGACCGCACCGGCGGGCCGGTATCTGGACTACGCGCTGGCGGAGGCCGATGGTTCGCGGGACGCGGAGTACATCGCCGGCCGCGAGTATTGGCGTTCGCGTGCGCTGCGGGCCCGTCCGGGTTCGCCCCTCCCGCCTCGCGGTGGTCGGCGAGCGGTCCGGGAGCTCACCGCACCGGATCGGGAGGCGATCACCGAAACGGCACGCATGCAGGGTATTTCGGATACGACTGTGCTGATGGCCGCCGCGGCGATGACGATCGGGCGACGCACCGGCCGCGACACCGTCGTACTGGCCGTGCCGGTGATCGACCGCGGTGCGCCGGGCGCGGAATCGGTGTTGGGCAATTTCGGCAACCTCGTCCTCGTCGACATCGACCTCGCGGCACCGGATCCGCTCGCCGAGACCGCCGCGAAGAGTATCGAAGCCTATGCGCACCAACGGGTTCCGTTCGACGTCGTGGTGGCGGACCAGCGCGCGGCCCGGCCGGGTGACACCGGCCCGCTGTTCGACGCCGTGTTCTCCGCGCGCGGCGAACTGGCTGGCGAACTGGCCCTCGACGGCGTGCGCGCCACCCTCACCCCGCTCGATCTCGGCACCGCGCGATTCGATCTCGTTCTTGAATCCGTCGACAGCGGCGGGGGACGCCGGCTCGGCGTCGTCGCGGACCGCGGCCGCTATCGCGCCGAGGACGCCGAATCCCTGCTCGGCGAATTTCACGCCGCCGTCCTCAGCTTGACCACCGCCCGGAAGGAAGTTCAGATGACCGGCACCAACGCATTCGAGGAATTACCCGGCCGGCCCGAGGCGGACGCGATCGCCGTGATCGGTATGGACGGTCGTTTCCCCGGCGCATCCGATCTGGCGGCCTTCTGGGACAACCTGGTCGAAGGCCGCGAGGGCGCACGGGAATTCACCCTCGCGCAATTTCTCGCCGCGGGCGGGACCGAGGCCGAATTCGCCGATCCCGCGCTGGTCCGGGTTGCCTCCACCGTCGACGGCATCGACCAGTTCGACGCCGATTTCTTCGGCTACCGACCGTCGGAGGCGGAACTGATCGACCCGCAGCAACGTCTCTTCCTGGAATGCTGCCATCAGGCCCTGGAGCAGGCCGGACAGGTGCCCGGCCGCTTCGACGGCCGGATCGGGGTCTACGCGGGCAGCAGCCAGAGCCGCTACTTCCTGGAGAACGTGTACCCGCACGTCATGGACCAGGCGAATTCGATGGCCGCACTACCCGCCACCTCGGGCAGTTCCCCCGGCGGCATCGCCACCCGCGTCGCCTACAAACTGGGCCTGACCGGGCCGGCGATGAGTGTGCAGACCGCGTGCTCCACCTCGCTGGTCGCGATCCACGTGGCCTGCCAGGATCTGTTGAACTACCAGTGCGATGTGGCCCTGGCGGGCGGTGCGTCCCTGAACCCCAATCCGCACCAGGGCTATCAGGCGATCGCCGACGGCCCGCTGTCCCCGGACGGTCGCTGCCGCGCCTTCGATGCGGGCGCCAACGGCATGTTCCCCGGTGACGGCGTGGGTGTGGTGGTACTCAAGCGCCTGGCCGACGCGCTGGCCGACGGCGACCCGATCCGTGCGGTGATCAAGGGGTCCGCGGTCAACAACGACGGCAACCGCAAGGCCGGTTACGGTGCGCCCAGTGCGCCCGGTCAGGTGGAGGTGATCCTCGCCGCGCAGGCCGCGGCCGGGACGACGCCCGAAGACATCGGCTACGTCGAGGCGCACGGCACCGGCACGCCGGTGGGTGATCCGATCGAGCTGCGCGCGCTCGACGACGCGTTCCGCACCGGCACCGACCGCACGGGTTACTGCCTGCTCGGCTCGGTCAAGACCAATCTCGGCCATCTGGACGCCGCGGCGGGTATCGCCGGATTCATCAAAACCGTTCTGGCGCTGGAGCATCGGGCCATACCGCCGAGCCTGCACTACACCGAGCCGAATCCGCTGTTCGATCTCGCGGCCAGCCCGTTCCGGGTCGCCACGGAGCTGACCGAATGGGACGAAACCCTGCCGGAGTCGGCCGCGGTGAGTTCCTTCGGCATCGGCGGTACGAACGCCCACGTCATCCTCGGGCGTGCACCCCAGCGGGCGCCTCGTGCGCACGACCTCGAAAGTGCCTGTGTTCCGGAAGTTCTCACCCTCTCCGCCCGGTCCCCGGAGGCTCTCGGGCAGGCCGCCGAGCAGTTGGCGGGGCATCTGACGTCGAACCCGCAACTCCCCCTGGCCGACGTCGCACACACCCTGCGCGTCGGGCGCGAGGACCACGACTACCGCGCCGCCGTCGTCGCTTCGGGAATCGGGGAAGCCCGCGACGCACTCGCCGCCGCAACGCCCGTAGCGGCCCGCGCCGGGCGTCCGGTCGTACTCGTACTGCCCGGCGGCGGCACCGCCTACCCGCGAATGGGTCTGGGGCTCTATCCATCCGAACCGGCATTCCGCGAGGTCATCGATGCCGCGGCCGCGATCGCCGAGCCGCTGACCGGCGTCGACCTGGTCGCCCATCTGCACGATCCGGAAGGGTTCGCCGAATCGGGCGATTCGGCGGTCGCCTTCGCGGGAATCGTCGCCACCGAGATCGCGCTCGCGGCGACCCTGACCCGATACGGCGTCACGCCCGTCGCGCTGATCGGGCACAGTCTCGGCGAATACAGCGCGGCGTGCCTCGCGGGCGTGCTGAGTCTCGAGCACACGATCCGGGTGGTGGTCGAGCGCGCGCGACTGCTCGACCGCGCGGGTGGCGCCGCCACCAGTGTCCTGCTCGGCACCGAGGAACTCGTCGAATACCTCTCCGGGAACCTGAGTATCGCCACTGTCAACGGACCGCTGCACACGACGGTATCCGGCCCCGTCGACGAGATCGCCGCGCTGGAGGCGGCGTTGGAGGCCAAGGGCGTCGACGTCAACCGGCTGCCGCTGCCCGCGGTCCATTCGTCGCTGTTGGACCCCGAATTGCCCACGCTGGCAGCGGTTCTGGCGACAGTCTCGCTCAGCGCACCGCGAATTCCGTTGATCTCCAACGTCTCCGGCACCTGGCTGACCGCCGCCGAGGCCACCGATCCGGATTACTGGCTGCGGCACACCCGCCGGACCGTGCGCTTCGCCGACGGTATCGACGCACTGGCGCAGGAATATTCGCCGCTGTTCGTCGAGGCCGGACCCGGGCGGGGCTTGACCCGGCTGATCGAACTGCAAGCGGGTAAGGACGCGGTCGCGCCACCGGCCATGCGGCACCGCCGCGACGAGAGCCAGGACCGGGTCGTCCTGCTGCAAGCGCTCGCCGGCATCTGGGCCGGGGGCGGCGCGGTGGATCTGGCACTCACCGGCTCTCCGGGCGCACGCAAGGTGACCCTGCCCGGGTATCCCTACCAGCGCCAACGTTTCTGGATCGATCCGCCCGCCCGGAGCGCGACGCGGCGATTCGACCTGTTCGGTTATCTCGATCGACGCGAATACGAACTGCGCCGGCGGATTCCGGTGGAACACGTCGAACAGGGGCTGGATTCGCGGCTGGAGGCACTGTGTGCGCTCTACGTCAGCCGGTTCCTGCGTGAAATCGGTTGTGCCACCGTGCCGGGCACGCTGATCGACCCGGCGGCGATCGCGGCGGAACACGAATTCGTCGCGCCCTACGAACGATTCTTCGACGCACTGCTGTCCCTGCTGCTCGCGGACGGCTACGCGGTCCGCGAGGGCGATCGCCTGCGCATCACCGACAAGCCGTGCGACGCGGGCGAACTCGACCGCGAACGATCCGCGCTGCTGACCCGCTATCCCGGCGCCGAGGAGGAACTCGCCTTTCTCGACTACTGCTCGGCTCGCTATCGCCAGGTGTGCACCGGTGAAATCGCCGGAACCGAGGTGATGTTCGCCAACGGCTCGGATGATCGCTCGACCGATGTGGTCGACAAACGTCTCGCACACAGCGACGTCGCGATCTACACCCGACTGGTCGGCTCGGCGCTGCGCGAACTCGCCGCCGGTCGCGACCGGCCGCTGCGAATCCTGGAAGTCGGTGCGGGCCAGGGCTATCTGACCTGGGTGGTAGCCGAGGCGGTACACGGCGCCCCGGTCGAGTACACCTTCACCGACCTCGGGCGCTCGTTCGTCGTCGCCGCGCAGCGCCGGGCCCGGGAGCAGGGCTACGATTGGATGCGCTTCGGCGTCCTGGACGTCACCGCGGACGCCGAGGAGCAGGGCTTCACCGAGCCGTTCGACGTGGTGCTCGCGTTCAACGTGCTGCATGCGACCCCGGAGCTGGCCACGACGGTGTCGAAGGTGCATTCGCTGCTCGCCCCCGGCGGCACCCTGATGCTGCTGGAATCCGCTCAGCAGCGCCGGGTTTCGATGCTGACCGCGGGTCTGTTCGAGGGTTGGTGGTACTTCACCGATTCGCTGCGCACCCATTCGCCGCTGGTCTCCCCGAGACAGTGGGCCGAATTGCTGCGCGGCGCGGGATTCACCGACGTGCGAGTGCAATCCGATGCCGATGCCTACGAGGGCGCGATCCCGGTGGACCACGCCCTGATCGTCGGCTCGCGCGGCCGCACCGACACCGTCGCCGACACTTCGCGACCGGCCCCGGCCGGTCGCGGAATGTTCGGCGGCGGTTCGGCATTCAACGCTCGGCCCGCCCTGTCGGTGCCTTACCGCGAACCGGACGGACCGTTACAGGGTCGCATCGCCGCGGCCTGGCAGGCGGTGCTGGGCATCGACAAGGTCGGCGCCGACGACGACTTCTTCGACCTCGGCGGCGAATCGTTGCTGGCGATGCAGCTGGTGACCAGCCTGCGAAAGGAGCTGGGCGTGAGCCTTTCGGTCAAACAGTTCTTCTCCTCGGGCAATCTGACCGTCGCCGGCCTGGCCGAACTGGTCGAACGCGCCCGTTCGGACAACGGCGCGGGCCAGGCGGCGGACGTGATCATCCCCAGCGCGCGACGTGCGGTGCGGTCATGAGCGAGCCCCTGAACTTCCCCGCCTCCTTCGCCCAGCAACGAATGTGGTTCCTGCACCGGCTCGATCCCGGGGACCCGTCCTATCACGTGCCGCTGCTGCTGCGGATTCGTGGTCCGCTCGACGCCGACGCGCTGGCCGGAGCGTTCGAGGATGTGATCGACCGCCAGGAGCAGCTGCGCACCTCGTTCGCCGAAGTGGACGGCGAACTCCAGCAGCGGGTGCATTCGCGCGGCCGGTTCGAACTGGCACGGCACCGCGTCGAGGCGAGCGATGCGGCCGATGCCGAACTGGTCCACCGGCCCGCCGTAGCCGAGGTACTGCGCGGCCTCATCGACGTGCCGTTCGACCTGGGCCAACCGGGTGCGTTGCGAGCGGTGTTGCTCGACCTCGGCGGCGAGGACCGGTTGCTGGCTATCGTGGTGCATCACATCGTCGTCGACGGCTTATCGCTGAAGATTCTGCTCGGCGAACTCGACGCGTTCTACCGGGCACGCCTGGCCGATACCCCGATTACGCTGCCTCCCTTGGATATTCAGTACGCCGATTATTCCGAATGGCAGCATGGCCGGGCCGATCGGGCCGCACTCGATGCGGAGCTGGCGCACTGGCGCGGCCTGTTCCCGCACGGACTCGCCGATTCGACCGTGCCGACCGACCGGCCGCGCTCGACAACGCGCACCTCGAGTGGGGCGCGGCACGAATTCGATCTCGACGCCACGGTCGCCGACGCCGCGCGCCGGCTCGCCCGCGGCGACGGCGCGACGCTGTACATGGTGCTGCTGGCCGCGTGGGCCGCGACCGTCTCGCGGGCCGGCGGCGGCTGCGACAACGTGACCGCCGCAACCCTTCTGGCCAATCGCGACAATCCCCAGATCGTCGATCTGATCGGCCTGTTCGTCAACACGCTGCCCATCCCGGTCGATCTGAGCGGGCAGCCGACCTTCCGCGCCCTGCTGTCCCGCGTGCGCGCGGCGACCATGGACGTATTCGCCCACCAGGACGCGCCCGTCGAGCAGATCGTGCCGGCCCTGCGGCGGAGGCAGGACACCGGCGAGGTGACGTTCCCCCTGCTGTTCGCATTGCAGAACTTCGCCGATGCGCGCGTCCGCTTCGCCGGCCTCGACGTGGTGCGCATCGACGAGGACGAACGCTCGACCCGGTTCGAGCTGGAACTGCACGTCTGGGAACGCCCCGACCGACTGCACGCGGCCCTCGTCTACAGCACCGACCTGTTCGACGCCGACACCGCCGACCGGCTGGCCCGCGCCTTCACCATGCTCTTACGAAGTGGTTGTGCCGCACCGGATCTCGAGATCGATCGGCTCGCCCTGCCCGCCGAGTCGGTACGCACCGCACACCCGGTGGATCGAGAACCCCTGCCGGACCTGTCCTTCGGCCCCTACAGCACTGCGGTAGAGCGCTACGAGAGCGTGCTGCACGAGGCTGGTGTGCGTCCCGGCGATGTAGTCGCGACCGCCGGGACCCCACGCTCCAGCGACGTCCTGATCGCCGCACTCGCCACCCTGGGCCGAGGCGGCGTATGGCTGCCGCTGGACCCCCGTGACTCGGATATCGCACTGGCACAGGAAATCTCCGCGGTCGACCGTCGGCACCGGGCCGGCAACCGGTTCACCGTCGGCTTCCGGGCACCGGGAGCCCGGCGCCTGCCCGCACCCAGCGACACCGCATTCGGACTCGACACCACTCACACCGCCGTGCTCGACGGCATCGAACCCATCCCGAATGCAGCCGATGCCCCAGCGGCTCGCGTCGATCCGGCCCCCGACATGCCCGCGGTCCTCGCGACCGCGCCGGGCGGCCGGGTGTTGCTGAACCGCGCGACCGTGGACGCACAGGTGCGGACCATGCGGAAGTGGTTCCCCGGCGATTCGAGGAAGTCGGTATGGCTCGGCGACGCCGCGCATGCGACGGATATACTGTGGGCAGCAAGCGAATTCGGCCGGATCAACGACACGGCGACCCCGGGCGACGCGGATGTGGCGCTGGGCGCCGGCGCAGAACTGTCCGGCTTCGAGGGCACCGCCATCGTCGTCGGCGAGTCCGTGGCCGCACCCGTCCACACGCACACCGTCTACGGCGACGAGGCCCGCGGCTGGTACCTGCGGGTCGATGCCGATGCGAGCGCGAGCAGCCCCGCCGAGGTGACCGTGCGGGACCACTTCGGCGCGGTGGTGCCGCACGGCTTCCGGGGCGCGATTCACATCGACGACCTGCCGACCGGGTTGCGCGGCAGCCTCACCCGCACTCGGCTGCGCATCGACACCGACCGCGCCGACACCACCGTCTGGACCGGGTGCGCGCCGGTGCTCGCCGCCCGGGTGCGCGAGGCCCTGCTCAGCCTGCCGCAGCTGCGCGAGGCCGCCGTGCTGGATCGCGCCGATGCCGCGGGCTTGCGCGAAACCGTCGCCTACGTCTCGCGGAACACGGCCATCGATGGGCGGGCGGTACTGCGTCTGCTCGACGAGCGCGTGCCGCGTGCGCTGGTCCCGAATGCCGTGGTCACCCTCCCCGGCGCACTGCCGCTCGACGCGCAGGGGTGCGTCGATATCGCTGCACTGCAACGCCTTCCTGTCCTCGATGCGGTGGAAACCGAACGCATCACCGCCGCGGCCACCGCGGCCGGGGCCGCCACCGCGACCACCGGCAAACCGCCCGCGCCGCCCCTGCGCCGCATGGCGGTCCCGGCCACGGCACCGGCGACGACCGGTGCGGGCGTCACCGGAACCGGCCCCGCGCTGTCCGACGGCGGCCCCCAACCCGAACCGCGCTGGACGTCCCTGGGCGCGGCGTTGGCGGCCGCCGCCGGTGGCGCCGGCAGCATCCGTCACCTGCGCGCGACAGGCTCCGAGACCGTGTCCAGTTATGGCGAATTGCTCTCGCGGGCAACCGCTCTGGCGACGGCCCTGCGCGACGGCGGCAGCCGGACCGGCGACCCGCTGCTCCTGCAGTCCCGCGATACCGAGGATTTTCTGGTCGGCGTATGGGCATGCCTGCTGGCGGGCCTGGTCGCCGCACCCGTCGCCGCACCCGTCGACTACGCCGTGCCGAGTCCGGCGCGCGACCGGTTCCTGCGCGTCTGGCAGAGTTCGGGAAAGCCGGTCGTGCTGGCCGGGCGCGAGGAGTACGACGCGTTGCGCGCCTGGCGCACCCCGGATGGGGAAGCGCTGCGCGCCATTGGAATCGAGGCGTTCTCGCGCGGCCCCGCCGATCCGGCCACCCACCGGTCAGCACAGCTGCCCGACCTCGGCCCCGACGACGTGGCCCTGCTGATGTTCACTTCCGGCAGCACGGGCGCACCCAAGGGCGTGGAACTGACGCACGGCAATATTCTCCGGCGCGGCGAATCCCTGCGCACCGTCGAGGATTTCAGCGGCGCCTACGTCTCGTTCAACTGGATGCCGCTGGACCACGTCGGCGGCGTGGTCATGTGGCATCTGCGCGACGTCTACCACGGCGTCGATCAGATCCACGCCCCGACCGACTGGATCCTCGCCGATCCGCTGCGCTGGCTCGACTGCGTGGATCGCTACCGGGTGACGAGCACGTGGGCGCCGAACTTCGCGTTCGGGCTGGTCAGCGAGGCCGTCGGCGCGGCTCCGGAACGCAGCTGGGATCTTTCCGCACTGCGCATGACACTGAACGCCGGAGAAGCCATCGCACCCGAGGTCGCGGCCGAATTCCTGGACGCGCTGGCCCCGCACGGCCTCGCCGCCGACACCATGGTTCCGGTCTGGGGTATGTCCGAAACCTGCTCCGGCGTGGTGTATTCGCCGCGATTCCGCAGCGCGGTCTCCCGCTCGGACACCTTCGCACATCTCGGCGCGCCGATTCCGGGATGCCGGATCCGGATCGTGAACGACGCGGATCAAGTGCTCACCACCGGCGAGGTGGGGCGGCTGCAGGTATCCGGAGCCACCGTAACCCGCGGTTATCGCGATCTGCCACAGCAGAATTCGGCCTCCTTCGACGCGGAGGGCTGGTTCGACACCGGCGATCTGGGGCGCATCGACGATCTCGGCAGCCTGCAGATCACCGGCCGGGCGAAGGATGTCGTCATCATCAACGGCGTCAATTACCCGTGCCATGAGATCGAAGCCGCGGTCGATCGCCTGGCCTGCACCCTGACCTCCTGGTCCGCCGCATGTGCGGTCCAGCAGGACGGCGAGGAACAACTGATCGTGTTCTGCCGCCTCGCGGAACCGGGTGATGTGGCGTCGGCGGTATCGGCGATCCGGGCCGCCGTCGTCGCGACAGTCGGCGTTTCCCCCGCCGTGGTCCTGCCGCTGCCCGAAGGCGTGATCACCAAGACCGAAATCGGCAAGATCCAGCGTTCGGCGCTGCGCGAACGTTACGAACGCGGCGAATTCGCCGACCGCACAGCCGATCTCGTCACCGTAGGCGTCGCGGCCGGGGATGCGGGCACCGTCGCCGACCACTTCTTCGACCTGACCTGGGCGCCCCGGCGACTCGAAGCCGATGCGCCGCCGGACTCCGGCACGGTGATCACCGTCGGCACTCTCGAGGGCGCTCCTCCCGAGGTGGTCACCGTCGACGACACCGCCTCGCCCGCAAAGGTATTGGAAGCCCTGGCCACCGCGCTGGTCGATCGCCCTTCCGGCGCCGTGGTGACCGTGGTGACCAAGTCGGCCTTCGCCGTCGACACGGCCGCCGATCCCCTGCACGCCGCCTGCGCCGCGCTGGTGGAAACCGCCCGTGCCGAGCTGGAGCGGTTGCGCATCCGCCACATCGACTCCGCCGCATCGGTCGACCCCGAGCGGCTCGCACGCGAGATCATGAGCGGCACAGGCGATCCGGTGGTCGCGCTGCGCGATACCCGCTATGTTCCGCGGCTGCGCCGCAGCACGACCCCGCTGGATGCCGAACCGCCCGCACCGGGCGATTTCTATCTGGTCAGCGGTGGTCGAGGCGGTGTCGGCGCACTGGTCACCGCCCATCTGCGACGCCGCTACGGGTTGCGCCTGCTGGTTATCGGCCGCTCCGAAGCCCCCGCCGATTCGGACGGAATCCGGCACGCCGTCCTCGATCCGACCGATGCCACGGCCCTGCGGGAATGCGTCGAGGCCGCGGAAACCCGGTTCGGACGACGCCTGGACGGCATCGTCCATCTCGCCGGACATTTCGCCGAACGTCCGCTGGCCGAGTCGACGGCCGATGATTTCGACGCCGCACTCACCGCCAAGACCTCGGTCGCCGAAACGCTGATGCGCCTTGGTGATTCGCGGCCCGAGCTGCGGTGGATCGGATTCTCCTCGGTCAATGCCGTATTCGGCGCGGCACACGCCGCCGCGTATGCGGCGGCCAATGCCCATCTCGACGCGCTCACCGGGCAATTCCGCGCACGAGGGCATCGCGCGCAATCCATCGCCTGGTCGAGCTGGCACGGCGTCGGCCTGAACCGCGCCGGCACGCTGAGCGATCTCGGCCGCGCCAACGGCTATCGCGCCCTGGATCCGGCCGAGGCGCTGGCCTCACTGGATCTGTGCCTGCGACGCGACACACCGTATCCACTCGTCGGACTGGATCCCCGGGGAGCGCGCGTCGCCGGATTGCTCGCCGTTCCCGAAGCGACGACGACCGATCTGGTGCTGCGCCTCGACGCGGCCTCACGCGACCGGGTGATCGGCGCTCTCGGCACGGTGCGCGACCGTTTCGGTGTGCCGGTCCGGATCGAGGCGGCCACCGGCGCGGTCGGCGATGCCCATGCCGCTTCGGACACCGGGGGGCTGGACGCCACGATCGCCTCGGTGTTCGGTGCGGCGCTACACGTTGGCGAATTCGGAATCCACGACAGTTTCTTCGATCTGGGCGGCACGTCGATCAGTGCGATCCGCGCCCACGCACTGCTGGAAGACCGCCTGGGACAACGTTTCTCGCTCGCCGAGCTGTACCGGAGCCCCACGCCGTACCGACTGGCCCACACCTTGCGACCGGCCCGGGTGGTCTCCGCCGCCCAGCGGGTCGCCACCCGCGCACGGCGGCGACGCGCCGCACGAGCAACTCCCCGGTGATCGGCCGTCCCGGTTTCCGATATCCGTTACCACTTACCCGGCCACCGGGTATTTTGTTATGGTTAGCCTACCCTAATAATGCCGGGCTGAACTCCGTTCGATCCGAGATCGGCTCCGGCGGTGGGTTTTCGGACGGATAGCAATCAGTTCTCGAAGAAGAGTTGGGAGGATCCTGTGGCTGCGGTTCCAACGCAGGCGAACGCCGAGGCCGTGGTCGTCGAAGGCGTCGTAAAACGATTCGGCTCCGTACCCGCCCTCCAAGGGGTCAGCTTCACCGCACCGGTGGGCAGCGTCCTGGGCGTACTCGGACCGAACGGGGCGGGTAAGACGACGACGGTATCGGTCCTTTCCACCCTGGTCCGGCCGGATGCGGGGCGCGCGACGGTCGCGGGATTCGATGTGGTGCGCGATGCCGCCTCGGTCCGGGCATCGATCATGCTCACCGGCCAGTACGCGGCATTGGACGACCTGTTGACCGGTCGGGAGAACCTCGTATTGTTCGGCCGCCTGCTGGGGATGGGCACCAAGGCGAGCAGGCAGCGCGCGGCGGAACTACTGACCCGGTTCGATCTGGAAGAGGCCGCGGATCGGCGCGTCGGCCAGTATTCGGGCGGTATGCGCCGTCGGATCGATATCGCGTGCGGCCTGGTCCGGCTGCCGAAGGTGGTCTTCCTGGACGAGCCGACCACCGGACTGGATCCGGTGAGCCGCCAGGCGGTGTGGTCGCTGGTGCGCGATCTGCGGCACGAAGGCGTCACGGTGCTGCTGACCACCCAGTACCTCGAAGAGGCCGATGTGCTGAGCGACAACATCATCGTCATCGACAAGGGCAGGGTCATCGCGGAGGGCACGGCCGACGACCTGAAGGCGCGATCGGGGCCCAGCTATTGCGAGGTCGTCCCGGTGGAGTCCTCGGATATCCCGGCGGTGGTCACCGCCCTGGCAGGTCTGGGCGAGGTCACCATCGCCGATGCCGGGGACCGCGTCTCGGTGCCCGCCCCCGGCGGCGCCGCGACGTTGGCCGCTGCGCTGGAACGCATCTCGGCCGCCGGAATCGAGTTGGTGGATATCGCGCTTCGTCGTCCGTCGCTGGACGAGGTGTTCGTCAAACTCACCAAATCCGATGCCGTAACCGCGAATTCCGCTACGGACACCGACGCCCGAGCGGTGCGGGCATGAGCGGGTCAGGGCCGGAGGCGGCAGCGGAGCGTCACCACGCAGGCCCCCCGCTCATGCCCCATACACACAGCATGAGCGAACAGACCTCCGCCGCACTGCCGCCGACCGGCCCGCAGTGGCGCGCGCTGAGCGGGCGCACCGTGCGCGCCGCGATCCGCGAGGGCGACCTGGGGTTCGGCTTCCTCGCGCCGATGATCTTCTTCATGTGTTTCTATGTGCCGCTGCGGCATTCGATGGAGCGGTCCGGGATGAACTACGCGCAGTATCTGCTGCCGGTGATCATCCTGCAGGGCATGTTCTTCACGGCCATGTCGGCCGCCGACCGTGCGGCCCTGGACACCGCGAGCGGGATGGGCGCCAGGTTGCGGTCCATGCCGGTGCGGCCCTGGGTTCCGATGGCCGCGCGGATGTCGGCCAATGCGTCGCGAGCGGTCGTGGCGATCGCCGGTGCGCTGGTGATCGGCTCCGTCTTCGGATTCCGATTCCACGATGCCGGCAGCGCGGTGGCGTTCGTGGTCCTGGCCTTGCTGTTCGCCGTCGGCGTCGTGATCGGCGCCGATGTGGTCGGCACCGCGACCGGAAATCCCGAGATCGGCGCTCAGATCCTGTTACTGCCGCAGCTTCTGCTGATCATGGCATCGACCGGATTCGTTCCGGTGGAGGGCTTTCCGGGCTGGATTCAGCCGATCGTGCGGTGGCAGCCGGTGTCGGTGTGCAGCGACGCGCTGCGAGCGCTGGCCGCGGGCCGGTACGACTCGGTCAGCGGGGCACTGGCGTGGTCGGTCGCGTTGATCGTGGTGTTCGCCGCGGTGTCGGCACGAATCGGAAGGCGGGCGCGATGACCACGCTGACACAGCAGAACGACAACGCGACCGGACACGCGTCACTGGTCGGGCAGAGCCTGATCCACGCGGGCCGGCTGGTGCGCCGCTGGACGCGCGAACCCGAGATCATGATCCAGTCCCTGATCTTCCCCACCGCACTGCTGCTGATGTATCAGCTGGTGCTGAGCAGATTTCTGTCCGCGTCGTCGGGCAGGGCGAGTATCGAGGGTTTCGTCCCGCTGGTCGCGGTGACGGCCACGATGTTCGGCGCGATGGCTACGGGCACCTCGCTGCACGCGGAGGCCGAGAACGGTCTGCTCGACCGCTGGCGGGCGCTGCCCGGCTACCGGGCGGCCATCCCCGCGGGCAGATTGCTGGCCGAATGTGCGCGCACACTGGGCGCGACGGTACTGCTGCTCCTGGTCGGGGCGGCACTGGGACTGCGCTGGCACACCGGTGCGCCGGCCGCGATCGGCGTGCTCTGCGTCCCGCTCCTGCTCGTGGTGGGATTCGCGACGATGGTGATGGCGTTGGCGATGAGCCGCGCGGGCGCCAAGATCGTGGAGCTGTGCTCGATTCTGATCCTGCTCGGCATGTTCTTCAATTCGGGATTCGTTCCCGTGGAACAGTATCCGGGCTTCCTACAGCCCGTGGTCCGCGCCCAGCCGATGAGCGTGGCGATCGACGCCATGCGCGGCCTCATCTCCGGCGGCCCGGTGGCCATGCCGGTGCTGTACACCGCGCTGTGGTCGGTGGGCCTGACCCTGATATTCGGCGGCCGGATCATCCGCGGCTTCCGCGAATAGACGTCGGCGCACCCACGGAACGGCCCCGCTGGCGACGGATTCGATTCCGTCACCACCGGGGCCGGGGTGCCACGGCCATACCTGCGGTTCCTGCCTATTTCACGGGACGGCGTGCGCGAAAACGAAAGCTGGACAATCGCTTGTCGACCTCGATCTCGGTGAAGCCGGCGCGGGTCAGACGGTCGGTGATCGTCTCCGGCGGGACCGGCACGCAGGTGTCGCCGACATGCATCAAACGGAACGGCAATTGATCCAGACCGTCGCTGCCCGCGAACACGCCCCCGGGGCGCAGCACCCGCAGCGCCTCGGCGAACAGTTCGTCCTGACGCGACGGCGACGGCACATGATGCAGCATCGTGAAGCAGACGACCGAGCTGAATGTGTTCTCCGGCAACGGTATTGCCGCACCGTCGCCCTCGACCACCCGCAGTCGCCCCGCGTGCTTCGCGCGTAGACCGGCGGCCAGTTCCGGATCGATCTCGACACCGGTGAGCGACGCCGCGCGGTCGCCCAGCGCGTAGACGTTGGCGCCGTATCCCGGGCCGATCTCCAGTGCGGCATCGCCGAGGTCCAGGCCCGCCAGTGCCCACGGCACGATCTTCTTCGCGCTGGTGCGCTCCCACAGTGCGGAGCGGCACAGCACTCGGTGGAGGTAGTTCATTCCCATGACCCGACGGTAGGACGCCGCGGCGATGGCAACCAGACACTACAGTGACGGACTGTGTCGCAAAACGGCCACGCTCAGCTGCTCACCCCACCGCCGGGGGCGACCACGATGATCTTCGGCGCCGGCGACCTGCCGTCCGGCCATTGGTTCGATGTGCACGAACATCCACACCACCAGATCGCCTGGGCGTCACGGGGAGTCCTCGCCGTCCAGATCGGCGCCGGGCGCTGGGTGCTGCCGCCCACCAGGGCGCTGTGGATCCCCGGTGGCATCGCGCACCGCACGGGCACGTCCCAGGGCGCCGCGATGCGCGGCATCTTCGTGGAGCCGCAGCACGCCCCGCGCGCCTTCGCGACGCCGACATTGTTGCGAGTCGGCCGCCTGCTGCACGAGTTGTTCGACCACCTCGCCTCCGACGACGCCCGTGGCACGGACCACCACACGCACGCCCCGCGCGACCACGATGGCGCCGGCGCACGCCGACGAGCGGAAGCGGTCGTCTTCGACCTGCTCGAACCCGTGCAGGTGGTACCGGTCGGAGCGCCGCTACCGACCGATCCACGCGCCCTGACGGTGGCGCGATCGCTGACGCGGGATCCGGCCGACGACCGCTCCCTACCCCAGCTCGCCGCCGTGGCCGCCGTGAGCCCGCGCACCCTGGCCCGGCTGTTTCGGGCCGAGACCGGAATGACCTTCGGGCAGTGGCGAACTCAGATCCGGCTCGCGGCCTCGCTGCCGCTGCTCGCCGGCGGGCTGCCGGTGGCCCGCATCGCCGAGCGGGTCGGCTACGGCACCCCGAGCGCCTTCGTGGCGGCCTTCCACCGCGCGGTCGGCATCTCCCCGGGCCGATATTTCGCGCGGTGATCGCGGCCGTCGCGGTACCTGAACCGATGCCGCGGCCCGGCACGTACCCGGGCCGTGGATCGACGGGCGAACAACGGCCGGACGACTTCGTGCCGCTAGTCTCGTCACCGATGAGACGCAGGCAGAAGCCGCCGCTGCCGAAGCGGCACGGACTGGACCCGGCGCGGCTGCGGCTGCCGGACGAGGGTTCCTGGGCGACCATCCGCGATCACCTCGTGGAGCGGTTGCCCCGAGTCGCGCCCGCGCGCATCGACGAACTGCTCGCCGAGGGCGGCATCGTCGATATGGACGGTCCGATCGCACCGAACGCCCCCTATGTTCCGGGCGGGGCGGTCTGGTTCCACCGGGACCTGCCGCAGGAGACCGAGGTGCCGTTCCGGATCAGCATCGTGCACCGCGACGATCATCTGCTCGTCATCGATAAACCGCATTTCCTGTCCACCATTCCGCGCGGCAGGCACATCCTGCAGACCGCGCTGGTGCGGCTGCGTCGCGAGCTGGGACTCCCGGACCTCGTTCCGGCACATCGTCTCGACCGGGCCACCGCCGGACTGGTTCTGTTCGTGATCACCCCGGCCCAGCGCGGCGCGTACCAGAAACTGTTCGGGCAGCGCCGCGTGCACAAGGAGTACGAGGCGATCGCGCCCTACGATCCGGAGCTGTCGCTGCCGAGAACGATACACAGCCGGATAGTCAAGGAACGCAACATTATTCGTGCCTTCGAGGCGCCGGGAGAGCCGAATGCCGAGACCCGCGTCGACCTGCTCGGCCACCGCGGCGGGCTGGGCCGCTACCGCCTGCGTCCGCGCACCGGCCGAACCCATCAACTCCGCGTGCACATGAACGGCCTCGGCATCCCGATCCTCGGCGATGATTTCTTTCCCGAACTGACCGAGCGCCCCATCGACGACTTCACCCGGCCGCTGCAATTACTCGCCGCCACACTGGAATTCACCGATCCGATCACCGGGGCAGCCCGCCGCTTCGAAACCGCCCGAACCCTGCAGGCATGGACCGATCCCGCCGGCTGGTCGGCCGGGCTGCCCCCGAAACCACACCGCGACAACTGATTCCGGATATTCAGATGTCGAGATATTCGATGCGCGGCTGCTCGACGACGGCGACCACGCGACGATGCAGTTTCGGTGAGAGCACCCCGCGCAGATCGTCGAGGGTGTCCACGACCTCGACCTCGTAATCGCCCCAAGTCGGTTCGGCATCCGTATCCACGCCGAAACCGCCGCCGCCCAACATGTTCAGCCAGTTCTTCCAGTTGCCCTGGAAATTGGCCCGGGAGGCCATCTCCGCCCAGTCGAAACGCTGACGCTGCACCACGAATCTGCCCGAGCGCCCCTGATAGACCTTGGTCACCTCGACCTCGCGCTTACCGAATTCGCGGCCCTGGACCACGAATCGCCCCTCGAACCGTTTCGTCCGCGCACCGGCGGGGCCGTCGGCGAGCTCGACGGTCGCGAACTCCGCCTCGCGCTCGGTCGAGTCCGGGGCGTCGACCGGGACGGGCTGCGTCGAATCGATGGTCATGGGTTCCACCTTCCCTTTTCAATGCACAGATGCGCATCATTTGATTCATTCGAGGCGGGCTCGACCGCGACTCGCGGCGACCACCGCGGCATCGAGGGCCGCTCATCGCCGGGCCGACATCCCGCCTCGCCACCACTATACGTAGACGTATACATATAGCGCAAGGACCGAGCGGATCTCGTGACCAACGAGACAGGGCGAATTCTCAGCTACGAACGTAGACTGGACCCGATGTCTCGAAACGATAACGACGGCACACCGGTCGTGAGCAGTTCCGGCACGACCGCGCCAGTCCTCGCCGAACCGCCCGCGACCGCCGGGCCGGTTCGGCGGATCCACGCCTACGTGGACGTGGCCGTCGTCGTTCTCACCCTGGCGGGTACGAATCTGATCGCCCACTTCACCTCGGCGTGGGCCAATATCGTCACCGTCCCGCTCGCGGCGGTGGTTCTCGTTCTGTTGATGCGCCGGCGCGGACTCGGCTGGGCCGAACTCGGCCTGTCGCCGCGACACTGGCGGCGCGGCACGCTGTACGCGCTGGGCGCGGTCGGCATCGTGCTCGCCGCGGTGGCGATCGGGGCGGCGCTGCCGATCACGCGGCCGTTCTTCCTCGCCAACCGCTATGCGACCATCTCCGGCGCGCTGATCGCCTCGATGATCGTGATTCCGCTGCAGACGGTCATCCCCGAGGAACTCGCCTTCCGCGGCGTCCTACACGGCGCACTCGACCGCGCCTACGGCGTGCGCGGCGCATTCGCCGCGGGCTCACTGCTTTTCGGACTCTGGCATATCGCGTCCTCGCTCGGCCTCACCAACGGTAACCGCGGGCTGAGCGGAATTCTCGGCAACGGAGCGGCCGCACAGATCGCGGGAATCGCGCTCGCGGTCCTGGCGACCGGTGCGGCGGGCGCGGTCTTCACCTGGTTGCGGCGGCGCAGCGGCAGCCTGCTCGCGCCGATCGCGCTGCACTGGTCGCTCAACGGGGCCGGCGCGCTCGCCGCGGCCCTGGTCTGGCATACCGCGCTGCACTGATACCGCCATGAGGGCCCCTCTTACCCGAACGGATGTTCGGTGGAAGCATTGACCTCGGATGGGCCGGGCATTACTCTCACTGCGGTCACACATACGTTCGAGTAATCGGTTCGGCCGCTGCCGCAACCGCATCCGCACCCGGGAAGGCGCGCCATGCTCGACAACCGGTCGACCGGCAATTCCGAACCCTCCGACCCAGCCACGGCGGCCCCGTCCCCGGCGGCGGAGCAGGCCACCGCGACATCTCCGTCGGCCGCCGAGGCCGCGATCGCCGCCCTGGCGGATCGAGTCGCCACCGCTCGCGGAAAGCTGCCGCTGCAATCGGATCCGGCGCTGTTCGCCGAACTGTCCGAGGCCGAGATCGCCGCCGAACGCGATCTCGCGGAATGGATGCGCAAGCAGCGGCGGCAGCAACGCCGCCGGGCCGTGAGCGCCGAACTGGCCGCCGAGAAACGCGACCGCCGCGTCGCGCTGTCGGTGCGCCGCGCCGACGATGCCGATGCCCGCTGGCACCGGCGCGCCCTGGCCGCGCGACGGCGGGTGTCCAATCCCGACGCCCGCCTGGCCCAGCTGTATCGCCGCGCCGAATGGTCCTCGCGGGCGCTGATCGGTGTCGTCGTGCTCGGCATGCTGTGGGCCGGGGTGAACGTGCAGCACAATCTGGTCCCCAGCGGTGATACGTCCGATCCGCTGTACTGGCTCAGTTACGGTTTCGAGGCGATGATCTCGATCCCGATCATCACCATCATGGTCGTCGCGACCACCGCCGCCCGCTGGGGTCGCGAAATCGCCCGCGGCAAGGTCGTTTTCCTGGAGGCGGCGCTGCTGGGCGTGACCATCGCCCTCAATGCGGGCCCGCATCTGGTGGCTGGCGAGCTGGCCCGCTCCGCCGAATCCGCGGTCGCACCCGTCATGGTCGGCGTGGTGATCTGGTTGCACGCCTGGGTTTCCGCCCGCTACGCCCAGCTGATCGATGCCATTCCCGTCGATGACGACGCCAGTCCCGACCAGCCACCGCGACGATTCGGCCACACCACGGTCGAATTCGGCGAGCCCCGTCCCGCCACATTTCCCGAATTCAACGCCGAGCCAACCGATTCGGTAGCCCTACCCATGGGCCGCACCGCTCGCACCGCCGACGGCACGGATACGTTCGCAACTCGGTTCGACCCCGCCGCAGGCTTTTTCGGCACGCCCGCCGCGAACGCCGAATTCGCCGCGCCCGTCGCACCGAACGACATCGCGGCCCCGTCAGCGACTCCTCGGCAACCCGCCGGACCACCCAACCCCCACGGCGACAACAGGACCACCGCACACCACCCGGCTCCGCAGCATTCCGCCGCGCCGCCCGTAACCGAGCCACAGCAGCCGACGCCATACGACAAAGCCACGAACCCCGCCCAACCGGATACCGCCGATTCCGTCCCGCTTCCCGAGAACACGCGCACCGCCGAGGCTCCCGACGTGGCAGCGCCTCCGAACAACGGGATCACAACCCGACCGACCGGCACCGAGGCGGCAACCCGCCCCGCATCGATCGTCGCCGGCCCCGATTCCGCCGATGACACCGAACTCGCGCGGAACGCGACTCGGCAGCCCGCCCCCAGCGCGTCCGCCGCGGCGGACGCGTCACCGGAGCGGACCGAGAACACCCGCCCTGCGCATGCGCCCGCCCAGCATCCCGCTCAGCGCGCGGCCGCGATGAGTGAGTCGGTCGAATCCCCCCACCGAGCCGCGAGCGCTCAGCAGGGCACTCAGCTCGCCCTCGACGAACAGGCGGTCGCCGAAGCGGCGCCGCGACGGCCGCGCCCGAGAATCGTGCCGGACCCGGAGCCCGAGACACGCGTACAGAACCGCGACGCATCCGAGGCGCACGACGCGTGGGACGACGGTGACGAGATCGACCCGGACAGCGACGAGACCGGCGTCTGGGCGGTGGCGCGCGAGATCTCCGCGCGCCGGCTGTCCAAACTGCCGGTCGAACAGCTCGCCGAGGTCCTCACCCTCGCGGACGAATCCTGGACTCCGGCCGCGATCGGCGCGTCGATCGGCCTGCCCGGCTCGCGCGTCCTCGGCATCCTCGAGGCCGCGCGCCGGCTCGCCCGCCCGTACGCGGTCAGCAGCTGAACGGAAATCGGACCATCGCCGACCTCGCGATTTGTCCGCGTGGCGTAGTTCACCGGGCGTCACAGCTTGACCCACTCTTACAACCTGATAACACTGACTGCGTGAAGCGCGTTTCGAGATTCGGCATCTACGGCACTGTCGTCGCGGCGGCGACCGTAATCGGATTGGGTTCCCAGCACGGTCACGCGGGCGCCACCGGACCCGAAGCAGCGCAGGATCGCCCGGCGCTGGCCGTGGTCGGGGCATCGATCAGTGACGGGGTCGGCGCTGGGTCGGCGCAGAAGGGCTGGCCCGTACTGCTGGCCCATCAGCTCGGCTGGCGTTCCACGGTGAGCGCCGATCCGGGCGCCGGATACGTCGCGCCGGGCTATCACAAGCTCGGGCCGATGGAACGCCTCCTCGGCAAGCTGCAGCTGGCCACCGACCACCCGACGGTGGTCATCGTCCAGGCCGGATACAATGACATCGGTACGTCGCCGACCGAGTTGGCCACCAATGTGCGCCAGGTCATCGGCGAGATCCGCACTCAGGCCCCGGACGCGGCGGTCGGGGTGATCACGGTTTTCCCGAAGGGTGAGCCGACACCGGCCGCATGGGCCACCGACAAAATCATCGTGGCCGCGGCCAGATCGGCCTATCCGAACGTATATGTCTTCGATCCACTGTCTTCACATTGGGTATTCCCCACAGTGGCAGACCGGCTCCATCCCACCGCAGCCGGTCATCAGTGGATCGCCGACCGGCTTGCCTCGGATTTCCGGCATTACGGTCTGACCCGCTGACATCGGGCCGAGCGCCCACGCCGCCGGCACAGCCGATTCGGAGGAATCGATCAGTCGGCTCACAGGCTCGGTGGGGACGATGGCGTTGACGGCCGGACCGAGGGAAGTGTATGAGGCAGTTCGAAGATGGGGTAGTCGAGACGGAGGTGGCGACATTGATCGCCCGGGTTGCGGTGGCCTGATGAGCATCGGCATCGCACCCCCCACCGTCGCCACGCAGTCCGAGGTTCCAGCCCCGCGACGCAAACGACCGCATCTCCATCAGGTCGACCTGTTCCGGATTCTCACCTTCGCCTGTGTCATCGGCGCGCACGTGGTCGGCAACTCGATCGACGCCGGCAATACCGCGGCCAACGGCGTGGTCATGCCCCTGCACTTCACCCGGGACGCGTTCTTCGCGCTCACCGGCTTCGTGCTGATCTACCAGTACCGCGGTAAGTCGCTGGACACCCGGGCCTTCTGGCGTAAACGTTTCCCGCTGGTCGGCATCCCGTATCTCGCCTGGTCGGTGATCTACTGGGGTTATTCCGTCCTGGCCGGACTGCATCCCGGAGAAACGATCCGCGGCGCGCTGTGGCGGCTGGTGTTCGAGACAGCCACCGGCGGGGCGTGGTATCAGCTGTACTTCCTGCTGGTGACGATGCAGGCATATCTGCTCTTCCCCCTGATCATGCGACTGCTGCGCGCCACCGAGGGCAATCACCGGTGGGTGCTCGCGGCGAGTGCGACACTGCAGCTGGGCGTGCTGTGGTGGCTGGTGCACCCGCCGACGCTGACCGGACGATTGCTCGGAATCTGGAACCACCTGTACGCCACGGCGATCCCGTACCAGTTCTACATTCTGCTCGGCGCGATCGCGGCCTGGCATATCGACGCGGTGACCCGCACGGTGCGCCGACTCGGCCCGTGGTTCGTGGCGGGCGCGATCGTGGGGCTGGCGCTTGCCGAGCTGTACTTCCTGTGGCAGACGCGGCAGATGCCCTCCTGGCAGGCCAACAACGTGTTCATGCCGCACCTGCTGTTCTGCTACGTCCTGATCATCGTCGCCGTGTACACGGTGAGCAGTTGGTGGGCCGCGCACAGACGTGAGCACGACCTGTTCTCCCGGGCCGTACGCTTCGGCTCGGACCGATCGTTCGGCATCTTCCTGTCACATCCGATCGCACTGCAGGTGCTCGCACCGGTCATCCCGGCGGTGCAGAATCATCTCGGGCTGTTCTGGGGCACCGTGCTGCTGTATCTGACCGTCGTCGCGATGGCGATCGGCATCACCGAGGTGGCGCGCCGCATCCCGGGTAGCCTGTGGCTGACCGGCCGGCCGATGCTGCACACCGATCCGCTCGCCCTCACCGGACGCCTACGCCGAGCGCATCCGTCCGAATCGGCGCCAGCCGCCGAGGATCTGCCACTTACTCCGACCCGCTGAATCCGCTTCAGCGAGTTTCCTACTGCGTGCCGTCGGTCAGTTCCGCCGCCGCGGCCATGCGCAATCGTTCGGCGACCTCGTTGAAGATATAGAAGTTCGGAATGGATTCGATGGGCGGCAACGTGACCCAGCGACTGCCGGACTTGAATCGGATCAGACCGCCCTGGGCATCGATCGTATCGACCTGCTCCCAGGGATAACTCGCACCCGCGAAGGCCAATTCGGCCAGATCCACGACGATTTCGCCGAACGGCACGCTCTCCCCGGCATCGATCGCGGCCACCGCGCGCGGGAGTTGTGTTGCGGTCACCGCGGATTGGATCGCCGGGCCCCATTCGTGCGCGCAGTCGAATTGGCGTTCGTCGAAGGATTCGTGCGAACCGTCCGGCCCGTCGAGGGTCAGGGAGTATTCGGCGGCCGAACCCGGCGACGGGATGACCGACTGCCGCACTTCGGCGGTGTCCCAACGGAATGCGGTGATCTCCTGCCCCGATCGATACACCGTCAGACCGTGCTCGAACAGGTCCATCCGGGCCGTACGGACCGCACCGGTGAGACTGCCTCGCAACCAGGCCGCCGCCAACGGAACCAGCGCGAGAATCGCGAATACGATCGTGCCGGTCCACCATGAAGCGGTCGCGCAGATCCCCGCGACGATGGCCAGACCGCCCGCGATCAAGCCGCAGCCGCGCACGAAGATGTCGTCACTCATCGATGCGGGCAGAAACGTCTGGCGATGCGCGCCCAGCTTCTGATATTCGGCCATCAAATGAACCAGCTTCGTCAGTGGCACCGTCGGCCGCTCGCCAGTTCCCCCGGCCCCCTGCCGGACCGTGCTCGGGGTGGTCACATCATCCCTCCATACGCGGGTTCTCCGCGCGAAGCGTATTCCACTCGCCCGAATCTTTCTACCAGTGGGCACGATATCGCCCGATCCGGGTGAACAAAAGTAATTGGCTCCCCGGATATTTCGTTATCGAACCGCATATCGCCGGCTATCGCAACCGACTTCGCGCCGCCGAATACGCCGAAGGCCCGCTTTCCGGGAAGGAAAGCGGACCTTCGGTTTTCGACTCGGAGAGCCGGAGAGGCCTACTTGGCCCGCTCCAGGACCTCGACCAGACGCCAGCGCTTGGTGGCCGACAGCGGACGGGTCTCCATCAGCTGAACGCGGTCGCCGACACCGGCGGTCTCGTTCTCGTCGTGCGCCTTCACCTTGGAGGTGGTGCGAATGATCTTGCCGTAGAGGGGGTGCCGGTGACGGTCTTCCAGCTCGACGACGATCGTCTTGTTCATCTTGTCCGAGACGACGTAGCCGACGCGAACCTTGCGGCTGCCACGCTCCGTCTCCTTGGCCGGCGTCTTGGCCGGACCCTTCTTTTCACTCACGCTGCCGTCGCTCATGCGGCGTCTCCCTCAGTCTTGGGACCGGTGGCCAGACCGAGCTCGCGCTCGCGCATGACCGTGTAGATGCGCGCGATCTCGTGGCGGACCACACGCAGCCGACGGTTGTTCGTCATCTGACCCGTCGCCATCTGGAAGCGCAGGTTGAACAGCTCTTCCTTCGCCTCACGCAGTGCGGCGACGAGCTCGTCCTGATCCTTGTCCCGCAGCTCTGCGGCCGGTGTTCCGCTCATCAGAACTGCTCCTCCCTCGTCACGATCCTGCACTTCATCGGGAGCTTGTGCATCGCGCGGCGCAGGGCCTCACGAGCGGTCTCCTCGTTGGGGTAACTCATCTCGAACATCACCCGGCCGGGCTTGACGTTCGCGATCCACCACTCGGGCGAACCCTTACCGGAACCCATGCGGGTCTCGGCGGGCTTCTTGGTCAGCGGACGATCCGGGTAGATGTTGATCCAGATCTTGCCGCCACGCTTGATGTGGCGGGTCATCGCGATACGCGCCGACTCGATCTGCCGGTTGGTGACGTAGGCGGGCTCCAGAGCCTGGATACCGTATTCGCCGAACGCCACCGAGGTGCCACCCTTGGCCATGCCGGAGCGGCCCGGGTGGTGCTGCTTGCGGTGCTTGACCTTGCGAGGCATCAGCATGGGTCAGCCCTCCTGAGGTGTCTGCGCCGGAGTCTCCGCCACAGCGGTGGCGGCACGCCCGGCCTCGGTGCTGGTCGCGGTGGTACCGGACGAACCGGACCGCCGCGGACGGTTCGGCCGCTCCCGGCGCTCGCGGCGCTCACCCGACGGAGCAGCGCTGGCCGTGACCTCGCGCTTGCCGCCGACGATGTCGCCCTTGTAGATCCAGACCTTCACGCCGATGCGACCGAAGGTGGTCCGAGCCTCGTACAGGCCGTAGTCGACGTCCGCACGCAGCGTGTGCAGCGGAACGCGACCCTCACGGTAGAACTCCGAACGCGACATTTCCGCACCGCCGAGGCGACCCGAGCACTGCACCCGGATGCCCTTGACGTTGGGCGAACGCATGGCCGACTGGATGGCCTTGCGCATCGCGCGACGGAATGCCACACGGTTGGACAGCTGCTCCGCGACACCCTGAGCAACCAGCTGCGCATCCGACTCGGGGTTCTTGACCTCGAGGATGTTCAGCTGCACCTGCTTCTTGGTGAGCTTCTCCAGCTCGGCGCGGATGCGGTCGGCCTCGGCGCCACGACGGCCGATCACGATGCCCGGACGCGCGGTGTGGATGTCCACCCGGACGCGATCACGAGTGCGCTCGATCTCGACCTTCGAGATGCCGGCCCGCTCCATGCCCGTGGCGAGCAGCTTGCGGATCGCGACGTCTTCCTTCACGTAGTCCGCGTACTGCTTGTCCGCGTACCAACGCGACTTCCAGTCGGTGGTGATACCGAGGCGGAAGCCATGGGGGTTGATTTTCTGTCCCATTTACTTAGCCCCTCCCTTCCGGCGGCTACGAGCCGGGGCGGCAGTGGGCACGCTCTCGACCTCGATGGTGATGTGGCTGGTGCGCTTGCGAATCCGGAACGCACGGCCCTGTGCCCGCGGCTGGAAGCGCTTCATGGTCGCGCCCTCGTCGACGTACGCGGTCGAGATGACCAGCGTCGCCGGGTTCAGGCCCAGGTTGTTCTCGGCGTTGGCCGCGGCCGAGGCCACGACCTTGGCGACCGGCTCGCTCGCGGCCTGCGGCGCGAACTTCAAGATGTTCAGCGCGTCCTCGACCCGCTGGCCGCGAACCATGTCCACGACGCGACGCGCCTTCATCGGCGTCACGCGAACGTGCTTGGCAGTGGCGCGTGCGGTCGGATTCGAATCAGTGCTCAGCTGCGCTGTATTGCTCTTCGCTTCGCTCATCGCCGCTTGCTCTTCCGATCTTCCTTGACGTGGCTCCGGAACGTGCGGGTCGGTGCGAACTCACCGAGCTTGTGCCCGACCATGTTCTCCGACACGAACACCGGCACGTGCTTGCGGCCGTCGTGGACCGAGAACGTGTGGCCGATGAAATCGGGGATGATGGTCGAACGCCGCGACCAGGTCTTGATGACCTGTTTGGTGTTCTTCTCGTTCTGGACGTCCACCTTCTTGAGGAGGTGTTCGTCGACGAACGGGCCCTTCTTCAGGCTGCGTGGCATGTCTTAACCTCCTCTTAGCGCTTCTTGCCGCGACGGCGGACGATGAGCTTGTCGCTCGGACGGTTGGGTTTACGAGTACGGCCTTCCGGCTGACCCCAGGGCGAGACCGGGTGGCGACCACCGGAGGTCTTGCCCTCACCACCACCGTGCGGGTGGTCGACGGGGTTCATCACGACGCCTCGGACCGTGGGGCGCTTGCCTTTCCACCGCATGCGGCCGGCCTTGCCCCAGTTGATGTTCGACTGCTCGGCGTTGCCGACCTCGCCGATGGTGGCGCGGCAGCGCACATCGACGCGGCGGATCTCGCCCGACGGCATACGCAGGACGGCGTAGGCGCCTTCCTTACCCAGCAGCTGGATGCTCATACCGGCCGAGCGGGCCAGCTTGGCACCGCCGCCGGGACGCAGCTCCACCGCGTGCACGGTGGTACCGGTCGGGATCGAGCGCAGCGGCAGGTTGTTGCCCGGCTTGATGTCCGCACCGGCGCCGGACTCGATGCGAGTGCCCTGCCCAACGCCCTTGGGGGCGATGATGTAGCGCTTCTCGCCGTCCGCGTAGTGCAGCAGCGCGATGTTGGCGGTGCGGTTCGGGTCGTACTCGATGTGCGCGACCTTGGCCGGGATGCCGTCCTTGTCCAACCGGCGGAAGTCGATCAGACGGTAGGCGCGCTTGTGGCCGCCGCCGCGATGCCGGGTGGTGATCCGGCCGTGCGCGTTGCGACCGCCGGACTTGCTCAGCGGACGCAGCAGCGACTTCTCCGGGGTGGAGCGAGTGATCTCGGCGAAGTCCGAGACGCTCGCGCCACGACGGCCCGGCGTCGTCGGCTTGTATTTACGGATTGCCATGAGTTCTTCTCTGCTTTCTGGACTCTCCGCCGCTTACGCGACAGAGCCTCCGAAGATCTCGATGGGCTTGCTGTCGGCCGAGATGGTCACGAGCGCGCGCTTGGTGCTCTTGCGCTGGCCGTAACCGAAGCGGGTCCGCTTGCGCTTGCCCTGACGGTTGGCGGTGTTGACGCTGGTCACCGTGACGCCGAAAACCTTCTCGACGGCAATCTTGATCTGCGTCTTGTTCGAGTCCGGGTGCACCAGGAAGGTGTAGGTGCCTTCCTCGATCAGTCCGTAGGACTTCTCGGAGATGACCGGCGCGAGCAGGATGTCGCGGGGGTCGGCGATGGTGGTCACTTGCTCTCCTCCTGTGCAGCTGCCTGGTCAGCTTCCGAAGGGCCGTGCACAAAGGCGTTCAGCGCCTCGACCGAGAAGATCACGTCGTCGCTCTTGAGGACGTCGTACGTGTTCAGCTGGTCGGGAGCGATGGGGTGCACGCCCTGCAGGTTCGCCACGCTCTTCCACGCGGTGACATCCTCGCGGCCGACGACGACCAGGATGTTCTTGCGCTCCGACAGCTCGGAAAGAAAAGTCTTGGCCTGTTTCGTCGAGGGGGTCTGTCCCGCAACGAGTTCGCCGATCACGTGGATGCGCTCGTTACGCGCCCGGTCCGACAGCGCGCCACGCAGTGCGGCGACCTTCATCTTCTTGGGCAGACGCTGGGAGTAGTCGCGCGGCTGCGGGCCGTGCACGGTGCCACCACCGGTGAACTGCGGCGCGCGGGTCGAGCCCTGACGGGCGCGGCCGGTGCCCTTCTGGCGGTACGGCTTCTTACCACCGCCGCGGACCTCGCCGCGGGTCTTGGTCGCGTGGGTGCCCTGGCGAGCCGCGGCCTGCTGGGCCACGACGACCTGGTGCATCAGCGCGACGTTGGCGGTGACGTCGAAGATCTCCGCGGGGAGTTCGACGGTGCCGTTGGTCTTGCCGCCCGGCTCTTTGACCGGAAGCGTCAGGTTGGTCTTCGTTTCAGTAGTCACGGCCTCGGTACTCACGCGCGTGCACCACCCTTCACTGCACTCTTGACGATCACGACGCCGCCCTTGCGGCCCGGGATCGCACCCTTGATCAGCAGCAGGCCGTTCTCGGCGTCCACCTTGTGGACCGAGAGGTTCTGCGTGGTGACGCGGTCGCTACCCATCCGGCCCGACATCCGCATGCCTTTGAAAACACGGCCAGGCGTGGAACATCCGCCGATCGAGCCCGGACGGCGGTGCACGGCCTGCGCACCGTGCGAGGCGCCCTGGCCGCGGAAACCGTGGCGCTTCATGGTGCCGGCGAAGCCCTTGCCCTTGCTGGTGCCGGTCACGTCGACGTACGCGCCCTCTTCGAAGACCTCGGCGCTGAGCTCCTGGCCGACCTCGAAGGTCGAGGCGTCGGCGACGCGGATCTCGGCGACGTGGCGGCGCGGGGTGACGCCGGCCTTGCTGAACTGGCCGGAGACCGGCTTGGTCACCTTGCGCGGGTCGATGGCTCCGAAAGCGAGCTGAACGGCGGAGTAGCCGTCGCGCTCCACGGTGCGGATCTGGGTGACGACGTTCGGGCCCGCCTTGACGACGGTCACGGGAACGACGCGGTTCTTCTCGTCGAAGACCTGGGTCATGCCGAGCTTGGTGCCCAGGATGCCCGCGGCCGGACGGCTCTTGTTGTCAGTCATATTCGAAGTCCCCGTCACTGAATGTTGACGTCGACGCTGGCCGGGAGGTCGATGCGCATGAGCGCGTCAACCGTCTTCGGCGTCGGGTCGAGGATGTCGATCAGCCGCTTGTGCGTACGCATCTCGAAGTGCTCGCGCGAGTCCTTGTACTTGTGCGGCGAACGGATGACGCAGTACACGTTCTTCTCGGTCGGCAACGGCACCGGCCCGACGACGCGGGCACCGGTGCGGGTCACCGTCTCGACGATCTTGCGCGCAGACGCGTCGATCGCCTCATGGTCGTAGGCCTTGAGCCTGATGCGGATCTTCTGTCCCGCCACGCTGAGTGTCCTTTTCTCCGCTTGTGCTTGCTCTTCGCTGTGGTAAGCGATCCGGGAGTCGCCTCCCGAAGCACCCTCATTTGCATGCCCGAACCTACGAAGACAGCAGACGCATCCGTACTTGCCTCGACCGGTATCTCTTCGAGAGAGGCTGACCGATCCATCGCCGCTGTTCATCTGTCATGGTTCTTCCGGTCCACGCGGTCGGGCGTGTCGCCTTTCCGCTCATTCTTCGGCCACGGATAACTCTCCATTGGGCCGGAAGAACGCTGTCCCGGACGTATCCGCGCCGGACTCGACACCGATACTGATTGGGTACTGCCCGCCTCCGCCGATCGTGCCTGGTACCCGCGGATTTTCACCACAGACATAGGCCACCCGGTGAAGGCAACCCGACAAGTATGCACGAGCCCCGGCGCGGACTTCAAATCGGGGTCCTGTGAGCCCGGCGACCCGGCGCGGATGCCGCCGGGCGCTCGTCAGATCGTCAGCGGCAACTTCGCCGGGCGCAGCCGGCGCCACACGACCACGAGGAAAATAACCAGCCCGGCCAGCGGGAGCAAGCCCAACGCCCAGCTCAGCGGCAGTGGCGGACCGGGTTGATCGAGGACCCGCACACCCCGCAGTGTTCCCTCGCCGCGTCCCTGCGGTCCGTCGATGGCGAAGGTGAAACTGTAGTCGCCGGGGGCGTTCAGGGATTTCACGTCCAGGCCCCAGGAGTCGCGTTTGCGCGGATGCCGCACGAGCGGCTGCACCCGGCGGGTGGCCCGGCGATCCGGTCCGTTGATCTTCAGGGTTCCGGATTTACCGGTGATGCCGCCGTCGGGCAGGAAGGTGAAGTCCAGCGACTGCATGGCCCGGATCGGCCACGTGGTGAATCCGACGGTGAGGTCGTACGGCCCGGCCTGGACCCGTTCGGTGTGCACGATGTTCACCGGTTGATAGGCGGCGGCCGGACCGGTCGTGATCAGGACCAGCGTGACCGCCGCGAGCAGGAGCGCCGCCAGTCGGCGCAGGGTGGCGCGGTGGGTCACGACCGCACCTCGGCGCCGCGGCGATCGTGCGTGATGCGTTGGGTCACAAGGTCTCCCGTGGTGCGAGGGTGCGCAGCATGGCCGCGAAACGTCCGCCGAAGTATCCGGCGACGAGTCCGAACGGGATGCCCAGGACCGCGATGATGACGAACATCGACGCGCTGATGTGCGCGACCGGATCGGTCAGGATCGTCTGCAGCGGCAGGCCGATGCCGAGGATGACCCCAGTGACCACGCCGGTCGCCGGCAGGGTGCGACGCGGTTCCGCATTCCGGGCCCTGGCCAGCGCGAACATTCCCTCCACGGCCACCGCGGCGACGATCAGGAACATCGGCATGATGCTCGGGAACGAGGGCGGCAGCGGCAGCAATCCGTCGCGCAGCGGCAGGCCCACGGCCGAGGCGTACACATGCGCGGCCCACGGCGAGAACCACCACAGCAGCCCCTGCGTCACACTCATCGCCACACCGATGGCCAGGGCGGACCCGGTCCGGCCCAGGACGACCGCGCCCATGATCAGCAGCATCGGTGCGAACAGCACGGTGGCGGCGACCATCGCGTCGACCGGCAGACGCAGATTGTTCAGCCCGTCGGCGGGGATCGGGGCGTAGGAGATCAGCAGCACGACCGCGAACACCAGCCCGATGCGCCCCCACAACTCGTCGCGGTGTGCGGAGAACACGATGACGCTGCCGATCATGGTTGTCGAGATCGAGAGGAACAGCGCCACGTGCGAGGGGGTGTTGAGGACCGCGTCGAATCCGTAGATCGAATGCCACTCCAGGTCGAACAGCCCGTAGAGCAGGAACAATGCCGCGCCAGCGCCGGAGACCATATAGCCGATCGGTGCGGTGAGCGTCCCGCCGAAGACCCGGATCGGCGTGCCGCCCGCGCGTGGCACCTCCCGGCCCGCCCGCTGTGCCGAGGTCATCAGCATTACCACGGCGAGACTGGCGAACCCGGAGATCGCGCTGCCGGAATAGAGGAACAGATGCGGCAGGGTGAAGAAGGTATCCGGCCCGACGTCGTTGTGCCACTGGATATCCCAGCTGGTTCCGACCGTGGTGACGACGATCCCGAGCAGCACGACCCAGGCCCCCGCCCGTGCCGTCGTGCCGGTGGCGGCGGCCACGGTGATCGGGCGTGCCGTGCTCGCCGCTCGCTCACCGCCGGACGCGGTGTCGAACGGTATCGAGGTGCTCATGGCGTCTCCCCTGTCTCGGGCTGCGACCAGGTTGTCGCCTCGTCGGTATCCGGCAGCGATCCGGTCGGTCGCTCCCTGTTTTCACGCATCGCGCTGCTCCTTCCGGTGCTGCCGCACCCCTGTCACTCATCCGCTGATCCACAGCGGTACGGAAAGCCGATCGGTCGTATCGCCGATCACGATGGACAGCCGCAGATCCCACGGCCCGGTCATCATGAACGGCACATCCTGTGCGTGATAACGACCCCCTCCGCTCGAGGTCGCGGTCACCGGCGCATTCGCGTACCCCATCCGCGGTTCCACCGCCTGCACCTCGACGACGGCGCCGTTCACCGGATGTCCCGCGCGATCGGCGATGTCGATATCGATGCCGGTGTCGCCGATGCGAGAACTACCCGATGTCACAGTGACGATGTGATCGGCTGTGCCGCCGTGCATTACGAGATGTCCGGGTGGACTCGGCCACAGCAGCCACCCCACCAGCGCGATCAGCGCGACCACGAGCGCGAGAACCGCGGCTACCCGTAGCGTTCGGGCGCGCGAGGTGTGGTCGACCGGCTCTGCTGTGGCCGCCGGACTCGCCGTCATCGTGATCCTCCCGCGGCGACGTCGAGAACGATAGGAATTGTGAGCACGGTGTAATTCCGTTCCACCTGGATCCACACCCGGTAGCGGCCGGGGGTCGCGAAGGTGTAGGTGAACGGGACCGCCGGGCCGTATGCGGCAACGGTCTCGTCCGGTGCGCTGTCGCCGTTCACCGGCGGCATCAGCATCGCGCCGCCGGGAGCGCTGCTGACCGAACCGTCACCGCCACCCGGCATTGTCGGCGTTGGCCGAGCACTCGATTCCGAGCCGTGGTACATCCCGGGCAGATCCGGCATCGGCGCAGCGCTCGTACCGGAATCGTCGTTCATACCAGGCATGTTCGGCATATCCGGCATGGTTTTCGGGCCGGAAGTCGTTGTCCCGCCGGCGGGCTGGTTGCTCATCCCCGGCATGGACATGCCGCCCATGGAGTGCGCGTGCCCCCAGACGGGAGCACTCTGCACGGCTGTGCCGATATCGGTATCCGAATCGGGAAGTGGTCCAGCGACGATCATGTGCCCAACCATGCCGAGCCAAGGTTGCAGGTCGGGAGTGTTGCCGACGGTCGCGTCGAGAGGTATCGGCGTACCCGCGGTTGCGGCGGTGGTGGCCAAGGTGATCGGGGTGGTGTCGGCCTCGGTCGATGCCGTCGTGGCACCGTTGCCGAGGTGTATCGGATTCGCGGTATGCGGCGGTGACGCGCTGGTGCTGGTGGCCTGTCCCGGCGCTACGGTGAATCCTTCTGCGGCGCGGACCATTTGCACACCTCCGCCCCGCCGCGCCAGTTCGGCGGACAGCGCATAGTGCCCGGCCTCGGGCGGGGCGAGGCGAATCCTGAAGCGGCCGGGCGCGATTCGAATCGGATGCAGATGCCAGAGCTGACCGCTCGGCCCGACCACCAGCAGGTGGATCAGCGCACTGTCCTCGATGACCAGATCGTCGACGGCCGCGCCGGTGGCCGCATCGGTCAGGTTCAGATCCAGATCACCCGGCTGCCCGGCGCTCAGCGGCGCACCGCCCAGGGCGAGCATCACCGGCGGCCGGGAGAAGTCCGAAATCAGTGGCCGCCCAAGAGCATACGGGTTGCTCACATTGTCCACATCGGGATCGAGCTGGACGCCCGGCTGCGGTGGCAGCGGCAATGACGCGGACAGCACCGCGGCGGTGATCGCCACCGCCAATCCCGCAACCATCCCTCCGGCGGGCACCACCGCCCACGCACCGCGCCGCGCCCGAACCGCCACCAGAATCGAAACCGGCAGCAACACACCGGCAGCCAGGAATCCACCGTAAACGAAACGTTCCGGCGGCGTAGTCACCTGTTTCGACACGACGAACGGAATCCGCGCGACCCGCTGCCCGTCGCTCACCGCCAGCTCCCAAGGCCCGGCCCGATCCACTCGCACCGTGGTCCAGTACATCCCGGGCGCACCACCGAGCTGAATCGTCCCGCGAGCAGTGGGAGCACCCGGCGCGGGCGACGACGCCGAGGACGAGGCCCCGGTCGGCGTCACGGCCAGGGTCAGCCCTCCCTCCGCGGTCCCCGCATGAGTGACCACCTCGACCTGCAACGGCCCCGGCACCGACGTCACCCGCCGCAACACAACGGTCAACTCCCGACCCCCCAACGTCTGCGCGACAGACACATCCCCACCCGAAGACGGCGCATCAGCTCCCGCAACCCCGCCCGCGCCCATCAGCAAGAAGACCCCCATGAGCGGGAGAAGGCCCCACCGCCACACCCGCCCGATAGCCATCACAAGCCCATCGTAGAAACCCCCACCCCCGATTCCATCACCTCACAAGGTGATCCCCCCTCCCCCGCAAGAGTGATGCACCCCGAGAAATCCCCCGGTATCCCTATGCGCCGCAACGCCTCACCCGCCCCCGGCGCTCCGAGCATCCCGAAATACTCAGTCCAACACTTCATCCAGCGTGCTCGCGGTCAACACCCGCTCGGCCCACACATCCAACGTTTCGACATCAGCCGCATAAACCTTCTCCTCGACAGAAGAACTCAACGACCCGAACTTCAGAGCCAACTGCTCGAGCAACATCGCCGCACGACCACGCGCTTCACCGCGCGCTTCACCCAGCGCTTCGCGCATCTCAGCCGTTGTCACGATGACCTCCTTGGCGATGGGTCCGAGTTGTTCGGCGAAGGATTCGAACTCGCCGGGGTACAGCTTGCCAACATATTCAATGTACGTCGCGATGACCTGGAACGCCTCCCTGCCATAGGGCCTTCGAGGATGACACGGAAGAGCATTTTACGAACCAACGCGTCGTGCGGATTGGAGGGATCGGATGTCATGCCGAATACCGTACGCGAAAATGCCGACAAAAGCCCAAATCGCCTGCATGGCAACTTATTTCAATACTTCAATTCACCAACCGGCCGAATAGCAGAAATACAAATGGGAAATTACTCGAATGGAACATTTCTCGAACGGACTTGTTGCAGGGAACCAGGTCGTCAACCACCTCTCCCCAGAACTTACTATCGAGTAAGATAGGGGCATGACGAACGAGACCGCCGCCTTCCGCGGCTGGAAGAAGCTCCCCGACAACCGTATCGGGCATGCGCTGTTCTCCCTGGGCATGGTCGCCCGGGTGCCCTACTTCGGCACCATCGTTCCGAACGTCGTGCGGCTCGAACCGGGCGTCTGCGAGGTCACCGCCCCGAAATGGTTCGGTATTCACAATCACCTCGGCACCTTTCACGCGATCGCCGCCTGCAACCTCGCCGAGGTCGCGATGGGGATGCTCAGCGAGGCCACCGTCCCCACCACTCACCGCTGGATCCCCAAGGCGATGAACGTCCAGTACCTCGCCAAGGCCGAATCGGGCCTGCGCGCCATAGCCCAACTTCCGGAAATCCCCGATTTCAGCGAAATAACCGAGGGCCGGGACCTCACCGTCCCCGTCTCGATCTACGACAAGCACGGCGTCGAGGTCGTCCACGCCGACATCACCACCTGGATCACCCCGAAGTAGCCGGCATCGCTCGGACCCTCCCGCTTTTGTCGGCCGGCGCGGTGTGGCACGACGACCTGTCCTGGGCAGCGATTCGGCAGCCTTCCCTCCGGCCGGCTTCCCTACCGGCCCGACGTTGGGCCCAGCATCTTTTCGATGAGGTCGGCCGCTCGCATGGTGCCGCCTTCGGCTCGCGTCTCGGCCCGTAACCGCGCTGAGCGATCGGCGAGTTCCGGATCGGTGGTGAGTTCGATCAGGGCTTTCCGCAACGTTTCGGCGGTGGCGTTCGCGGTGTCGACGCGGCGGGCCACTCCCAGTTCGACGAGCCGGTCGGCGTTGGTGAACTGTTCCGCGCCTTGCGGAACCGCGATCATCGGGATGCCTGCCAGCAGCCCTTCCGCACAGCCGCCCATGCCGGCGTGCGTGATGAAGGCATCGGCCTGTTCCAGAATCGTTCGCTGCGGAACCCATTGGTGCACTTCGACATTGGGTGGAATTTCGCCGAGCTCCCTGGCAGTCGTGTGCTTTCCGATCTGGAGGACGACGTGCCAGCCGGGCAGGCCACCGAAGGCCGCCAGGCATCGCCGGTAGAACTCAGGCCGGCGGGTGTACGCCGAACCCAGCGAGATCAGCAGGACCTTCTCCGCGTCGGCCGGACGCGCCCACCCCCGTTCCACCGGTCGGGTGCCGAAGCATGGACCGACGAATGTCACTGTGCCGGTGTCGACCCGGTCTGCGTGCGGTTGCATCGCCCGGGGTATCAGGGCCAGAGCTCGTTCAGGTGGGCCGGAGAAGGTATCGACGTCCGTGGTGGCAGCACCGCTGTCGGCGAGCCAGTGTGCGAACCTCGCCCGGTAGGCGTCGGCGCCCGGCAGCTGCCTGATGGCGGCGGCGACGTCCCGGTCGTATCCCTCCCATGCCACGAACGTCGGAGACAGTTGCACAAGGGGGCGATGCTGAGTTTCGGCGATGGCACGCGCGGCGTAGGCACCGATATCGTACAGGTAGAGGTCCGCGGGGGCGTGGTCGTAGGACGCACGCAACTGCGGGAATGCGTGCAGGGCGTTGTCGAGGAAAAGATTCATCGCAGCGATCGGCTCATCGGGCCAGGCGTCGTCTGCGACCGGTAATACCGAAGTACAGCAGACGAATTCGGCCCCTGTGCCGGCGATGAGATCGCCAACGGCAGGGTCGTTGGCGTAGGTCACGCGATGGCCGCGGGCCACCAGTTCCCGAATGATCTCGAGGCCGGCCAGAACGTGACTGACGATCGGAATGCCGATCATCGCGAGGTGGGCAGGACGGGCAGGCATGACGGTTCCCCTCAGATCAGATCTCGGGCGGCGGCCTCGAGATCGGCGATGGTGCCGGACATGATCGCTCGCACGTGGACCGTGACGTGCTCTACCGGCCAGTCCCACCAGGCCACCGCCAACAGTCGGGCGATATCGTCGGCGTCGTAGCGGGTGCGGACGAGGCGAGCCGGGTTGCCGCCCACGATGCCGTAGTCGGGCACATCGGCGACGACCACGGAGCCGGTGCTGATGATCGCGCCGTGACCGATCCGCACACCAGGCATCACCGTCACCCCATTGCCGAACCAGACGTCGTTGCCCACGACCGTGTCGCCACGATTCGGCAGACCCGTGATCAGGTCGAAGTGGTCGGACCACGAGCCCCCCATGATCGGGAAGGGAAAGGTCGAGGGGCCGTCCATGCGGTGATTCGCGCCGTTCATGATGAACCGCACGCCGGTTGCCAGCGCGCAGAACTTCCCGATGACCAACTTCTCCGGACCGTAGTGGTACAGCACATTGCGGGTCTCGAACGCGGTCGGATCGTCCGGGTCGTCGTAGTAGGAGAATTCCCCGATCTCGATCAGCGGCGACGTGACAAGGGGTTTCAACAGCACCGTCCGTGGCTGGCCGGGTATGGGGCGCAGAACGGTCGGATCCGCGGGAATCGGGACGGAGTCCTCGGGCATGGCGAAACTCCTTCGGACAGTGGGCTTTCGGCACGCGTGGCGGTCTCGTCGGTTCCAGCGGCGGCAGCCGTTCGGCGCGTCCGTCGAGGCCTATTCACTAGTGCGACAACTGTTGCATTAAACTAGTGGAGCCTCTCTCACATCGTCAAGCAATCGGACAACCGCGATGAACTCCGTACCGTCGGCCGACGATCCCGCACCCACCGCCCGGCCTCGGCCGGGCGGCCGAACGGCCCGCATTCGTGTCCAAGTCCTCGAGGCGGTCCACGCGGAACTGATCGAACACGGCTACGACGCGCTCACCGTCGACGCCGTCGCCGCCCGCGCCGGGGTGCATCGCACCACGGTGTACCGCCGCTGGCACGACGTCGGCGGGCTGATCATCGATGTCTTCGCCGCGGTGGGCGATGTGGCATGGCAACCCCGCGACACCGGTTCACTGCGCGGCGATCTGACGGCCCTCAACCAGGAGATCCAGGATTCACTGACCGAGCCTGCGTCGATAGCGGTGGCACTGATCAAGGTCTCGTTCCACTCCGAACACGCCGCCCGCGCGCTGCGACGATTGTGGGAGGACCGGTACGCGCAGTGCGAGATCATCGTCGAGCGAGCGGTCCGGCGCGGAGAGATCCCGCCCGACACCGACCCCCGCGCCCTGTTGATCGCCGCGACCGCCCCGCTGTACCACCAACTGGTGCTCCTTCGCACACCGCCCGACCCGCGCCTACCCCACACTGCCGCCGTCACGGCCGTATTCGCCGCCGCCGCCGGAGCGTTCACCAGCCCGCACGCGACGGACGGCGCTTGACCGGTCCGATATCGATCGCCGGATCTCGGGCCGGGCGACCTCGACCGTTCCCGCCGATCGAGCCAACGGGTACAGGAATCGGGGGCGCGACTGATTGAATGAGATACATGAATGCTCAGCGTGTCGGGGAGGCGGATCTCTGCGTGGTGGGGTTGGGGCCTGCCGGGCGGGGGTTGGCGCATCGGGCGGTGCGGGCGGGGATGGGGGTGGTGGCGGTGGATCCACGGCCGGAGCGGTTGTGGCCCCCGACGTTCTCGTGCTGGATCGACGAGTTGCCGTCGTGGTTGCCGCAGAGCACGATCGCGCAGCGGATCGAGGCGCCGACGGTGTGGACGGAATCCGCCCATCGGATCGAGCGGCCGTATTGCGTGTTGTCGAAACCCGGTCTGCGCGAAGCGCTTCCGCTCGACGACGCGACCGTGCTGGCCGGTCGGGCGGCCTCGGTCGGCGCGCATCGCGTCGAACTCGCCGACGGCACGGTAGTCACGGCCGCGGCGGTTTTCGATACGCGCGGGCTGCCGTCCCCGGGGGCGCGCCGGACCGCGAGTGCGCACGGGATCTTCGTCGATGCCGAGCGTGCCGCGCCGATGGTCGCCGAAGGTGAAGGGCTGCTGCTGGATTGGCGTGCGGAGAACGGGGCGGGGCCGGATGAGCCGCCGTCGTTCCTGTACGCGGTGCCGCTCGGTGACGGCACGGTGATCTTCGAGGAGACGAGTCTGGGGCTGCGGGGCGGGATGCCGCAACGTGAATTGCGCCGCCGGGCGCTCGAGCGCCTTGCCGCACACGGGATCACGCTGCGCGGCGACGAACCCAGCGAGGCCGCGCACTATCCCCTGGATCAGCCGCCGCCCGCGATGCGCGCCGCCACGCGGGCCGCGGATGCGGTGCCGTTCGGCTCTCGCGGCGGAATGATGCATCCCTGCACCGGATACAGCGTCGCGGATTCATTGGCCCTGGTGGACACCGCGATCGATGCGCTGCGCGCGGGCCGCGACCCGGTCCAGGACCTGTGGCCGTGGCAGGCCCGCCTGGTCTACTGGATGCGCATGCGCGGCCTCTACGGACTCGGCAGACTCACCACGGCCCAATCGATCTCGATGTTCGAGGCATTCTTCACCGCCTCGCCCCGCCGGCAGCACGCGCTACTGTCCGCGCACGCCGACTACTCACCCCTGGCCGCGGTTCTGTTCATGACCGTCGCGCGCACCTGGCCGTTCCGCTGGCGCTACGACCTGGTCGGCTGGACCAACCGGAACCGCTGGGTCGATTATGCATACCCGCCCGCGAAAGACCGAGCCGAGGCCGCGTTCGACGAACTCCGATAGCTCCGAGGACTCATACCCAGTTCTCGATCCAGTACTTCCAGATGACCGGCGCGTATCCGGCCAGCGGCGGGACCCGGATATCCGTGCCGGCCAGTGCGGCGGCGGTGTTGCGGCAGTCGAACCAGCAGCCGAATTCGTTCTGCTCGAGCACTTCTCGCGGCACGCCGAGATGCGGGAGAACCGCGCCGACGCCGGGCAGCCGCAACATCATGTCCAGGGTCTGCCGGGGCATGACTTCCACCAGCCGGGGTGCGCCCGCCTCGTCGGCGAACAGGTTGAGCACGTCGGCGGCGCTCTGTCGGCGCGGGTCGACCAGATGGTAGGTGGTCCCGGCGGCGACGGGCAGGTGCACGATGTGACCGAGCGCCCGGACGACGAAATCCAGCGGCACCATATTGGTTTCGCCGAGTTTGGGGACCAGCAGCGGCAGAATTCGCGGTAACTGGGCGGCCATCCGAAGCAGCCGGAAGAAGTAGTACGGCCCGGTGATCCGATCGATCTCACCGGTGCGGGAATGACCGACCACGATCGAGGGCCGGTAGATGTGCCACGGCACCGCACAGCGCTCGCGCACGATCCGCTCGGCCTCGAAGGCCGCTCGCTGCTGCGGGGTCAGCAGCACCTGCCCCACGTCGAACATATCCTCGTCGAACAGCCCCTCCGCCGCACCTGCCACCTCGACGCTCGACATGTGGTGCAGCGCACCGGCTTCCAGCCGCTCGGCAAGGTCCACGACATGGCCGGTGCCCGGACCGAAACCCGCCGCGTCGTACCCGACGGCCAGCTGGATCACGTGGTCGATCGAACCGCGGTGCGCGCCGATCCAATCGGCGTCGATCCCGAGTCCGGGCGCACCGAGATCCCCGGGCACGCGCCGAACCCGCTCGCCCCCGTTCCACTCACGGGCACACCGATCGAATCGATAGGCCGGATCGGCCCCGGGACGCACCACCACATGAATATCACCGCAATGCTTCAGCAACTCTGGGACGAGATACCGACCGATACACCCAGTTGCCCCGATAACCAGGTAATTCATGTAGTCACAGTAGCGTCCACCCGACTACGCACATCATCCGGATGTTGCACACCATTCGCCCGCAACCTGCCGATCCGGACATTGCCGCACCTACTCGGCGAAAACCGCCTTGCGCTTGGTGAGCATGGCCGTCGCGCCCTCCACGAAGTCGGGCGACTGCAGCAGTTCGGACTGGCCGGTCTTCTCTGCCGCCAGGGCGGCGGCCAACGAGGTCAGCGAGGCTTCGTTGAGGGCGCGCTTGGTGAGTTCGAGGGCGCGGCGCGGGCCGGTGGCCAGTTTCGCGGCGGCGGCCTCCACCTTCGCGTCCAGCTCCTCGGCGGACAGCACGCCGGTGACCAGGCCGTAGCGGGCCGCCTCGACGATCGGCAGGCGCTCGCCCAGCAGGGCCATCTCGGCGGCGAGCGGACGCCCGGCGGCAGCGGCGATCATGGCCGCCGCGCCGCCGTCGGGCATCAGGCCGATGTTGATGAACGCCAGCAGCAGATAGGCTTCCTCGCTCACATAGGTCAGATCGGCGGCCAGGGCCAGCGCCACGCCGACGCCCGCGGCCGCGCCGCGAATCCGCGCGATCACCGGCACCGGCGCGTCGACGATGGCCTTGACCAGTCGGTTCGCCGCATCCATGGTCATCTCGGGGGTGATGCCGCGCTGCGCCTCGGACACCACGCCGGACAGATCCGCGCCGGTGCAGAAATCCTCGCCCTCACCGGTGAGCACGATCGCGCGAACCGTGCGATCCTCGACGACGGCCTCGAACGCGTCACCGAGCGCGACCATGGTGTCGTAGTTGATCGCGTTCTTGCGCTTGGGGTTGGCGATGGTGACACGCAGCACCCGGCCGTCGTGGACGACACGCAGGCCCGTCGGGGCGGTGGTCTGCTCGACGTTGCTCATAACAACTCCCAGGTAGGCCGTCGACGCTGGCGGCGGCGCGAGAATGACGGTTAACATTGCGAATTGTGGTTAACTTAGGTTGAGTTGTGCGGCGCTGTCAACCAGGCGGCGGTGTGAGAGAAGGAGAGGTGCATGGTCGCGGATCGCAGCGAGTCCGGGCTCGCTTCCGCGCGAGACGACGGCGCGACGGTCCGACGACGGCCGAAGAACAGGAAAGCACAAATCGTGCGCGTCGCGGCCCAGGCGTTCAGCGAGCGGGGCTACCACCCGGTCGGAGTCGACGAGATCGCGGCCGAGGTGGGCATCTCCGGCCCCGCCCTGTACCGGCACTTCCGGAACAAGTACGCACTGCTCGTCGCCGCGGCCGAGGGCGGTGCGCAATTGCTGCTGGACGCCGCGCAGGCGGCCGACGATCCCGCGCTCGACCCCGAGGCCCGGCTCACCGCACAGATCCGCGCCCTGGCCGAACACACCATCGAGGTGCGCCGCGAGGGCGGGCTGTACCGCTGGGAGCGGCGATATCTCGAGCCGGAGGACCGGCACCGCATCCGCAAGATCTACGACGAACTGCACGCGACGGTGGAATCGGCCATCGCCGCCCTGCGCCCCGGCGACGATCCCGCCGATATCAACGTGCTCGGCACCGGCATGCTCGGCGCGATCGGGAGTGTCACCCTGCACCGCACGACCCTGTCCACCACCCGGCTGACCGACCTGATGCAGAGCATCTGCTGGTCGATCCTGCGCACCGAACTGACCCCGGCGCCGACCCAGCCCGCACCCGAGACGCCCGTGCGCGGCCTGCCGCTGAGCTCCAAACGCGAACAGCTGCTCACCGAAGCGATCCGGATCTTCGGTCGGCAGGGATATCACGAGGCCAGCATCGAGGAGATCGGCGCGGCCGTCGGCATCAACGCCTCGAGCGTGTATCGCTACTTCCCGAGCAAATCGGATCTGCTGGCCGCCGCCTTCCACCGCACCGGCGAGCGCGTCGCGATCGCCAACTCCGAGGCCCTCGCCGAGGCGAGCAGCCGCGCCGACGCCGCGCTGCGCATCGCCGACCGCTTCGCCCGGCTCACCTTCGCCATGCCCGAGATCCTCCCGGTCTACTTCGCCGAATTCTCGAACCTGCCCGCGGCCGAACAACATCGACTGCGCGCGATCCAGCGCCAGAACGTCCTGGAGTGGGCGAACCTGCTCGACGGCGACCCCGCCGAGGCCCGGTTCCGCGTACACGCCGCCATCGCCCAGGTCGTCGACGTCGGCCGCCGCCTGCGTTTCGATCGCCGCCCGGAAAGCCTTGCCCGCGTGCACGACCTGATGCGCGCGGTGCTGCTCGGCCCGGATGTGCCCGCCGAAACCTGAACCGGCTCACCCCTGCCCGTGGCGCATCCGGAAAATAGCCTTGGCCAGTCGCAGATTCCGCGGATGCCGGTCGAACGTGATCAGGTCGACCATGCCGCGATGCCGCTTCTGCGCGATGGACAGGGTACGGCTGAATTCGCGCAGACCCGCCTCGCCGTGCGTGTGGCCCTGGCCGTATTCGCCGACGCCGCCGAAGGGCATGGCCGGGATTCCGGCGTAGGCCATCGACGAATTGATCGTCACCACACCGGTTCTGATGCGTTCGGCGAATTCCGGAACCATCCGCACATCGCGGGTGAACACCGCGACCGCGAGGCCGTGCTCGGCGGCGTTGATCCGCTCCACGGCCTCGTCCATACTCGCCACCGGATTCACGATCAGCACCGGACCTGCCGCCTCACCGGTGATCGCCTGGGAGTCCTCGGGCACGCCGGCCAGCACGATCGGCTCGACATAGGGTTCGCGGATCGAGTCCAGGCCGCCGACGACCAGCCGCCCGCCCTGCGCGACCGCATCTTTGACCTGTCGCCGCACCACCTCCACCTGTGACTCCAGGATCATCGGACCGTAGGAGGCACGCCGATCCCCACCTGGACGAAGCTTCCCCGCCCGCGCGGCGACCCGTTCCAGGAACGGCTCGTAGACCGATTCGGCGACATAGGCGCGCTGGATACCGGCCGGGCTCTGCCCGGCGTTGGACATCGCGCCGAAGACCGCGGCCTCGGCGGCGTCGTCGAGTTTGGCGTCGACCTGAACGACCATGGCGCCCTTGCCGAAACGTTCCACGACCACCGGTGTCATCGTCTGCGCGCACAGCGAGATCACCTCGCGCGCACCGGCGTCCGACCCCGCGTACGCGATCTTGTCCACCCGCGCGCGGCACAGCGCGGCGCCGGTCGAACTGTCCCCGGTAACCACCTGCAGCACAGGTTGATTCGGCGCGAGCCGGGCCCAGCTCTCGGCCAGCCACACCCCGACGCCCGGGGTGAGCTCACTGGGTTTGAAGATCACGGCGTTGCCGGCGGCCATGGCATAGGCGATCGACCCCATCGGCGTGTAGACCGGATTGTTCCAGGGGCCGAGCACCCCCACCACGCCCAGCGGGAGGTAACCGACCGAGGCGCGTTCGTTGCGAGTGAACCAGCTCCCGCCCAGCCGCCGACGGCCCAGTGCCTGTTCGGCATTGCGCGCGGCCCAGTCCAGATTCTCCACCGCCTGCATCACCTCGATGGCCGCGTCGGCCTCGGGTTTGCCGGTCTCGGCGCAGATCAGGTCCACCAATTCGCCCGCGCGCCGGACGATGATCCGCTTCCAATCCAGCAACCAGCGTTTGCGTCCGGCGAAACCCAGTGCCGCCCACCATTTCTCGGAGGATCGCGCGGTGCGGACCGCACGCCTCAGATCGACCTGGCCCATCACCGCGTAGTCGCCGACGGATTCGCCGGTGCGCGGGTCGAAGGACGTCAGGACTCGGGAGCGGGCCGCGGGCCCGCTGTGCACACCGCGGGCAGACTCTGCCATCGGTCAACCTCTCGCCGACGTGAGCCCGCGGCAACCGAACGTCCCGCTCGCCGGACGAGGTTGCCGCAGACAAGTGAGTGTCCGTCTCTTCCCCTTGCCCGTCAGGGTATTGGCGGCCGGGCCCACGCGACAAGATCCCGCCGCACAGGACGTACCGGCCGGTTCGCAGCCCGACCAGGGATGACACCCGGGCCGTACCGGTCGGTTTCCTGAATTGTGAGTAACGCCACAGTTAACGCCAGACCTCGCGCCGATATCGTGGCCGACGCCGACACCAGATAAGCGGCGAGCCCACACCGAAGGTCACCCGGGCTCGCCCGCCGGAGCCAACGCCGACACCACGGTTCGCGGCCCGTCTCGCCGCTCGCATACGTGCCGGGTGCGAGGAACGAGTGCCCGACACCGGACCCAACAGCGAAACCCCAGGGGAGCCGCGAACACGCCGAAGCGAAGCAGAGGCAATCCAACACAGCTCGCGGCCCGTCATGCCACTCGGACGCGTGGCGGATGCGAGGAATCAGTGCCCGACACGGGGCCGGACGGTGCGACTCCAGGGGCCGCGAGCAGCCGGAGCGAAGCGCGGGCCGAAGATTCGGCACCCGTCGGAGCGAAGCGGAGGCGATCCGGCACCGCACACCCAGTAACATCGCCCCCGGTGGATGGGATCACCAAACCGGACGTATGAACAGGCGATCCGGACAATCCGGTTGCCGCCCCAGCCATAGTGGAGAGTCGATGCCGAGCTTGGACAACGCAGAGTCGCCGCCCGAAACCGCGGTCCTGGTCGCCGACGTGCGCAAGTCCTTCGGTGATGTCCACGCGCTGCAGGGCGTCAGCTTCACCGCCGCTCGCGGCTCGGTCCTGGGCATCCTGGGCCCCAACGGCGCGGGGAAGACCACCACGGTCAAGATCCTGTCCACCCTGCTGCGCCCGGATTCGGGTACGGCACAGGTCGCCGGGCACGACGTGCTGAGCGATCCGGCCGGTGTGCGCCGATCGATCATGATGACCGGCCAGTACGCCGCGCTGGACGAGAACCTGTCCGGCCGGGAGAACCTGGAGTTGTTCGGGCGGCTGATGGGGCTGAACAAGAAGGCCGCCCGGGACCGCGCCGATACGCTGCTCGAGGAATTCGACCTCGTCGGTGCGGGCAAACGCGCGGTGCGCGGCTATTCCGGCGGTATGCGCCGACGCGTCGACATCGCGTGCGGACTGGTCGTCCGGCCCGAGGTGGTCTTCCTCGACGAGCCCACCACCGGCCTGGACCCGCGCAGTCGCCAGGGCGTCTGGGATCTGGTCATCGCCCTGAAGAACCAGGGCATCACGGTGTTGCTGACCACGCAGTACCTCGAGGAGGCCGACGTGCTCAGCGACAACATCATCGTCATCGATCGCGGCACGGTCATCGCCGAGGGCACCGCCGACGAGCTCAAGGAGAAGACCGGCGGCAGCTACTGCGAGATCGTGCCGCTGGACCCGACCCGGGTCGCGACGGCGATCGATGCGCTGGGAGACCTGGTCCCCGAGTCGGTCGCGAAGGAGTTCGCCGATCAGTCCGCCGGGGTCGACCGGATCTCGATTCCCGCGCCCGAGGGCGCGACCACCCTGGCCGAGGCGCTGCGTCGCTTGGACGCGGGCGCGGTGGAGCTCGCCGATATCGGCCTGCGGCGCCCCTCGCTCGACGACGTGTTCCTGTCCATCACCGGCCATTCGGGCGGGCACGAGTGACGGAGCAGCTCACCGAGTCCGGCAGTGGGCTGTTCGCCGGGGTGACCCGGGTGCGCCCGTCCGGATTCGCGCAGTGGCGGGCGTTGACCGGACGGATCGTCCGGACCATGGCCACCAAGGGCGAACTGATCGTCGCGGTGATCACGCCGCTGGTCTTCACACTCGGGTTCTATCTGCCGTTGCGGTGGGTGATGCGGGTACAGGGCATCGATTACGGACAGTTCGTGATGCCGATCATCGTGCTACAGACCATGTCGTTCACGATGATGTCCAATGCGCAGATCGCGGCGTTCGAGACGGCCAGCGGCCTCAATACGCGCATGCAGACCATGCCGGTCGGGCGGGTGGTCCCGCTGCTGTCGCGGCTGTCGGCGGGCCTGGTGCGTTCGGTGACCGCGCTGATCGCCGCGCTGATATTCGGGTACGCGATCGGATTCCGGTTGCATTCGGGTCTGTGGCAGTCGGTGCTGTTCTGCGGGTTCGCGCTGGGGGTCGGCACGGTACTGGCCATCGGGGCCGACGCGCTGGGCTGTCTGACCAAGAGCCCGGAATCGCTGAGTCAGGCGCTGACGCTGCCCACCCTGATCTTCGGCATGCTCTCCTGCGGATTCGTCCCGGAGACGGGCTTTCCGGCGTGGATTCGGCCGTTCGCGCGCAATCAGCCGATATCGCAATTCTCCTTCGCCATGCGGGATATGGCCGCGAGCGGAGTGAGCTGGCACGTGCTGTGGGTGCCGCTGGTGTGGTTGGGCGGTCTGGCGGTCTGCTTCGTGCCGCTGGCGATCTGGGCGAGTGTGAGGCGGGCATGATCAGGACCGGGCCGGAGGCAGCAGCGGAGCGTGACCACGTAGGCCCCCCGCTCACGCCCAATGGACACGGCGTGAGCGCTGTTGTCATGGAATCCGTACAGACCGCCGGCGGGCAGGCTCCGCTGCCGATCGTGCCGCCGCAATCCGAGCGCGCGTTCGGGGCATGGACGCGGCACAGCCTGATTCAATGCAAACGACTGCTGCTGGTGTGGGTGCGCGATCCGGCGACGACCATCCAGACGCTGATCTATCCCGCGCTGACACTGCTGATGCTGCGCGTCGTGCTGGGCGATTCGATCACCAGGGCCACCGGGATACCCAGCGAGTACGGGACCGTGCCGATGATCACGCTGGTCGCGGCGATGTCGGGTGCGGTGGTCAGCGCGCTGGGCTTCAAGAACGAGCAGTACACCGGGCTGCTGGGCAGGCTGTGGACGATGCCGGTGCATCGTGCCGCCGGACTCACCGGACGTCTGCTCGCCGAGGCGATCCGCGTGCTGATCACCACGCTGTTCGTGATCGCGGTCGGGTGCTGCATCGGATTCCGGTTCTGGAACGGGCCGTTGGCCTCCCTTGCCATGATCGCCATCCCGGTCCTGTTCGGCGTCGCGTTCGCGGTGCTGGTGACCGCGCTGGCCACGGTTTCGGGCGGGGTGATGCTGGTGAACATCGTCGCCATCGTCAACACCTTGCTGATGTTCTTCAACTCCGGATTCGTGCCCACCACGGTCTATCCCACCTGGATGCAGTCCACCGTGGCGAATCAGCCGATGAGTACGGCCATCGACGCCATGCGCGGACTGAGTTGGGACGGCGCGGTCACCCTGCCGCTGCTCAAAACCCTCGCCTGGACGCTCGGGGCGATCGTGGTCTTCGCCTACCCGGCCATTCGGGGATACCGGCGCGCAGCGGAGTCCAGCGGCTGAGAACCACCGTGCGGCTCGTCGTTCGGACGCGCCGCCGGCCGCGCGGGAATTCAGTGCCGGATCAGCTCGGAGACGGTGACGAATCGGTAGCCGCGATCGCGCAGTTCGCCGACGATCCGCGGGATCGCGGCCAGCGACGCCGCACCGGACGGGTACATCGCGTGCAGCAGGATGATCGATCCGGGTCGGACCTGGGACACCGTTTCCGCGACGATCCGATCGGCGCTGAAATGTGTGCCGGAATCGGGTTCCACATCCCAGGTCACGGTGATCCGGTTGTGCTGCGACAGGTAGAGCGGCAGGGCGAACAGTTTCTTGCCGTTGGGCGGCCGGAAGGTGATCGGCCCCGAGTAGCCGGTGCTCCGGATCAGCGTGTCGGTGCGCTCGACCTCGTCACGCGCGGTACCCGGGGTGATGAATACCAGCCGCTGATGGTGATAGGAGTGGTTGCCGATCTCATGGCCCGCGCCGGCTATCGCGGCGGCCCGGCCGGGGTGCGCGGCGATCTCGTTGCCGATCAGGTAGAAGGTCGCGTGAATGCCTGCGGCGGAAAGCGTTTCGAGAATTTTCCCGGTGCGATCGGACGGCCCGTCGTCGAGGGTCAGTGCGACAACCTTCTCGCCGGTATCCACATGGTTCACCAGCCGCCCGGCGACCTGGTACGTGCGGGAGTTCATCAGCGCGTACAGCCCGACGCAGACCGACAACAGAACGACCAGAACGACTGCGCCGGTGACCGTGAGCTTGCGCCGCATCCGCGCGATGCTAGCAGTCGGCAGGGGCCTACCCTCACCTGCCGACGATGGTGAGGTAGATCAGGAACAGGTTGAGGGCGGTGATCAGGATCGCGATGATCCAGGCCAGCGCGGTGGTGAAGCGGTGGTTCGCATCGACGCCCATCAGCGTGCGGTTCGCGGTGAAACGGACCAGTGGGATGAGTGCGAACGGGATGCCGAACGAGAGCACCACCTGCGAGACGATCAGCGCCCGCGTCGGATCGAATCCGACGGCGAGGATCAGCAGCGCGGGGACCAGGGTGACCGTCCGCCGCAGCAGCAGCGAGATGCGAAGGCGCAGCAGTCCTTCCATGATCATCGCACCCGCGTAGGCGCCGACCGAGGTCGAGGCCAGACCCGAGGCCAACAGGCCGATCGCGAGCAGCAGCGCCGCCGGCGCGCCCAGCGAGTGGCGGACCGCGTGGTAGGCGTCCTGGATGGTCGATACATCGCCGTGTCCGGCGAAGGTGTGCGCGGCCATCAGCAACATGGCCAGATTCACCACGCCCGCGATCAGCATCGCGATGCCGACGTCCCACCGGTTGGCGCGCAGCAGCCGGGTGCGGGCCGGCCCGGGTTCGCTGTGGCCGTGCCGGTCACGCGACATCCCCGAATGCAGATAGATCACGTGCGGCATGACCGTCGCGCCGATCATCGCCGCGGCCAGCAGCACACTGTTCGTGTCCTGGAACTGCGGCACCAGCCCGCCCGCGGTCTTCGTGGCCGAGGGCGGCGAGATCACCAGACTCGCCACGAATCCGATCGAGATGATCGCCAGCAGCGCGATGATCACCCGCTCGAACCGCTGCTGTCCGTGCCGGTTCTGCACCGTCAGCAACAGGATCGACACGACACCGGTGATCACACCGCCCAGCAGCAGCGGCAGCCCGAACAGCAGTTGCAGTGCGATCGCTCCGCCCACCACCTCGGCGAGATCGGTTGCCATCGCGGCCAATTCGGCCTGTATCCAATATCCGAGCCTGGTTCGCGGCCCGGCGGCGGCGTGCACCAGTTCCGGCAGCGAGCGTCCGGTGACCAGGCCGAGTTTCGCCGAGAGATATTGCACCAGCGCGGCCATCAGATTGGCCAGCACGACCACCCACACCAGCAGATAACCGTACTGCGCCCCCGCGCTGACGTTGGCCGCGACGTTTCCCGGATCCACATATGCGATCGCCGCGACGAAAGCGGGCCCGAGCAGCACCGATGCCGACCGCGCGCGCCGGAACGCGGCGGCCGGAGTACCGATCGCGATGCTCATCCACCCATTTTACGGGTACCCGAACTTTCGTCCATAGGGAAGCCGAAAATGTGACGGCGCGAACGTCTGCCGAACGGCGACTCCCGCAGCCCGGCACCGAACCGGTGGCGAGCGGAGATGGACCGGGGTCGGACCCCGGTCCGCCACAGCTGACCTGAGGCCGAGGTCAGAGCCCGAGGCCCTTGGCGAGAACCGGCCAGGAGCTCAGGAAATCGTCGTGCCAGTAACCCCAGGAGTGCGTCCCGGAGTTGCGGAAGTTGTAGGTGGCCGGGATGCCGAGAGAATTCAGCTTGGCCTGCAGATTGTGCGAGCAGTAGTTGACGCCGGCCTCGATGACGCCGCCGATCAGCAGCTGGTTGGCCAGGCCGTAGGCGCCGGGCAGGGCGTACTTGTTGTTCATCGTGTCGTAGACGCCCGGCAGGCCGTTGCCCGACGAGATGTAGAGGTTCAACCCACGCAACTTGTCCGCGTGCACGTACGGATCGTTCACGGCCCAGGCCGGCGCGCCGTCGGGTCCGTACATGTTCAGCACATCGCCACCACCCCAGACGTTCACGGTGAGCTTGACGAACTCCCGGCCGACCGGATCGGCGGTCTGCGCGCACCCGGAATACGCCGCGACGGACTTGTACAGGCCCGGCTGGGCGATCGCCAGATTCAGCACACTGGTACCCGAAGTCGACAGGCCCGCGATGGCATTCACGCCATTGGTGCCCAGCGCGGCGTTGATCAGCGGCGGCAACTCCTGTGTGAAGAAGGTCTTCCACTTGTTGCGGCCCAGTACCGGATCATCCTTGATCCAATCGGTGTAATAGCTCCACTTGCCACCGATGGGCTGCACCACGTTGACGTTCTTGTCGCTCAGGAAGCCCTTGACGATATCGGTCTTCTTCACCCATGACGCGTCGTCCTCACCGCCGCCCGCGCCGTTGAGCAGGTACAGCGTCGGGCGCGCCTTGGATGCGTCGGCGGGGCGCTGCACGTCGACCGGATAGGTCTCGTCCATCGCCGCCGAGTACACGTACAGCCGGATATTGCGGTTGTCCGTGTAGGTGGCGCGGGTGATGTGCGAGCCGTCGGGCGCCTTCGGATCGGCCAGCAGGGCCTTGGACTTCATGATCGGATCGTCGGCCGCGGCGGTCGTTGCGCCGACCCCGGTCAGAACACCGGCGAGAACCCCTGTGGCCGCCAGAACGGCGGCGGCTCGAAGGCCACGCCGGAAGCGTCGACGAATCACTTGTGCACACCTTCACTATCGGTTCGAATTTCCAGCAGTCCGGTCGGAACCGGTGCGCCGACTCCCCCGCGGGCCGTGCGACATCCCGCCCGACGATACGTCACCGGAACCGGCCTTCCCATCCCGGATCGCCGCTGTCCGAATAGATTTCACTCCAGCCACACACCACCCGAGGTAGCCGGACATTATCGGCCGACTCCGACATCGCTCGGCGCGTGCTCGATATGCAGATCCAGATCGGCGATCAGAGTATGCGGCGCTGCCGCGATCTGCCGAATCATCGAAGCCAGACCGTAGGACAGTGCATTCGCCACAGATTCGCTGATCTCTTCGGTCAGGTAGCGCAGCGAGAGCCGGTTGGGCCCGTTCAGCACCACGGCCACCGCGATCCGATCGGCGAACGCGGGCGCGGAATCGACCTCCGCGATGCGGATGCCGTCGATGATTCCGGACAGTTCGGCCAGGTCGGCCGCGTCGTCCCGGAACATCACCACCGAATCCAGCAGCCGATCCACCCCCAGCGACCGAGCCATATCGGCCTGGCTCGGGCAGTAATAGCCGGGACGGGCCGACCACTCGGCCCGGATTCGCAGCAGCAGCTCCTCCAGGGACTCCTCCGGTTCCGGCCGCACCCGCACGGGGACGATGCCGCCGAACCGGCCCACCAGGCGGTCGACATGCGGCACCTGCGGGGAGCGTCCGGGCGCGCAGACACCGAACACCACGTCGTCGCGATCGGCGAACTGCGCGAGCAGCAGACCCCAGGCCGCCTGCACCACCATCTGCACCGTCACGCCCAGACGAGTGGCCAGACCCCTCAGTTCCACGGCGTCGGCGGGCAACAGTTCCACGCCGACTTCCGCGGTGGCAGAGGCTGTATCGGGATTCTCGGCGTGACCGAGCAATGCCGGTGCGCGATATCCGGCCAACGCATCCCGCCAGACCGCTCGCGCCGCGGCGCCGTTCTGGGCGGCCAGCCACGTCGGGTAGGCGCGATACGGATGGACGTCGGGCAACTGCCGCGAGCGCGGGCCGCGGGCGTAGACGGTCAGCAGATCACGCATCACCAGGCGCAACGATCGATCGTCGAGCAGCAGCGGATGCGCGGTGAGCAGGATCCGGTGCGTGGTGCCCGCCGATTTCAACAGTGCGATACGGATCAGCGGCGCGCTGTGCGGATCGAACGGCGCGAGCCGTTCCGCGGCCTGATACCGCTCCACCTCCACCCGCGCATCGGCCGCTGCCAGATCGGTGAAATCGACCGTCCGCCAGGCGATGTCGACCGGATCCGAGATCACCTGCACCGGACCGCCCGCCCATTCGCCGAAAGCCGAGCGCAAGCCGTCGTGCCGGTCGAGCACGGCCTGCGCGGACAGGCGCAGTCGCCGGTCGTCGAGCGGGCCGCGCAGGTCAACGGCGAATTGCGCACCACCGGCCGTGTGCGCGGTCGCCAGCAGGCCCGCCTGTCCGGGTGCGACCGGCCAGATCTCGGTGAGGTCCGGGTTCTCGTACCGCAGTCGGTCGATATCGTCCTGGGTGAGCGGCACCATCGGGAAGTCCGAAGGGGTGAAACCGCCTGCCTCCGGATGGGTTCCGTGCTCGGCGAGGCCACCCAGCGATCGAACCCAGTGCCCGGCCAGTTCTTTGACCTCGTCCGCCTCCAGAATCGCTGATGCGTAGTCGAACCGAGCCCGGAAGCCCTCCTCGGTCGCGTCCACGGTGAGGTCCAGGAACAAATCGGCCGCCGGAGTGTCCGGGTAGGAGCGCGCGGGCCGCAGGTCGCGATAGCGGAATGCCGTGCGGCCGTGGGCGAGTGCGGCCATTTCGGTTGCGGTGGCCGGGTCGAGATAACGCAACACGCCGTATCGCGCGCCGCCCGCGGGAACCGTGCGACGCTGCTCCTTCACCCGGGATATGGCAGCACCGGCCGCAGGACCGCCGCTCAGGGCCTCGTCCAGGTCGATGCCGCCGACATTCGGCGCCAGCGGGTAGGTGGCGGTGAATCCGCCTACCGCACCGGCGGATTCGCCGCCCGCGATCGATCGCCCGTCCACGGTCAACTGCACCACCGGGCCGAGGATCTCGGCCGCGCGGGTGTCCGGCATCATCGCCAGGGCCAGTGCCGTCAGCAGAACGTCTTCCACGTCCGTGTGATACGAGGCCGCCACCGCGGACACCGCCGCCGCGCCCTCCGCGGTGATCACCAGCGACACCCGGCCGCGAGCCGTGAGATCCACACCGTCGAGCGGACTTTCGGTGGGCAGGTCGGCCAGGGCGCGCCGCCACCAGGAAACCTCGCCGCGCACCGCATCGTCGGTGACACGCCGGGACAGTGCGTGCGCGGCGCCGCCGGGTGCGGCCTGTGCGGGGTCGGCGAGTTCGGTGTGGCCGTTCGACCAGGCCCGGGACAGTTCGTCGATGATGATCCGCCACGAGACGTCGTCCACGACCAGACCGTTGGCGGCGATCACGAGGGTACGTGAATCATCTTCCAGCTCAGCCGATTCCGGTGGATCGATCAGTCCGAAGCCGATATTGCGGCCCTGGCCGGGATCCAGCTCGACGGCCAGCGTGCGCACCGCCATCTCCGCGACGCCCTCGGAGTGCACGAACCGGCGCGGTGACAGCTCGGGCGGTGTCTGCGCGAGTACCAGCCGAGCCTCGTGTGCCGACCCCGCGAAGACGGGCGACCAGGCGCGCAACGAGTCGTCACCGGCCCGGCCCGGGACCGTGAGACGAGCCGAGAGCAGCGGATGCCGCTCCAGGATCGTCCGCACGGCGGCGCGGATGTTCTCCGTGGGCACGCCGGCCGGAACGTCCAGGGCGATCGCGCGGCTCTCCCGGCCGGAGGGGTCGATCTCCAGCAGGCGAACCGCTCGCGGTGGCAGTGGGAGTGTGCCGTGCTCATCCGGTTCGGACTCGGGACCCGCCGACTCGGCAGACGAATCCGGTTCGGCCGGCTCGGCCGCGCGGGCGCCCCGTTGCGGGAGCGCGGGAGCGGCACGATCCGGCAGCGCCTGCCGGGCGGGGGTGTGCATCGGCGCGGACAACGCTGTGACGCTGTCGAATTCCTCCGGGGGCGGGGCGCTTGCGCGGGCCTCGGCGATGATGCGTTCCGCAGGGGTCATCGGGCGGTCGGACGGTGCGGGAGACTCGGGGTGTTCGGTGTCCTCGGCCTGCTCCGGGTAGGTCGTCCGCTCCGAGCGGCCGGGCTCTTGCGAATGCGACGTCTCTCGTGAGTACGCGACCTCGGGCAGGTATCCGGCGCCCTCGGGTTGCTCCGGCTGTTCGGCGTACTCCGGGTCTTCGGCGTACTCCGGGTCTTCGGCGTACCCGGGCTGTTCGGAATATTCCGCGTACCCGAACCGCTCGGAGTAGCCGGATTGTCCCGGCTGTTCCGGTTGCGCCGGATAGTCGACGTGTTCCGAGTAGTCCGCCTGTTCGGAGTATCCGCCCGGGGCCGAGGGCCACTCCTGATTCCGGTGGTCCGCCTGCTCCGGGTACCCGACCTCCGGCGAGTACTCCTCCGGTGCGGAATCCTCCTCTGCCACCGCGCGATCGGTCACCACGACCTCGACGCCGTCCAGCGATGTCGGGTCCACCGTTCGCAGTGCCGCCTCGGGCAGGAAGGCGTGCGTCACCCGTTCGGAGCGGATCAGTCGCGCCAGCTCCGGGCCGCCGCCGATGGTCGCCGGGGCCACTACCAGCGCCGCGGCCGCGCCCAGAGCCAGGACCAGCTCGAGCACCGCTTCGTCCGACGACGGCGCGGCGAGCGCGAGCACACGTGAACCATGGTGCAGCCGATAGTGATTCGCCTGTTCGGCCAGATCGGCGAGATCTTCGTGGGCCACCACGATGCCCTGGCTGTGATCGATGTCGGCGGAGCCGTACAGGACGTACGCGCCGTCGTCCGGAAGCAGGGAAGTGATCCGCTCCGAATCCGAAATCGGCTCGCCCGCTTGCGCATCCACCTCAGCGGCGAAATTCGGGTGGTCCAGCACCAGCCATTCGCCGTCGATCTGGGGCAGGCCCGCGACCACGGCGCGAACCGTCACGCCCAGGACCGCACCGGAATCCGACACCAGATCGGTGATCCGATCGCCGGGCAGACTCGGCTCGACCGGCACCACCGCCGCGCCGGTCTTGGCGACCGACCAGAGCGTCACCAGCGCCTCCAGCGAGCGCGGAATCGCCACGGCCACCGGCTTCTCCGGGCCCGCACCGAGCTGGATCAGACGCCGCGCCAGCTTGGAGGAGGCGCGATCGAGTTGGGTGTAGGTGAAGCTGCGGCCCCGGAACACCACGGCCGCACCGTTCGGGTTCGCGGCCACGGCGGAGGTCATGAGTTCCGGGATGGTGCGCGGCCGGGCAACCTGCTCACCTAGCTGAACCGGTGCGCCCATCGCGACCGTCCAGAATTCCCATACCGACAGATCGACCGTCGCGGCTGTCGCCAACACCGCCCGGCCATCCGCGTCCAACCCGAATTCGTTTGTAACGCCGGTCAATTGGGCCACAGCACCGGCATGCGAGACGACCGCACGAGCGGCGCCCGCGGATTGGATGATCCATGCCGGATGATTCGCGCGCAGCGGTTCGATTCGCTCCGCATCGGCGAGCCGATGGGTCGGGATACCGTCCAGATTCAGCCTGTCGACCCGCACGACCATCGGCTGTCCGCCCGCGGCGGGCCGATGCGCGGGCGTGCGCCCGATCGGGGTGAGCAGTTCGGTCGGCGCGTCGAAACTCCCATCACCGCCGGGGCGATTCGAGGCCACGAAGGGATATTCCGCATCGGCCAACACGCAGACCGGCCCGGCCCCAGCGAGGATCTCCCGATTGCGTTCGGCATCTCCCTCCGGATCGATGGGCAGCGCCGCACCACCGGCCTTCGCCACCGCGTACACGGCGACGCCGAGATCCACCGAACGTCGAACAGCCAGCGCCACAACCGATCCCCGGCCGACGCCGAGCGAAATCAGATACCGCGCCAGCCGATTCGCCCAGGCGTCCAGCTCACCGAGGGTGAACTCCGCCGGCCCACCGGCATTCTCCGCCGCGGAGGCAATGATCCCCACCCGCTCGGGTCCGGCCGCCGCCGCCTCCTCCAGGATCGACACCAGAGTCGGCCCGTCGCCGGACTCGCCCGAGGCCGCGTCGGAATCCCGACCCCACTCCGAATCCACGGCGTGGTCGTTCGAATCCCCGCGGTCGGCGGAACCGCCCCGGGAAGCGGCATTCGCGACCGTGGTTTCCGTTGTCGCGCTACGAGCCCGAGAATCCACGCGAGCCACCTCACCAGCACGCCCCGAACCCCCGCGATCAGCCGAATCGCCACCAGAATCGGCGCTCGCGACCGTCGCTTCGGGGGCTCCGCTACCAGCCCCGCGACGCTGAGCCAAAGGCGGGAGAGCGTCGATTCGGTCGACGGACTCGGCATCTCCGCGGTCCGCCGAGGCGGCGGCGGTTTCGGAGGTGTGCGCCGGGGTCGAGGCATCGGATGCGGTGGCCGAGCCGGATGCGTCGAGGCTGCCTATTCCGATGGCGCCCAGAGGCCGGGTGGGGTCGGCGACGAGGGTTGTCAGGAGGCCGGTCAGACCTGTGGCCAGAGACTCCGCCGCACTCGGGTCGAAAAGATCTGTGGCGTAGGTGATTCGGCCGTCGATGCCGGATGGATTGCCGTCCGAGTCGTAGGTTTCGGTGACCGTCAGGTTCAGGTCCACCGGTGCGACCTCGAGTTCGGTATCGAGATTCTCGATCGTCAGACCGGGCAGATCCACTGTCGTGCGTGCGGGCGCCTGCACCGCCACACCCACCTGGAACAGCGGATTGCGGGCGGTGGACGGGCGGATGCCGAGCGCCTCCACCAGACTCGCGAAGGGCAGGTCCGCGTGCGCGAAGGCCTGTTCCTGGCTGTCCCGCTGACGAATCAGCAATTCGCTGAACGACTCCGCGGGATCCAGGCGCGTGCGCAGTACCACCGTATTGACGAACGAGCCGATCAGATCCTCGAACTCACCCGCGGCGCGTCCCGGGGCCGGAGCCCCGATCGCGATGTCGTCACCGTTCGACAGCTGGGCCAGGAAGGCCGCCACGGCGGTCTCCAGGACGGTGAACAGGGTCGTCGCATGGTTGTGCGCGAGTTCCAACAGCGCGGTGTGGGTGGCGGCGTCGATGTGAACGCCGGTCCACGCGCCGACCATCGACGCCACGGCCGGACGCGGACGGGCGCCGGGCAGATCGAGTACATCGGGCAGCCCCGCGAGTTCACCGCGCCAGTAGCTGATCTGCTGGGCGGCAACCGATTCGGGATCCGATTCGGAGCCGAGCATGGTCTGCTGCCAGCGGACGTAATCGGCGTACTGCGCCGACAGCGGCGCCCACCGCGGCGAATGGTTCGCGGTCCGGGCCGCATAGGCGACCATCAGATCGGCGACTATCGGATCCAGCGCGGAGTTGTCCGCGGCGATGCGATGCACCACCATGGCCAGGACGTACTCCCGGCGCGAACCCGGTGCCAGATCGGCGATTTCGAACAGCTGCACCCGCAGCGGCGGTTCGGCGGTCACGTCGAACGGCGCGGCCGCGAGTTCGCGCACCGCCGCCGCGATTTCGGACCGCGCGATCCGCCGCGCGGTCAGCGGCGGACGCGGCCCGGCAGGCAAGACTCGCTGCACGGCTCCCGAATCCGGTTCCGCCGCAGCCGGATACACCGTGCGCAGCACCTCGTGCCGAGCGATCACGTCGTCCAGCGCGGCACCCAGCGAATCGACATCCAGACTTCCCGCCAGTCGCAACGCGAACGGCAGGTGGTACGCCGCCGGAACATGCCCGCCTTGTTCGGCCCGGCCGAGCTCCCACAGCCACTCCTGCGTAGCCGACAACGGCACCGGCTGGACGTCCGCTCGAACCGCACCGACCCCGGCCGCCTCCGGCTGCTGCGACACGGACCGGCGAGGCAGCAGCATTGTCACCGGCTCCGGCTGCGAATCGTCGTCCGACGACGATTCCGGTGCCGAATCCGTTTCATCGCGGGACCGCCGCAACGGAAGACCCGGCAGCTCCGGCGATTCCGCGGTCTGCTCCGTCCCGTGCGCCGTCGACGACGGCTCGGACGGGTCCGGCTCCTCGGCGCCCGAACGCAATCCACGATCGAACCCCGCCCGCAGCGAAGACAACCCGGATTCCAGCCTGGGCGAATCCGGCTCTGCCGCTGCCGCCGACTCGTCGGATGCGGAATCATCCACCGCTCCCGGCTCCTGCGAGGAGGACACCACCCGTGGCTGCCACCCACCACCCGGAAGCGAGCCGCGATCGGCCCCCGCAGCACTTTCATCCTGTGCCCCGGGCGCCTCCGAGGACGACTCCCGCGGCGACCACCCAGCGGCACGGCGCGGCAGACGAACGGACTCCGCACGCGATGACGAATCGGACTCCGAAGGCCCGTCGCCCGCCGCACCGGACTCCTGGGACGCCACCACCCGCGGCGACCAACCGGCCGCACGTCGCGGCAAACGGACCGGCTCCGGACGCGCGGACGAATCGGACTCCGCCCGAACATCTTCGGCCGCGCCGGCATCCTCCGCGGGCACCACCCGCGGCGGCCATCCGGCATGCGAGCTCGCCCCTCGGTCGACCCCGGACTGTCCCGCATCATCCGGAATTGATTCCGGATCTTCCTGCGGTGCAGCCTGTCCCGCAGCGGGACCGAGCCCGGCGCCATCGACCTGTCGGCCAGACTCACCCCGCGACCTACACGGAAGCGCCATCCGCGACTCGGACTCCGGCGAGCCCGAACCCGCCGACACCTCCGAATCCGATACCGCAGCGGAATCAGCCCCGCCGGCATCGCCACGGCGACGGGCCTCGGCCCGCAACCTACGCGGAAGGACCGCGCGCGACTCCGGCTCCGACAACGCCGCAGAGCCCGAACCCACAGCGGAACCAGATTCATCGGCACCGACGCGGCGGCGAGACTCGCCCTCCGGCCGATCCACCGGCGACTCGGACTCCGGCGACTCCGATCGCACAGCGGAATCAGCCCCGCCGGCATCGTCCCGGCGACGGGCCTCGGCCCGCGACCTACGCGGAAGCTTTACCCGCGACTCCGACTCCGCGGACGCCTCCGAACCCGCGCGCGCAGCGGTACCGGACGCATCGGCATCGCCCCGGCGGTCGGACTCGGCTGTCGACCGACGCGGAAGTCCCGTTCGAGACTCGGACTCCACCGATTCCGGCCCCACCGACGTGTCCGGTCCCGACAGCGGACCGAGCTTCCACTGCTTGGACAGCCAACCCGACTCCGCCGCAGGGTCGACCTCGGTCCGCACCGGGGTCGGCGACGGGGGTTCCGACGTGCGAGGCGAAGCGAGCGTGTCGACACGGACGACCTTCAGCGAGGACGACGTCTCGACGCCGAGTGCCGGGTCCGGCAGCGCGCGGCGGTCGAGTTTGCCCGCTGCCGTGCGCGGTAGCGCCTCCATCGGGACGACGACGTCCGGAATGAGTTCCTCCGGAAGGACTTCCGCCAGCGAGGCGGCCACCCGTTCGGTGACGATCCGCTTCTCGGGACGCGGTGCGACGTAGGCGACGAGCCGGCCGTCCCGCGCCACCACCACCGCGTCCCCGACCGAGGATTGCGCGAGCAGAGCGGCTTCGATCTCGCCGGGCTCGATCCGTCGGCCGCCGATATTGATCTGAAAATCGGTGCGGCCCAGGAAATCCAGCCGCGCGGGCAGTTCGCCCGAACCCTCGCGCCAGACGACCAGATCGCCGGTGCGGTACATCCGCTCCCCGGCATCCCGGTCCGAGAACGGGTCGGCCACGAACCGATCCGCGGTCGGACCGGGCCGGCCCGCATAGCCGCGGGCCAGCGCCGCACCCGCCAGATACAACTCACCCGGAACGCCCACCGGCACCGGGCGCAACCGGTCGTCCAACACGTAGACCCGAGTGTTCCACTGCGGCAACCCGATCGGGACGTTCACCCCGTCCGCGCTCGCGGCGGGCCAGTACGTCACCGAGACCGCGGCCTCGGTCGGGCCGTAGAGGTTGTGCACGCGCGCGTCGCTGATCCGCCCGAACGCCACGACCGTCCGGGCGGGGAGCACCTCGCCGATCACGAAGATTTCCCGCAGCGTCGGGCAGATCCCCGGCGCGGTGCGGTCCGCGAATGCCGCGAGCTGCGAGGGCACGAAGTCGGTGACCGTAACACCGTGCGCGATAATGGATTCCGCGAGGTACAGCGGATCGGATCGGTCCGGCGCGGCGAGCCGCAGCCGCGCCCCCGCCCGCAAGGGCAGGAAGTATCCCCACAGCGAGGCGTCGTAGGTCGGCGGGGTCTTCTGCAGGTACACATCATCGCTCGCCAGCGGATAGGCCGCGAGCATCCAGGCGAGCTGGTGGTCGATGGCCGCGTGCGAGACGACCACGCCCTTGGGCCGCCCGGTCGATCCCGAGGTGAACATGACATAGGCGGGATGGCCGGGACGCAGCGGACGCGCCAACTCCTCGGGCCGCACCGGACTCGGATCGAATCCGCTCAGATCCATCGTGTCCAACCGCAGGCTCTGCGTATCGTGCGGCACCGGAACCGAATCCGCGACGGTACTGACCACGCAGACCGGACGCACCGTCTCGAGGATGTACCCGATCCGCTCGGCCGGATGATCCGGATCCACCGGTACGTACGCCCCACCGGCGGTCACGATCGCGTACATGCCGATCAACAGATCCAGCGAGGGCGCGATCGCGAGCACCACCGTGGTTTCCGGTCCGACCCCGCGCGAAATCAACAGGCGTGCGAGCTGGTTCACCCGAGTATCGAACTCGGCGTAAGTCAGTTCGAGGTCGGCGCTGGAGACCGCGATCGCGTCCGGATGCTCCCGCACCGCACGCCGATAGCCGTCCAGCAGCAGTCCGGGCTCGACCGCGTACCGGGTGTTGTTCCAGTCGCCCAGGATTCGCATCCGCTCGTCCGGCTGCAGCAACTCCACATCACCGACCGGACGGCGCGGATCGGCCGTGACCGCCTCGAGCAACAGGACCAGGCGTTCGGCGAATCCGGCCACGGTGATCTCGTCGAACAGGTCGGTGGCATAGGTGAACGCGGCCGACAACCCGTCGGGCGCACCGTCCAGCGTGCGCGGGAACACATTCAACCGCAGGTCGAATTCGGCGTTACCACCGTCGAATTCCACTGCGGTAGCGGACAATCCGGGTAGATTCACCTGTGAGGGATGCTGTTCTCGGACCGTCAGCGCGACCCGCAACCAGGACGGGTACGCCCGCGCGGACCCCATTCCCAGCGCCTCGGCCAACAACCCGAACGGCAGCTCGGCGTGCTCGAACGCGGCCAGGTCGGACCGCGTCACCTCCGCCAGCAGGTCGGCGAAGGACATGGTCGGATCGACCCGGGCGCGCAGGGCGACCGGATTCTCGAAAAGTCCGATGGCACTGTCGAGTTCACGCGCACCACGCCCCGTAACCGAGGTGCCCACGACGATGTCGCCCGCACCCGTCAGCCGCCCGATCAGCGTGGTGAATCCCGCGTGCAGCGCGGTGAACAGTGTGCCGCCCGTGGTGCGGGCGAGTTCCAGGAGCCCGGCATGAACCTCACGATCCACCGAGAAGGCGTACACCGCACCGCGTCCCGACGGCGTCGCGGGCCGCGGCCGGTCCGCGGGCAGGTCCGGCCCGTCCGTAATACCCGCCAAAGCTGTTCGCCAGTAAGCGATTTCCCGTGCCGCCAGTGAACCCGGTTGTGCCGCATCGCCGAGCGCCGAGCGCTGCCACAGCGCATAGTCGGCATACTGCACCGGCAGCGGGGCCCACGCCGGTTTGGCTCGATTGCGCCGCCCCAGCAGGGCCACCGCGAGATCACGCAGAAATGGCGTCACACTGGCCTCGTCCGCGGCGATGCGATGCGCCACGACGACGACCACATGCTCGTCCTCGGCGATCTGGGCGACGCCGATCCGAACCGGGATCTCGGCGGTCACGTCGAAGGCCAGGCGTGCGTAATCGCCCAGCCAGTCCTCGATCTCGGATTCCTCCAGCGGCTCCGGCGTCAGATCCGCGAGCACCCGGTCCAGCGGCAGCACCACTTGATATCCGGCCCCGCCCGACCGCGGATAGACCGTCCGCAGCATCTCGTGCCGCTCGATGACGTCGACCACCGCGACCTGCAGCGCCTCCACCCGCATCCGCCCGCTGATCCGCACGGCGAAACACACGTTGTGCGCCGCCGTCCCCGGATCAGATCGGTTGATCCCCCACATCCGCTCCTGCGCCGCTGACAACGGCACGCCCGGCAGCACCGTGTCCTCGAACTCCACGGTCGTCGAAGGTCGCGGCATCGTCGTCAACGGTATCCGCTCGGGCTGCACGTCCGAATCGGGCAATCCGCCCGCACTGTCGGTCTCCGAAGGCCGGCCGCCGACCGCGCCGGCACTCCCCGCCGATTCCCGCACGCCGATCGAATCCTCGGCAGCGAGCGACCGATCACTCCCCGGCGAAGCGTCGGCGTCAACCGATCCCGGCGCAGCACTGCCCGCCGCCTGCGGCCTGTCCTCGTACGCACTCTCCGGCGACGCAGAACCGCTCCCACTCGCCGCGGGCGACACGTCGACCGCGCTCACGACGGAGTCGGCACTCGCACCGCCCGGACCATCCGTCGCCCGAGCCTCCGGACCCCATTCGCCGGATGAACCCGACCCGGCGGACGAACGATCGCTTCCCACCCCGAACGGCGCCTCGGCCGAATCCGCCCCGGTAGCAGCCTCTTCGTCGCGATCCGCATCCTCTGACCGCGGCCCCGAACCCCACCCGGCAGGTGAATCCGCCGACGGCTCATCGATCCTCGACGCATCGGACGAACTCTGCGGGAATGCCGCGCCCGCGGCGCCATCGCGCCCCCGAGTCCCGCCCCGCGAACCCGCTTCCGCACCGACAGACGAATCTCCCGCACTCGACGGGTGATCGACCACGAACCCATCCACCGACACTGGGCGCGGAGTGACACTCACCCCGCCGGCATCGGCATCCCCGGCACCCGCACTGGGAGCCCCCTCATCCGACACCCGATCCCGCACCCCGGGCATGGCGCCGGCGGTCACCACCGGAGTCGCGGGGCCGATGTACTCGATGGCGCCGTCGGCCGAACGACGCACCCGATCACCGGTCCGGAACAGCCGGGAATCGGCGGCGGACAGGCCCATCCCCTCCGGTCCGCCGAGGAACGGATTCGCCACGAAATGCGCGGCGGTCCGCGACGGGCGCCGCAGATATCCGCGCGCCAGCTGCGGGCCGGCGATGTACAGTTCACCGATTTCCCCGTCGGGGACCACCGAAAGCCGTTCGTCCAGCACATACTCGGTGATCCCGGGATTCGGCGCACCGATCCCCGATGCCTCTGCCGGCGAATTCGGCGTGCCGATATTGGTCAGGACCGTGGTCTCCGCCGATCCGTATCCGTGCAGGAAACGGCGCACGGCCGCGCCGAACGGTCCCGCGCCGATCGGCTGCGTCCACCGGTCCACCAGCTCCGGTGGATACGACCGGCCCGCGCAGATCACCACGCGCAATTCGTCCAGTCCGGCCGGGTCCATGGATTCCAGCGCCTCGGGCGGCAGGTACGCGTGCGTGACGTCCTCGCGCAAAAGCAGCGGAGCCAGTTCGTCGCCACCGCGCACGGACGGCGCGGCCACCACCATCGTCGCCGCACCGCCGACGGCGAGCAGCAGTTCCAGCACCGACGCATCGTCCGAGGGAGCCGCGAAGGCCAACGTCCGTGAATCGCCGTCGGCTTGATAACGCGTCCGCTGCGCATCGGACAGCACCGACAATCCGGCCTGCGTCACCACGACGCCGTGCGGCGCGCCGATCGCGTCGACCGTGTACACCACATAGGCGGGATGTTCGGCGCGCAGCGGCCGCAGCCGGTCGGCGTAGGTGACCGGATCGGCGTCGAATTCCTCCAGCTCCACGGCGATTCCGGCGGTGTCGACAGCCAGCCAGGGCGTCGTACCGGGCAGTGCGGCGCGGGTCGCGGCGACGGTCAGGCCCAGCACCACCCCGGAATCCACGACGATATGCGCGATGCGCTGGGCCGGATCGTCCGGATCCACCGGAACGAATCCCGCACCCGTTTTGGCGACCGCCCAGAGCGCGATCACTGCCTCGAGCGAACGCGGAAAAGCCACCGCGACCAGGTCTTCGGGACCGATTCCGCGGGCGATCAGCAATCGCGCCAGACGTGTGGAACGCTCGTCCAGCTCGGCGTAGGTCAGTTCCGCGAGCGTGCCGGCCGCATCCGCGAGGACGATCGCGGTGCCGTCCGGATCGGCCTCGACCGCGGTCGACATCAGCTGAGGCAGGGTCACCACGCGCGTGCGGCGGCTGCGCGCAGACCGGTGGCGACTCGGGCGACTCATGCCCGAATCCCATGCCGGATCACGTTGCGCCGTCCGAACACCCGAAGCACGTTGCCTCACACCCTGCCTGTTGTTGCTCATGCGCCGCTGGGGACGCCACCCTCGATCGATCGAGCACGACAGCGGCCGATATCACCATCGTGCGGATATTCCGGGGCGGAGGGTAGCCGCCCGCGGAACCAGACCATTGTGGAGTACGAAGGCCCGATGGTCACCCGGTGGGCCGGAATTCACCGGATCAACTCGTCGAGCACCATGAACGTCTCGACGACGCCGAAGCCCTCGGCCGGTACCGCGCCATTGTCCAGGACGACGGCTCGCAAATCCGCCAGGGGCTCCGGGTCCAGCCGCGCGAGCCCGGCCGCATCGATGAACAGGTGCGTCACCCATTCCTCGGCCAGCATCGCGGCGTCGACGGGGGCGTCGGGATTCGGCGGCAATACCAGTGCCGCCCCCGCCGCACCGGCCGCCACGATTTCCAGCAATGCCGCCGGAGACTGCGGAGCGCCCTGATGAAAGGTGCGCGATTCGATATCCAATTCGATGCCCGCGCGCAATCGGTCCACGGCCGCGGCCAATTCGTCGTAACCGAGAACGAAATCCGCGGTGGCGAATGCCGGATGACCACCCCGCAGCGCGCGGGTGCGGTCGGCGTACGTCACCGGACGGGCCGATCGGCTGTCGATCTCGAGGGCCACCGCCGGATCGGCCGGAACCAGCCAGTCGATGCGAGAACCGTGCGCCGGGACGGCGGTCAACCCGACCGCAACCTCCGGCTCCGGCGCGTCCGCCGCGGTGAAGACCACTGCCGCACCGGCTTTCAGCACCGCCCAGACGGCCACCACCGCATCGATCCCGCGCTCGAACCGGACCGCGACGCCGACGCCCGGACCGCAGTCCCGGTCGATCAGCACCCGCGCCAGCCGCGAGGATCGCGCGTCGAGTTCGGCGAAGGACAGCTCGCTCGCACCGGACACCAGCGCGGGCCCGTCCGGATCGTCCTCGACGATCGCGGCCAGCGCCTGCGACAACGCGGGACCGGCGGTAGCCACCGCACGGCCGTCCAGTGGCGCGAGTTCCGTTGTGGCATAGTCCAGTTCAGGTTGCGCGAGCAGGCTCTCCGTCGCGCTCCGAGGCGGCGCGTCCGCCGGATTCCGCTCCGCACGCCCGACGTACTCGAGTACGGCTTCACCTCCGAAACCGATCCAGCGCCCCACATCACCCGTGCGATACATCCGGGATCCGGGCTCTCCGAACGGATTCGCGACGAACCGCGTCGCGGTCAGCCCCGCCCGCCCCGGACAACCGCGGGAAAGCTGTCCACCCGCGAAGTACATCTCCCCGGCCACACCCATCGGAGCCGGATGCAACCGCTCGTCCAGCACGAAACAGGCCAGACCCGGCAGGGCCCGCCCGATCGCGTTCACCGGATCGTCCGCCCAGTGCTCGTCCACCGCGAGGAACGACGCGTGCACCGTGCTCTCGGCGATTCCGTACATGTTCACCAGCTGAGGTGAATTCGAGATGTGCCGCTCGTACCAGCGCCGCACCGACTGCGGATCCAGTTCCTCCCCACTGAGCACCACGTAGCGCAGCGCGAGCCTCGCCGAGCTGCCCAATTCGCTGTCGCTCGCGGCCCGATCGGCCTCGACCAGCCCGTCGAACTCCGACGGCGTCAGTTGCAGCACCGTCACCTGTTCACGAACCAGCAACTCCCGGAACGACTGCGGCGGCAACGACGTCGGCCGGTCGACCACCACCACCGCCGCGCCGGTCGCCAGGGCACACCACAACTCCCACACCGACAGGTCGTCGGCGTACGAATGGCTCAGTGCCCACACATCGGTCTCGGCGATGTCGAACAGCGGCCGGGCATTGACGAACAGCTCGACCACGTTGCGATGGCTGATGCTCACGGCCCTGGGTGTACCGCCCGAACCCGCGGAGTAGTTCAGATACGCCGTATTTCCCGGCCGCAGCGGAGAGATCCGATCGGCGTCGGTCACGGGAGTGTCGGGGAACTGTTCGACGTCATCCAGTACGACGACGGGAGTCCGGTTGTTCCGCACCGATTTTCGGCCTTCGGCCGTGGTCAGCAGGCAGACCGGCGCGGTGTCGGAGAGCACGGACTCGAGCGAATTCGGCCCAGAGGCAGGCCGCGAACTCGCCGCCGTGGAGTCTTGTACCAGCGAGTCGGGATCGATCGGGACGTATCCCGCCCCGGACAGCAGCACGCCCAGCAATGCCACCGCCAGCTCCGCATTCGGCTCGACCAGCACGGCCACCACCGATTCCGGCCCCGCGCCGCGGTCGATCAACGCCCGCGCGACCCGGTTCGCTCGCCGCATCAGCTCGCCGAAACTCAACGCCGTATCACCCGATCGGATCGCGATCGCGCCGGGACGCTCGTTCGCCCGCTCGGCGATCAGATCCACCAGCGTCACCGCGGGCGCCGCAACCCCGGCTGTATTCCACTCGCGCAGAACCAGTTCGCGCTCACCAGGCAGCAGCACGTCGATATCGCCGGCGATCACCCGGCCGTCGGCGGCGACGGCGTCGATCACCCGGCCGAAACGATGCGCGAAATCGCGGACGGTCGCGTCGTCGAAAAGGTCCGTGGCATAGGTGAACCGGGCCGTCATCCCCTGCGCGACGCCACGTTCGTCGAGGCGTTCCGACATGGTCAGCTGCAGGTCGAATTCGGCCCGTGCGGTATCGAACTCGATATCGTCGACGGTCAGGTCCGGCAGTTCCGGACGGGTCCGAGCGGTATTGCGCAAGGTCAACGCCACCTGGCACAGCGGATGCCGGGCCGCGGACCGCACCGGATCCAATTCCTCCGCCAGCTGCTCGAACGGCACATCGGCGTTGCCGAGCGCCGCGAGGTCCGAGTCGCGCACCGCGGTCAGCAGATCGGCGAACCCGATGCCCGGATCGATATTCGCGCGCAGCACCAGAATATTGGCGAAGGCGCCGACGAGCTCGTCCAACGCCACCGCGCCACGTCCGGTGACCGGGGCGGCGATCGCGATGTCGCGGGTACCGGACAGGCGTGCCAGCAGAATCGCCAGCATCGCGTGCAGGACCGTGAACAAGGTAGCGCCGTGCTCGTGCGCCACCCGGTTCAGTACGTCGTGCACCCGCGCGTCGATCTCGAACTCCAACGTCGCGCCCCGCTGCGAGGCGATCGCCGGACGCGGCTGGTCCGCGGGCAGCTCCGCCTGCTCGTGCAGCCCGGCCAATTCCCTGCGCCAGAACTCGATCTGCTGCGCCGGAACGGAATCCGGATCGTCTTCGGGCCCCAGCACCTCACGCTGCCAGAGGGCGTAATCGACGTACTGCACCTCGAGGGCGGTCCAGCGCGGATGTTCGCCCCGCGCCCGGTCCCGATAGGCGGTCATCAGGTCCCGGCCCAGCGGGCCGGTCGAAAAGCCGTCTCCCGCAATGCGATGCAGTACGCACACCAGGACGTGGTCGGTCTCGCTCGAGGAGAGCACCCGTAGCCGGAGCGGCGGTTCGGCGGTCACATCGAAGCCGGTGCCGACGATTTCGGATACCAGACCCAGCAGTTCGCTCTCGGCCGCACGCACGACCCGAACATCCGGTGTCGCTCGGGGATCGGCTGTCGGGAGGACGAGTTGATAACCGGCACTCCGGAATTCGGGAAATACCGTGCGCAGGACCTCGTGCCGCACCACCAGATCCCGGGCCGCGACGCGCAGTGCCTCGATGTCCAACCGGCCGCGCAGCCGCATCGCCACCGGAATGTTGTCGGTCGCACTCGCCGGATCGAACCGGTTGCGCGACCAGATCCGCTGCTGGGCATAGGACAGCGGAATCCGCTCCGGACGCGGCATGGGTCGCAGTTCGCGTGCGGCCACCGACTCCACATGCCGCCCGATACGTTCGGCCAGGCCCCGCACCGTGGAGGCCTCGAAGACGAAGCGCGCCGGTACCCACAGCCCCAGCGCGGCCCCGATCCGCGCCGCGGCCACGGCGGCCAGCGGAGAATCGCCGCCCAGGTCGAAGAAGTCGTCGGTGCGCTCGATCGGGCGCTGCTCGGCGTCGGCGGGAATCAGCAGGGCGGCGAAGGTCTCCGCGACGGCCTGCTCCAGCAACGCGGAGGGCACCGGTCCCCGCATCGCGGAGGCCGGCTCGGGCATCCGTGAGACGAATTCGATGGAACCGTCGGACTCGTTGCGCCGCACCAGATCTCCGGTCCGGCAAAGGCGCATGCCGGGCTGTCCGGTCTCGGCGCCGAACGGGCTCGCCACGAACCGTCCGGCGGTAGCGCCCGGACGTCCCGAATACCCCTGCGCGAGTACCGGTCCGGACAGATACAACTCGCCGACCATACCCACGGGCACCGGACGCAACCGCGAATCCAGCACGAAGGCACCGATTCCCGCGATCGGAGTGCCGATCGTCGCGATCTCGCCCGGCTGGACGACGCCGCTGACGGTATCCAGAATCGTCGCCTCGGGAAGTCCGTACGCGGTGTGGACCGCCCGCCCGCCGCGTGCCCAGCGGCCGATCTGCTCCGAATCGAACCGGTCGCCGATCACCGCGACGGCCTCGAGCTCGTCCGAGCCCGATGGGTCCACCGATTCGAGCGCGTCCGGTGTGCTCAGCAGATGGGTGATCCGCTCGCGCCGCAGCAGATCCGCGAGCCGGTCGCCGGACGCCTCCGGCGGGGCGACGATCAGCGTCGCACCGGAGGAGAAGGTCAGCATCAGCTCCAGCATCGCGAGGCCGGAATCCGGTGCCCGCAGATGGACCACACGCGATTCGCCGTCCACCCCGAGGTGTTCACGCATCGCGTTGACCACGGTGGCCAGGCCGGTGTGGGTAACCACGACGCCACCGGCCGAACCGGACGGGTGCACGACGAAGGCCGGATGCTGCTCGGTGAGCTGGCGCACCCGGTCGGTGTAGGAGATCGGATGCGCGGCGCGGGCGTCGATGCGTTCGCCCGTGTGCGCGTCGTCGAGTTCGAGCCATACCACGTCGTCACCGAGATCGCCGCGGCACGTGGTGGTCGTCAAACCAAGTGCCACATCGGATTCGGCGAGGATACGGGGGATTCGTTCGGTCGGGCCGGCCGGGTCCACCGGTGTGCAGGCCGCACCGGCCTTGGCGATCGCCCAGACCGCCAGCACCCATTCGAGCGAGCGATCGATACCCACGGCCACCACATCGCCGGGCCCGATGCCACGGGCGATCAACTCCCGGGCCAGCCGCGAGGACGCCTCGTCGAACTCTCGGTAGCTCAGCTCACGCACACCGGCCGGATCACCGCTGGCGTGCCCCCGGATCGCCACCGCATCGGCGGCTGATTCCACTGCGGCGGTGAGCAATTGACCGAACAGGGGATTACCGGAACGCCGACGGCGATTTCCCCGTGCGGTACGACGAGCTGTATGCATTCGAGCGCTGTCACCTCTCGCGGTCGGCAGGTCCGCACCGCCGAACACAGGTCGAACCTCACTCGCACGGTCCGAGAAAGCATATACGGCTGTAGATCTCGGCGTTGTCGCCACGGAGGGTACGGCGTCCTCACAACCATCCGCGCCGGATCGCCTGCACTCCCGCTTGAAAACGCGTACTCGCACCGAGCCGTTCGAGCAAACTGGCGGTCCGTCGCACGACCGTGCGCCGCGACATCCCGAGCCGCCGCGCGATGGTGTCATCGGTGGCGCCCAGGCCCATCAGAGTCAGGATGGCGCGATCGCGCTCGTCCAGGGGCTCACTCGGATTCACCGAGATCGGGGCCGACAGCGACCACAGCACGTCGAAGGTGCGCATCATCAGGTCCAGGGTCGGCGAGGGGCCGATCCGCAGGCCCATCGGATCGCCGCGCCGCTCGTCGTTGTGCAGCACGATGGTGGCCCGTTCGCCGTCGGCGACGATCACCTTCAGCGGCGGATCGGGCAGGGTGCGGGCCTGCGCCCCGGCCGCGGTGACGGCCAGCGCGTGCCGCAACCGATCCGGGTCCTGATAGATGGTGTCCTGATACAGCAGTTGATAGCGGACCCCGGCGGCCAGCCGCGCGGACTTCAGCTCGAACAGCCGCTCGGAACGTTCCGCATCGCAGACGTACGGGCCGCGTTCGATCAGCCGCACGTTCTTACGCGCGCCGCGGTGTAGATCCTCGAATTCCGCGATGATTTCCCGGGTTTCGTACATCGGCACGATGACGCCGTCACCGCGGCCCGATCGCCGCACCGACCGGAAGGTCTCGCCCAGCCGCGCCGCGGCGGCATGCATCCGGGCCGTGTCCTGCTGGCGGCGACGCGCCTCGGCCTCGGACAACGCCTCGGGTGCGTGCGCGTCCCAGACGGTGCGGCCCCCGGCATCGATCCGGACGGCGGCCTGCACCTCGCACAATCGGTCGAGGGCGGCCTGGATCAGTTCCGGCGGGCATTCCAGATGCGCGGCCAGTTCGGCCAGCGTGGCCCGGGGATGCTGGACCAGGGTGGCGTAGGTGCGGCCGTAGAGGGAGCCGGTGTCGAACAGTTCGTGCACGTCGGTCTGACCACCCCCGACGACGGCGAGCCGTGGCCGCGTGCGGCCCGCGGCGCCCACGGCTACTGTCCCGATCCCCACGACCGCGCCTGTAATACGACCCCTTTGGCGGCCAGGTAGGGCGCCGGGTCGACCTTGCGGCCGGACGGGTCCCAGATCTCGAGGTGCAGATGCGGGCCGGTGGAATCGCCCCGGTTGCCGACCGTCGCGATGGCCTGGCCCGCGTTCACCCGCTGGCCCTCGTGCACGAGGATCTGGTTGACGTGGCCGTATACGGCCGTGGTCCCGTCGTCCTGCCGGACCCGCACCCACAGCCCGAACCCTGAGGCGGGCCCGGCCTGGATCACTGTGCCGTTCTCCACGGATTCGATCGGTGTGCCGATCGGGTCGGCGAAGTCGACGCCGTAATGGAATGCGCCCCACCGTGAGCCGTATCCGGAGGTGAGCTGACCGGAGACCGGGCGAACGGCCTGCGTCTGTGTCTGCGGTGCGGCCTGCTGCTGCAGGTTCTTGATCACCTGCTCGGCCTGCGATAGTGGCCCGGCCACCTCGGGAGGCAGATTCTGCAAGCCGAACGGCGCGAGTGCGGCCGCGGGCGCAGGCGCGGGCGCGGCGACCGGCGCGGCTGCCGGGGTGGGCGCCGCGGCCTCCAGCGGCACCCGCGCGGGAGTCTCGGTGGCCTCCGCGGCCGGGGCGACAGCGGGTTTCAGCGCGATGGTGTCGGCGCTGTTGGCGGTGTGCACACCCGGCAGCGGGGCAGCCTGGGCGAACTGGGCGGTGACGCCGATCAGGGCGCCGGTCGCGACCGCGGTGCCGGCGGCCAGCCGCATCCGATCGTGGCGGGGTTCGGCCCGGTGCCGGGTCGAACGGCTCGCGACGCCATCCCCCAGCAGATCCCTGACCGATACGGAACTCGATGTCTCCCGGTGCTGCGGCAAGGTGCGTCCTAGCGTCGATTCACTTCGGTTGTGGATACCGATACGCTCCCGAAGGTCGAAACCTGCATTTCGGTAACGATTCGGCATCGGCGTGACGGAAACTGTACTCCGTCGTGACCTTTTCGCAACCTTTCTAGGAATAAACGCAGGTGAGAGTGGGATCACCAGCATCCCGCGGCCGTCGGGAAGCACACTGTGAGAGTGATCATCGACGAGCTCCGTACCCCGATCGTGCTGGCGCCGATGGCCGGAGGGCCGTCCACTCCCGAACTGACCGCCGCGGTTTCGCGCGCGGGCGGCCTGGGCTTCCTGGCCGCCGGATATCTTCCGGCCTCCGCCACCGCCGATCGGATCGCCGCCACCCGCGCCCTGGACGCCGGACCGTTCGGGGTGAACCTCTTCGTCCCGGGCACCCCGACCCCCGCGGACCGGTACACCCGATATCTGGAGGAAGTCGGACGCGACCATCCCCTCGGCGAGGCCCGGTTCGACGACGACGACTGGGCGGCGAAACTGGATCTGCTCACCGCCGACCCGGTCCCGGCGGTCTCGTTCACCTTCGGCTGCCCGTCGGCGCAGGAGATCGCGCGCCTGCACGCGGCCGGGTCGGAGACCTGGGTGACGGTCACCTCGGTCGCCGAGGCCCGCATCGCCCGCGAGGCCGGGGCCGGCGTGCTGGTGGCGCAGGGAGCCGAGGCGGGTGGACACCGCGGCACCTTCGCCGACCGCACCGAGGACGACGCCATCGACCCGCTCGGCACCCTCGCGCTGGTCCAATTGCTCACCGCCGCGGCGGATCTGCCCGTCGTCGCCGCGGGCGGCATCGCCACGGGCGCGGGGGTGGCCGCGGCCCTGGCCGCCGGTGCGGCCGCCGCACAACTGGGCACCGCCTTCCTGGACTGCCCGGAGGCCGGAACCCCGCAGCTCCATCGGGACGCACTGGCACTGGACATTCCGACGATGCTCACCCGCGCCTTCACCGGCCGCCGCGCCCGCGGACTGCGCAACCGGTTCATGCTCGATCACCCCGAAGCGCCGGTCGCCTATCCCGAAATCCACTACGCCACCGGGCCACTGCGCGCCGCGGCCCGCGCCTCCGGCGATGCCGACGCGGTGAACCTCTGGGCCGGTCAGGCGCACGCCCTGACCGGTCGGGAGCCGGCCGGTGATCTGATCCGCCGACTCTCCGAGGAGGCGAAAGCAGCTCTGGAAAAAGCACTTTCGCGCAGTATCCGGTGTTATTGACAACGTTTTTCGTTTAGACTCGGAGGGCATCATCCGCCATCCCAGGAGGAGAGCGTCATGTCACTCGACGTACCAACCGCACTGCTCGAGCGCGCCGAACGCGGTGAAGTATCCGACGAGGAATTCGTCGAATGCGTCCGCAACTCACTGCCCTACGCCTATGCGGTGGTCAGTCGCGTCGCCGCCGATCTGCGTTCCGGCACAGCGGAATTCGCCGACAACCAGACTCCGCCACCGGACGAGACGGCACGCGGTCAGCTGTTGCGCGCCATGGCGTCGGATTCCATCCGCGGCGGCCTCGAACGGCACTTCGGCGTCAAGCTGGCCTTCCAGAACTGCCACCGCGTCGCGGCCTTCCCGATCTCCGCGGTCGGCGGCGACACCTACACCAGGTTCATCTCCACCCGCGCCCAGCTGCTGAACCAGAGCCCCGAGCTCCGCAACTGCTGATCCGGACCGATTCCGGTGCGGGCGATCCCCTTCGCCCGCACCGGGTTCCGGATGAACGAAAACCCTGATGAACGAAAACCCTAGAGATCCTGGAGAGCTCGCTTGAGCACCTTTCCGCTGGGGTTGCGCGGCAGCTCCGCGAGGAACACCACCTCGCGGGGGACCTTGTAACGAGCAAGGCTCGCCCGCACATGGGATTTCACGTCGTCCTCGGTGAGCCGGGCGTCCGCGCTGGTCACCACGAACGCCTTGAGTCGCGCGCCGAACGTGTCGTCGGGCACGCCGATGACCGCGGCCTCGCGGATGTCACTGTGCGCGTTGAGGAGTTCCTCGACCTCGACGGGGAAGACGTTCTCTCCGCCGGAGACGATCATGTCGTCGTCCCGGCCGTCGATGAAAAGCCTTCCCGCGGAATCGAAGTGGCCCACATCGCCGGAGGCGACCAACCCGCGCACGCGCTCCTTGCCACCGCCGCCGGTATAACCCTCGAACTGAAGGGCGTTGCCGACGAAGATGCGTCCGGTCTCCCCGCGCGGAAGTTCCCGACCGGAATCGTCGAGGATCTTCACCACCGCGCCGAGCACCGGTTTGCCCACGCAACCGGGTTCGGCCGCGAGATCCCGCGGCGTGGCGACGGTCGCGTAGGCGACCTCGGTGGATCCGTACAGGTTGTACACGACCGGTCCGAAGATCGCCGTCGCCCGGCAACACAGATCCGCACCCAGCTGCGCCCCCGCGACGAAGATGATCCGCAACGCGGACAGATCTTTTCGCGCGAACGCCGAGGGGTCCAGTTCGGTCAGCCGAGCCAACATCACCGGCACCGCGACGAGTGTGGTCGCCCGATGCCGGGCCATGCTCTCGAGCACCCGGGTCGCATCGAAGCGCCGCCGGATCACCAGGGTGGACCCGAATCCGACGGCCAGCATCGCCATCGCGAAACCGAACGTATGGAACAGCGGCGCCGGACATTCGATGACCCCGCGGGTGCGCAAGGGCACCCGGCTCAGGATCGCGCCCAGCGGTTCGAGCGAACGCGGTTCCGGACGCGGCGCGCCCTTGGGCGTGCCAGTGGTGCCGCTGGTCAGCAGGACGATGGTCGAATTCGTCCCCGGCGCGGGCGGCGCGACTGTCGAGCCCGCGGCGATGAGCGATTCGAGATCGCCGACCTCCCTGGTGTCGGACCACGCGCGATACGCCCCGCGACGCGGACTGAGCGAACCCAGGATCGATTCGTACTCCTCGTCGTACACCAGCAGATCCATGCCCTCGCGACGGGCGACGTCCTGCAATTGCGGTCCGCCGAAATCGGTGTTCAGCAGGATGATTCGCGCACCGCACTTGGCGGCGGCGAAGACCGCGTCCAGCAGCCCGCGATGATTGCGCGCCAGAATCGCCACGCCCTCGCCGCCGCGCAAGCCACGGATGCGCCACTGATTGGCCAGTCGGTTCGACCGATCATCGAGCTCGCGATAACTCAGCGCGCCCAGCTCGTCGATCACCGCGGTCCGATCGCCGTAGCGCGCCGCCGCAAGGTTCAGCGCCGCGGGCAGAACCCCGTACTTCAGCAGCGCGCCACCCGCGGACAGCAGCGTCGCGGGTGTCTCGATCCCGATCACGCCGCTGCTCACGCACAACCGCACATATTCCAGCTCGGTCCACGCCCGCACTCCCAGGGAGCGGAGCAACCCCAGCGTCATTTGATGAATCCCCTACAACGTGACGACTTTCAGATCCCCATCGGCGTACCTGGCACGCAAGCGCTTCTTGTCGAACTTGCCCACACTGGTCTTGGGAATCTCGTCGATGAACGTCCAGTGTTCGGGCAGCTGCCATTTGGCGAACTTGTCGACCAGGAATTCCTGCAGCTCGGCCGCGTCGGCCGTGGCGCCCTCCTTCAAGACGATCGCCACCAGCGGGCGCTCGTCCCACTTCGCGTCGGGGACACCGATCACCGATGCCTCCGCGACCGCCGGATGACCCATCATCGCATTCTCCAGATCCACCGAGGAGATCCACTCACCGCCGGATTTGATCACATCCTTGGAGCGGTCCACCAGGGTCAGATAGCCGTTCGGGCTGATGTGCCCGACGTCGCCGGTGCGCAACCAGCCGTCGTCGAATTTGCCCGCGTCGACCTCGCTGCCGTCGGGCGAATAATACGATCCGGTGATCCACGGACCGCGAACCTCCAACTCGCCCACGGATTTTCCGTCGTTGGGCAGGGCGCTGCCGTCATCGGCGACGATCCGCGCCTGCACCGACGCGGGAAAGCGCCCCTGGGTGGCCCGATAGGCCCATTCCTCCTCGCCCACAGCGCCTTTCGGCGAGTGCGCGATACTGCCCAGCGGCGAGGTCTCCGTCATGCCCCAGGCGTGCAGGAGTTTCACGCCGTACTTCTCCTGGAACGCACGCATCATCGAGGGCGGCAACGCCGAACCGCCGACCGCGCAGGTGCGCAGATGCGAGATGTCCTGCGGATGCGCGTCGAGCGCGGCCAGTACGCCACCCCAGATGGTCGGCACAGCTGCCGCGAAGGTCGGCCGGACGGCGGCCATCATCTCCAGCAGCGGGGCCGGCTGCAGGAACCGGTCGGGCATCAGCAGGCTCGCCCCGGCCATCATCGCGGCATACGGCATACCCCAGGCATTGGCGTGGAAGAGCGGCACGATGGCCAGCACGGTGTCCTTGTCGTTGAACCCCATGCTGTTCGGCGAGATCACCTGCATGGCGTGCAGCCAGTTGGAACGGTGCGAGTAGACCACGCCCTTGGGGTCCCCGGTGGTGCCGGAGGTATAGCACATCCCGGCGGGGGCGTGTTCGTCCAGAATCGGGTAGTCGTAGGTATCCGGTTGTGCGGCAAGGAGTTCGGAGTAGGAGTGCACCTGGACGCCGGCGGGCGCGGCGAGTTCGGCCGGATCGCCGTTGGAGACGATGACGTGCCGGACCGTGCGCAGCTGCGGCAGATACTTGGCGAACATCGGCAGCAGCGAACCGTCGACGATCACCACCTGATCCTCGGCGTGATTGGCCACGTAGACCAGCTGTTCGGGGAACAGCCGGATGTTCAGCGCGTGCAGCACCGCCCCCATCGCCGGCACGGCCGCGTAGACGACCATGTGCTCGGTGTTGTTCCACATGAAGGTGCCGACCCGGTCGCCCTCGCCGATGCCCAGCGCGCGCAGCGCATTGGCCAGCCGCGCCGCTTCGGCGCCCATCTCACGATAAGTAGTGGTGCGAACGCCCTCACCCGTCCACGTCGAGATCGTCGCATCGCCGTGGAAACTTTGCGCGTACCGCAACAGCGTGGCCAGCGACAACTGCTCATCCTGCATCGTGCTCAACATTCGAACGCCACTCCTTCACCGGTGAACGAGGTCACACCTGCCGCGAGGATAGCTGATACCGTTCGTCATCGTTATTGAGTCGACTGAAGCCAGGCCAACCTGCAACACAGCCTGAGAGCAGGCTAAACGCGTCGATCATGATCAACTTCGAAATCCGGCCCCAGTCGGCCGCACGCGAACCCGGCGATCGCCCCCGGAACCGCACAACCGAATCGACCGCTCCGCAGCTCACCGAAACCCTGCCCACCCGGCGAACATCGCGCAAATCAACTCGGCCGCCATTCGGTGATAGGGATCTGCTGCGTAAGTATCATCGGTCTGTGCACGAGCGGTCCGGGATAACGGTCTATACCTTCGATTTCGGCGAACGGGCCGCTGCGCAGGAGGTGGCCACCCAGTTGGTGACCCGCGGCTACGCCGCCGTCGCAGTAACGGAAGTCGACCAGGAGACGACCTGGCAGGTGGTCGGCGTGGATGCGGGGCCGTTGCCCTCGGCCGACGTCCAATGGTGGGAGGGCGCCGAACAGATCTTCATCGAAGAACTCGCGGCCCGCCATCTGGGTTCGGTCCGGTCGCTCGTCATGCACAAGTCCGATCGCGGCGCAGTGGAACTGCGTGGCACCGTTCTGGCCGACCGCACCTCCGCAGCAGCGGCCTCGGCCCGGCTCGCCGCCTATCAGACGTACCCGGCCCGGACAGAGCGCCCCGTTATTCGGCACGGCCTGGCCGATCTCCCGATCGAGGACGGCCCGGCGTACACCGCGGCGGACCTCTCGGATATCGACGAGATCGACTGGGCCGCACTGCAACACGCCTACGGTCCAGCAGACGACGTGCCGGAACTGCTGTGGGCCTTGGCCGCCGACGACGAGGGATTCGACGAAGCGCTCCAAGACGGGTTCTACAGCAGCCTGTTCCACCAGGGAACCTGCTACACCGCGACCCCGTTCGCGGTGCCGTACCTGGCCAGACTCGCGGCGACGCCCGACTTCACCCCGTCGTACCGCATCGCCCTGCTACAAGCCATGATCGAACTGTCCACCGTGGGTGAGCCGGGCAACCGAACCGTGGTCGAGCGGACGGTGGCCGCCGTAACCGAAGCGACGCCACGGGTTCTGGCTTCTTGGCCCGACACCCCGGACCGGGTCCGCCCGTGGATGGCAGCCCTGGCCGCGGTCACACCAGGAAAGCCGGCGGCAGCGGCTGCCCGGCTGCGCGAATACCGCGCCGCGACCGCGGGTCCGAGTCCGGCACTGGATCTGGCGCTGGCGCTGCACACCGACGACCACGAAGCGGCCGATGCCGTGATCCGAGCCGCGGCTCGCTGGGATCACGCCATACGTGACCTGCTCTTCCGTGCGGATCCAACACCCAGCCGCAGCCGCACGGTGCTCAGCCGGCTCGCCGATGCCGAATTCGCCAGACGCTGAACCACTCTCGCCGGACCACTCACATCGGCGACCCCGGTCCGGGCAACACCTGCGGCCGACCCGGAGAAATGGCCGCGACGACTGGTCTGCGACGCGATCTCCTACCTGGCGCGAGGCTGACCCGCCGGTCACCCGAGTTCGCAGCTGCTCTCTCAGGCGTGCTCCGGGTACGCGTGCACCAGTGCGCGGTCCAGCCGCGGCACCGCATGAGCGAGCGTGTGCTCCGCTTCGTGCGCGATGCGGTGTGCGTCGGCCAGGCTGGTGTCGGGGTCGATGTCGAGTTCGGCGTCGGCATACAGACGGTGGCCCAGCCATCGCATTCGCACACTCCGCACGCGGAGCACACCGTGTTCGGCCGCCAATGCGCGTTCCGCCGTGGCGATCAGGGCCGGATCGACCGCGTCCATCAAACGGGCGAACACATCACGTGCCGCGGTCCGCAAGACCCCGAGAATGGCCACGGTGATCAGCAGCCCGACAAGCGGGTCGGCGAGCGGGAATCCGACCGCGACTCCCCCGGCCCCGATCAGCACCGCCAGCGAGGTGAGGCCGTCGATGCGGGCGTGCAGTCCGTCGGCCACCAGGGCCGCCGAACCGATCCGCCGCCCGACCCGGATCCGATACAGCGCGACGATCTCGTTGCCCGCGAATCCGACCAGTCCGGCGGCCGCCACCCACCACAGATGTTCCAGCGGCAACGGATGCATCAGCCGCCGCACCGCCTCGTATCCGGCCAATAGCGCCGACAGCGCGATCACCGTAATGACGAACAACCCCGCCAGGTCCTCCGCCCGCCCGAACCCGTAGGTGTACCGCCGCGTCGCGCCCCGCCGCCCCAGCGCGAACGCGATCCACAGCGGCACCGCGGTCAACGCGTCGGAAACGTTGTGAATCGTGTCGGCCGCCAATGCCACCGACCCGGACAGCAGCACGATCGCCACCTGCACCGCGGCCGTCACCCCCAGCACAACCAGGCTGATCTTCACCGCCCGGATGCCCGCGGAACTGGATTCGAGCACGTCATCGATGCTGTCGGCGGCGTCATGGCTGTGCGGCACGAGCAGCTCGCGCAGGACCCCGCGCACCCCGTGCGAATGGGTGTGTGGACCGTGTACGTGGGTGCGCCCGCCATGCGTGTGTGCATGCCCGTCGTGCGCGTGCGAATGCTCGGAGTGCTCATGGGACTGCCCAGCCCGCTCGTGGGAGTGCCCGCCGCGCTCGTGCGAATATCCGTCGTGCGCGTGCGAGTGCTCGCCCTGCTCACCACCCTCACGCACATGCTCACCGTGAGCGCGAGGATGCCCGTCCCGCGGCCGGAGATGCTCGACGCTCTCGCCCGATGGTCCGAACTCGTTGTGTGCGTTGCTCATTCGCCTGCCACTTCCTTGCGCGGTAGTTCCCGGACCGATGCGACGGCACGATGATGCGCCGGGACTCCCGGACCGGCGTGCTCGGCGTTGTGCACCGCGTCCACGACGAGCTGGCGTACGTGCTCGTTCTCCAGCGCGTAATAGATCGAGGTACCGGACCTGCGGGTGCTGACCAGCCGGGCCATCCGCAGTTTGGCCAGATGCTGCGAGACCGAGGGCGCGGGTTTGCCGACCCGCGCGGCCAGATCGTTCACCGGGAGCTCGCCGCCGGCCAACACCCACAGCAACTGCACGCGGGTCGGATCGGCGAGCATGCGGAACACCTCGACGACCAGCCGGACCTGATCCTCCTCGATCAGCGAGCGCCTCATCTCGCTATCTGCATTCATACGCAGATAATAGCCCAGCGCGGCCGGACCGCGTCGAGTGAATCGGTGGCACGCACCTTTCCAGTTTGGCCGAAAATATTGATCTAATGTCCGGGGTTACCCTAGAAAACCCGGTCCGACCACATAATCTCGGGTTATGACCCGCACGCCGTCCATTCTCATCATCGGAGCCGGATTCGCCGGGCTCGGCATGGCGCTCGAGCTGAAGCGCAACGGCCTGGACAATTTCACGATCCTGGAGAAGGCCGCCGATCTCGGCGGGGTATGGCGGGAGAACACCTACCCCAATGCCGCCTGCGACGTCCCCTCACCGCTGTACTCGTGGTCGTTCGAGCCGAAGACCGATTGGCCGCGGCGCTTTTCGCGGCAGGCCGACATCCACGCGTACATGCGTTCGGTGGCGACCAAATACGCCCTGCCCGACAAGATCCGGTTCGGCACCGAGGTCACCGACGCGGAATTCGATGAGCAGCAAGGCATCTGGCAGGTCCGCACCGCCGACGGCAGCACCCTCACCGCGGACCTGCTGATTCCCGCGGTCGGCCAGCTGTCGCGTCCGGCCCTGCCGAACATCCCGGGTATCGACACCTTCACCGGCGCCGCGTTCCATTCCGCCGAATGGGATCACAGCGTCGACCTGACCGGCAAGCGGATAGCCTGCATCGGCACGGGAGCCAGTGCGATCCAATACATTCCGGCGATCCAGCCGCAGGCCGCGCACCTGACGCTGTTCCAGCGTTCGGCCGCCTGGGTACTGCCGAAATTCGACACCGAGTACACCGGGTTCCACCACGCGCTGTTCACCTGGTTCCCGCCGAGCCGATGGGCCGAGCGGTTCGCGATCTGGCTGTTCTTCGAGGTGATGGCGCTCGCGCTCACCGACATTCCCGGCATCAAGGGTCCGGTGGTCCGAATCGCGGATCGTCATCGCGAACAACAGGTTCCGGATCCGGAACTGCGTCGCAAACTCACCCCCGACTACGCCGCCGGATGTAAGCGCGGCCTGTTCTCCAACGAGTACTTCCCCGCGCTGAGCCGGCCGAACGTCACCGTGGAGACCACCGCGATCGAGGCGGTCACCCCGAAGGGCATCCGCACCGCCGACGGCGTCGAGCACGAGGTGGACGTCATCGTCTACAGCACCGGATTCAAGGGCACCGAATTCCTCGCGCCCATGAACATCTACGGTCGCTCCGGCCGCAAACTCGCCGACGTCTGGTCCCCCGAGGGCGCCCGCGCCTACCTGGGCATATCGGTGCCGGACTTCCCGAACCTGTTCCTGATGTACGGCCCGAACACCAACGTCGGCGCCGGCTCGATCATCTACATGCTCGAATCCCAGGCCCGCTACATCCGGCAGATCGTCCGGTACCTGTCCGCCCGACCCGGCCGCTACCTGTCCGCCCGCGCGACCGTCGAACAGTCCTGGGACGACTGGCTGCAACGCCGCCTGAAGGACACCCCCTGGAACTTCTGCTCCAGCTGGTACCGCAACGCCTCCGGCCGCATCACCAACAACTGGCCCGGCGCCACCATCCTCTTCCGTTGGAAGACAAGGAAATTCACCCCCAACGACTACGAAGAGTCCACCGCCCCCGCCCACCCGTGACCCAGCGTCTCGCGCCATACCATCGAGCCACGACACCACAGCTACGCCCGATGGTCATGCGAGATGCCGCACATCCACCTCCGACCAGGTAGACTCGCCCGAGCCCGGTGCCCACCCCACCACCGGCCAGCCTCCGTAGCTCAGGGGATAGAGCAACCCTCTCCTAAAGGGTAGGCCGCAGGTTCGAATCCTGCCGGGGGCACCAGGCCATTGCCTTTCAAACCTGCGCCAACCGGTGCAGGTTTTTCGGTTTCTTCGCTGGTAGGCCGAGTATTGCGGATGACATCCATCAGTTCCACTCCGCCCTCCGCCGGCCGTTGGTCGGCCACGTCGATGCCGGTGGCCAGTTCGACCGCTACCGCTTCGGCATCGCTCACTGCCGTGGCGATCAGTTCGCCACCGAGCAGGGTCTTGAACGGTTCGGCCAGCTCGACGCGGACCTCATCCTGTTCGAGGTAGACCTTCTCGAAGAACGCTTGGTTGAACAAGCGGCGCACACTGTTGCTGGCTTCCGCATAGCCCGCGTAGCAGTTGCTGGCGTAGTTCAGGGCGGTGCGCAGGTTGGTCTCTACGACCTCGATGTTCAGCAGGCTGGCTTCAAGGCGGGATTCGATGTGCGCCAGTTGCTCGGCGATGCGGTCTTGTTCCTGCTTCATCAGGTCCAGCGGAAGCGCTCCAGCGTAATGAGCTTGGAGTAGCTTGCCGCGCTCATCGAGCAGGCGCTTCTTCTGTTTGTCCAGTTCCCGCGCCTCGCGGTCTGCGGCGTTGCGGCTGGTCGACAGTTCACCCCGGAGGCTGGTTTCGATCTCTTCACGCATGACGGGTGTCAACTGGATCGCCTTGTATTCCTCTTCGACCAGTTCTTCGACGCGGTCGATCAGCACGGCCCGGCGCTGGCAGTCGTTGAACTTCTGGTGACGGCCGAGGCACACGAAGTACGGATAGATGGTGCCGTGCCGGTTCTTGGCGTGGGTGACGATGAGCCGACTGCCACATCCGCCACAGAACATCGTGGACTTCAAGTAGTGCGGATGCTCTCGTATCTTCTCGCCGTTCACCCGTGAAGACAGGAGGGTCTGCACGAGCTGCCAGGTGACAGGATCGACAAGCGGTGTGTAACGGCCAGGATGCACGGCTCCCCGGTAGACGACCTCACCCTTGTAGTACGGCGAGCGCAGGATCTCTTGCAGTCTGGTGTATTTGACTGTGGTGGCGGGAACCTTCGGCGTCGGCCGAGTTGTCAGCCCTCGGGCCGCGAGCTCCCTTTCCAGTCCCTTCAGGGTCCATTCCCCTGTGGCGAACGCCTGGAAGGCCCAGGCGATCAAGGGGCCGCGTTCGGGGTCTACGACCACCGTGCGGATCTCTGCGCCTTGGTCATTGATGACGCCGACGTTGCGGTAGCCGAGAGGCGCTCGGTTCGGCGTGCCGCCGGTGCGAGCCTTCTCGGTCATACCCTTCAGCACCTCGGTGGCGAGGTTTCGGGAGTAGAACTCCGAGATGGAGCTGAGGATGCCGTGCAGCAGCATCCCCGAAGGGGTTTCGTCGATGTTCTCGGTCGCTGAAACCAGCTCAGCGCCAGCGGCTCTGATGGCCATGTGGATCTCGACGTCGTCGGCCCGGTTGCGCGCCAAACGGTCGACCTTGTGAACAATGACGTAGTCGACCGGGTGCTCCTGGATGTAAGCGAGCATCTCTTGAAGTTTGGGCCGGTCGGCCGTCTTGGCGCTTTCGCCGCGTTCCACGAACTCCTTGACGACAACCGCGCCGAGCGACGCGGCCTTTTTTCGGTTGGCGTCGCGTTGCGCAGGAAGCGAGTAACCGTCCGCCTCACCATCCTTCTCTGCTTGCTCCTTGGTGGACACGCGCGGATACGACACAGCCGTTTTCAGCGGCTGATCTACCCCACTGATGCCCAGATCGAGTGGTTCTATTTTTCGTGCCATATTTATCCTCCGATAGATTTCGTTGTTCTCCATATAGGCTTCGCTGTTCGCCGCACTCAGCGAAACAGTGCGGTGAGCGAGTGTTCATCTCGTATGGTCTTGTCTGGTCTTTTCATTGCAAGCTCCTCACAAAATCTTGCGGTGACCGTTCGATCCATCCCGAGCTATTCACGCGGCCTTGGCATAGTGCTTGCCAGCCGATCGCGTGCCGCACGACGCCAGTTTCTTCGCGGTGGTCACAGTCACGTAGTCCCGTCTGGCGGAGTCGCACCTCGATCGCGATTTCGCTAACGCCGAAGAGTCGAGCAAGATCGGTGACTTTTTGGATACCTTGCCCCCAGGCACGCTT
>NZ_BDCC01000036.1 GCF_001613305.1 Nocardia vaccinii NBRC 15922
TGACGATGACATAGCCGACTCGGCAAAGTCATGGACGCTCGACGAGGTCAAGACCTTCCGCAAGGCCGCATCGACAAACCGCCTCTACGCATGTTGGTTACTGTCCGTCTACGGCGCGCGGCGCTCGGAAGTACTCGGATTGCGGTGGACCCGATGCGATGACACAACGGTGAAAATTCGCCGCGGCCGAGTCGCGGTCGGCAGCGGCGACGTCAACGTCGACGAGACCTTGCCCAAGTCCAAGCGCAGCCGCCGCGACTTGCCGCCGCCCGCCGATCTAGCAGAAGCCTTGCGCGCGCTGAAAATCACACAGAAGGCCGAATGCCTGGCGTTGGGCATCCCGTGGTCAGACGACCGCCTGATCATGGTACACGAGGACGGCACGCCGATTGCCCCACATTGGTACTCCTGCGAGTTCCACCGGATCCGCAAGCAGGCCGGGCTCCGTCGCATCCCGCTCGAGGGACTACGGAACACATCGGTCTCACTCATGCTCGCAATGCGAATCCCGGTGCATATCGTCGCCGCCTGGCATGGCCACGACCCGGCAGTCTCGCTGGGGGTCTACTCCGACGCACAGCCCGAGGACCTCGAGGCGGCCGCAGCGACGCTATTCAGCTAATCCGGGAACAGCCGCACTCCCTCCCGCGCGTTGGCACACTCTTGGCACACTGACCCCTTCGAGCAGGGTTCCTCAGCGGCGAAAACCCTATCCCACCTGCGGGTTTCGCCCACAACACTTGTCACAATTTACTGTATTCGTTACATTTGACCAGCCAACGGAGGTGAGGGCGGTCACCGTCCATCGGGACCGCGCCGGTAACGGCGCCGTCGCGCAAGGAGAGCTGATGAGTGACTGCGAAATCCCCGGTCTCACCCCCCGATCCGCACAAGCCCTGATCGATGCCGGTGCGATGCTCGCCCGCGATGTGCGCAGCAGAATCCTGCACAGCCCGCGGCCGGTCTTCCTGTACTACATCGAGCAGGCGTTCACCAGCCTGCTGCGCAAACTCGGCGAGAGCGGCCATCCCGATCCGGAGACGCCCGCACAGCATCTGTGCCTGCACCTGATGGTCATCCACGCCCAAACACACTCGCAGGCAACGGTTCCCGATCTCGTCCGGCTGCATCGCGCACTGATCGCCGATGGCGGCCACGAGGCGCTCCTGCGGGCCGGTCGCGGCACCGGCGGCGCCTTCGATTTCGTCGCCCTCGGCGATGCCTTGAGCGCCAACGGCATCAGCGCATTCTTCGCCCCGTTCGAACCCGGCGACATGGCCGCCTGACCGCCCCGTCCCCGGACTGCTCTCCGGCACGACATCTCCACGCCCGCAATCGTTTCGGCAAACCCATCGGTTCGGTGAACCGAGGCCGCCACACCGCGGAGACCGGCCGCGAAGCAGACCACGAGCGCCGCAGTTCCGCTACCGCAACCGGACCGGCAACTCCGACAGCCCGCGGATGATCGTGCTGATCTGCCATTCGGGCGTGAATCCCTCCGCGAGTGACAGGTTCGGGAAGCGATCGAGCAGGGCGGCGAACGCGATGCCGGCCTCGAGCCGGGCGAGCGGAGCGCCGACGCAGTAATGGAAGCCGTAGCCGAACGCCAGATGCCCGGAGGCATCGGCGGCGATGTTCAGATCGTCCCCGCCGCCGAAGCGGAACGGATCATGGTCCGCGGCAGCCAGGGCGATGTAGACGATCTCGTCCGCCGGGATGTCCGTGTCGCCGATGTGGACCGGTTCGACGGTGTACCGGAGCGTCGCCCACCCCACCGGCCCGTCGAAGCGCAGCAGTTCCTCGATCGCGGCCGGTATCGCGGAGCCGTCCGCGCGCAGGGCCTCGAACTGAGATCTGTTGCGCAGCAATGCATACGCACCGTTGCCGATCAGGTTGACCGTTGTCTCGTGCCCGGCGACCAGTAGCAGGAACGCCATCGCCACCAATTCGCCCTCGTCGAGCGGATCGGCGTCGGCACGCGCCTGTAGCAGCCCCGAGAGCAGGTCGTCGCCCGGCTCTCGGCGTTTCGCCGCAACGAGTTCGGCCAGATACCGCGTCATCTCCGCGCCCGCCCGGCTGCGTTCGTCCGGCCCGGCCCAATTGCCGATCAGGACCTTCGTCCACTCCTGGAACGCCTCGCGATCACCGAACGGCACCCCGAGCAGCTCACAGATCACCGCTATCGGCAGCGGCTGGGCGAATTCCCGGATCAGATCGACCCGCGTCTGCCCGGCCATCGCATCGATCAACTCGTCGGTGATCTGCTCGATCCGGGCCCGCAACGCCGCCACGCGACGCGGCGTGAACGCCTTTTCACCAGCATGCGCAACCGGGTGTGATCGGGCGGATCGGTATTGAGCATATGCGACATCAGCGCCGTCGCATTCGGCCCGGCCGACGCCTGCGGATCCTTGGCTCGCAATACCCGCCCGATCTCGGCATAGTCCTTACGCAGCCGCGAATCTGCCAGTGCCGCACGGGCTTCCGCGTACCCGATGATCACCCACATCGGGAACGATCCGAGCAGCCGGACGCGATGCACCGGACCGTGTTCGCGCCATCGCCGGTAATGCGCGTACGGATCGTCGAAGAACTCCTCGCCCACATCCTCCACCCGTTCCTTCGCCTCGATATCCGCCATGCCGACCCACCTGTCGCGGCCGTTCACCGGCCTGTTCGTCCAACGATTCCGTCCTACCGCTGCCACGGTATTGCGGTCGCTCACGCACGCCATCCGGGTACGACCCGCAGACGACCCTGATTTCCTCCCGGAGCTCGCCGGAATCCACTCGACCGGTCGGACTGCCCGAAGACTCGACTCGGCCGAGCCGAAAAATACTGTGTTTCGCGACCGAGTACGAACCCTCGGCTCAATGGCTCAGCTGACGGCCGAGCCCAGTGCCGCTGAGCGAACGGTGAATATCCTCGTGTCGTCGAGACGCATAAATGTGGAAATCGCCAGGCTCACATGAAGAGTGGCCGACGCGATATTACCGACCCTGACCGGTAATCAGCGTGAACCATTACACGACATGTGGCGCAAACCAGCCAATTCGGCTGTGACCAGCACACGAAGGCTTCCAAATCGTGTTCGGAAAACGCGGCACGTCGTCGCGCCCGGGACGAATCGATCGACCACAATTCTGCCCATGACGGACGCGGCCGTAAGCGGGTTGGCAAATCGGCAGGCAGACCGGGTTCACGATGCACCGCAGCACCGGGCGGGATTTCGGCCCGATATCGAGGGCATGCGAGCAGTGGCCGTATTGACCGTCGTGCTGTTCCATGCGGGCATTCCCGGGTTCGGCGGCGGATTCGTCGGCGTGGATGTCTTCTTCGTGATATCCGGCTTTCTCATCACCGGAATCCTGTGCCGGGAGGTAACCGTCACCGGCACTGTCGAGTTGGTCCGATTCTACGGTGCGCGCGCTCGGCGGCTGCTGCCCGCCGCGGGCATCGTACTGGTCACCACCGCGATCGGCGCGGCGGCGCTGCTGCCGCCGCTACAGGCCCGCCAGGTCCTCGGCGACGGGATCGCAAGCGCGTTGTACGTCGGGAATTACCGGCTCGCCCTGCGCGGTACCGATTACCTCGCCGCGGGCGCGGCGCCATCGCCGTTCGAGCATTTCTGGTCACTCGGTGTGGAGGAACAGTTCTATCTGCTGTGGCCGGTACTCCTGCTCGGGACGGCCCGGCTCGTGCGGCGGCGTCGCGCCGGATCGACCGCACCACTTCCCTACCTGGTCGTCCTTGCGGTTGTCGCCGCCGTCTCGTTCACCACCGCGCTGATCTGGACCGGCACGCAGCCGCCGTGGGCGTTCTTCTCGCTGCCTGCCCGGGCGTGGGAGCTGGCCGTCGGCGGCCTGGTGGCGCTCTCGGTTGTCGTGTGGTCTCGGCTACCGCGATCGGTGGCCGTACTCGCGGGCTGGATCGGCCTGGTTCTGGTCGTGGTGGCCTGCGCGCATTTCGACGGCAGGACACCGTATCCCGGCAGCGCGGCCCTGGCGCCTGTCGTGGGCGCGGCCCTGATGATCGTATCCGGTTGTGCCGAAACACGTTTCGGGGTCGGTCGGGTGCTGGCTCACGGTCGGGTCCGGGCAATCGGCGGATTGTCCTACACCTGGTACCTGTGGCACTGGCCGGTGTTGCTGCTGGCGCCGCATATGCTCGGCCACCCGCTCGGGCTGGTCGGCGCATTCGGCGCGATCGTGATGGCCGGCGGGCTTGCCATGCTCACTCAGTGGACGGTCGAAAATCCGATCCGCTTCGCCGTGCCGTTGCGGAACTCGGCCATGCGCAGCCTTGCCTGCGGCGGCGCCTGCACCGCGGTCGCCACGTGTGCGGCACTCCTCGGGCTCGTGCTCGTGCCTGCCCCGGTCGGGCACGGCATCGCGGCGCCCGCACTCGTACTCGCCACACCGCGGGTGACGGCCGCTCCCGTCGCCGACCCACGCGACGAGGCGGTCCGGCAGCTGATCGCACAGGCTCAATCCGCGGTCGCGGCCTCGTCCGAAATCCGTTCCGTTCCATCGAATCTCACCCCCTCGCTCGGCGACGCGCCCGGCGACAAGGCCGACGTGTTCGGCAACGGCTGTGTACGTTCGTGGCGCGATGTGGGCCAGGCCGAGTGCGCCTCGGGTGATCCGAACTCGCCCACCACGGTGGCCCTGGTGGGCGATTCGCACGCGGCGATGTGGAACCCGGCGCTCGAGCCGATCGCCGCGGCGCGGCACTGGCGGCTGGAAACGATGGCCAAGGTCACCTGCCCGCTGATGGATATGCCGATCACCAGCCCCTATCTGGGCCGGGAATACACCGAATGCGAGCAGTGGCGCGGTCAGGTGCTGAACCGGCTGCGGATCGAACACCCGCGCTTGATCGTGGTGGGCATGTCCCGGCGTTATGGCGGCGACTTCGGCTTCGTCTCCTACGACCACACCTGGATCGATGGCCTGACCCGCCTGGTCGCCCAACTGCGCGCGATCGGCTCGGCAGTACTCGTTCTCGGGCCGATCCCCGATCCGCACGCCACGGTGCCGACGTGCCTGTCCGAACACATCGACGACGCCACTGCATGCGCGCCCGCACGCCCGGCCGGGGTCAACGCCGCGGGAGTCGCGGCCGAGCAGGCAGCGACCACCGCCGGCGGCGGGCAGTACGCCGAACTCACCTCGATGTTCTGCACCACCATCCGCTGTCCCGTCATCGTCGGCGATACCCTGGTGTTCCGCGACGACAATCACCTCACGCTCAGCTACGCCCGGACACTCGGACCGGTGATCGGCGCGCTCACCGACCGTGCTCTGGCTCACAGCTGAGCGACCCACCGACCACATCGTGCGGTCGGTCGCCTCGCTTCGCGGGCATCGCCTATTCGACCAGCTTCTGACTTTTCAACCAGTCGTAGGCGACGTCGGACGGGTCCTGGCCCTCGATGTCGACACGGCCGTTGAGGTCCTGCATCAGATCGTTGGTGAGACGCTCGGAAATCGTGTCCAGCAGGGTCCGCAGGCGCGGGTAGCGGTCCAGGATCGCACCGCGCACGACCGCGGTGCCGCTGTAGGGCAGGAAGAATTTCTTGTCATCTTCCAGCACAACGAGTTTCAGGTTCTTCACCCGGCCGTCGGTGGTGTAGATCATGCCGAAATTGCAGGGCGAGCTCTTGGCCGTGGCGGTGTAGACGACCCCGGCGTCCATGCGGGTCACATTGCCGGCCGGAACGCCGTCGGGAGTGTTGTAGGGGATCCCGTACTTCTGCAGCATCGGGATGAAACCGTCCGAGCGGCTGAAGAATTCGTCGTCCACGCAGAACGTGCGATCGGCGACCGGGAGTGCGGCCACATCGGACAGCGACCGCACATTCAGCCGCTGCGCGCTGGGCGTGGAGACGCCGAAGGCATAGGTATCGTCGAAGTTCGCGGGCCGCAACCACTCCAGGTCGTAGTCGTGCCTCTCGATGTCGTGCACCCGCTGCCACAGCTCTTGCGGATCGGAGATCGTCTCGGTCTTGTTGTGGTAGTTGACCCATCCGGTCCCGGTGTACTCCCACAATATGTCCGCGTCACCGTTGAGCTGTGCCTGCCGCGAGGAGGCCGAACCGGGCGCTCCGGTCAGATCCGTCACGTGCGCGCCCGCCGCGGCCAGATACGTCGCGGTGATCTTGCCCAGCAGCACCCCCTCGGTGAAGCTCTTCGACGTCACCACGATCTTCGCCCCCTCGAGCGGCTGATCCCCGCCCGGCAGCGTCGTGTGGTGGAACGTCCCCGAGGAGCTGACCAGACCGCATCCGGTCACCAGCGACAACATCAGCGCCAGAGCAGAGACCAGCGTCGTCGACCGCGCCCTCATGACACACCGCGCGGAGTCGCGGCGAGTTCGACCAACCTGCCCAGCCAGTCGATGATCAGGGCCAGCAGGCCCACCAGAATCGCCCCGGACACGAGCAGTTTCGGCAGGAAGAGGGTCACGCCCGTGGTGATCAGCGTGCCCAGGCTCGTCGCCCCGATGAACGTGCTCAACGTCGCGGTGCCGACCAGAATCACCAGCGCGGTGCGCACACCGTTGAGGATCACCGGCACCGCAAGCGGCAACTCCACCTGGAAAAGCGTTCGCGCGGAGGAGAATCCGATCCCCCGCGAGGCCTCGATCGTGCGCTGATCCACCTGCCGCAATCCGACGATCGTATTCTGCAGAATCGGCAGGACCGCGTACACGACCAGACCGACGATCGCCGTGCGGAATCCGGTGCCCAGCCAGAAGGTGAACAACACCAGCAGCCCGACCGCCGGTGCGGCCTGACCGATATTGGCGATATTCACCACGAGCGGCTCGAATCGCTTCGCCGCGGGCCGGGTCAGCGCGATACCCAGCGGGATCGCCACGACCACCACGATCAGCGTGGCCACCACGGTCAGTTCGATGTGACTCAGGATGGTGTTCCGCAGATTACCCCAACCCAGGGATGCCTGTTCGGTCGGGGTCAGAGTCGCGGATCGGTACCAGAGGAAGTATCCGATACCGATGACGAGAATCACGGCCGGCTCGAACCACACGTCGAGCGGGACGCGGCGCAACCGATTCATGAGACCTCCGCCGCCGACCCGGGCTCGTCCTCGGAGGTTCCGGGCTCGTCCTCGGCGGCCACCACCGGCGTCGGCGCGGGATCGGTGCCGTCGACGTACGTCTCGTACGACGGTTCCTCCTCCTCGGCACGCACGTCGGCGAGTTTGGCCTGAATCGTCTCGGTCACCGACCCGATACTCAACGAGCCGATCACCGCACCGCGCCCGTCGGTGACCAACGCCGCACCCTGACTGGCCGCGAGCATGGCATCGAGCGCGTCGTTGAGGGTCGAGGACCGCGCGATCACCGGCAGCCGCCGATCCAGATAGTCCGAAACCTCCGGCTTGCTGGCCAATTCCTCGAGTGTCGGCCACGAACGCGGCCGCCCGGCCTCGTCCACCACGACCACCCAGCTGTGCCCGGCCGCCTTCGCGCGATCGATCACCGGCCGCGAGGGCTCGCCGACCCGCGCGGTGACCACCGCATCGCATTCGACGTCCCGCACCCGCTGCACGGTCAGATAGGCCAGCTTCGCACCGGATCCGACGAACTCCTCGACGAACGGCGTCGCGGGACTGGTCAGGATCTCCTCCGGTCGCGCGTACTGCTCGACATGCCCGCCCTCGGACAGGATGAGTACCTTGTCGCCGAGTTTGGTGGCCTCCTCGAAATCGTGCGTGACGATCACGATCGTCTTGCCGAGCTCGTGCTGAATCGCGATCAGGCTGTCCTGCAACCGAACTCGCGTGATCGGGTCGACCGCGCCGAACGGCTCGTCCATCAGCAGCACCGGCGGATCCGCCGCCAGCGCCCGTGCGACGCCCACTCGCTGCTGCTGCCCGCCGGACATATCCTTGGGCAGCCGGTCGGCGAACGTCGCGGCATCCAGCCCGACCAGATCGAGCAGATATTCGGTCCGTTCGGCGATTCGCTTGCGATCCCAGCCGAGTACGCGCGGAATCGCGCCGATATTCTTCGCGACCGTCCAGTGCGGGAACAGACCGCCGGATTGGATGACATATCCGATGGACTGCCGCAGCTTGTCCGGATGCTCCCGGGTCACATCGCGACCGCCGATGAGGATCCGTCCCTCGGTCGGCTCGATCAACCGGTTGATCATCTTCAGCGTCGTGGTCTTACCGCATCCGGACGGACCGACGAAGGCGACGATATCGCCCGCCTCGATCTCCAGATCCAGACGCTGCACCGCCGGTACGTCCTGCCCTCGGTAGCGCTTGACCACCCCGTCCAGCGTGATGGACGCACCGGTCACGGTGCGCTCCGGCGCGCCCGCTGCCGGCGGACCGGTCACCTCGTCGGTCATGACAAACCCTTTGCGATCGTGAGCCGTCCGAGCAGGACGAGTAGCGCGTCGAACACCAACGCGATGAGGACGATGAGAATGGTGCCGGTCAACGCCATCTCGAGCGCGTTCGCACCGCCGAGCCGCGAAAGCCCGTTGAAGATCAGCGATCCCAGGCCCGGCCCCAGCACATAGGCCACGATCGCGGCGACCCCAACGATCATCTGCGTCGAGACCCGGATGCCGGTCAGGATCACCGGCCAGGCGATCGGCAATTCGACGGTCAGCAGAATCCGCCACCGCGAAAACCCGATCCCCCGGGCGGATTCCACCACCGAGGCCGGTACCGATCGCAGCCCTACGATCGCGTTGCCGATCACCGGCAGCGCCGCGAAGAACGCCAGCATGATGAACGACGGCACCACGCCGAGTCCGAACGGCACCAGCAGCAATGCCAGCAGTGCCAGGGACGGGATCGTCAGCGCGACCCGGCTCGAGGTCAGCGACAGCGACGCCGCCAGCGGCAGCCGATACACCGCCACCGCGATCAGCACCGCGACCACGGTGCCGACCAGGACGGTCTGAAAGGCCAGGGAGGCATGCTGATACGTCAGAAACGCCAGCAACTCCCCGCGCCCTCGCACATAGCTCCACAAATCCACGGGATTCCCCTCGTCGGCCGGGCATCGGCCGGTAGCTGCCTGCGCCCGTCACCGGGCCCGCAAGTCGTCGCAGATTACTCGATCATGCCCATGCGCCGATGTAATAGGCACTTCGGGCGATTCGCCGAATTCCCCGGCGACGCCTCCGTGACTGTTTTCCGATCACCTTGTCGCAGAGCGTAATTCGCCCGGCGACTCCTGTCGCCTAACGACCGCGCACGAGGTATTTCCGCGGGGCGCCCGGTCGGCCGCGCACGACCGAGCGCAGCTCACCACCCGAACACACCTCACGCCGATACAACGTCAGCAGATCCGCCTCTGCCGGGAGCGCCGCCACAACACCGGTGTGCAACCGATCCACGGCCACGTACATCGTGAAGGACTGCTCGTGTTCGATAATGCCGAAACCGAAACAGTCCCAATGCAATGCGTCCGGAATCCCGGTCCGCACGATCTCTCCGATCGAGGTACCGTCGATGACGTCCTCGCGCACCCTGGCGACCAGCTCCACCTCGTCGGGCGAGAGCATATGACGTACCACTCGGCCATCCGGCTCGACGGCGAACCAGCTCCGGAATACGTCGTGGCACCGCACCAATTCGGTGATCGCCCGCGTCACCGCGGCGATCACCGGGCGACCGGCCACATCGAACTCCAGAACGTACAGCCGCGCCGGGCGGCAATCGGTTCCCGCCAGGCGGTGGACAGCGCGCATGTACCGCTGCTGCCAACCGGACACGGGCATCGCGCAGGCGGGCGTCTCCAACATCGCTACCCGCGCCGACGGCAATACCGTCCAAGTGATCAGCCGCCCGGACCGCGGCCGCCACGCGTCGAACCATCCGAGATCAACCACCGGTACCCCATCTCACGGACAACCACAGGCTTCGTTGCCCGTGCCTACCACGCCAAAATACGGCAGCAATCAATTCGCTATCCAGCCGTCACCGAGAACTCTGTGACCGACACCAAGGATCCGCACGTCCGCTCGAGGCGGATGCCAAATCTCCGCATCGCACCAGCGTGCGCGTGGTATCAGGGCCTACCACCGTGCCGTTCGGCCTCGGCCCACGCGGCGATCATCTCCGCGGTCATCGCAATCGCCTCACGGCGCTCCTCGCCGCTCACCTCCAGCGCCGAGGCCCGCAGCACCGCCGCGAATCCGGTATTGATCAATACGAAGGCCATCACGTCGTAGCGGTGATCATCGCCAGGTCCGAGCATCTGGATCACGATCACCTTGGCAAGCAGTCGCAGCCGCGGCTCGAACTCCGGAATACCGCTGCTGTAGAACTGCACGCCGGCCGCCAGCGCGCGCACCAGCGAGGCCTTGGCCGCGAGCTCATCGCTCACCGCCTCCAGGACCGAGGTGATCTGCTCCAGGATGGGCCTGTCCCCCAGCCCGAAAACCCGCTCGGTGAGCCGCTGTTCGACACTTTCCAGCAGTCGCGCGAGCAACTCCTCGACCATGACCGAACGATCCGCGAAATACCGGTACACCGTGCCGATGCTGACTCCGGCCTCTGCCGCGATCCGGTTCGTCGAGGTGTTCGCGATACCCCGCTCCCCGAACAATCGCGCGGCGGTATCGAGAAGATGCTCCCGCGTCGCCACCGCCCGCTCCTGCGAAGGGCGCCGACGCTGCACCGTCGCCTTCGGCGGCATCGCCCACTCCTCCCCGCATCCTGCCCGCATCGGCCAACCCGAGCGCGATCGAGTTTAACGCGACCGTTCCCGCGCCCCGGAACATCCCGGAATCCCCTTGGAGCGCAACCGTATCGCGCCTCTCCCACCGGATCTCAGCGGTCCGCTCGCCTGCTCGATGCCAGGTGATTCGGTATTCGAGGAGTTGTCGTGCGGACCGGAGTCGTGGTTGTTTGGAACATACGCGCCTGACATATTCCAATGCGCATATGCCAATTTCACTGTTTCCAGTTGGTCACCGATAGGAACGCCCTGGTGAGCGATACCCCAGCGCCGGGTCCACCGACACCTACCCCGAGGCCGAACCACCACGTTGCGACCACACACCGGGCGATTAATGACCGAAGTATGACGTCCCCCGACGCCGGGATTTTCCGACCCGGCACACACGTTGAAGAGGTAGTCGACAACGAGGAGGTCATGTGGCACAGGACTACAACCGCAACCCTGCGGCCGTCGCGGCGCTCACGCCCGAGCAGTACCACGTCACCCAGGAGAACGGAACCGAACGAGCCTTCACCGGCGAGTACTGGGACCACCACGAGCCGGGCATCTACGTCGACGTCGTGTCGGGTGAGCCGCTGTTCACCTCGCTGGACAAATTCGACAGCGGCTGCGGCTGGCCGAGTTTCACCAAGCCGGTCAGCGCGGATGCCGTGGTCGACGCGCGGGATTCGAGTCATGGGATGATCCGCACCGAGATCCGCTCGGTTTTCGGCAACAGTCATCTCGGGCATGTGTTCACCGACGGTCCCCGCGAGGCGGGCGGCCTGCGGTACTGCATCAATTCCGCGGCACTGCGATTCATCCACCTCGACGACCTCGAGGCGGAGGGTTACGGTCCGTACAAGACCCTGTTCACGAAGGAGCAAGTGTGACCGACACGAAGATCGCGATCCTGGCCGGCGGATGCTTCTGGGGCATGCAGGATCTGATCCGCAAGCAGCCCGGAGTGCTCTCGACGCGGGTCGGCTACACCGGCGGGCGCAACGACAACCCCACCTACCGCAATCACCCGGGTCACGCCGAGGCGGTGGAAATCGTCTACGATCCGGCGCTGACCGATTACCGGGCGCTGCTGGAGTTCTTCTTCCAGATCCACGATCCGAGCACCAAGGACCGGCAGGGCAACGACGTCGGCTCGAGCTATCGATCGGCCATCTTCTACCTCGACGAGGATCAGAAGCGAGTCGCACTGGACACCATCGCCGACGTCGACGCCTCGGGCCTGTGGCCGGGCAAGGTCGTCACCGAGGTGACCCCGGCCGTGCCGTTCTGGCAGGCCGAGCCCGAGCATCAGGACTATCTGCTGCGTTACCCGGACGGCTACACCTGCCACTTCCCGCGTCCGGGGTGGAAGCTGCCCAAGCGCCAGGCAGCCACGCAGTAGAACCTCGATCCGCCGGACGCCGTGGGGGCCGCTCCCCCACGGCTTTTCCCGCACAGTGGTCCGAGTCTTGTTGCGCGCAGATGGGCGTAGTACCTTCCAGACAGGTGTCCACCAGCTCATCGAGGAGAAGACCATGGCCATCGTTCGCACCCTGCCATCGGCCGACGGCGAACGCCGCCGATTGGCCCTGGACAGCCCGGTGGATCGCCGGTCCATCGGAGAACTCGAGGTCGAAGACAGTACCGAGGTGGGCGCCGCCGTCGCCCGCGCTCGCGCCGCGCAACCGGCTTGGGCCGCGCGGAGCATCGCCGAACGCGCCGACATCCTGCGCGCCGCGGTGGGCGTCATCGTGCGGCGGCGCGCGGAGATCGCCGCGACGGTCCGCGAGGAAACCGGTAAACCCGAGGCCGAGGCGCTGGGCGTGGAAATCGTCCCGGCCTGCGATTTCCTCAACTATTGGAGTGGGCGCGCCCGCAAGGATCTGCGCTCGCACGCCCAGAAGCTGCACGGCTATCTGAAGCCGTTCAAGAAGCTGTTCATCCAATATCAGCCGCTCGGCGTGGTCGGAGTCATCACACCCTGGAACGCGCCGTTCGTGCTGTCGCTCAATCCGGTCGTGCAGGCGCTGCTGGCGGGCAACACGGTGGTGTTCAAACCCTCCGAGGTGACGCCGCGCTCGGGCGAGTGGGTGGCGCGAGTGCTGCACGAGGCGGGCGTTCCCGAGGATGTCGTGCAGGTCCTGCGCGGTGACGGCGAAACCGGCGCCGCGCTGGTCGCCTCGGCGATCGACAAGGTCTGCTTCACCGGCAGCGTCGCCACCGGCCGCAAGATCGCCGCGGCCTGCGCCGAACGCCTGTTGCCCTGCACCCTCGAACTCGGCGGTAAGGACGCCATGATCGTATGCGCCGACGCCGATCTCGAGCGCGCAGCGGCGGGCGCGGTCTATCTGTCGATGTTCAACACCGGCCAGGTCTGTATGAGCGTCGAGCGGATCTACGTGGTCGACAGCGTCGCGGACGAATTCATCCGGCTGGTCACCCAGAAGGCCACGGAGATCACCTACGGGCCGGGCGATACCGATATGGGCCCGCTGTTCTGGGATCGGCAGATGGACATCGTCACCCGGCATATCGAGGATGCCAAGGAAAAGGGCGCGCAGGTCGTGGTCGGCGGTGCGCGCGGGGACGGAGACGGGCTCTATTTCCAGCCCACGCTGGTCCTGGGCGCGCACCACGACATGCAGTTGATGACCGAGGAGACATTCGGCCCGATCGCGGCCGTCATGCGGGTTCGCGACGAGGACGAGGCCATCCGCTTGGCCAACGAGTGCAAGTACGGGTTGAGCGGATCGGTCTTCACCAAGGACGCCGCCAAGGCCCGCCGCATCGCCGCCCAGCTGACCACGGGGTCCGTGGTGCACAACGACGCCGCGGTCATCTACGGGGTCCCGGAGGCGCCCTTCGGAGGGCGCAAGGACAGCGGTTTGGGACACGTCAACGGCACCGACGCGTTGCGGAGTTTCGCCCACGCCCAGCCGGTGCTCGTGGACCGGTGGCAGCCGAAGCGCGAGAGCATCTGGTATCCCTACTCGGAGAAGACGATTCAGAATCTCGACGGGCTGATCCGGTACGGCTTCGGCAACCGGGTGCTGCGCCGTCTACTGTCCTGAGCGCGATCGGCGTTCCGCACCGGAGGCGACGGATCGGCCCCGTCCACGGCAAGCTCACGGCGGGCTCACAGGTAGCTGTGGGCTCCGCCGGGCTCAATGGTTGACGTGACGACATCGGTCCTGGACACCTCATCGGAGGTCCCGCCGCGTTCCGCGGCTCCCGCATCGGCCCGCGGATACGGCGGCAGAGCCGTCGAACGTGCCGGCCTGGCCGCGCTCCTGATCTCGACGGCGGTGCTCTACCTGTGGAATATCACCGTCAACGGGATGGGCAACCAGTTCTACGCCGGGGCCGCCTGGGCCGGCTCCGAGAACTGGGAGGCGCTGCTGTTCGGGTCGCTGGACCCGGCCAACTTCATCACCGTCGACAAACCGCCCGTCTCGCAGTGGGTGATGGGCCTGTCCGGACGCATCTTCGGATTCTCCAGCGCGAGCATGCTGATCCCGCAGGCGCTGATGGCCGTAGCGGCGGTGGCCCTGCTCTACGGCGCGGTCCGGCGAGTGAGCGACAGCCACTACTCCGGGCTGCTCGCGGGTGCGGCGCTGGCGCTCACACCGGTCGCGGCGCTGATGTTCCGCTTCGACAACCCGGACGCGGCCATGGTCCTGCTCATGATGGCCGCCGCCTACGCGACCGTGCGGGCGTTGCCGCGCGCCTCGACGTTGTGGATCGTACTTGCCGGTGTGGCACTGGGTTTCGCGTTCCTGGCGAAGATGCTCGAGGGCCTGATGGTGCTGCCCGCGCTGGGGCTGGCCTATCTGATCGCCGCACCCAATCCGGTCCGCACCCGCATCCTGCAACTGTTCGCCGCGCTGGCCGCACTGCTGGTCGCCAGCGGCTGGTATGTGCTGGTGACGTTGTGGTGGCCCGCGTCGAGCCGGCCGTATCTGGCCGGGTCGACCGACAACAACTTCATGAACCTGGTGCTGGGCTACAACGGATTCGCTCGCGTCCTGGGCCGCAACCACGGCGGCGGTGGCGGTGGCCGCACCCCGACGCCCGCGACGCGCGATGCCGCCCAGTCCGCCGCGCACATGCCCTCGGGCCGTCCCGGATTCGGCGGCTTCGGCGGACAGGTTCGTGGCGTGGAACGCCTGTTCAGTGGCGAGTTCGGCTTCGAGATCGGCTGGCTGCTGCCCGCCGCGTTGCTCGCCTTCGTGCTGGTGCTCATCTCGCGCGGCCGGGCTCCGCGCACCGACCCGATGCGTGCGGCCGCCATCGTCTTCGGTGGATGGCTGATCATCGACGGCGGTGTGCTCAGCTATATGAACGGGATGGTCCACCCCTACTACTGCCTGTCGATCGCGCCCGCGGTGGCCGGAATGTTCGCGCTCGGCGTCCGGGAGATGTGGACCCAGCGCGAGACGCACTTCGGGCGGCTCGGCGCGGCCGCGCTGCTCGCGGTCACCGGAGTGTGGAGTTTCGTTCTGCTGCAACGCAACAGCGCGTGGTACCCGGAGCTGCGCTGGGCGATCCTGATCGTGACGATCCTGGCGGCGGTGCTGGTGGCGGTCCCGTGGGCGCATCGCGCCCACCGCGGGCTCGCTGCCGCGATGCTGACGGTGGGCCTCCTGGGCGGGCTGTCGGGCGCGGCGGCCTACACGGTGGCCACCGTCGCGACCGCGCACTCCGGCGGCGGGCCGACGGTGGGGCCGGCCCAGGCGGACGGTCGTGGCGGGCGGGGGCCGGAGGGCCAAGCGAATCCGCAGCTCACCGCGCTGTTGCAGCAGAAGAATTCGACGTGGGCAGCCGCGGTCAACGGTTCGTCCAGTGCGGCCGGGCTGGAATTGCAGAGCGGTGCGGCCGTGATGGCGATCGGCGGATTCTCCGGTAACGATCCGACCCCGACGCTCGCCGAATTCCAGGCCGATGTGAAGGCGGGCAAGATCGGCTATTACGTCGTGCAGTCCAACGGTCGCGGTCGAGGCGGCGCTCCCGGCATCGATGCACGCGCCGCCGCGACCGACACGTCCGGCAGGTCCGCGACCGACGGCGCCCGGACGCAACGGTCGCTGACCGAGGAGTCAGCTCAGATGCCCGGTGCCGCAGGCGGTTTCGGCCGCAATCAGCACACCGACATCAGCGACTGGGTCGCCGCTACGTTCACCCCGAAGCAGGTCGGCAACGCTAAGGTCTACGACCTCAGCGGATACAACGGCTGACCATCCGGGTGAAAAAGCCCGGCATGCAATCCTTCTCGATGCGTGCCGGGCCTTTTCCGGTGCTACACAACATGTCCCGCCCGCGCACCGAACGCCCTCACCTCACCCACGCCGGATGCAAGGCCACTCGGCCCTGACCAGCACCCCCAAGGTCGCGCACCCGACCCATCCACTTTCAACGATGTGCCCCAACGGATTTCGGCTCATCTCTTGCGGCCGACCGCAGCATAACCCGCCGCCACGGGCTCGGGCACACCGGAAATCAAGCGAGGCACCTGCGGCTCGACGCCGTCCGGGAACCAACGTTCGATGGCGACGATGCCGGGATCCAGAACGTCGAGATCCCGGAAGAAGCGGTGCACGCCGTCGTAGTCGCGCGCCTCCATCGCTATCCCGCTCGCCTGGTACGCCTGCACCGTGCCCGCCACCATCTGCGGATCGAAATCGGTGGTGAGATGGGTCATTACGAGATACGAGCCAGAGGCCAGCGGTGCGAGCAGGGCTTCGACGATCTCGTAGATCCGCTCGCCCGGCACGAAATGGCACAGCGCGATCAGGCTCAGGGCGACCGGCTCGTCGAAATTCAGGGTCTGTCGGACCTCGGGCGCGCCGAGGATCCGCTCCGGTTCGGTGACGTCGGCCGCCACATAGCGGGTCCGCCCCTCGGGCCGCCCGACCAGCAGCGCCCGGGCGTGCGCGAGCACCAGCGGATCGTTGTCGACGTAGACCACCCGGGCGTCGGGTGTGCTCTCCTGCGCGGCCTGATGCAGATTCGGCACGGTCGGAATGCCGGTCCCGATGTCGAGGAACTGCCGCACACCGAGATCGGCGGCCAGATGACGCACCGCACGGACCATGAACTGGCGGTTGCCCCGGGCGACCGCGCGCACCGAGGGAATCGCCTGCTCGATCTTCTCGGCCGCCGCGCGATCGGCGGCGTAATTGTCCTGGCCGCCCAGAAAGTAGTCGTAGATCCGGGCACTGTGGGGTTGATCCTGCTGGAGATCCACCCGCCCGTCCGCGTGCGGCACGGTCCTCCTCCCATCGAACGATTCGCCTATGGTTGAGGAGTTAACCACCCCGTGGCCCGCAGCACATCACGACCGGGGCACATTCCCCGGCCGATCCGACGCCGATTCGCCGCGGACCGCGCACAACTCGGCTATTGCACGGTGTAGCCGCCGTCAACCAGGTGATAGCTATTGGTGATGGGGATGGCCGCATCGCCGGCCGGGAATGCTCATGTCCGCCGGGCGGTCCGGACCATGTCCCGCCGCTGTGGAAAAGTCGATGCCATGGTGGCTTCCGTCGATGCGCATGGGACCGATCGAGGCAACGGTGTGCCGACCGCGGGGCTCGCCGACATCGCGGCGGGCGCGGCCGACCTCGTCGTGGACGAGACGAGCCTTCCGTCGACCCCGGTGATCGTGGTCGACCTGAACCGGGACCAGTGGGGCTACGCCGAGGCGGCGGTAGCCGCACTCGGGCGGCGCACCGTCGTCGCGGTCGGCTTCAGCCGTACGCCGCTCACCGCTGCCGCCGCACCGGTGCTCGAGGCGTTGACCTGCACGCTCGCCCCGGACGGCCCCGGACGCGCCTGGACGCCCGGAACCACCGAGGACCTGGCTCATATCACCGCCACCGTCACCGCCGCACCCCGCGCGGCACTGACCCTCGCGGGATTGCTCGAGGTGACCTCGCGTGCGTGCGTCGCGGACGGGCTCGTGGCCGAATCGCTGGCCTATTCGATGTTGCTGGCCGGTCCGGAATTCGCGGCCTGGCGGGCAGGACGGCCGCGACGGGCCGTTCCCGAAGTAGCGGATCCGGTGTTGCTCGACCGCGCGGGCGACGCGCTGACAGTGACCCTGAACCGCCCGGATCGGCACAACGCGTTCGGCCGGGCCGTGCGGGACGGCGTGCTCGCCGGACTCGCGATCGCCGAATACGACGAATCGGTGCGCGAGATAGTACTGCGCGGAAACGGCCGATCCTTCTGCAGCGGTGGGGATCTCGATGAATTCGGCACCGCGACGGACGTTTCCGCGGCCCACCTGGTTCGACTACAGCAGAGCGCCGCACTCGCGGTGCATCGCCTCGCGCCGCGGGTGCGAGCGGTCCTGCACGGTGCGTGCATCGGCGCGGGTATCGAGGTGCCCTCGTTCGCGAGCCGCGTACAGGCCGCCGAGGCGACCCGGATCCGGCTGCCCGAACTGTCCATGGGACTCGTGCCCGGGGCCGGTGGCACGGTCGGCATCACCCACCGGATCGGCCGCTGGCGCACCGCATTTCTCGCGCTCACCGGCCGGGACATCGGCATCGACACCGCGCTCGCCTGGGGCCTGGTCGATGAGCGGATCTGAGCTGACCGCCGCGGGCCTGGGCGGCCTCGAGGACTGATTGCGCCCACGATCGAACCGGCCGCCGCGGACCGCATCGACATTGTGAGACCGACGGCACGGACGCTGCGCCGGAATCGAACAACACTGCCTCGCTGCCGGGAAGTCACCCGAAGTTCCCTGTGATCGCACGGGCTCCCGACGCGTCGCCGTCCGAGATCTGCGCTGTTCCGGAGCAGATTTGGATTGTTTGTCCCATATCGGCAATTCGCGAACCTACTCGCGCCCGGTAAACAGAGCACGTATCCGGACTGATGTCTGGAATGTGGTCCAGATCATATGGTAGGTTCGGCCGCATGGCTCGGGTACGGCAATACGGTCGGACAGGGAGGTTGGATGTCGACCACTGATCTGGATACGCATCCCGAGGCTTCGGACACCCCACCCGCCGCGTCTTCGCCGAAAGCCGCAGCGGCCCTGCGCCGCAATTTCTCCGACACCGTCCTGTCCAGTCTGGCCACCCTCGGCCGCGCGCTGCGCACGGGCGTGGACGCCATCCGCATCGGGACGGCCGACGCCGTGCGGATGCGTTTCCAGACACACGAAACCCTCACGCAGGCATGGTTTCTCATCAAGGTGACCGCGATTCCGAGCATCCTGATGGCCATTCCGTTCGGCGTCATCGTCTCCACCCAGGTCGGCAATATCGTCTCCCAGCTCGGCGCGGATTCCATGATCGGCGCGGCGGGCGGGCTCGGGGTGATCAAACAGGGCGCGCCGATGGCCGCGGCGATCATGCTCGGCGGCGCGGGATCCGCCGCCATCGCCTCGGATCTGGGCGCCCGCACCGTGCGCGAGGAGGTCGATGCCATGCGCGTCATGGGCATCGACCCGGTCCAACGCCTGGTCGTCCCGCGTATGGCGGCGATGATGCTGGTCGCGCCCATCCTCAACATCCTGATCATCGTGGTCGGCATCGCCTCCGGGTTCGCCGTCGCGGTCACCGCCCTCGGCGTCACACCGGGCAGCTACTGGGCGTCGTTCGGCTCGTTCACCGCACCGATCGACATCTGGGTCTCGCTGATCAAGGCACTGATCTTCGGGTTCCTGGTCGTGGTCATCGCCTGCCAGCGCGGGCTCGAGGCCAAGGGCGGCCCGCGCGGAGTCGCCGACGGCGTGAACGCCGCCGTGGTCATGTCGATCGCCGCGGTAACCATCCTGAATACCGCTGTGACACAGGTGGTCACGATGTTCTTCCCGGTGAGGATGGCCTGATGACCGCGACTCCGTACTCGCCGGTCGGCCTGCGGCGGATCAATCGGCTCCGGCGGCAGGTCGATCCGCTGGGCCCGGTCGAATCCATCGGATTCGTCATCGGATTCATCTGGCAGGTGTTCGCCTCGCTGGCGTACACCCTGGTGCACTATCGGCGTCAGACCATCTCCGTGATCACCGATATGACCTGGGGCCGCGGTTCGGTGATCATCGGCGGCGGCGTCGTCCCGCTGATGTTGCTGCTCGGCGCGGCCATGGGCGCCTCCATCGGCATCGAGGCGTACAGCGCGCTGAATCTGCTCTCCCTCGGCCAGCTCAGCGGACTGATCTCCGCGTTCGGCGTCACCCGCGAGCTCGCCCCCATCGCCGCCGGAGTGGGATTCGCCGCCCAAGCCGGCTGCCGGATGACCGCCGAGATCGGCTCGATGCGCATCTCCGAGGAGATCGACGCCCTCGAATCACTCGGCGTGCGGTCGGTGCCGTTCGTGGTGACCACCCGCGTCATCGCCGGAATCGTTGCTGTCGCACCGGCATTCGTAGTCGCGCTGATCCTGAGCTACCTGTCGTGTGAGCTGATCGTGACCACCATCCACGGCACCCCGGCCGGCACCTACGACCACTATTTCGACCAGTTCGTGCTGGGCTGGGATGTCATCGCCGCGACCATCAAGGTGCTGGTGTTCGCCATCGCCGTCGTCCTGATCCATTGCTACCAAGGCTTTTTCGCCACCGGTGGCCCGGAGGGCGTCGGCATCGGCTCCGGCCGCGCCATCCGGGCGAGCCTGGTGTCGATCATCGCGCTGGACATGCTCGCAACCATCGTCCTGTGGGGCTTCCAGTCCCCCATCACGTTCACCGGGTGACGCCATGCCTGCCTATGCTCTGCCCGGCACCGAAGTCGGGCCACGCCGCGCGCGAATTCTCGGCATCGGCGCGGTGGTCCTGGTGCTGCTGATCCTCATCGCCTGGCGGGTCGTGCCGAACTCCCCTCCGGCCGACGAGATCCACGTCGCCCTGATCACCGACCGCGTCGGCGAGGGCATCGACCACGGCACCGATGTGCGCTTGGACGGAGTCCGGGTGGGCTCGGTCAGCTCGGTCGCCATCGCCGGTCAGGGCCGCCAGCGCATCGAACTGAGCCTGCTGCGCTCGCAGTTGTTCGGCCTGACCGATGCGCTCACCGTCGACTACTCCCCCGGGAACCTGTTCGGAATCACTGCGCTGCAACTGAATTCCGCACACGGCGGGACAACGCTGAGCAACGGTTCGACGGTCGATCTGACCGGCCGCGACGCGGACCGGATCAGCGATGCGACCCTCGCCGCTCTGCTGGAATCCACTGGAACGCTCACCAACGATGTGCTCACCCCCAGGCTCGCACAGCTACTCAGCACAATGTCACGTGACATCAGCGCGTTCACCCCGCTCATGCAGGCGATCGGCAGCACGACCCGCTCCTTCACCGAAACCCAGCGGCTCCCACCATCGTTCCTGCTCACCCAGTTCGGCTCGACGCTGCACGGGATACCGCCGATGCTGTCCGGCGCGATGGAGCTGCTGCGGTCGGATCTGACCAATCCGCAGTTGCGGACCACCGAGGAGCTGACCCGGTTCACCCGGATGTTCGGCAATGTGCAGACCCAACTGCTGCCGGTCGTCACGCAGACCTTCGGGGTCGCACACAACTACTTCGGCGGATTCATCCCGCTCGCGAGCCTGATCCTGAATCAGCTCTCCGGCACGGTCAGCACACCGGCTCTGTCGGGAGAACAGTTGAGCCAGTTGATCTCTCGGCTCGACGGCGCGTTCCACCACTCCCCCTCCGGTCCGGTGCTGAACACCCGTGTCGAATTGGACACCGTCCCCGGGCTCGCCGCGCCCCTGGCCGCCGCACTCGCCCATCACCCCACCGCAGGAGGGCGCTGATGCCGACCCGCTCCCTGATGATCCGAGTGTCCGTGGTGGTACTCGTGATGGTCATCGCGCTGATCGGCGTCTTCCGGCTGATCGAGCGGCCGGTCAGCGGCGACACCGATACGTACACCGCGATGTTCACCGATGCGAACGGATTGCGGCTCGGCGACGACGTTCGGCTCTACGGCGTTCAGGTCGGCAAGGTGCACGACGTCGACCTGGACGGGACACTCGCCCGCGTGCATTTCACGGTCACCCGCGGCCATCCGCTGTTCGCGAACACCAAGATCGCCGTCCGCTATCAGAACCTCACCGGATTCCGCTATCTCGATATCGAGCAGCCTGATCAGCCGGGCGCTCGTCGCGATACCAAGGCGGTGTTCGGCACCGCGGAGACGGTTCCGGCCTTCGACGTCACCACGCTGTTCAACGGCCTGCAACCGGTGCTGGCGCAGATGTCGCCCGACGATCTGAACCAGTTCGCGACCAGCATGCTCGCGGTCGTCCAAGGGGACGGAACCGGACTGGGCCCGGCCTTGGGCGCGATCGACAAGCTGAGCCACTACGCCTCGGACCGCCAGGTGGTGCTGTCGACGCTGGTGCACAACTTCGCGCAGATTTCGCAACATATGGCCGGAAAGTCCGGCAACGCAATGAAATTGATGACCAATCTGACCGAACTGTTCGTCACCATCACCGAGAAACTGCCCGGCCTGATCCAGTTCGCGATGACGATCCCGCCCGTGCTGCGCCCGCTGCGGGACATGCTGCGCGTGCTGGGCGTCACCGGGGACAGCAACAGGGATCTCGACGCACTGCTGCGCCGGGCACTGCCCGATCCGCATCAGGCCACCGCGGTTCTGGGCCGGTTGCCCGGACTCGTCCAGACTCTGGCCGCGACCGTTCCGCCGACCGGACCCGATGCGAAGATGACCTGCTCGCACGGCCTCGCCGTCGCCCCCGCTCCGCTCGCGGTTCTCATCGCCGGACAGAGGATCACGCTGTGTCATCGATGATCACGAAGATGCGAAATACTCTGCGCCCCAGCCATTTCCGTGCGGTGAAACGCGGCGGGAGCGAACGCGGACGCGATCTGCGGTGGGGTATCGCGGGTATCGGCGGAGCGCTCGTCCTGGTCGCGGCGATCGGCGTGCTCGACATCGTCGGCACCACGCCCGAGCGCACCTACACCGCCGATCTGACCGAGGCCGGTTCGGTGCGCACCGGCGACGATGTGCGGATCGCCGGAATTCCGGTCGGGAAGGTGACCTCGCTGACCCTGCTGCGCGATCGAGTGCGGATGGCATTCACCGTGCGGGACAACGTGTTCCTCGGCGATCAGACCACCCTCGGGGTCCGCATGCTGACCATCGTCGGCGGCTACTACCTGGCCGTCGAACCGGCCGGAACCCAGCCGCTCGGGTCGAAGGTCATCCCCGCGCAACGAGTTATCCTGCCCTACAACCTGACTCAGGCGTTCCAGGATGCGGTGACGCCGGTCCAGCACACCGACGGCAACGTCGTCCGGCAGGATCTGGCCGCGCTGACCACCTCGGTGAACGCGAGCCCGGATTCGCTGCGCAGCGCGATCCACGCGGTCGGCGACCTGGTCGGCATCATGGACAGGCAGAACGCGGACATCTCGCATACGCTGTCCTTGGCGGACGAGTACCTCACCGCGCTCAACGCGAATTCCGATGTGCTGGCCCAGCTTCTGACCACCCTGCGCACCCTCGAGGTGCTCGTGGCGAACAACCGCGATCAGATCAGCGACGCACTGCACGGTCTGGCGGAAGTGTTGCAGGATTTCAGCCCGCTCGGGCGGGCCTGGGATGCCTCGCTGAAGCAGCGCGCGCAACCGCTGGCCGATGCGATCCCGAAGTTGCGGGAACTCGGCGGGCGGATGAACACGCTGCTGGATTCGCTGCGCACCCTGGAACAACGCCTCGTCCCGTTCACCGAATCCGGTAAGGGTGTGACGGTGGACCAGTCCGCGGCGACCACCTCCGATGTGTGCGTGCCGATTCCGGGCGGGGGATGCTGATGCTGGCCAAGGTCCTGGGCTCGCGCGGGTTGATGTCCGCCGTTGTGATCGTCGTGCTCGTGGTCGTGGCGGGCGTCGGGCTGAGACTCGCGAAATCCGCTCCGGCCGAACGCAATTACTGCGCCGATATGCCCGACAGCGTCGGCCTGTACAAGGACAGCGCCGTCACCGTGATGGGTGTGCAGGTCGGCAAGGTAACCGGTATCGAACCCGACGGCCCAACGGCCCGAGTGCGTTTCACCGTGCGAGCCGATCGCAAACTCCCCCCGGACGTCGGCGCGGTGACGATCAGCAATACCCTCATCGCCGACCGGAATCTGGCGTTGATCGGTGACGAACCCTCGGGTGCGGGTTGGGATCCGAGCAGATGCATCACCAAAACCCTGACGCCCAAGAGTCTTTCCCAGACCTTCGAGGCGCTGGCCGCGCTGGCCGATCAACTCGACGCAGCGAACGATCCAGCCCAGCGCGATGCCATCGGATCGGGCCTGGACGCGCTCGACCACGCCACCTCCGGCACCGGAAACCAGATCAACGCCCTCATCATGCAATTGAGCCGGGCGCTGAGCGCACCGGACGCGGCGATCGGCCATATCGGCAAGCTCCTGGATGATCTGACCGATCTGGCACATCGCGCCCGCAGCGGTTGGCCCATGGTCCAGGCCTCGGTCACCGGTCTGACCAGGACCTTCACCGATATCAACACTCTGGCCTTCCCGCCGGTAGTGCAGCTGGTCACCGCCCTGATCAACGTCCTGCCCCAGCTCAACGACGTGATCATGATGTTCGGCTCGCCCGCGCTGAAAGCGCTGGACTCGATTCCGAACCTGGCCCGGCTGATCAGCGCCGGAGTCGGCTCGCTCGCCGACATCATCCGCATGGCCCCGGGTATCGCCAGCGGGTTCGCCGGTGCGATCGATCCGGCCAGCGGGCAGTTCACCATCGGTTACGCGCCACCTGAACTTGCTCTGCCACAGCAGAATACGACGCAACTGTGCGCGGCCATACAGACCATCACCGGGCAGCGCTGCCACACCGCGGCCAACGGCTCGGTGACCGTGCCCGCACTGCCCGCACTCCTGGCGGCGGTGAGTGCGAGATGAGACGACCGGCCCTGCCCGTCCGCCGATTCGCCGCCCACGCGCTCTTGGCCACCACCCTCGCGGTGGCCTGCGGCGCATGCGACTTCCAGCCCGCCGACATCCCCGTCCCGGGCACGGGCGTCGGCGGTCCGACCTATCGTCTGCGCATCGAATTCGCCGATGTGCTCAACCTGCCGCAGGGCGCGAAGGTGATCGCCGACGGCGTGCGGGTGGGGCAGCTGACCCATGTGACCCTGGTGAATCCCGTTCCGGCAGCGCCGAATCGGCCCGCGCGCAAAGGATACGTGATCGCCGATGTCGACATCGGCTCCTCGACGAAACTACCGGTGGGCACCACCGCCGAACTGCGGCAGGAAACTCCGCTCGGTGATGTGCACATCGCGCTCACCGAACCGGCACAAGCACATTCCGGGGATATCGCGCCGAATTCCACCATCCCGCTTGCCGATTCGAGACAATCCCCGCCGATCGAGGACATCCTCGCGCGGCTGTCCACCTTCGTCGGCAGCGGTGCGATCACCGACATCCAGGACATCGTCCGCAAGATGAACGGTGTCATGCCGCGCGATCCGGCCGATACCGCACGCATCGCCGGAACCCTCGGCTCGGACCTGGGCGACCTGGCCGACCACACCGATTCGATCCACGAGGTGATCAACGGTATTCAGTCCACCGTCGACGACGGGCTGCTGAAGCACACCTCGACACTGGATCCCCTGCTCACCCCGTACGGGGTGCAGCACACGACCGATGTGATGAATGCCGAGATCGGCGTCATCTTCGTGCTCACCGCCCTGGGCCCGGTCGGGCCCGCGGCCGAATGGCTGGGTCCGGTCCTGAGTTCGGCCGACGGGTCGGTCCGCGCGTTCGTGCCGATGTTGTTCGGCGCGCACCCGCTGGACACCGGCTCGCCGTCCAATTTCGCGAAACTCACCGACCTCATCCAGAACAAGATCATCCCGTTCGTGGATCGCGGGCCGAAGATCAATATGGTCGGCGTCTCGGTCGGCCCGTCGTCCGCCTCGGCGATGTCACCGGACGAGCAGACCGGACGCATCATCGATACCCTGCGCATGATCGGAGTCGTCCGATGAATGTCCGTGCGGCAGTGTCACTTTCCGCCATCGCGGCGGTGCTCGTCCTGGGCGTGGCCTACATGGCGGTGGGCGTGCTGCATCTGGATCCGCGGCGCGGCTACCTCACCGCCGATATGCGGCTGGACAATTCCGGCGGCCTCGGCCCGAACTCTCCCGTGCTACTGGACGGTGTACAGGTCGGCCGCACCCAGACGGTGAGCAAACAGGCCACCGGCGTCCTGGTGCGGCTGCGGATCGACAACCGGTATCGGATTCCCGAAGCCAGCGCGGTGCACATCGAGCAACTCTCCGCGCTGGGCGAGCCGTACATCGAATTCTCGCCCACCACCCGCGGCGGGCCGTATCTGCGCGACGGTCAAGTCCTCGCGGCCGATCGCATCCACATGCCGATGACCATCACGGCGTTGTCCGCGCGACTGGTGCAATTGCTGGACCAGCTTCACCCCGAGGCGATTTCGCATCTGGTCGGTACTTTCGACACCGCCTTGTCCGGAACCGACGCGGCGATGCAGACCCTGCGGCGATCCACCGATCTGCTGGCCGCCACACTGCTGAGCCGCACCGACGCGACTCGGCGGCTGTTCGCCGATATGCAGGCGATGGGCGGTGACATGGCCTGGATGGGCCCGTCGCTGACCACCGCCGGACCGCAGCTCGGGCTGTTCGGCACCTCGCTGACCGAGATCGTCGAATCGGGGTCGATCCTGTCCGGAAAACGTCCTGTCCCAGCCTATTTCAGCGGAACCGGACTCACCCCGTTCCTGAGCGATCTGACCGCGCTGCTGCAGAAGATCGGGCCCGGCGTCGCACCGCTGGCTCCGGCACTGCAACCGGTGGTGACCAACGCCGTGGCACACGCGCCGCGACTCGATATCAGCGCACTGATCGGTCAGGCGCTACAGGGCGTGAGTCCCGACGGCACACTGCATTTCCGGATCCAGCTCAAATGACGGGCAGCACCGATACCGGCCCGGCAAGAGGAGAACACATGGGCACCGCGACAGATGAGAAGACCGACGAGAAGGCTCCGGCCGATGCGGCGGGGAAAACCGCAGCCGAGCCACGCGCACCGCTCACCCTGGCCATCCGATTGTCCACTGTGCTCACCGGGCTGATGATCATCGCGCTGCTGGTGGTGTCGGTCGTCTTCGGCTGGCTGTACTTCTCCGCGCGCTCGACCATCGCGGACACCGATGCCCGCGCGGCCGATGACATACATGCGCAGGACATCGCCTCGAAGTACGCGGTCGGCGCGTCGACCATCGACTACCACGACGTGAAGGGCTGGATCGCGCGACTGAAGGACGGCACGAATCCGCAGCTGTCTGCCAAATTCGATGCCACCGCACCACAATTGGAGCAGATCCTGCTGCCGTTGCAGTGGACCTCCAAGGCCACACCGCTGTCCGCGGCGGTGACGTCCGAGTCCGGCGGAATCTACAAGGTGAACGTCTACCTCAACGTCAATTCGACCAGTGCGCAGACCCCCGACGGCGCACAGACCACGGTGACCTACTCGCTGACGATCGACCGCGATTCCGGCTGGAAGATCACCGATGTGGGCGGCCTGGAAAACGCGCTGCCCACCAAGTGACGGCCGTACCGCGGTGGTGCGCCCAGGGCTGGCGGGCGCGCCACCGCCGTACGGCCGTACGGCTCAGCGCGGTGCGATGACGCCGGGCCGGCCGATCAGCGGCAGGTCCAGCGTCGTACGGATACCCGGCTCGGCCGCCACCACCGCAGGAATCGCGTTCACGATCCGGCCCGCCGCCGCGACGATCGCGGCGTGATTGTGGTCGCCCTTGCGACTGGTCGGGCAGATGTCCACGAGATAGTTGGGCTCACCGGTGATTTCGACCCGATAGGACCCGCCCGCCTGCGCGGGTCGCGGCCAGTCCGGGCACAGATCCTCGCGCAACCGGGTGATGTGCTCGACGACGATCACCGGCGCGTCGCCGACCATCCCGCGCACCTGGAAACGCAGCGCCGCCAGGCCACCCGCCGGGATCCGCCCGGCCGCGACGTCGAACGCCTCGGGTGCGGGAATCCGCTCGTACTCCTCGGTGATCGAATCGATTTCGACGCCCAGACCGACGGCCAGCTGCCGGATCGCCGGACCCCACGCGATACTCAGCACACCGGGCTGCAACAACATCGGCACCTCCTCCAGCGGTTTACCGAAACCCATCACGTCGAACATGACGATCGCCCCGTCGTAGGTGGCGTAGTCCGCGATCTCCGAACAACGCACCTGCTCGATGGTCTGACAGGTGCCCGCCAGCGCCAGCGGCAGCAGATCGTTGGCGAATCCCGGATCGACACCGGTGACGAACAGACTGGCGTTCCCCTCCTTGGCGGCCTCCTGCACCGGGTCGATGTACTTGTCCGGCAGCACCTGCCACGGATACATCAGCAGTCCGGGCGAGGAGCCGACGATGTTCACGCCCGCGGACAGGATCTTGCGGCAGTCCGCGATCGCCTCCTGGATGCGGGTGTCGCCCATCGCGCAGTACACGACGCACCCGGGTTCGGTGGCCAGCAGCTCGTCGATCGAGTCGACCGCATTGATTCCGGTCGAGACATCCAGTCCGGCAAGGGTTCCGGCATCCTTGCCCACCTTTTCCGGCGTGGACACCCACACCCCGGTCAGCTCGTAACGCGGACTCTCGATCAATCCGGCGAGGGCCAGCCGACCGACATTGCCGGTGCCGATGTGGGCGACGCGAATGGGCATACATCTCTCCTCGAGGGCAGGTCGCCGCGGGTTGCGTATACCGCGGGCAGAGTCCGGTCAGTTTTCCGGACAGTAGTCTGGAACAGGTTCTAGTTTGTATGTTAGCGTGGCCGCCATGGGACGTGTAGACGGCAAAGTCGCCCTCATCAGTGGCGGCGCTCGAGGGATGGGCGCGGCACACGCGCAGTTGTTGGTGGCCGAGGGAGCGCGCGTCGTCATCGGCGACGTCCTCGACGACGAGGGTAAGGCGCTGGCCGAATCACTCGGCGCCGCGGCACGTTTCATTCACCTCGACGTGTCCGATCCGGAGGCGTGGGACGCCGCGGTCGCACTCGCACAGCGGGAGTTCGGCCTGCTGAACGTCCTGGTGAACAATGCCGGAATCGTCAACGGCGGGCCGCTGCAGAAGTTCGACATCGATAAGTGGCGGCGCATCCTGGATGTGAACCTGACCGGCACGTTCCTGGGTATGCGCGCGGTGGTCGAGCCGATGATCGCCGCGGGCGGCGGATCCATCGTCAACGTCTCCTCCATCGAGGGCCTGCGCGGCGCGCCCTGGGCGCACGGCTACGTCGCCTCGAAATGGGGCGTGCGCGGTCTGGCCAAATCCGCGGCACTCGAGCTGGCCCCGCACAAGATCCGGGTGAACTCCCTGCACCCGGGCCTGATCCGGACGCCGATGACCGAGAACATCCCCGACGATCTGGTGACCATCCCGCTGGGCCGCCCGGCGCAGCCCGAGGAGGTCGCCACCTTCGTACTGTTCCTGGCCAGCGACGAATCCTCCTATGCCACCGGCTCGGAGTTCATCGTGGACGGCGGCCTGGTCACCGCGGTTCCGCACAAGGCCTGAGCGCCTCGGCCCGGAGGCTACGATGACTTTCGCAATATCCGAATCCGTGCTCATGCCGTGGGAAAGGTGGTGACGATGACCGAAACCGTCCGCGGTGTCATCGCTCGTGCAACCGGAGCGCCGGTCGAACTGGTCGACATCGTCATACCCGATCCCGGGCCGCACGAGGTTGTCGTGCGCGTGCAAGCGTGTGGCGTCTGCCATACCGATCTGACCTATCGGGAGGGCGGGATCAACGACGACTTCCCGTTCCTGCTCGGCCACGAAGCCGCGGGAGTCGTGGAACGCGCCGGAGACTCGGTGACTCACGTCCAGACCGGCGATTTCGTGATCCTGAACTGGCGTGCGGTGTGCGGCCGCTGCCGCGCGTGCCGCCGCGGCCGTCCCTGGTACTGCTTCGACACCTTCAACGCCGAGCAGAAGATGACCCTCACCGACGGCACCGAACTCACCCCGGCCCTGGGCATCGGCGCGTTCGCCGACAAGACCCTGGTGCACGAAGGCCAGTGCACCGTCGTGGATTCCGGGACCGATCCCGCCGTCGCGGGTCTGCTCGGCTGCGGTGTGATGGCCGGTCTGGGTGCGGCGATGAACACCGGCAACGTCGGGCGCGGCGACAGTGTCGCCGTCATCGGCTGCGGCGGCGTCGGCGCGGCGGCCATCGCGGGCGCACGCCTGGCCGGCGCGACCACGATCATCGCCGTGGACCGCGACGAGACCAAGCTGACCACCGCGACCGAGCTCGGCGCGACGCACACCGTCGCCGCGGCCACCGAGGACGCGGTCGAGCGAATTCAAGAGCTCACCGGAGGTTTCGGCGCGGATGTCGTGATCGACGCGGTCGGCCGGCCGGAGACCTGGAAGCAGGCGTTCTATGCCCGCGACCTGGCCGGAACCGTGGTGCTGGTGGGTGTGCCGACCCCCGATATGCGACTCGAGATGCCGCTGCTGGACTTCTTCTCACACGGCGGATCGCTCAAATCCTCCTGGTACGGCGACTGCCTGCCCGAACGCGATTTCCCGACGCTGATCGAACTGTACCGGCAGGGCCGCCTGCCACTGGAGGCGTTCGTCTCCGAGCGGATCGGACTGGACGCGGTCGAGGCGGCCTTCACCACGATGAAGTCCGGTAAGGTGCTGCGTTCGGTGGTCACGCTGTGAGTTCCGGCGCGCGCATCGAGAAAGTGGTCACCGCGGGCACTTTCGACCTCGACGGCGGCAGCTGGGAGGTCGAGAACAACATCTGGATCGCCGGGGACGACAGCGAGGTCGTGATCGTCGACGCCGCGCACGACGCGGCCCCGATCCTCGCGGCGGTCGGTGATCGCACGGTGCGTGCGATCGTGTGCACGCACGGGCACAACGACCACATCGGCGCGGCCCAGCGGCTCTCGGCGGAGACCGGAGCGCAGGTCCTGCTGCATCCCGGCGACGAGATGCTGTGGCGCGCGGTGTATCCCGAACTGGACTTCGGCCCGCTGTCCGATGGTATGCGAATACCGGTGGCGGGCACCGAATTACAGGTCGTGCACTCTCCGGGGCACTCCCCCGGCTCGATCTGCCTGTGGGCTCCGGAGCTGGGTTCGCTGTTCAGCGGTGACACCCTTTTCCAGGGCGGGCCCGGCGCTACCGGGCGCTCGTTCTCGGACTTCCCGACCATCATCGGCTCCATCCGCGACAAGCTGTTCGTCCTTCCTCCGGAGACCATCGTCCGGACCGGTCACGGCGATACGACCGAATTGGGCGCCGAGAGTCCGCATCTGGCGGAGTGGATCGCACGCGGGCACTGATTCCCCACCGCCGCAAGACATCTCACGTCCGGGCCCGGAATGCGCGCTGCTCGTGTACTACTCCGGGTCCGGCCGCGTTCACCGATTGGCGGCAAGCACTGCCGCGAGGCCCTCTCGCAGGTCCCGGACGAAATATTCGGGAACCTCCAGCGACGGGAAATGTCCCCCGGTTTCCGGTGACCTCCACCGCACGATCTGCCGGTACCGCTGCTGGGCCCAGGGGCGCGGACATTTCTCGATATCACGGGGATACACACTGATCGCCGCCGGGACGTCCACCCGGAGTTCGGGATCGAGCGTGTTGTGGCTCTCGTAGTAGATGCGGGCCGCCGACGCGCCGCTGCGCGTCAGCCAGTACAACGTGACGTCGTCGAGAATGCGGTCTCTGCAAATCGTTTCGAACGGGCTGTCCTCGGTGTCGGTCCACTCCGCGAACTTGTCCAGAATCCAGGCGAGAAGCCCGACCGGTGAGTCGACGAGCGAGTAGCCGATGGTCTGCGGGCGGGCCGCCTGCTGCTTCGCGTACGCCGCGCGGGGGCCGCCCCAGAAATCGCGAGTCTCCTCGGTCCAGGTGCGCTCGATCGTCGTCAGACCGTCCGTTGTGGTTCCGGGCGGCGCCTGCGCGGTCAGCGTGTGGATGCCGAGAACGCGTTCCGGGAACCGGCCGCCGAGGACCGTGGTGATCACACCTCCCCAGTCGCCGCCGTGGGCCACGAACCTGTGGTAGCCGAGCCTTTCCATCAGTTCCGCCCATGCTGCGGCGATCTTTTCGATTCCCCACCCGGTGGTGGCCGGCTTGTCGCTGTAACCGAAGCCCGGTAGCGACGGCGCCACGACGTGAAATGCCGGTGCGCCCGCATCTTTCGGATCCGCCAGCTCGTCCACCACATCGATGAACTCGGCGATGCTGCCCGGCCAGCCGTGTGTCAGGATCAGCGGCGTGGCGTCCGCGCGCGGATCGGCGGTGCAGGAAGTGGATTCCCAGATCGTCGATGGTCGTGCGGAACTGGCCGATCCGGTCGAGGCGCTCTTCGAACGAGCGCCAGTTGTATTCGGTGCGCCAGTAATTCACGACTTCGATGAGATCGGCGAGGGGAACGCCCTGATCCCATCGGCTCGGATCGGGCGCGGCGCACCGGACCGTCTCCGCCTCCGGGAGCCGCGCCGCGGCCAGCCGCGCGCGCAGATCGTCGAGATCGGCATCGGACGCGCGGGCTTCGAATGCTTGTACCTCGCTGGTCGGACGGGACATGGGACCTCCTGGCCGTCGCGGAACCGGCTACCATCTGTCGTGAACCGGCTGAGACGGTTCTAACATGTGCACATGTCGGCCCGCAACCGGCTAAGATGGTTCCATGCCTGCCGAGTTCCCCGACTTTCGCCTGGGTAGCGTGCTGGCGACCAGCTTCACGGGGACTCTCTCGGAGCGTCAGGGCGATCCTGTCGAGCGCATTCCCACGCCCCGGCGACTCGTCGACTGGCTGACCGTGAACGGCCTCGCCGTGGAGTCCTGCACCACCGCCCAGCTCGAACTCGCCCGGGAACTACGGGAATCGATTCACGTCGCCGCGACGGCGGCGGCGATCGGAGCAGCACTTCCCGCGTCAGCGGTCCGAATCATCAACGGCCGCAGCATCGAAGGCCGGGCCGCGGCCATCCTGACACCCGAGGGCACCCGCCAGTGGCGGCTC
>NZ_BDCC01000037.1 GCF_001613305.1 Nocardia vaccinii NBRC 15922
GCCAGTGGCGGCTCGGCTCGCCTACCTGCGTGGAAGATGCCCTGGGCGTGATCGCCGCCGACGCCATCAGCATCATCGCGGGCGAGCGAGACGGAAAACTGGCCCTGTGCGCGTCGCCGACCTGCCGAGCCGCCTTCTTCGACACCAGCCAGAGCCGGACCCGCAAATGGTGTGACATGAACACCTGCGGAAATCGTCAGAAGAAGGCGCGCTTCAACGCCAACCAGCGCAGGAAAACCGTTGCGGCAGAGTAATATTCACCGAGGCCGTTTCGCCGTTCAGGCGTACTTGACTTCCCAGTGCTTGATGCCGTTGATCCAGCCCGAGCGCAGCCGCTCGGGCTCGGCGAGCTGACTCAGGTCCGGCATGGCATCGGCCAGGGCGTTGAACATGAGGTCGATCTCGAGCCGGGCGAGGTTCGCCCCGACGCAGTAGTGCGCCCCGGTACCACCGAAGGCCAGATGCGGATTGGGGTCGCGCAGGATGTCGAAGCGGAACGGCTCGTCGAACGCGTCCTCGTCGAAATTCGCTGAGCTGTAGAACAATCCGACCCGCTGACCCTTGCGGATCTGCCGGCCGCCGAGTTCGGTGTCCGCGGTGGCGGTGCGCTGGAACACCGTCACCGGCGTGGCCCACCGGACGATCTCGTCCGGCGCGGTGCGCGGGCGCTCCCGGCGGTACAGCTCCCACTGGTCGGGGTTGTCCACGAACGCCTTCATACCGTGGGTGATGGCGTTGCGGGTGGTCTCGTTGCCGGCCACCGCGAGCAGGATGACGAAGAACCCGAATTCGTCCGATCCCAGCCCCTCACCGTCCATGTCGGCGTGCACGAGCTGACTGACGATATCGTCCAGGGCGTTCGCGCGGCGCTGCTCGGCCATGTTCCAGGCGTATCCGAGGATTTCCATCGAGGCGTTCGACGCGGAATCGGTATTGCTGGTGTCGCCGTATTCCGGATCGTCGTAGTTGAGCATCTGATTGGACCATTCGAACACCTTGCGGCGGTCTTCCTGCGGCACGCCCAGCAGTTCGGCGATGGCCTGCAACGGCAGCTCACAGGCGACCTGCTCGACGAAGTCGCCGCGGCCCTCCTGCTTGGCGGCGTGCACGATCGCCGCGGCGCGCTCGGTCAGCGCGGCACGCAGGCTCTCCACCGCGCGCGGGGTGAATCCCTTGGAGATGATCCGGCGGATCTTGGTGTGCTTGGGCGGATCCATATTCACCAGCAGCGCGCCGGTCAGCTCGATCTGGTCGACGGTGATTTCACCGGGCAACCGGATGATCGCGCCCTTCTGCTGCGATGAGAACAGATCGGACCTGCGCGAGATCTCCTTGATGTCCTCGTGCCTGCTCACCACCCAGTAGCCGCCGTCGCGGAAGCCGCCGGACTGCTCGTCGGCCTGGGCGTTCCACCAGACGGGTGCGGTGCGGCGGAGCTCGGCGAACTCCCTGACCGGATTTCTGGTCTCCCACAGCGCGGGATCGGTGAAATCGAATCCTGCGGGTAGCGAGGGCGCGGACACTGCTGCCTCCTGGAAGGTCGACGTCGTCGTGGACCGGATATCGGCCGCGTCGGGGCTGGCCACCGCGGCACTGATCTATACCGCCCGAAGCGGTGGGAATGCATGTCCAGACACATGGTGGACATGTGTCTGGACGCTACTACGGAAACCGCTCCACGACAAGGTCGGATCCGGACGGATTTCGGTGCGCACAGCCGAACGCGGCGCTCGCCGGCCGGGCGGGCGCCGCGTCGACGACTTCGCCGCCGGATCAGCCGAGCAGTCGGCGCGCACAGGCCTCCAGCAGGTCGGCCACCTGCTCATAGGACAGGTGCCCCATACCACCGTGCAGCAACGCGCCCGAATAGAGCACCTCGAGGATCGCGATGGTTTCGCGTTCGCCCGGCCCCAGCGCCTCGCCCAGACGCCTGCGGATCTCGGCCCCGATGCACACCCGCAGATGCTTCACATCCGGATCCGCACCCAGCAGCGCGCTGCTCACCGCACCGGCCAGCGCGGGCTCGTCGGCCACCAGCATCGAGACCTGCCGCAACACCGCTACCACGTGCGCCACCCGATCCCCGCCGCCCACCCGCATCGGCGGCGCGGCGGCCAGACGCCGCCAGAACACCTCCGAGATCAGGTGTTCCTTGGAGGAGAAATAGGTGTAGGCGGTGGCCGTGCCGACCCCGGCCGTCGCGGCGACCAGCCGGATGGTCGTGCCCGGATATCCCTCCCGGGACAACACCTCGACCGCCGACGCGGTCAGGCGATCGACGGTGTCGGCTTGTTTCTCGGTCAGCCGCCGGCGGGTCGCTTCCCGATTGGTGGACACTTGTTCGGACATGCGTCTTGACTATACGCGTTCACCACAGCGGAACGGGTGCTTCGCCGATCTTGTACCAGCCCGGCAGCGGTCCCGAGCCGGTGCGCTCGATGCGCCTGCGCATGCCGTCCGACAGCGCGTCGGCGGTGATCATCTCCATGAACAGCGCGCTGACATTGCCGAAGTCGAAGAAGTCCCGCTGCCAGGACCACTGGAAGTTGCCGCCGTAGCGGAACCAGCTGCCGCCGATGCCCTCCGGCGAGTAGTTCCGGCCGTCGGGGCGGGTCGCATCGCTGATCTGCTTCCACAGCCCGATGACGGTGCCGCTGCGATCGTCGACGACGAATTCCTGATACGGATAGGTCCATCCCTCCAAGCCGTCCATCTCGAGGCCGATGGCGATATCGCGGATCTCCTCCCGGCCGACCGCCATGAATTCCTGTTTGGGGCCGTAGTTCCAGCCGTAGGTGGCGTCCTCGGTGTAGTACTCGGCCAGCGGACGCCAATCGCCCGCGGCTTCGCAGTCCTTGTTGGCCTGTTCCCAGCGGGTGACCATCTCGTCGAGTTCGGCGCGATCGAATTGCGGCACGGCAGTGGACCTTTCGTGGAGGGAGATCATGAATGTGTTTACGAACGTTTCGGCGCTTCGGGTTGCACCTCGACCAGGATCAGCTGACTGCCCCGGGGCGTGCCGACGACCGAGCCGATCGCCGCGGCCATATCCGAGGGGCGCAGCAGGTACGGGTGCCGGGCGAAGCCCCAGGCCACCCAGTCCTCGATCAGCGGCCCGACGACCTCGGCCTCGGCATTCATCCCCATCCCGGTGCGAGTGGGTCCGGGGCGCACCAGGCTCACCCGGACGCCGGTGCCCTCGAGTTCCATCCGCATCTGCTCGGCCATGCCCTCGAGACCGGCCTTGGCCGCGTTGTAGGCGCCCATGCGCGGGCGGGGCGAATGCGCGCAGTCGGAGCTGATCAGCACAAAATCCCCACGGCCCCTTGCGATCATATCGGGAACCACCCGGCGGGCGAGGCGATGCGGGCCGACCAGATGGATGTCGACCTGCCGGGCGAAGTCCGCGGTACTCATCTCGTGCACCAGCGCGAATTCCACATCACCCGCACCGGAGACGACCACCTCCGCCGGACCCAATGCCGCCTCGGCGGCCGAGACGAACGCATCGACGGACCCGTCATCGGTGACGTCCAACCGGTGCGCGACGGCCGCACCGCCCGCGGCGCGGATCTTCTCGGCCAATTGCTCGCACGCGTCCACCCGGCGCGCGCCCAGTGCGACCGGATACCCTTGCCCGGCAAGTAATTCCGCGGTGGCGGCGCCGATGCCCGAGGACGCTCCGGCGATCAGTACGGGCCGCCGATCCGGATTGGGTTCGAAACGCGGCATCTCAGGCAACCTCCACCTGGATGGGCAGGTGGGCGAAGCCGCGCACGTTGGTGGAGTGCACCCGCTCGATTCCGGTCTCGGCCAGGCCGTACCCGCGCACCCGCGCGCCGAACTCGCGCAGCGCGATGGTCGCCTCCAGCCGGGCCAGATGCGCGCCGAGGCAAAAGTGCACGCCCGCACCGAAACTGGCGAGATTGCCCTTGTCGGCGCGATCGATGCGGTAGGTGTCGCCGTCGTCGAACACCTCGGAGTCCCGGTTGGCCGAGCCGATGAGCAGCAACACCTTCGCACCCTCGGGGATGGTCCGTCCGTACATCTCGATATCGGTTGCGGCACTGCGGGCCACGAGCTGACTCGAGGTGTCGTAGCGCAGCGTCTCCTCGACCCAGTCCGGGACCAGTTCGGGCTCCGCCCGAACCTTGGCGTATTCGGCCGGATCGCGCCCGGCCCAGTACAGCGCGTTACCGAGCAGTTTGGTGGTGGTCTCGTTCCCGGCGACGACCATCAGGAACATGAACCCGATGATCTCCTCGGCCGACAGGCGGTCACCGTCGATCTCGGCGTCGAGCAGCGCGGAGGTCAGATCGTCGGACGGATTCGACCGCCGCGCCTCGACCATTTCGCTGTAATAGGTGATCAGCGACAGCGCCGCCTCGATCGCGGGTACAGGGACGTCGAGCACGCCCTCGTCCCGGTGCACCACCAGATCCGCGAGCCGGCGAACCTCGGCGCGATCGGATTCGGGGACGCCCATGAGTTCGGAGATCACGTCCATGGGCAGTTTTCCGGCGAAATCCTCGATCCAGTCGAAACTTCCGCGATCGAGCGCCGGTTCCAGATGCTCCAGGGTCAGCTCGCGGATGCGGGCATCCATCTCGGTGACGCGCCGGGGCGTGAACCCCTTGTAGACCAGGCGGCGCATGCGCACGTGCCGAGGATCGTCCATGGCCAGGAACGACATGGTCTTGTGCGCGTGCGGCCCCCACGCGGCCGGATCCAGCGACACTCCCATAGCGCTCGACAGCCGCACATTGTCCCGGAATCCGGTGATGACGTCCGCATGCCGGGACAGCGCCCAGAATCCCAGATCCGGGTTGTGGTACAACGGCGCATCGGCGCGCAGGCGCTCGTAGGTCGGGTACGGGTCGTCGTGGAACCGGTAGTCGTACGGATCGAACGTGAACGGCTCCAGGGAGGCCGAAGTCATCACGTGTACCTCGAATTCGTGAACGCGCGCCTTCGGGACCGGAACTCGGTCCGGATTCCGAAAGACACATAGCTGGACATGTGTCTGGACGGTATCATCGACACCAGCTCGCCACAACGGGCAGCCCTGCGTTCGACTACCGCTCGATCCTGGAGACTCCTGTGAATTACCCGAGCACATGGGGTTTTCCGCGCGCTCCTTGCATCCGGTCGGTGAACCGAATTATATTCCGAACACCTGTCCAGACATGCATCGGAGATGACAGATGAACGGTCTCGTCCCAGCGGACGGCACTCCCCTGCTGATCGGCGGCAAACTGGTCCCCGGCGGGTCGGGCGTCTTCGCGACGATCAATCCCGCCACCGAAGAGGTACTCGGCCACGCCGCCGACGCCTCGCCCGAGGACATGGATGCGGCCATCGCCGCGGCCCGGGCAGCGTTCGACGACACCGACTGGTCCCGCGATCACGCGTTCCGCGCCCACTGCGTCCGCCAGCTGCGCGACGCCATGCGGGCCCATATCGAAGAGCTGCGCGAGATCACCATCGCCGAGGTCGGCGCGCCGGTCATGCTCACCAGCGGCCCACAGCTCGAGGGGCCGGTGGGCGATCTGTCCTTCGCCGCCGACCTGGCCGAAAGTTTCAGCTGGACAACAGATCTCGGCATCGGCGAGACGATGGGCATTTCCAGCCGCCGCACCATCCGCCGCGAGGCGGTGGGCGTCGTCGGGGCGATCACGCCGTGGAACTTCCCGCACCAGATCAACCTCGCCAAGATCGGCCCAGCCCTCGCGGCAGGCAACACCGTCGTACTCAAGCCCGCACCCGATACCCCGTGGTGCGCCGCGGTGCTCGGCAAGCTGGTCGTCGAGCACACCGACATTCCGGCCGGCGTGCTCAATATCGTGACCTCACAGGATCATTCGCTCGGCGCGCGCCTGGTGGAGGATCCCCGGGTGGACATGATCACGTTCACCGGATCCACCGATACCGGGCGGGCGGTGATGTCCGGGGCAGCGGCGACGCTCAAGCGCACCTTCCTCGAACTCGGCGGCAAATCCGCCTCGATCGTCCTCGACGATGCCGATATCGCGGGCGCGGCGAGCTTCACCGCCTTCTCGGTCGCGGTGCACGCGGGCCAGGGCTGCGCCCTGACCACACGGCTGGTGGTACCGCGGGCGTCCTACGACGACGCGGTCGCCGCCGCGGCCAAGGCCATGGCCGGGCTCGGCGCGGGTGATCCGACCAACCCCGGAACCATTTGTGGCCCATTGATTTCCGCCCGTCAGCGCGAGCGGGTACAAGGCTATCTGGACAGTGCGCTGCGCGAGGGCGGGCGCTTCGCGACCGGTGGCGGACGGCCGGCGGATCGCGACCGCGGTTTCTTCATCGAGCCGACTGTCATCGCCGGGCTGGACAATACCGCGACCGTCGCGCAGGAGGAGATCTTCGGGCCGGTGCTGGTCGTGATCGCGCACGACGGCGACCAGGACGCCGTGCGCATCGCGAACGAATCCCCGTACGGCCTGTCCGGGGCGATCTGGGGCACCGACCAGGAGCGCATCGAGCGAGCGGTCGCGGGTGTGCGGACCGGTACGCTCGGCGTCAACGGCGGCCAGTGGTACAACGCCGATGCCCCGTTCGGCGGTTACAAGCAGTCCGGTATCGGCCGGGAAATGGGCGTGGCCGGTTTCGAGGAATATCTCGAGACCAAACTCGTCGCCACGCCCGCCTGAGAGGTTTCGGTCCGAGGCCGGAACCGGTTCGCCGGTTCCGGTGTTCGGCGCTCGCGGGTCGCGCGGGAGGCCCGTACATCCTTGTCCCGCACCGAGGTTCGGCCGGATAGCGGCCGAGACGGCGAGGAGCCGGATATGACCGATACAGCTCTGCTCGCGGGTCGCGGCGCGGTCGTCGTAGGCGGCGGCAGCGGCGTGGGGCGGGCGGTCGCCGAACTGCTCGCCGCGCACGGCGCTGGCCTCGTGGTGAACTCGCGCACCGAGGAGTCGGTGCGCGAGGTCACCGAGACCATCGTCGGCGCGGGCGGGCGAGCGGTGGGAATCGCCGGTTCGGCGGCCGACGAGCAGATCGCCGGAAGTCTCATCACCACGTGCGCCGAGACGTACGGCGGCATCGACATCCTGATCAACTGCGCCGGGATCGCCGAACCGCGCCGATCCTCGATTCTCGATGTGAGCGGCGAGGATTGGCGCACGCTGCTCGATTCGCACCTGTCCACGGTGTTCCACACCTGCCGCGCCGCCGCACCGCTCATGGCCGCGCGCGGCGGCGGTTCGATCGTCAACACCGGATCGTTCGCCTACCTCGGCGATTACGGCGGCACCGGCTATCCGGCCGGTAAGGGTGCGGTGACCAGTCTGAGCCTGGCCATGGCCGCCGAGTTGAAGCAGTCCGGCGTCCGGGTCAACGTCGTCTGCCCCGGGGCGAAGACGCGGCTGTCGACGGGCCCGGACTACGAGGAGCACATTCGCGACCTGCACCGGCGCGGTCTGCTCGACGAGGTCACCATGCAGGGCTCGCTCGACGCGCCGCCGCCGGAATACGCCGCAGCGCTGTATCTGTTCCTCGCCGCCGGCGCGGTCAGCGGCGAGATCTTCATCGCCGCAGGCGGTTTCGTCGGCACCTTCGCTCGCCCGGCGATGGCCGCGATCGGCTATCGCGACCATGTGCGGGAGCCGCCCTGGTCCGTCACGGAACTGAGCTCGCTGTTCGAGGGCAGGTGACGGGCCGCCCAAGCTCATGCCCGTCCCGAGCACAGAGGTGCACCGTCGCAGGTCCGCCCGCATTCCGGAGTCCAGACCGAGGCGTTGCGAGTGACGGGTCGGACACTCCCGGCAGGTTGTCCGCAACATGTGTCCGGACAAGTATTCAGACACTTGTACGGTCCCGTGTACGAAGCAGATACCCGCACTTGCTCCGAGGACGGGCTTGCCGATGCCCCGGGGCTCACCGCCCAGGCCGAAGCACAGATTCGCCTGCGGGCCCGGGCGGCGCTGGCGTCCGACGCGGATCCGGCGGCCGTCGAGCGCCTAGCGGCCCTATACACGGGCGCGATACTCAGCGCCGCTGCGGGATACGCGAACCTGACCGATGGGGCCCGGTCGATCGACGATGTGGCGCGTCGCATACTGAATCGGCACTGAGATCGACGGCGCCGTCCCTCGCGGGCGGTACCGCATCGCGAAAGGAAGCGATTCCATGAAGACACGACTCAACTGCCCGTGCGGGGAGTACATCCGCGGCACGGACGAAGACGATCTGGTCGAGAAGACGCAATCGCATCTCGCCGAGAAGCACCCCGACCACAACTACAGCCGCGACGAGATCCTCTTCATCGCCTACTGATTCAGCACCGTACGGTGTCCGGCCTCTGCCGGGCCGCCCCCAGGGACGACCCGGCAGGCAGTGCCACCATTACTTGCCGACACGTCCCTTCCGTCGTTCGCGACGATGGTGGCGGTCCGCGCCGCACTCGGCGACTCGTCATGCTACGCCAGAACCGTTCCAGCACAGCCGCATTCGACATAGGGCTGACGCGATACGATACGTCACGAGCGGCCGCACGATCATCATGGGCCGACGCACCCGGGACGCGCTGCCCGCCCCTGGAATCGATCAGGCGTCTGCCGGATCACACACATCCGGGCAGCCTCCCGGCAAAGTCGTGGTCTCGGCCGCACCGCCTGCCCGCGGCCGCGAAGCTCCGCGGCGCAGCCGACGACGGCATGCCCGAGACGGTTCCGCCCGGACTACGAATGCATCTCGGCCGGAACGGGTTTCGTGGGCGTGCCAGGCAGCGGTGGCAGGCCCGCACGGTATGCGCGGCTACGCTCGCACCGCTCGGTGAGCGAATCTCGGGCCTCCAGGGCGATCGCGCCGAGCGCGGCCGACCGATCGCCGGTATGGCGCAGAGCCGCGGCGGCGAGCAGGAGCCTGCGGGCCGGATCGATCATGTGACGTGGGGCGCGCACCCGTGAGATCGTCTCCATCACCGCGACGGCCAGCGCGGGGTCGGACGCGGCCTCCCGATACAGCTCGGTCTCCAGCGGGTTCATCTCGGTGCCGCGCGCGAGGCGGTTGGTGTACTGGTAGATCTCCAGGCAGTCCGTCTCGCGGCGCAGCTCCCACTCGGTCAGGCGCCGGTCCAGAGCGACCGGATCGTCCAGTACGGCGGCGGTGGATTCGCCGAGCAGTCTGCCGTATCGCAGGGCGTCGCGAATTCCCTGCGCGGTCACCGGATCCTTGAAATGACCGGCGTCGCCGGGCAGCGCCCATCCGGGCCCGGAGGATCGCCGGAAATAGGAGGTGATGTCCACCGCCGAGCGAACTCGGCCGCGCAGCGTACATCCGGCCAATCGTGTTGCCAGACCGGGGATTCCGGCAATCATCTCGCGGTAGGACTGTTCGGCGCGGCCGACGCCGCGCGGTGCGGTCCGCACCGGCGGCTGGACCAGGCACAGCACCAGGCCGTCGTCGCACGGGAACGCGGTGCCCAGCAACTGCCCGGCTCGCCACTGCGCGGCGATCGAACGGTCCTGTTCCCGCGTGTCCTCCCAGTAGCCGTAGCAGCAGGCCCGCCCGCTGGCCGAGCACCGATACGGCGACCTCGCGCCGACCTGTTCGGCGACGGTGCTGCGCCGACCGTCCGCACCCACGACGAGACGAGCGCGGATCTCGTGCGCGGTTCCGTCGCGATCGTGATACCGCACACCGCGGGCGCGCCCGTTCTCCCACAGGAGTTCATCGACCCGGGCCCGTTCCCGCAATTCGGCGCCCGCCGCACGGGCCGTATCCACCAGTGCCGCATCCAATCCCACGCGACGCACGCACATCGAGTAATCGATGCCGCCGTACGCGGTGAACGGCGCGGCCACGGTATGTCCGGCGCCCACCGCCATCCCGGTGGTCAGCCGCGGCGCGCCCAGGGCGCGGACCCGCTCGAGCGCGCCGAGCTGCCGCAGCTCGAACACCCCGGAGGACCACAGCAGGTGGGTGGACAGCGTATCGGAGGGAAAAGAGGAACTGTCCAGGCCGATCACCCGACGGCCGGCGCGGGCGAACGCGATGGCGGCGGCCGTTCCGGCACAACGGGTTCCGACGATCACGACGTCGGTCTGTTCTGCGCCCACGACGCCTCCCAGCATTACGGGACACTATGTTCGGACACTATGTCCTATAAAGGAGGATGAGAGGTCGGCGCAATGATGTCAAGCAGCCCGGAATCGACACCACCGCCGATCTCTGCGGCACAATGGCCGCATGTTCGCACCACTCGGAATCGACCGCCGATGCCCTCGCTGACCCGGACCTCCCGGGCGCGCGGGCAGCGTGACGGGCATCGGGAGGCCATCGAACACCGCGTGCTGGCCGCGGTCGACCGGCTGCTGTCCGACGGGACCGCATTCACCGAGATCGCCGTCCAGCGCATCGCCGGCGAGGCGGATATGGCGCGGTCCACCTTCTACCGGTATTTTCCGGACAAGAGCCGGCTGCTGATCCGCATGGCCGAACTCGCCACCGACGATCTGTTCGGCACCGCCGAGCGCTGGTGGTCCCAGGACCACTCCGAGGGCCAGCCGGGCGTGTGCGCGGCGATGCGCGCGATGATCGCCGGCGCTCGCGCCCACGGCCATCTGCTCCAGGCGCTCATCGAGGTCGCCGCCTACGACCGGGAGGTCGGAGCGTACTGGCAGGGACGGGTCGCCCGCTTCATCGCCGTGGTGTGCGATCGGCTGGTCCAGGAAAAGGAGCGCGGCCGCATCGACGCCTCGATCGACCCCGCCTCGACCGCGATCGTCCTGACCGCCATGGTCGAACGCTCCATCCAGTACGCGTTCTTCGCCACTCCCGCGCCCGATGACGACGTCCTGGCCCGCACCCTCGGCCGCACGATCTGGCTGACCGTCTACGGCGAGCGCGCCACGCCATCGGGCTGAGTCACCCGTCCACGGCGCTCGCTCACGCCCCGCGGATCGCCCATCGGGCAGCACGTGCCGTGCCGGCCTGGCCTTCGGCCGACAGCGCGCCCCCGGCCGGCCGTTCGAATTCGGTCGCCCTATCGCTCGGCAACGCGCAATTGCCCTGCCCCACAGAGCCATAGCCGGACCCGGCGCGTTCGCGCCCCGGCGGCGGATGTGCACATGCGGTTGAACAACCGTCGCATCCGGCGACGCTCGCGATTCCCTGTTGGGGCAGGGCATTTCGAGGCCGCACACCCCACTCGTGATGTCAGCGTGCACCAAGTTGCAGCACTGAATGCTGTGACCTGCCAGAACAGAGTACTGAAACCTGTTCACCACGGGCCGGCGAACTTACCGTGGAATGCGTCGCCGTCGCTTCGAGGATCCGTCGTCCGGGTCGTTCGGGAGCGCGATGCAAAGGAGCATGCAGATGACGGGCACGACATATCCCGCCGACGGCAACTGCACGTGCAGTGACCGACCGACCCGCCGGGTCATCGTATATTTCGAGAATCCGGGCGCCACAGGTGATCTCGTTCTCGAATACGCGGCAACATATGCCGAGGCGTGCGAATTCGCCTCCGCGGCGGTGCGCAGCGGCCTGGCCATCACGGTGGATCGCAAGATCCGGCCCGACCTGCGCCCGCTTCCCTGCCGCCGGCTCTGGCGCTGATCGGGGCCGCACCCCTTGCCACGCCACGGTACGTTGGCGTACCGTGCACCTGGTACACAGACGTACCACGGTGGGAGGATCGCGGATGACCACAGTGAGACTGCCCGGCGGACCGAACTCCCCGGGCACCGTGCAGATCCTGGAGATCCTGGCCGGGCGCACGCGCGCATGGCGGCGCCTGCACGATCGCTACGGCTCGGCATTCACCGTCACCACCCCGCGCCTGGGGCGCACGGTCGTGCTGTCCGATCCGGCCGAGGTGAAGGCGCTGTTCACCGCCGGTCCGGAGGTCGCGGACAATGTCGATGTGAACCTCGGCGAGGTCCTCGGACCGGGCTCGCTGTTCTCGCTCAGCGGCGACGCACACCGCAGACAACGCAAACTGCTCACCCCGCCGTTCCACGGCCGCCGGTTGGCGGTGTACGAGCAGCTGATCGAGCGGGAGGCGGTCGCGGAGATGGCCTCGTGGCCGTCGGGCCGCGAATTCCCGACAATGGATTCGATGATGCGGATCACGCTCAACGTGATCCTGCGCGCAGCCTTCGGCGCGGACGGCGCGGAATTCGACGAACTGCGCGAGGTACTGCCCCGCATCGTACTGCTCGGTTCGGCGCTGGTCGCCTTGCCGATACCGCGAAACTTCCTGGGACGCTTGGGCCCCTGGGCGCGGTTCGCGGCGCATCGCCGTCGCTACGACCGGATCGTGGACCGTCTGATCGATCGCGCCGAAGCCACCGGACTCGACGGTCGCGACGATGTGTTGGCGATGATGCTGCAGTCCCGCTACGACGACGGCACGGCGATGACCCGCGGCGAGATCGCCGACGAGTTGCTCACCCTGCTCACCGCCGGGCACGAGACCACCGCGACGACCCTTGCCTGGACCGTCGAGCGGCTGCGTCGCCATCCGGATGTGTTGCGCCGCTTGGTATCCGAGGTGGATGCGGGCGGTTCGGAACTGCGCGAGGCGACCCTGCTCGAGGTGCAGCGAGTGCGGCCGGTGATCGATGTGACCCCACGTCAGATCCGCGTCGACTCACTGCGGTTGGGGCGATGGACTCTGCCCGCGGGGCAGAACGTGCTGATCAACATTCGGCTGATGCACGACAACGAGGAGCTGTTTCCCCGGGCGCGAACCTTCGATCCGGATCGGTTCCTCGACGCGCGGCCCGGCACGTTCAGCTGGATTCCGTTCGGCGGCGGCGCGCGCCGCTGCATCGGGGCGGCCTTCGCCACGTTGGAGATGAACGTCGTATTGCGCACGCTGCTGCGGGATTTCACGCTCGAAACCACCGATGCGGCCGATGAACGCCCGCACTTCCGCGGGGTGGCGCTGGCTCCCGGTCGCAAGGGTCGCGCGGTGGTCCACCGCCGCGCCATCGGTACGCCGGTCACCACAGTCGCACAGGCCGAGGCCACCGCCTGAGCACCGAGTCGCGGACGAAGGCGCGGGCGGACACTACGCTCGGTACGGTGACCGACGCCGAGCCCGCATCCAGCCCCGCCTTCGCGGCCGAGCCGGGATTTCGGCGACGCCTGCTCGACGGCATGGCCGAGACGGTGCGCAAGCACGGCTACCGGGAGGCCACCGTCGCCGACGTGGTCCGCGAAGCCCGCACCTCACGCCGGACCTTCTACGAACATTTCAGCAGTAAACAGGACTGTTTCATCGAACTGCTGGCCGAACGCAACAGCGATACGATCCGGCAGATCTATGCGGCGGTCGACCCGTCGGCGCCCTGGCGCACGCAGGTCCGGCAGGCGATCGAGGCGTGGATCGCCGCCTCCCAGCACGATCCGTCCATCACCCTGGCCTGGATTCGCGATATCCCCGCCCTGGGCGACGATGCCCGCGAACTACATCGCGCGACCGGTGAGGCGTTCGTCGCGCTGATCCGAAACCTCACCGCCACACCGCGATTCCAATCTGCCGAACTGCACCCGCCCTCGCGGGCGATGGCGACGATTCTGTACGGCGGCTACCGCGAACTCATCGCCTCCACCGTCGAAGCGGGCGGCGACATCTCCGAAATCGTCGACGTCGCAGTGGAAACCGCGATCGCACTCATCGGACCGCGCTGAGACCGTGTCGGATCGACTTACACACAACGCTCTACCGCATCTCCCCGGTGTCGCAGCATGACGACCGGGAGCTCGCGTCGATCCAGGTCTCTGCCAGCGGTATAAGTGCACTCGGGTGCACGGTCGGTAAGTCGATCGACTTCCCGTCCCGCCGGGCGTGGTGGCGAAATACGCTGCACCGCAAACGCTGTCGCCATCAGTTGGCAGCCCGTGCAGCAGTGGGAAATAGCGTTGGCGGCCCGGTCGATGTCCAGGTAGCATTCGCGCCCAGCTTGTTTCGGATCGAATTCTCGGATCGCGCACGGCCGGTTCGCCGCGTGCGAGGGTAGGGGTAATAAAATGACGAATCCTGGTGCGCTGCAAGGTGTTCCCATGCCAGCCCAGGCCTGGGCGGCACAGCAGCAGCCGACGTTGTACTGCGCGCACTGCGGCGCGACTCCGGCCGCGGCGGTGGATATCCGCGGGCATCGCGGCTTCATCGTCTTCATGCAGTTCCTTCGGATGTCCGGGCCGTTCTGCCGCGACTGCGGACTGGCCACCTACCGGCGGATGACCCTGGAGAGCGTCTGGCTGGGCTGGTGGGGTCCGATGTCGATGTTCATCAACCCGCTGACGATGCTGTTCAATCTGTTCGCTTACAACAGCATCGCCAAGCTCGCGCCGCCGGTTCCGGGTATGCCGGGCCGCCCGCTCGATCCGGGCAAACCGCTGTTCCAGCGGCCTGCGGCGCTGGGATTCCTGCTCCCGATCGCCGCGGTGACCCTGATCCTGACCGCCATTGTGATCAGCTCGGTCAGTCCGACGTAGCGCCGGCGCCCGACACCCCCGGCCCGGAATCTCCCGTTCGCCGGGTTCGCAAACGCCTCGCACCGCAGGCCCCGCACTGCTAGCTTGCGGCCGTGGATCTCTTCTCACGATCGTGGGCGGCCCTGCGCGCCACCGTCGCCGAACTGCACGACGAGGATTTCGCACTGCCGTCCGGATGCACCGGATGGCTGGTGCGAGATCTGGTGTGCCACTTGCTCATCGGCGCTCAGGACATTCTGATCACACTGGTGACACCCGCCGAGGGCGAACCGACGCGCACGGCACTGTCCTACTGGGACATCGACACGGAGACACCCACCGGCGACCATCCGCTCGATGCGCTGATCGTCCGGCTGGCCGCGGCCTACCAGGAACCGCAACTGCTCAAACTCCATTTCGACGACGTCGGATCGGCCGCCGGCCGCGCGGCCGAACTCGCCGATCCGGACCGGTGCGTCGCAACCCGCGGCGAAGTGCTCACCACCGCCGACTATCTCGACGCCTATGTGCTGGAGTGGACCCTGCATCACCTCGACCTGGTCGCGCAGCTGCCGGGCGAGCCCGAGCCACCGGCCGACCTGCTGGCCCACGCACGCCGGATGCTCGAGCGGATCGCCGGAGCGACATTCCCGTCCGCACTGCCGGATCGGGAAGCCCTGCTGATCGGCACCGGACGCCGCGCGCCCAGTGACGGCGAACGCGCCGAACTGGGCGAGATGGCCGGGAGGCTACCCTTCGTCCTGGGCTGAGTGAACAGCCGACCAACCAGCGGGACAGGTACTGCCCGTTGGTGTATCTATTGAATGTTCCCGTCCCTGAACACCCGGATCGCTCGGCGCCGAGCCCCGCGCGTCGCACCGATCCCGGAGGCCGAGCATGACCAGGTCGAGTCCCTCTCGAACACCGCAGTTCACCCGCTACGTAGCGCTCGGCGATTCGCAGACCGAGGGGGTCGGCGATCCCGACGGCAGCGGCGGGCTACTCGGCTGGGCGGACCGCCTCGCCCAGGTGCTCGCCCGGCTGTACCCGAGCCTCGACTACGCCAACCTGGCTGTTCGTGGCCGGTGCGCGGGTCAGATCCGGGCGGAACAGCTCACTCCGGCCCTGGCGATGAAGCCCGATCTGGTGTCCGTCGTCGCCGGGATGAACGATCTACTGCGGCCGCGATTCGACCGCGACGCCGTACTCGCCGAAATCGAGAGCATGTTCGCGGCGTTCGCCGTCATCGGCGCGCGGGTGGTCACCTTCACCTTCCCCGATATCGGCGCGGTCGCCCCGCTGGTGCGGCCGCTGTCCGGGCGCGTCCGGGAGATGAATGCCGCGCTGCGCACCGTCGCGGCGCGGCATCGGGTGACGGTGATCGACTTCGAACCGGTGCCCGCCACCACCGACCGGCGGGTGTGGACCGATGATCGGTTGCACCTGAATCCGCTGGGCCACGAACTCGTCAGCCGCGCGGTCGCCGACGGTCTCGGGCTCCCGGGCGCGGACGGCACCTGGCGCACCGCGCTGCCGCTGGATCCGAATCCGCGGCGCCCGGCCGTACTCGGCGACGAACTACGGTGGGCCACACGCCATCTCATCCCCTGGGTGGGCCGCCGCATCCGCGGCGTCTCCTCGGGCAACCGGGTCGCTGCCAAACGGCCCGAGTTGCTTCCGGTGACCTGGCCCCGAGCGACGAATTTCGCGAAATGACGGTGCGCGCATGAGAATTCGACGATGGCGGCGGGTGTATCTGGCGACCGAGTACGCGGCGTTGTTCTTCGGCGGCACCACCGCCTACAACGCGCTGCTGCGCGGTAGGCCGCCGATTCCGGCACTGCTCGCGCTGGCCACCGGGGCGGCGATCTATCTGCGACGCTCCCCCGGATTCGATCGGACATCGCTGTGGCGCAGCGACGCGTTCGGCGAACAGGCGCGTTCGATGGCGGTATCGGCGGGCGCGAACGCCCTCGCGCTCACCGCGGCGACCACCGTGCTGCGGCGGGAGCATCTGTTCGATCTGCCGCGGCGCAATCCCTGGTTGTGGCTCGCGGTGCTGATGCTGTATCCGGCGCTGAGCGTCTACCCGCAGGAACTGGTGTTCCGGTCGTTCCTGTTCCACCGGTACGCCCCGGTCTTCGGGGAGGGTCCGGGCCTGGTCGCCGCGAGTGCGGCGGCATTCGGGTACGTGCACATCATCTTCGGCAACTGGTTCTCCGTCGCCGCAAGCGGTGTGGGCGGCTGGTTGTTCGCGACGCGCTACCTGCGGAGCCGGTCGCTGTTCACCGCGTCGGTGGAGCATTCGCTGTACGGAATTCTGATCTTCACCATCGGCCTGGGCAGGTACTTCTATCACGGCGCGGTGCCGCAGGCCGCCACCCGCCGCGTTCCCGGAACCGCCTGAAGAAGCGGAAGCCTTTGCGTCCCCAGCGAATTCAGGAGACGAACCGGGCGTCGGCAACCACCACATCCGCGGAGCTGAGGTACCACCCGTTCCAGGTATCGGCGACGTCGAGTTGAATGGCGTGTCCGCTCGCGGGGCCCGCGGTGATGAGCCACACGCCGTTGCCGTAGCCGGTCGCCGTGCTGACGCTGCCGTCGGACCAGCTCAACCGGGCCGAGGTGGGGGCGGTGGTGACGTTCCACGGGATACTCACCGCGAACACGCCGCCGCGAATCCCCGGCAGCAGCGGGCCGGCGCAGTCGCTCAGGGTGACCTCGCGCTGAATACTCTGTCCGGCGCTGCCGGTGCCGGGAATCATCCGGCCCGTCATCACGCCGCCCCGCGCACAACCTCCGTTCGCCCCGGACACGGGGGCGCTGTGGCCCGGTGCCGCACCGAGTATCGGTACGGCGCATGTCAGCGCCGCGACCAGCACGGTTCCTCGAACGGACACGACATCACCTCGCTGTGACGAAAACAGTATTGCGATCGGGCCGCCCACCTGATCCCGAAGCGAACGCCGCCGACTTGCCCAGCAGTGTAGCCATCCGGATCCGATCTCGACCGCGTTCGGCGCATCCGATGCCCCGGCCGCCGCTCAGCCCCAGGCGCGTCGGGTGGCGGGCATTCCCGAATCGCCCCGGCTGCCGGGCACCACACCCAGCACCTGGTGCAGACCCAGAGTGCCGTCCTCGAAGCCCAGCGCCGATGCCGCCATGTACAATCGCCAGATCCGGGCGCGGCCCGCACCGGCGAGTTCGACCGCACGATCCCATTCCTGTTCCAGACCGGCGACCCAGCGCCGCAGGGTCAGCGCGTAGTGCTCGCGCATTCCCTCCACGTCGCGGACCTCGAATCCGGCGCGTTCCATGGCCAGCACGACCCGGCCGACATCGATCAGCTCACCGTCCGGGAACACGTACCGCCCGACGAAGGACCGGCCGGTCATCACCGAACCGCCGATCGCGGAGATGGCATGGTTGAGCAGGCGGCCCCGCGGCCGCAACAGCGCGTGCATCGTGGTGAAATACTCCGCGGCGCGCTTGGATCCGACGTGCTCGAACATGCCGATCGAGGAGATCGCGTCGAAGCGTTCGCCGCGCAGGTCCCGGTAGTCCGCCGTCCGGATCTCGACCAGATCGGAAAGACCTTCGGCGGCAACGCGTTTGCGCGCGAGTTCGGCCTGCTCGTGGCTCAGCGTCACCCCGACCACGTGCGCGCCGTAGGTCGCGGCCGCGTGCATGGCCATCGAGCCCCAGCCGCATCCCACGTCCAACAGGCGCATCCCGGGCGCCGCGTCCAGCCCCAGCTTGCGGCAGACGAGATCGTGTTTGGCGCGCTGGGCGTCGGCCAGGGACATGGTGTCATCGGGCTGCTCCCCCGCACCGGCGAACCGCGCACAGGAGTACGTCATACTCGGCCCGAGCACCAGGCGGTAGAACTCGTTGCCCACGTCGTAGTGATGGCTGATCGCGGCGGCGTCACGGCGGCGGGTGTGCCGCCCGCCGAACCGGGTACGCATTTCCTCCGCCGGCGGTTCGGGCGGACGGCCCAGCGCGCCGAGCCGGCGTGCCGCGCCGATCGCCTGATAGACCGCCCCGGCCCCGAGACCGATTCCCGCGCCCGGAGTGCGCGGGGACGAGGACCGCAGCGCGCGCATCATCGCGAAGATGTCACCGTCGAGATCCGCTGCGCCGGAGACGAACGCGCGGCCCAGGCCCAATTGCCCGGGCGCCCAGACCAGATGGCTGATCGCCTCCTTCGAACGCACCCGCAGAGTGCCGTGGGACGTGCCGGCCGGCCGGATCGAACTGCCGTCCCAGAATTCGAACGCGACGCCGGGTTCCGGCCCGAAGGCGGCACGAAGCAGCGGGCGAAGTGTGTCGGCGACGGATTGCTGATCGGCCATCTGATCACTGTTGCCCATGAGATCACTATGGCGCGCGATGCGGGAGGTGAATGACAACGACTCGGTGTCAATCCGCCGAGCTCTGTTCAGCCGGCCCTGTTCAGCCGGCCCTGTTCAGCGATGTTCCGGTCTGCTCACCGTTCACGATGCGCGCGACCAGGCTGGAGCGCAGATACCACGAATCCCTCGCCGTCTCCGGATCCAGTCCGGTCAGCTCCGTAATATGCACGAGCCGACGACGCAGCGTCCCGACCGAGACGCCGAGTCGGCGGGCGACCGCGTCCTGGGTTCCGGGTGAGCCCAGGAAAGCGCGCAGAGTGTCCAGCAGAGCCGGATCACCGCGCAGCGGATCCAGCACCGACCGGATCCGCCGGTTGGCCCGGCCCGGACGCGACACCTGGTATTCGCAGGCCAGATCCCGGAATCGGTGCAGGCCCGGTCCGCGGCCCAGATGTACCGCCAGATCCAGTAATTCGTGGGCCAGATCCGCGGCCTGCGGGATCGCGGCCTGTTCGGCCTCGACGAACGTCGCCGTCACCGGCGCACCGGCGACCTGCGCGAGCCGATCGATCCGCTCGCCCACCCACTCTTCGACCGCGGCGGGGTCGGTTTCGGTGGCCGGGGCCTCGGCGGGGATCAGGATCGTGCCGCCGTCGACGCTCAGCAGCGACAGCGGACGGGGGCGGCAGCCGGCGAGTTCGGCCTGGATGCGACGCAGTTTGCGGCGAGCGACCACGCGAGCGTCGAGCAGCGGGTCGCTCTCCTGCGGGTGCGCGCCGATCGCGACGGCGACGACCAGATACGAATTCGACAGTCCCGCAGCGGATCCGGCGGTGCGTGTGCCGACGGCGCGGCCGGCCAGCAGGCCCGAGGCCAGGGTCGCGGCGGCGACGCGGCCCTCGGTGGTCATCGCGCGAACCTCGGCGGCGTATGCACGGGCGACCGCGGCCGAGAGGGTGCGCAGCACATCGATCAGACCGGCGCCCGCCGCGCGCACGATCCGCCCGTCCGACCAGGCGCCGCCGCGGGCCCAATACTGCAGGACCGAGGAAACCGCCGCGTGGACGGCTCGATGCAGGATCGCGATCGGCAGATCCCGCTGGGCCCAGCGGCGGGCGATCGATTCGATTCGATCGGCCACCGGCTCCGCATCGGCGCCGTCGGGCGTCCCGGTCAGTTCGTGCACACTGCACCGCACGAGTTCGAGCAGGTCCGCCCGGAGCCGCCCATCGATCCTGTCCGCGACGGCGGTCAGGTCCAGTCCGTCCACCACGGACCGCGCCAGGTCGGCCGGACGCGCCGGCTGCAGCGCGGTCCGCACGGGCGCTCGATCCGAATACATCGCGCTCGTCCTCATGCGGGTCATGACAATTCCTCATCGGCTCGGGAGCGGAAAGGAGCGCAGGATCGGTTTCCATCGCCGATTGCCGACTCTACCGAGACCAGCGGACATCGCGAATGTTCGAAGTACACAATGCCGGTCGCGCTGATTGTGTACTTCCACTGAAGTCGGTCCGATCGCTTTCAACCCAGAAAAACCGCTGGTAGATGACGATAACGACATTCTCGCGATATTTCCCGAGGGAATGTTTTCCGAATTCGTCGCGTCGGGTGATTTCAGCGTGCGGAACGATTCACGCGATACCCCGCCGCGATTCCAGTGCGGACCATTCGGTGTCCGCGGTGGCCGGTGGATCGAGAGCCGGGCGCATCGGCGGCCGGTCGGCGAAACTGGGCTCGGTGACCGTACGACGCCAGCCGGTGCCGTGCGGAATGAACTGTGGCAGACCGCTACCCGAGTCCTCGAGGCCCAGGCGGTCCAGCAATGTCGCGATGACCTGGCGGCTCATCGCGGCCAATTCGTCGTTCGGGCGATTGCGGTGCAGCCGGGTACCCAGGTCGACCTGGCCGATGGCCTCGATGCCGTACCGCGCGAAACAGTCCAGCAGAATACCGATTTCGACGCCGTAACCGGGGGCGAACGGGATTCCGGTGAGCAATTCGCGGGTGGCGGCGTACTCGCCGCCGAGCGGCTGCACGATCTCGGCGAGTTCGGGTGCGAGCGCGGCCAGCAGCGGCCGGGCGACCAGCTGGGTGACCCGGCCGCCACCATCGGCATCGGCGCGTCCCTCGGTGCGCAGCGGCCGCCGGTAGAAACCCTTCACCAGGTGCAGGCCGCGATCGAACAGCAGCGGCGCGAGCAGGGACGGCACGAACATCGGGCTGGGCGAGATGAGATCGGAGTCGACGAACACGATCAGGTCGCCCCGCGCCACCGCCAGCGAACGCCACAGTACCTCCCCCTTGCCGGGTCGCGGCGACAGCTGAGGGAACGCCTGCTCGCGGGTGTACACGGTGGCGCCGGCACCGCGCGCGGCCGCGATGGTGCCGTCGGTGGAACCCGAGTCGATCACGAGCAATTCGTCGACCAACCCTTCCACGTGCGGGCGGATCGAGGCGATCACCCCGGCGACGGTGGCCTCCTCGTCGAGTGCGGGCAGGACCACCGACACCCGGCGGCCCTGTTTGCGCTCGACGAGTTCCGGAATGGACCAGCGGCGATCGAACCAGGTGGAGCCGGTGTGAGAGACAGGCATGAGGCAGCTTCTTTCTGGTGGCGCGCGGGCGACGGTCAGAGTCCCGGATCCAGGACTAGGGTGGTCAGGCTCGGCCACAGCACGGACCAGGGCTGCCGCGGATGCCGGCAACGCCATACCGTGACCCCGTGATCGATCCCCGGAAAGCCGAGCGGGTCGTCGATCCACGCGACCGGAACGGCGAATTCGAAGACGTTGTGTGGCAGCGTTTCCGACACACCGGCACTGACGTAGAGCACGATGCGCGCGGCCTCCCCCGGGCTGCCGAAGTACGCGTATCCGCGATCCGCGCTGTATACCGGTGGATGATCGGGCGGACCGAGTTCATCGAGAGCCGCTGCCTGCCAATAGGTCTGGGTGAGAATCACGACGCCGGCGCGGTCGCCGGGCGGCAGGGCGCGGTACGCCGCGTCCACGCCACCGATCAGCCGGGACCAGCCGCTGGTTCCGAACGTTCGCATGCGCGTGGATAATTCGGCCTGCGAGCGGACCGGCCGATCGACCCGGGTGAGCGGCAGCGGCAGCACCGACACCACCGTCAGGGAGATCGCGACCGATACCGCGACCACCGCGGCCCCGGCCATCCGAGCCGCGCGATGCCGCACGTCCGGGATCGCCGCGGCCCCCGCGGCGAACAACGCCGGGAACAATCCCGCAACGTAGTAGGGCCGCCCGCCGCTGACGGTCACGAATACGACCTCCACGATCGCGGCGATGCCGATCCAGCGATGGGCGCGCAAAGCGCTGTGCCGCAGCAGAACCCACCAGCCGAGCAGCGCCAGCAGCCCGCCCAGCAGTCCGGTCAGCACCGCCCACTGCACCGGCAGTCCCGGTACACCGCCGGTCGCGGCGCGCTGTTCGGCGCGGATCACCGCGCCCATCGTCAGTTGCGGCCAGCCGTGCCGCTGTTGCCAGAACAGGCCCGGCAGCGCCGTCATCGCCACCACCGGTACCGACCACCACAGCGCCGGACGCGACAGCAGTTCGCGCGGTCCGGCCACCGCCACCCCCACGATGATCCCGGTGCACAGCACCACGGCCAGTAGTTTCACCTCGAGATCCACGGCGATCACGGCGGCGACGGCCACCAGCAGCCGGTCCCGGCGCAGCCGGGTCCAGCGAGCCAGCAGCCACAGCGCGGCCGCACTCAGCGCGCTGTCCAGCGCGAAGGTGGACAGGGTCGCGGCCTGCGTGATCAGGTAGGGACACGTCGCACCGGCCAGCGCGGCAAGCACCTGCGCGCGGCGGCGACCGCCCATTTCCCGGGCGAACGCCCCGGCCACGAGCACCCCCGCGACGGCGGCCAGGATCGACGGAATACGCAGTGTCACAACAGATCCTGGCACCAGGGTCCAGGCGGCTCGGGCCAGCAGCGGGATCAGCGGCCCCTGATCGGCATAGCTCGGAGCAAGATGATCGCCGGCGGCCAGGAAGTACAGTTCGTCGCCGAAGTACTCGTAACGTCCCGACCGCACCAGCAGGATCAACCCGGTGACGACCGCTATGGCGATGACCGGCGGTGCCGCGAACCGAACCGCACCGGCGGACGAATCCTGTTCCGCGGCAAGGCTGTCGCCCCGATCGGCGCGGTCGAAGATCGCGGTCACGGCTGGGCTCCCGGCCGCCGCGGAAGCGCCAGCGTGAGTATCGTGAGCACGCCCGCGACCGCCGCGACGATCCACAGCACCGTCACGCACGCCCGCAGGAACGTCGGCGCGGTAGCCGCCGTCGCCACGGCCGCGTCGAGAGCCTGGCCCGCACAGCCGTGCGCAGGCAGCACATGCGACGGCGAGGCGAAGGCGGCATGTGCGCAGTCGCCGAAGCGCCGGACCGTCTCGGTTCGATCACCCGGCTCCGCCGAGCGCTCGGACAGGTGTTGCGCCAGAATCGCTTTCGCACCGTCCACTCCGGAGCCGACGGCGATGCGGGCGAAGAACACGCTGCCCAGCACAGCCGCGCCGATCGCGCTGCCGAGCTGCTGAACGGTCGGAGCGAGCCCGGAGGCGCTTCCCGTCGGGCCCTGCCCCAGCCCGGCCACCATCACCGCGGGCAGCGGCGCCGCGAACCAGCCCATCCCGGCCCCGGCCAGCAGCACCGGTTCGCTCAGCGCGTGCGTGTCCACGCCGCCGGATGCGGGATGTACGGTCAACGCCATCTGCGCGACGCCCAGCGCGAACAGGCCGATGCCTGCGGTCAATGCCCGAGAACCCAAGCGCGCCATGAGGATCGGCGAGGTCAGCGCCGCGACGAGGGCGCCGAGCGCGAACGGCAGCAGCAGCCGTGCGGTCTGCCACGCCGACCAACCCAGACCGGTCTGCGCGGTCATCGATACCGTGAACAGCAATGCCGCGAACAACCCGTAGAACACCAGCAGCAGAACCGATCCCACGCCGAAGCCGCGATCGCGGAACACCTCCGCGGAGATCAGCGGCGTCCCGCCGCGCACGGTCACCCACCGCTGCCGCCAGCCGAATCCGGCCAGCACCAACACACCCGCCGCCAGCAGGACCGACGCACCGGGCGGCCAGCCCGAATCACGGCCCGTGGACAGCGGATACAGCACCGCGGCGACGCCCACCGTCGACAGGACCGCGCCCAGCGCGTCCACCCGCACCGGCCGTTCGGCTCGCCCGATGTCCAGATAGCGCGCGGCCAGGGCCAGGGCGATCAGACCCAGCGGCAGATTCAGCAGGAAGATCGACCGCCAGCCCAGTCCGCCCGGATTCAGCGCGACGATCAGTCCGCCCAGCACCGGCCCGGACAGGCCGGCCAGGCCCGCGACCGCACCGTAGACACCGAAAACCAGCGGCCGCCGCCGCACCGGGAACACCGCGGCCACGATCGCGATCGTCTGCGCGGAGACCGCCGCGGCGCCCAGCCCCTGCGCCAGCCGGCCCGCCACCAGTTCGATCGGGAGCCGGGCCAGACCACAGCCCAGCGAGGCCGTGGTGAAGATCGCCATGCCGATCAGGAACAGCCGCCGCCGCCCGAACCGATCGCCCAGCTGGGACGCGGTCAGCAGTGTGCACGCGAACGCCAGCCCGTAGACGGTGACCACCAACAGCTGCATCGAGCCGGTGGCCGCCAGATCGCGGGCCAGCACCGGAAGTGCGGTGTTGACGATGGTCAGGTCCAACATCTGCATGAACACCGCGAGCAGGCAGGCCGCCAGGGCCGCCCACGCGCGCCGACCCGAGACGGGCGGATCCGCGGTGTCGCGGCCCGCCCGAACCGGTATGCCCCGAATCGCCATGGTCAGGCGTCGACCCGCAGGGCGTAGTCACCGGCGCCGGCCACCGCGGCGGTGATCTCGGTGAGCGTCTTGACGTACCGTCCGACCGATTCGCCGGCGTCCTCGGTGTCGGGAAAGACCAGGCTCAACGTGGTGACGTCCGGGAACCGGTTGATCCAGACGTACACCTCGCTCGCCGCGGCGCGGTTGCCGAACAGACCGCCGTTGATCCGGTCGAACATCTCCACCCCGGCGATCTTGCGCACGTCGACGTAGGACAGCATCATCGCCGCCCAGCCCGGCCGCACGCGGAGGCCCAGCTCCGGCGGGGCCAGTTCCAGCACCCGGTGCGGGGAGACATCGGTGAGCTCCTTGGCCCGATCGGCGGCCTCCTGTGCGACGGCGGCCAGGTCGGTGAACCGCGACTCGGGCGGCACGTCGAAGGCGATCGGCAGCAGATTCGTGTAGTAACCCACCGCGCCGGCCTCGCCCGGGGTGCTGCGGGTGTTGGCCGGGCTGAGGATGAAATGCCAGTCATTACCGGTCAATTCGACCTCGGTGAGCGCGAGCGCCGCGAACAGCCCACCGAGGAACCGGCCGCCGCTGTGCTCACAGGCTTGTTCGAAACGCAGCGCGTCGGCCTCGGTGAACAGCGGCAGTGTCAGCACCGCGCCGCGGACATATCCCTGCGTGTTCGCGGCGCCCAGATACAACGGAAAGGTCGGCATCTGTCCGCCGTTGCGCTGCAACAACTCCAGCCAGGTTGTGACCAGCGGGGATTGCCCGGTGAGTTCGGCGTTGTAGGCGCGTTCGCGGGCACAGTAGGCCAGATGTCCGGCCACCGGCGCGAGCGCGGGCTCGGTGCCGGACAGTTCCGCGCCGTAGAGCATCAGCAGGTCCACACACGTCAGCGCCTGCGCGACGCCGTCGGTGTGCAGATGGTCGACCGCGGCGTAGACGGTGAACGCCTGCTCCTGCTCGATGATCCCGAAGCTGAAGCAATTCCAGTGCAGCGCATCGGGTGTGGTGTCCTGTACGTGTCGGCGGATCGCATCGCTGTCGGCGAAATCGCCGTACTCGGTCGGCACGAGTTCGAGTATGGCCGCGTCGACGACGTGCCGCACCACCCGTTCGTCCGCTTCCACGGTGAACCAGCTGGCGAACGATTCGTGCCGGCGCACGAAGGCGGTGACCGCGCGAGTCATCGCATCGATGTCCGGACTGCCCGGAATGTCGTAGGCGATCATGCACAGCCGCGACGCGCGGTGGCCCGCGGCTGCGGTGCGGCGGGTCGTACGCAGATATTCCTGTTGCTGGTACGAGGGCGGGATCGGGTGCTCCGGCGCGTCCCGCATCACGGCCAGCGCCGTCGCCGGAACGCTCCAGCTGGTGACCCGGCCCGGCTGTGGGTGCCAGTCGTCGAAGAAACCGAAATTGACCACGAGTGCCCTCGATTCACAGCGTCAGGAGGTGTCGCCGCCCGATTTCCGGGCGGCACCAGGCCAGTCAACGACAGCCGTATGAACCCGGACCACACGTCGGAGGCAATGTTGTGACGATTGACAGCACCCGGCGCCGGAGGCGGCATCTGTTTCCAATCATCGCCGATAGGGATTGCCGCCCTTCATGATTCATCCCTACCGTTGCCACGAACAGGCCAACGGAACCTCCGGGGAGGAGCAGGTGGGCAAACATTCCGCACCACGCAGGTCACGGTTGCGCGGCCGACAGGCGACGATGCTCGCGCCCGTGGTGGCGCTGGCCGCGGGTTGGGCCGGCACGGCCGGCGCGGATCCGGTTGCGCCGGCCTCGATTCCGGCGCTCACCACCGCCGCACGGCCCGCCGTGGACGGCTCCCATCTGGTGAACCTCACCCCGGATGCGGGCCGGATGGTGAACATGCGGGTGTACTCGGCGGCGATGAATTCGGTGATCACGGTGAAAGTGCTTCGCGCCCCGGATCATTCGAAGCCCGCGCCGGTACTTTATCTGCTCAACGGGGCGAACGGAGGCGTCGACGATTCGAGCTGGACCGAGCAGACCGATATCGCCGATTTCTTCGCCGACAAACAGGTCACCGTCGCGATCCCGCTGGGCGGGCGCGGGAGTTACTTCACCGATTGGCGCTCCGACGATCCCGTTCTGGGAAAGCAGCGGTGGAGCACCTTCCTCACCCGGGAGTTGCCGCCGATCGTGAACTCCACGTTCGACGGCACCGGCAAGAATGCGCTGGCCGGGATCTCGATGGCCGGGACGTCGGTATTCCAGCTCGCCCTGGATCAACCCGGTCTGTATCAGGCGATCGGCGCGTACAGCGGTTGCGCGCAGACCAGCAATCCGCTCGGCGAGGCGTATGTCACCGCCGTGGTCGGCCGCTGGGCCGGTAACGTGACGAATATGTGGGGCCCGCCGGGCGACCCGGCCTGGGCTGCCAACGACCCGTACATTCACGCGGATCGCCTGCGCGGCACGGCAATCTACGTCTCCTCGGGCACCGGTCTCCCCGGTCCGCTGGACACCTTGAACGGCCCCGGAATCCACGACAATCCCGGCAAACTCGCCTCCCAGCTCACCAGCGGCGCCATCCTCGAGGCCGCCACCAACCAGTGCACGCACCGCATGCACGACCGCCTCGCCCGACTCCACATCCCGGCAACCTTCGACTTCCGCCGGGTAGGCACCCACTCCTGGGGCTATTGGCAAGAGGACCTGCACAACTCCTGGCCCCTGTTCGGCCGAGCCCTGCAAACAGCATAGCCCGTATCGAAACCCGCACCCCCACAGAAGAATTCAGTAGCAGACAGACGATCGGACCCGTTCGGCGAGCAGTGCGCAGTCGACCGGGCCCGAGGTGTCGACCGAAATCGTGGCGGCAGCCAGACCGAGCGGTTCGGCCTGCGCCGCCCAGGCATCCCAGTCGCGGACCAGGTGCTCCCGGTCCCGATACAGGCCGGGACGGTCGCGACTCTCGTAGCGCACCCGGGCAATCTCGGCAGGCACATCGCACCAGATTTCGACGGCGCGGGCGGCACCTGCCGCGGCGAGACCGGAGCGAGCCGAGGCTCGATCACGCGGCGCGAACCACCACGAATCGATCACGACGTCATTCGACATCGCTGGTGCCAGTGCCCATACCGTGTCCATGGCGATGCCGCCCAGCGCCGAGAGGGCACCGGCTCCGTCGACGCTCGCCGCGAGAGCCTCCTTCACGGCGTCTTTCGACAGGAACCGGGCACCGAGCTCACGAGCCAGCGCTCGCCCCAGGGTCGACTTGCCCGATCCGGGCAGGCCGTTCACCATCACCAGCAGTTCGGGCATTCGCCCATCCTGCCCGCTCGTCAGGGGTACGTGTCGCGGAGTCGTCGAGCCCACCGCGTCCGTCAGGGCACGGTGAGCACGAGTTTGCCGACGGTGCGGCCGGTGTCGCCGAGGGCGTGCGCAGCCGCGGCCTCGGCGAGCGGGAAGGTTCCCGCGATCGTCGGCCGCAGCGTTCCCTCGTCCACCATCCGGGCCAGTTCGGACATCCCGGCGTGGTCGGCCTCGACCAGCATGTTCACCGCTCGCACGCCGGCCTCGGCCGCCGCTTCCCGGATGCGTTCGGGATCCGCGCCCACCAGCGAGATCACGATACCGCCCGGCCGTAGGGTGCGGATCGAGGCGAGTGCGTTCTCGGTGCCGAGCGGGTCGATCGCCACATCGACCTCCCGCACCGCCGCGGCGACATCGGTTGTGCGGTAATCGATCACCTCGTCCACACCGATCCCGCGCAGGAATTCGTGATTGGCCGCACTAGCGGTCCCGATGACGTACGCCCCGCGGGCCTTGGCGATCTGCACCGCGAAGTGGCCTACCCCGCCGGCTGCGGCATGTACCAGAACACGCTGTCCCGCTTGCACATTCGCGGTATCCACCAGGGCCTGCCAGGCAGTCAGCGCGGCGAGCGGCACCGCGGCGGCCCGCACGTGGTCCAGAGCGCGCGGCTTGTGGGCGAAGGCGCGGGCCGGGCCGGTGACGTATTCGGCCGCGGCACCATGGCCGTGCGGATAGGGCAGCATGCCGAACACCTCGTCACCGGGCGCGAACAGCGTGACGCCTCGCGCGACCGCCACCACAACACCCGAGACGTCCCAGCCCAGGACGAACGGCGGGCCGGGCAGAAACATCCCGGGCAGGGCGCGATGTTTCCAATCGGTCGGATTCAGGGCGGTCGCATGGACCCGCACCAGGATCTCGCTCGGCCCCGGCCGCGGTACGGGACGTTCGATCTCGTGCAGCACCTCGGGGCCACCCAGGGTGTCCTGGCCGATCGCGCGCATCGTGGCGGGGATATCCGTTGTCGTCATGACGTTCAGCCTGCCGCCGCTCGCCCCGGGAGAAAATGGCACAATTGCCAATATTCGATATGATCGCGCCATGACGAGTTCGGCGCCACATCGCGTGGCCGTCCTGACACTGGACGGCGTGTACCCGTTCGAACTGGGCATCGCGAACCGGGTATTCGGCTCCGCCGACGGCCGCTACGAGGTGCTGACCTGTTCGGTGGACGGACATCCGGTCCGCACCGAGGGCGATTTCTCGATCGCCGTCACACATCACGCCGGCGTCCTGCGCACCGCCGACACCGTGGTGATCCCGCCCTGTCACATCGGCCTGGCCGGCTGCCCGGACGAGCCCGACGAGGTCTCGATACTCGCACTGCCGCAACAGGTCTCGGATGCGCTCGAGCTGATCCGCCCGAACGCCCGGACCGTGTCCATCTGCACGGCGGCCTTCGTCCTGGCCGCCGCGGGACGTCTCGACGACCGCCCCGCCACGACGCACTGGAATCTGGCCGACATCTTCCGCCGCGCGTTCCCACGGGTCCGCCTCGACCCGGACGTGCTCTACGTCGACGACGGCGACATCCTCACCTCGGCGGGCGCCAGCGCGGGAATCGACCTGTGCCTGCACTTGATTCGCAAGGACCACGGCAGCGAGGTGGCGAACACTGTCGCGCGCCGGTGCGTGGTGCCGCCGTGGCGGGAGGGCGGTCAGGCGCAGTACATCGAACAGCCGGTGCCCGCACAGACCTCCGCGGGCACGGCCGCGGCCCGGCACTGGGCCCTGGAGAATCTGCATCTGCCCCTGACCATGTCGGATCTGGCCGAGCGGGCGCGCATGAGCGGGCGCACCTTCGCCCGCAGGTTCCGCGACGAGGTCGGCACGAGCCCCGGCCGCTGGCTCATCCAGCAGCGCGTCTTCCGCGCTCGGGAACTGTTGGAGAGCACCGATCTGCCCGTCGACCGGATCGCCGCGGAGGTCGGCTTCGCCACGGGAACCTCACTGCGCCAACACCTGCACGACGCGATCGGCGTCGCACCACTGACCTACCGCCGCACCTTCCGCACCCGCGCCGAGGCCCCGCCGGTCACGGCAGCACACTGAGTTCGGCCGTTCCACCCGGCTGCCGATACCGTCGCACGATCTTCCGCACTGCTCGGAAACATTTCCAGCCCAGCGCATTTCAGGCGATCGATCCCGGTCGTGACGATCGAGGCGATCAGCTCTCCAGGTAGGCGACGATGGCGTTCACCAGGCCGCGGCGCGCCTCGTCCAGATCGGAATAGCTGCCCAGCTGCTGCTCCGAGACGATTCCGCGCATCGCGCCGGGAATGAGCGTCGCGATCTCGCGGATGCGCGCGGGGTCGATGTTCAGATCGGCGAAGGCGTTCTGACAAGCGTTCTGCCACAACGGTTGCCAGGATGCGAGCTCGGTCGCCGTGCGCGGGTACAGACGTTCCAGTTCGGCGTGATCCCTCGGCAGCGCCGCACGCAACGTCTCGATCGCGCGAGCATCGGTCGAACTCAGACCCGCGTACATCCCCTCCACGATCTCGGTGACCCGCTCACGCAGGCCGGCCCCGGTCCCGATCCGCACCGGCAGATCTCCCCTGCGCTCGGCCGTGCGGTGCAGCACCGCGGCCCACAGTCCATCGATATCACCGAACTGGTACTTGACCGCGCCCCAGGTCGCGCCGATCTCCTTGGCGATCCGATTCCCCGAGGCCGCGCCCGGATCACCGGAGGCCAGTGCCCGCAGCGCGGCCTCGAGCATGCTCTCGCGAGTCGCCAGCCCCCGTTTGTTGCTGCGCCTGCCCGTCGCGCCCGCCTCGGTCATTGCACGAACTCTAGCCATCGCCCTTCCTCACCGGCCGCGAGATCCCGCACGGCCTGCCGAAACCGTTGAGCCGAACTATCGTTCACGTTTGACAGACCCCTCTTGTATAGTTTCACAGAGGGTTCTACTATAAACCTCCGTACAGCCCCGGCCGAGAGGATTCGTCATGGCCAGACCACCCCTATCGATGAAGCCGACGGGATGGTTCCAGGTTGCGTGGTCCGCGGAGGTGGGCGTCGGCGACGTGCACCGGATGAAGTACTTCGACACCGAGATGATCTCGTGGCGATCCACGGACGGCCGGGTCGCGGTGATGGACGCCTACTGCGAACATCTCGGCGCGCACCTGGGATTCGGCGGCCACGTCGAAGGCGATCGAATCGTGTGCCCGTTCCACGGCTGGGAGTGGAATCACGAGGGCCGCAACGTCTGCGTCCCCTACGAGAATCATCCGAACAAGGGCCGCCGGATCCGCAGCTACCCGGTCGTCGAGCGCAACGAATCGATCTGGATCTGGCACGATATCCACGGTCGCGCACCGCATTTCGAGGTTCCGGACGTATTCACCGGCTTCGACGACGGCAGCGGCGCCGCGGACTACTATCCGGCGTATCCGCAGTCCACGCTGTTCCGGCAGAGCCTGGAACTGCACCCGCAGTACATCATGGAGAACGGCGTCGACTTCGCCCACTTCAAATACGTGCACAAGGTGCCGATCACCCCGACCTTCACCCGCCAGGACTTCGACCTGCCGGTCTCCTATGTGGACTTCACCATCGCCTTCGACGACACCGCCGCCGCGGACATCCGCAGTGGCGTCCAGGCGATCAACGCCGGACTCGGTGCCGCGGTGACCAAGAGCTGGGGCATGATCGACAACCGCACCCTCTCGGCGGTCACCCCGGTCGACGAGAACACCTGCGACGTGCGGTTCTCGGTGTGGATCGGCCGGCCCGAAGGGCAGGAGCACCCCAAGGCCGCCGAGCGGGCCCAGCGCCTCGCCCAGGGCGTCATCGACCAGTTCGAGGCCGATATCCACATCTGGTCGCATCAGCGTTATTCCGATCCACCCGCGCTGTCGCAGAAGGAATTCGACGGATTCCGCGCGCTGCGGCAGTGGGCCGAACAGTTCTACCCGACGACGGAAGGTCGTGTCCCCCTTGAGCACTGACGAAAAGATCCGCGTATTCCAGGTTGCCACAGGCAATGTCGGCACCGAGATGATCAAGCGCATCACCGACCGGCCCGACCTGGAATTGATCGGGTTGCACTGTTACACACCGGAGAAGGTCGGCCGCGACGCCGGTGAGATCGCCGGGTTGGCGCCCCTCGGTGTGCGGGCTACCGGCACCGTCGAGGAGATCATCGCCGCCCGGCCCGATGTGATGACCTTCCACGGCGTGTTTCCGGACGAGACCCTCTACGAGCAGGTACTCGAGGCGGGCATCGATATCGTCACCACGGCCGACTGGATCACGGGGCACCACCGCGACCAGAACCACCCGCATCCCTCGGGGCGCAAGGTCAGCGAGGTCCTGCAATCCGCTTGTGAGCGTGGCGGTTCCACGTTCTACGGGACGGGTATGAATCCGGGCCTGTGCCAGATCCTCGGGGTGACGCACTCCTGCGACGTCGCGGATATCGAGAACGTCACCGTCATCGAGTCGGTGGACGTGTCCTGCCATCATTCGGCGGCGACCTGGATCGAGGTGGGCTACGGCAACCCCGTCGACGACCCCTCGCTCCCGGCCTCGCTGGAGAAGTTCACCCGGGTGTTCGCCGATTCGGTCTACCTGATGGCCGACTGCTTCGGACTGGAGCTGGACGAGGTCACCTTCGACTACGAGCTCGGCGCGTGCACCCGGGACGTGGATCTGGGCTGGTACCAGCTGCCGAAAGGCTCACTCGGCGGGAACTACATCAAGTATCGGGGCATCGTGGACGGGCAGCCCCGGATCGAATCGCACCTCGAATGGCAGATGACCCCGCACACCGACCCGAAATGGGATGTGAAGGGCTGTTACATCACCCACATCACCGGCGATCCCAGCATCTACAGCAAGCACATGATCTTCCCCAAGGCCGGCGTCGACCTGTCCGATCCGGCCGCGTTCGCCTCGATCGGCATGACCGTCACCGGACTGCCCGCACTCAACGCCATCCGCTCGGTGGTCGCCGCCCCGCCGGGCATCCTCACCAGCGCCGATCTGCCGCTGCGCGGATTCGCGGGGCGCTTCAAGCAGGACGGACCGCTCGCCGCCGCCGACTGAGCGCTCGGCGACGTACCGGTCACCGACGCCACCCCCGGCCCACACGCGCAGACCGGGCTCCAGCTGGCACCGCTGCCGAATTCCGGTCCACGACCACCGCGAAACCCTGTTCAGTTTCTGTACATCTCGGCCGTCGCCGTCCGACGCAGTATGGCCTGTGTCACATCACGATGTACTCAGGAGGTTTCGATGACGGTGGTCTCCGATTACCCGATCCGCGCCGACATCCGCTCGTTCCTGTCCGGTCGCAAACAGTTGCTGATCGACGGCGAGTGGGTCGACGCGGTGTCGGGCAGAACGTTCCCGACCCACAACCCCGCCGACGGCGAGGTGCTGGCCGAGGTGGCGCACGGGGAGGCCGCCGACGTGGATCGCGCGGTGCGCGCGGCCCGTACTGCCTTCGACGAGGGCCCGTGGCAGTGGATGAGACCCAACGAGCGCGAGCGGTTGCTGTGGCGCGTCGGGGATATCCTGACCGAGCGCGCACAGGAATTCGGCGAACTGGAATCGCTTGACAACGGCAAATCCGCCGGGGTCGCCACGGCGGTCGACGTCGCATGGGCGGCGGATGTGTTCCGGTACTTCGCGGGCTGGGCCACCAAGGTCGAGGGCTCCACGGTGAACGTGTCGATGCCGTTCACCCCGCCGGGCAGCCAGTTCCACGCGTACACCCTGCGTGAGCCGGTCGGGGTCTGCGGGTTGATCGTCCCGTGGAACTTCCCGCTGCTGATGGCCTCCTGGAAACTCGCTTCGGCACTGGCGGCCGGGAACACCGTGGTGCTCAAACCCGCCGAACAGACCCCGCTCACCGCGCTACTGCTGGGAGAGGTGTTCCAGGAGGCGGGATTCCCCGCCGGTGTGGTCAACATCGTCACCGGATTCGGCGACGCCGGGGCGGCGCTGTCCGCGCACGACGCGGTGGACAAGGTCGCGTTCACCGGATCCACCGAGGTCGGCAAGCTGGTCGTCGACGCGGCCCGGGGCAACCTCAAGAAGGTGTCGCTCGAGCTGGGCGGCAAGAGCCCCAATATCGTCTTCGCGGACGCGGATTTCGAGTCCGCGGTCGCCGGATCGCTCGACGCGTGGCTGTTCAACCACGGCCAGTGCTGCGTCGCCGGGACGCGACTGTTCGTGGAGGACAAGATCTTCGGCGAGTTCACCGAGGCGGTCGCCGAGGCCGCGGCGGCGGTGAAGATCGGGCCGGGCCTGGATCCGGCCACCCAACTCGGACCGCTGGTATCCCAGGAACAGTTCGACCGGGTCACCGGCTACCTCGAGGCCGGGACCGCCGCCGGAGCACGCGCGCTGACCGGCGGAAAGCGTTTCGGCGACAGGGGATATTTCGTCGAACCGACCGTATTCGTCGATGTGCGACCGGATTTCAGCATCGTACGGGAGGAGATCTTCGGACCGGTGGTCGCGGCCCTGCCGTTCGACGCCGAGGAGGGCATCGCACCCGCGGTGCGCGCGGCCAACGACTCCGATTACGGCCTGGCCGCGGGGATCTGGACTCGGGACATCTCCCGGGCGCATCGGGTGGCCCGGCAACTGAAGGCCGGATCGGTCTGGATCAACCAGTACAACGGCTTCGACACCGCACTGCCGTTCGGCGGCTACAAGCAATCCGGCTGGGGGCGCGAGATGGGTTCGGCCGCAATGGATCTGTATCTGCAGACCAAGGCCGTCAACATCGCACTCTGACCGAAACTCATTGCTGGAGAAGAACCATGAAAACCACAGCAGCAGTCCTCCTGGAAGCCGGAAAGCCGTTCGAGCTGATGGAACTGGACCTGGATGGTCCCGGTCCCGGCGAGGTGCTCATCCGGTACACCGCCGCGGGTCTGTGCCATTCGGATCTCCATCTGACCGACGGCGATCTGCCGCCGCGCTATCCGATCGTCGGCGGCCACGAGGGCTCGGGCGTCATCGAGGAGGTCGGCCCGGGCGTCACGAAGGTCGTCCCGGGCGATCACGTGGTGTGCAGCTTCATCCCGAACTGCGGCACCTGTCGCTACTGCTCTACCGGCAGACAGAACCTCTGCGATATGGGCGCCACCATCCTGGACGGTTGCATGCCCGACGGCACCTTCCGGTTCCATTCCGGCGGAACGGATTTCGGCGCGATGTGCATGCTCGGCACATTCGCCGAGCGGGCGACGGTCTCGCAGCATTCGGTGGTGAAGATCGACCCGTGGCTACCACTGGACACCGCGGTCGTGGTCGGCTGCGGTGTGCCGTCCGGCTGGGGAAGCGCCACCAACGCCGGTCACGTCCGCGTCGGCGACGTCACCGTCGTGTACGGGATCGGCGGCCTGGGCATCAACGCGGTGCAGGGCGCGGTGCACGCCGGGGCCAAGTACGTGGTCGTGGTCGACCCGATCGCGTTCAAGCGGGATACCGCGCTGAAAATGGGTGCGACACATGCCTTCGCGAGTGCGGAGGAGGCGGCGGCAAAGGTCACCGAGCTGTCCTGGGGACAGGGCGCGGATCAGGCGATCATCACCGTCGGCACGGTCACCGAGGAGGTCGTCTCCGCGGCGTTCGACATCGTCGGCAAGGGCGGCACCGTGGTGATCACCGGACTGGCCGATCCGGCCAAGGCCACCGTGCACGTCTCCGGCGCCATGCTGACGCTGAACGGGAAGACCATCACCGGCAGCCTGTTCGGCTCCTGCAACCCGCAGTACGACATCGTCAAGCTGCTGCGCCTCTACGACGCGGGCCAGCTGAAGCTCGACGAGCTCATCACCACCCGGTACCGGCTCGAGGATGTCAACCAGGGTTATCAGGATCTGCGCGACGGCAAGAACATCCGCGGGATCATCGTGCACGCCTGAGCGGCGGCACGGCACAACGGATCTCACCCGGACGCCCGATCCTCGTCGTCCGCGCTGAGCTCCGAGGCGCTCCCGGCCGGTGCGGTGTTCAGATCCTGAACACCGCACCGGGTGTCCGGTCACGGATAATTCCCGGAACCACGGAAAGTGACGTAGCACATATCAGCGTTGATATCCTTGCCTGATCTGCGAAAACGATCGGGCAGCCGACGCGATGTGTCTCGCGGAACGCAAGGGAGCAGGCATGAGGGCGCGGCAATCCGGACAGCTATGCACGCCCGTGCCACGGTCGGAGATCGAGCTGTCCTGGAAGCGATCCCGACTCTGCGGAGTCGCACCGGAATTCGACGGATTCACCGATCTGCCCGCACAGGAGTTCGATCCGCGCAGTCAACTGTTCGACGCGGCCTCGGCGGTGCTGGACCAGATGTCGGCCGCGCTGACCGGCACCGCGTACAGTCTGCTGCTGGCCGACCGCGACTGTCGGCTCGTCTATCGCTGGTTCGACAATCCGCGCGTCGAGTCGACCCTGGACACCCTCGGCATCCGTGGCGGGGTGAGTATGGCCGAGGAGGCGGTCGGCACCAATGCCCTGGGCACGGCGCTGGAGACCCGGCAGGGCATCGTGGTGGACGGCGCCGAGCACTATGTCGAACGGTTCAAGACATTCACCTGTTACGGCCACCCGATCTGGCATCCGGTCACCCGGCGGCTCGAGGGCGTCCTGGACATCACCAGCGCCGGTTCCCGCGCCGACCCGCTGCTGGCCCCGTTCCTCACGCGCGCGGCGAACGATATCGAACAGCGTCTGCTCGACAAGGCCAAGGCGTCCGAACGAGTGCTGCTCACCGCATTCCAGGCGGTCTCGCGACAGCGGCGCGCGATCGCGGCCATCGGCGACGACATGGTGCTCACCAACCGTGCCGCGCTGGATCTGCTCGGCCCGCCCGATTACGCGGTGCTGCGGATGCTGGCCGAGGAAGCCTCCTCCCGGCCGCGCACTGTGGACATCGCCGTATCCTCCGGCGCGCGGATGCGGGTCGGGCTCGCCCGGGTTCCCGGTGCGGGCACCGGCACCCTGTTCCACCTCGACCCGGTCGACGAGCGGCCCGCGGTGTCCAGGGCCACGCCGAGGGCGCCGGTCGCGCACGCCGCCGTGCGCCCCGATCCGGTTCTGGTCACCGGGGACCGCGGCACCGGGCGCAGCACCGAGGCCAGGCGACTGGCCCGCGCGGATGAGGTCGAATTCCACAATTGCGCCGAAATCGCCTGCAGCGGTACCCAACCGTGGGTGCGGCGGCTGTTGTCTCGGCTCGACTCTCCCATCGGGACCGTCTGTGTGGAGAACGTCAACCTCCTGCCGGATCCGATCGCCGACATCCTCGCCGAGGCGCTGGACTCCCGGGATCGGCCGCGCCTGATCCTGACCTCGCTGCCGGCGGACACCCTCACCGGCGGCCCCGCCACCCTGGCCGCGATGTGTCCCGACCGCGTGGAATTGAGACCACTGCGCAATCAGGCTGCCGACCTGGCCGCCATCACCACTCGCATGCTGCGCGAACTGGATCCGGCCGCGGACATCCGCCTGCTGCCCAGTGTGCTCGAACTCCTGGGCGCACAGCCGTGGCCGGGAAATCTGCACGAGCTCCGGGCCGTGCTCGCTCACGTGTTGCAGCACCGCCGCCGCGGCGACGTCACCGTCAACGATCTGCCCGAGCGGTATCGGGTGGCCTCCCGCGCCCGCCGCCTGTCCGCCCGCGAACGCGCCGAACGGGACGTCATCGTGGAGGCATTACGCCGCCACGACGGCAACAAGCTCAGGGCCGCAAACGAACTCGGCATCAGCCGCACCACCCTGTACGCGCGATTACGAGCGCTGCGCATCATCGAACGCTGAGCGCTGCGGGTGCGGGCTGCGGGTCACGATTGCGCACGACGCATCGGACGGTCTCGGGATGCGTTGTCGCACGAGCGAACCGAGATCCGGCCGCGTCGGCGCGGTCAGGGCCGTCACACCTGCTGCACCGCCCGCGACCAGCACGGACAACCGAGGAGGCCCATATGAGAACCGTTGCGGCGGTCAGGGGCCTCCGTCCGGGAGACCGTCGGCGAAAACAGGTGAGCCGGGGAGGTATTCACCCGAGAGCAGGCGCTTGATGACCTTGCCGGTTTCTCCGCGCGGTAGTGATTCGAGGAAGGTGACGTCGCGGGGCACCGAGAATCTGCTGAGGCGGTTGCGGATGTAGCTGCGGATCATGTCCGAATCCAGGCCGGAATCCTCGCGTTTGACCACGTACGCGGCCAGGCGCTGGCCGAATTCGCGATCGGGCACCCCGACCACCGCCACGTCGGTGATCTGCGGCAGGTACGACAGCGCCTCCTCCACCGGGCGCGGGAAGACGTTCTCGCCGCCGGAGATGATCATCTCGTCACCGCGCCCGGCGATGAACAAGCGGCCCGCGGCGTCCAGGTAACCCAGATCGCCGGTGTCCAGGAGCCCGTCGGCCTCCTCGGGCGGCGCGTAGTTGACGTACCCGTCGAACAACATGCGGTTGCCGACGAAGATCCGGCCGGTCGCGCCGATCGGCACCGGGCGCCGATCGGCGTCCAGCACAGCGATTCTCGTGCCCAGCGGCGGGCGGCCCGCACTGGTCGGCGAGATGCGCAGATCCTCTGGAGTGGCGATCGTCGCCCAGGACACCTCGGTCGATCCGTAGACGTTGTACAGGCTCGCGCCGAACACCTCGGCGAACCGCAGCACGGTCGCCGCGGCCAGCGGCGCACCACAACTGGCGACCACCCGCAGGCTCGAGGTGTCGTACCGGGCCCGCTCGGCGACCGGCAGATCCAGGATGCGCTGCACCATGGTCGGCACGAGTATCAGTGTGCTGGCGCGGTTCTCGGCGACCAGCCGCAGGCATTCACGGGCGTCGAACTCCTCCTGCAGCACCACGGTCGCACGCAGCGCGGTACTCAGTTGCAGTGCGGCCAGGCCCCAGGTGTGGAACAGCGGCGCGGGAATCACCATGGTCTCGTTCATCTGCCACGGAATCCGGGACAGCAGTGCGGCCACGGTGCCGAAGCCCTTCGGATGCGGCCGCCGCGCCCCCTTGGGCGCACCGCTGGTTCCGGAGGTCAGCACGATCAACCGGCCGGGGCTCTGCGGACGACGAAATTCGGTGTGCCCGAGCGCGATCAGCTCCTCGATCGTGGTGCGTGACGGATCGGCCGGTGGGCGATCCGGTTCGGCCGCAGCGTAATCGGTGCGGTAGCGGTGTACATCGGAGTTGAGGTAGCGGATCAGCGGGTCCAGGTAGTCGTCCACGAACAGCGTGGTCAACCGATGCCGCTGCACGGTCTCCTCCAGCTGCCGGGGCGACAGGCCGGCGTTGAGCAGCACCACGTCGACGCCGAGTTTGCCTGCGGCGACCATGGTTTCGACCGCACCGGCGTGATTGCGGGCCAGCAGTCCCACCGCGTCGCGTGCGGTGAGCCCGAGCTTCGCGGACATCGCGCCCGCCAGCGCCTGGGTTCGCTCGTGGATCTCGGTGAAACTGCGCGCACCGTTGCGGTCGAGGATCGCCGCACCGCCGGGTTCTCGGGCCGCGGCCGCGGCGTACCCGCCACCCAGGGTGAACCCCCAGGTCGCCAGCGAACCGATCTGCCGTGCACCGTGATCGGGCCGGTACGTGCGCACCACACCGGAGGCGACCATCTGCCGGATCACCGCGGCCCGGAACGACAGCGCCGAATCCTGGCCGTTGACCACGATCGAGGTCGCCGACCCGCGCACCAGCTGCACCAGCCGCCCGAGCCCGTCGTGGGTCCAGGCTTCGAGCTGTGCGTTGTCCAGGGCGGCGACCGCGGGATGTACGCGGCCGGCTGCGAAATAGGTCACGGTCACCCGCACGTCGTCGTCGCGCTGGCGCAGCCGAACCGCGGCGAAGCTGCCCACGGCCGCGCAGCGCAATTCGAACCGCCGCCCGTGCCCGCCGTCGAGCAGGCCGACCGTCAGGGTGCGCACCTCGGTGTGCGGACCGCCGATCCGCACCAGCCACTGCGGCAGACCGGCGATCGCCTCCACGGGATCGCAGGCGCCGATTCCGGCGAACAGTCGGGCATAGGTGGCGGGTTCGGTGAGCAGCTGCCACACTGTTTCCCGGGCGACCGGGATATCCGCGGTCACCTCCACGATATCGGTGACCAAGGTCGTACTCCTCGTTCAGGCGTGCAGACCCATGTTGCCGAATATTCACCTCCGCATCGAGCGATCACCATCGCCTCCGGAGAATTCACAGCACCCGCCGGGCGCGGTCCGGTTCCTTCACAGTGGCGTTGCGGCGAACCTGTTCCGCACGAACGGCCGATTGTGCTCCGCCCCAACGCGTTCGGTCCCGGATTGGCGGAAAACCCAGGGAGCGGGCGAAAACCTTGTTCCGCGGCCGGCGGGCTCCTAGCGTCGCTGCCATCGTGTCCGGCAGTGGGGAGGCGTCAGGTGCATCATCCGACCGGGCTTCGCCACGCACACCGATTCCGCCTCGTCACGGTGTGCGCGGCGGCGGCGCTGGTATGTGGCCACACAGCGGCCCCCACCGGCGCCGCCCCCGCCGACGCGATCACCGCCGCATCGGCGCACGCCCGGCCCGGCCCGGACGGATCACATCTGGTGACCGCCGCCGGCCGGGGACGGGTGGTGGAGCTGACCGTCTACTCCGCCGCCATGCGCCGCTCGATCTCGGTGGAAGTGCTTCCCGCACCGGATATCTCGCGCCGCGCACCGGTGCTGTACCTGCTCAACGGCATCGACGGCGGCGGCAGTCCGAGCGGCTGGAGCGGCGGCGGCAACTGGCTCACCCGCACCGATGCGGCGCGATTCTTCGCGGACAAGCAGGTGACCGTCGTGATGCCGGTCGGCGGGGCGGGTAGTTTCTTCGCCGACTGGCGCGCGGACGATCCGGTGCACGGCCGCCAGCGCTGGACCACCTTCCTGACCCGCGAACTGCCGCCGATCATCGATTCGGCGTTCGGCGGATCGGGCGCGAGCGCCATCGCCGGCCTGTCCATGGCGGGTGTATCGGTGTTCCAGCTGGCTCTGGCCGCGCCGGAACTGTATCGCGGCGTGGGGTCGTTCAGCGGATGTGTGCGTACCAGCGATCCGCTCGGGCAGCTCATGGTCGACACCATCGTCACCGCGACCGGTGGCGACAGCCTGAACATGTGGGGCCCGCCCACCGATCCGGCCTGGCGGGCGAACGACCCGTACCTGCACGCGGACCGGCTGCGCGGGCTTGCGCTGTACATCGCGTCCGGGAACGGCCTGCCCGGACCGCTGGACACCCTCGACGGGCCGGGTATCGGGCACGATCCGATGAAGCTGGCCGATCAGATCCTGGTCGGCGGCATCCTGGACACGCTGGCCGGACGGTGCACCCAAGAGTTACGAGATCGGTTACGGCAGTTGCGGATTCCCGCGACGGTCGTGCTCCGGCCGGACGGCACCCACTCGTGGGGCTATTGGCAGCAGGATCTGCACGACGCCTGGCCGGCGCTCAGCGCGGCGCTGGACCGGTGAGATCGGCCGGGGCCGCATCGTGCCGCGGCGGTTCGGGCAGCAGCAGCGTCACCCCGGCCAGTCCCGCGGCCACCACCGCGATCGCGGCGAACATCGCGACACTTCCGCCCAGGGTGTGCGCGCGGAAGAACACCGTGCTCAACACCGCCAGGCCGACCGCGTTGCCGATCTGTTCGAGGGTGGGCAGCAGCCCCGAGGTCTCCCCCATCTGCCCCTGATCCAGTCCCGCGAGCATCACCGGCTGCAACTGCAGCCCGAACACCCCCACGCCCAGACCCGAGACGAAGACCGGAACCACCGTCAACGCCACGCTGATCACACCGCCGGTCAGGACCAGGTACACCGCGGCCACCGCCATACATCCCGCGTACAGAGCGATCCCACCGGCCAATGACCGAATGCCCCAGCGTCGCACCAACAGTGGTGCGGCCAGCGCACCCGCACCGGCGCCCAGCGCGAATACCGTCATCGCGATGCCGGTGCGCAGCGCCGAGAAATGCAATTCGTCCTGCAGGGTGATGGAGGCGGCGAAGACGAACGCGGTGAACATGCCGAAGAATCCGGTCACCAGGATCGAGCCGACGGCGAATCCGCGGTTGGCGAACAGATCCGGGCGCATCAGCGGCCCACGGCCTCGGCGAATCAGAACGCGTTGGTACACGAGGAATCCCGCGCCCAGCGCGATCGCCGCGAGGAGGATGCCCACCGACCACGCCCGCCACCCGCGCTGCTGGACGTCGGCCAGTGCGTACAGCAGCGCCAGCAGGCTCGCCGCCGACAGCGCCACACCGCCCAGATCCAAACGCTCACCGTCGGATTCGGAGCCAACCCGCAAGAAGCGCGCCGCGAGTGCGAAGGCCACGATGCCCAGCGGCAGATTGATCAGGAACACCCAATGCCAGCCCAGGTCCCAGAGATTCAGCGTCAGCAGGATACCGCCCAGAATGGGACCGACCATCCCCGCCCCGCCCGCGGCCAGCCCGTACAGCGCGAACACCTGTGGGTGGCGGCTACGCGGGAAGGCGGCCGCCAGGATCGCCAGGGTCTGCGCGGCCATCGCACCTCCGGCGATACCCTGCACGACCCGTGCTTCCACCAATTCGGTTGCCCCGGTCGACATTCCGCACCAGATCGAGGCCACCGTGAACGCCGCCACGGCCACCAGGAACACCCTGCGGCGCCCCCACAGCGCACCGAGTCGGGCCGCGGTGAGCAAGGTGCAGGCGAACGCCAGGGAGTATCCCGAGATCACCAGCAATTGCGCCGACGGCGAGGCGGCCAGATCGCGGGTGATGTCCGGCAGTGCGGTGTTCACGATGGTCACATCGATCATCTGCATGAACACCGAGATCAGGCAGGCGGCGAAGGTCAGCCAGGCGGTCAGTTCACCCCGCGTCGCGACTGTGGGATTGCGAATACCGATACCGGCCACTGTGCACACCTCGATCACCGATTGCCCCCGACGAATCCGGTGGAGCGTATCGGCGTGCTCACCGCATTCGAGCGAACAACGGACCGGACCTTGGCACCCCACAAAACCGCGGACCCGATACTGTGAACCCGCATCGAATTCACGCGCCCACCGGCCGCTCCGCGCGGCCGTTCCTACCGTGTTCGTGGTCGGGTGGTTCCCTGTTTCGGACGAATGACGAGAATTGTGAAACCTCTGCGCACGATTGTGATCACCGCGTTGGCCGGATGTCTGCTGACCACGCCGATTCCCGGCGTCGTCTCGGCCGACCCCGGCGGCGCGGCACCCAGCGGTCCACAGCAGTGGATCGACAACACGGTTCCCGCACCGAATCTCCCGGCGTCGGCGCCGCCGAACGCCCGGCTGTCACCGCAGCTGGCGGCGCTGTGGCGGGCCGTGCAGTCCCCGCCGGCCGGTGATCCGATCTTCGATGCCTGGCCCTCGGACCTGCACGGGCTGCATCCGGGCGACATCATCTCCGCGCGGGATGTGACCGCGACCTCGGCTCCACTCGCGGCGGTGCCCATCCAGCGAGCGCTGCTGCTGAAGTTCCGGACCACCGACGGTAACGGCCAACCCTCCTTCGGCACTGCCACATTGGTGATTCCGGCCGCGGCCTGGACCGGTCCCGGGGGCCGCCCGGTGGTGGTGAACGCGCTGCCGATCAACTCCCTCGGGCTGCGCTGCACGCCGAGTTATGCGATGGCGCACGGCCCGCACGCGAAATTCAGTATCGGAGACCTGATTCCGCCGACGACATGGTGGGGCCTGTCTCGCGGGTACGCGGTGCTGATCCCCGACCACGAGGGCCCCCGAATGGCCTACGCGGACCCGAATGTGGCCGGGCATATCGTGCTGGACGCGATTCGCGCCGTGCGCGCGCGGGACCCGAAGCAGTTCTCCCACAGTCGAGTCGCGATCGCCGGCTACTCCGGCGGGGCGATCGCCTCGTATTCCGCGGCGATGCTGCAGCACGAGTACGCACCGGAGCTGAACGGTGTGCTGGCGGGTGTCACCACCGGTGGTCTGGTCACCGACTACCGGAACATCGCGCACAAGTTCAACGGCAATATGGCCTCGGGGATCCTGCTGGTGGTGGCGTTGGCCGCCGCGCGGGAACACCCCGAACTGCTGCGGTATCTCAATCATCCGGGCCAGTGGGCCGCGACCTCGCCGGTGAAGGACACCTGCGGGGACAGCAACGGGCCGCTCGGGGTGACCGGCGTCCCGATCCAGATCGCCACCACCATCGCCGATCCGCTGAACAGCCCAGTGGCGCAACAGATCTTCGCCGAATGGGATCTGCGCGGACGAACATCCGGCGCACCGATGTACATCTACCACGCGGTGTGGGACATCTGGATTCCGGCGAAGGATTCGCAGGATCTGTTCGCGGCCCAGTGTTCTCGCGGTGTGCGGGCGGTGCTTCGCACGGTGCCCGGTGAGCACGCGATCGGCATGTTCGCCGGATTCATCGGTGCGATCCAGTGGCTGGACGACCGGCTGCGGGGACGTGCGGCGCCGAGCGAATGCCCGGCCGGGGCCGCCACGTCGATGGCCCACCCCACGTCGGCGACAACCGCTAGGCAGACAACTCCAGCACTGCCCGCGGATCCCAGGGCATCGGCCCGACCGGAAAGCTGAGCCGCACCAGCCGATGCGGTTCGGCGGCCTCGAAATGCGCCACCGCAGGCGGCAGGAATCCGCCGATCACCTTGTCCACCATCATGTTCAGCTGTGGCAGCCGCGGACGTAACCGCACCTGCCGGCAGCGCATGCGCCCGGCCGGGACCTCGATGGTCACGCACTGTTCGATCCGCGCGGACAGCGGCAAGTGGACCGAGTAGGCCAGCCACAGATCCACCGATTCCTCCACCCCTTCGGTGAAGTCCAAGCCGCGCAACAGGATCAGCCCGCCCAGCAGCGGCATCACATTCGCCGGGAACGGCACGATCATCCCGCCGAACTGCAGGTGCTCCACGCCGAGGAACCGGCCCTCCTCACGGGAGACGACGACTCCGCCGGATCGCGATTCGGCACAGTAACTTTCGGCGTGCAGGCCCTCGTCGACCCGGCGGAATCGCTGACGTACCGTCATCTCGAAATCCCCGGTGCCCGTGCGGGCCTCGATAAGCGAGGAGTAGCCGTCCGGCTCGCGGGTGGTCACCCCGATCAGGTCGAGCTGTCCGGGCCGGTCCTCGACGATGACGGTGTAGGCGGTCCGCTCGCCGTCCGGGATGCCCGGGTCACGAAAGACCGTCCGCACCTTGCACTCCTGTCGGGTCGATGCTCAAGCCGCGTCCCCGGCGACCTCGGCGAATACCCCGGCCATCGCGGTGATGTAGCGGTCCACCGATTCGTGCGCCACGGGCGTGTCCGGATAGATGACGCTCAGCGTGGTGTGCTCGGTAAAACGGTTGATCCACATCAGAACCTCCTCCGAGGCCGCCCGGTTCGCGTACACACCGCAGTCGGCCATGTCGAAATACTCGCTGCCGGACAGCTCGCGGGTGTCCACATAGGAGATCATCGGATGTCCCGAACCGGGTCCGGCCTTGATCTCCGGATCGGAACGCAACAGGGCCAGCACCCGGTGCAGGGCGGTGGGCGCGAGCAGCAGCCCGTCGTCGTAGGCGCGCTGCGCCAGCGGCACCATGCGGGTGAACGGCGTTTTCGCGCCGACCGGGAAGGCCACCGGCACCAGGTTCACGTACCAGCCCACCGATGCGCGCTCGGCCGCCGAGACGCGAGTACTGATCGGGGTCATGCCGAAGTAGTAGTCGCCGCCGGTCAATTCGCGTTCGGCCATCGCCGCCGCGGCGAAGATGCCACCGGCGAACTCGGCCCCCTGATCGCCGCACACCCGGTCGAACCGTGCGGCCGCGGCCTCGTCCATCAGGGTGACGGTGCGGTGCGCGCTGCGGTTGTAGCCGTCCAGGCGTTTGCCCAGATCCAATGGGAAGGAGGGCAATCGGCCGCCGTTGCCGCGCAACAGCTGTCCCCAGCGACGCACGCCCGGCGAATTCAGCGTGAGCTGTTCGGTGTACGCGCGCTCGCGGGCGCAGTAGTCCAGGTAGCTGGCGGGTTCGGTGAGCATGCCGGTGTTCTGCCACACCTGCGCGACATACAGCATGGCCAGTTCGAATCCCGCGATGTACTGGCCGAATCCGTCGGTGTGCAGATGGTCCGCGGCCAGGTACACGGTGGTGGATTCGGCGCGCTCTATGGCGCCGAAGGTGAAGCAGTCCCAACTGAACGGGCCCGGGGTCGTCTTCTCCACGTGATCGCGGATGCTCTCCGCATCGTAGATCTCGCCGTGATCGACCGGGACGAATTCGACCGCACCGGCGGGCACCAGATGCCGCCGGACCGTCCCGCCGGGCCCGAGGGCGAACCAGGTGCGAAACGTGTCGTGCCGCAACAGGAATGCGTTCACCACCCGGGTCATCGCCTCGCGATCGAGGTCCCCGGCAGGGATCTCGGCGGTCACCACGCACAGTCCCGAATACCGGAAACCCGCCTCGCGGTGCCGATCCGCGAGACGCAGGTATTCCTCCTGCTGATGTGCGGGCGGGACCGGATGTTCCGGCGCCCGCGCGGCCCGCTCGAGCGCCTGCGGCGAGGCCACCCAACTGGTGAGGCGGCCGGGAGCCGGTTCCCACTCATCGATCAGACCGAAGCCGACCACGACATCTCCTCACTTCCCGGTGTGCGCCGGCGCACGGCCCTCCTCGCGGATGCTCGGTCGGGCCGTGCACCGGCGCACAGTCTCGATGGGCTGGTTCACAAGTGCCCGAGTGGCTACGCCCCGACCTCGGAACTCGCCAGGACCAGCGGCGAAGCCACGGGTGCGCCGCCGTTCGCCGCAGACGCTCGATCGGATCCCGCGCCGGCCGGAACAGGTTGCGGTGCTTCGGTTTCCGATGCCGATGTGGCCGAGGCCAGAATCAGCTCGGCCACCTTCGGACCGGCCTGCTCCAGGCTGAACGAGCGACCCATCTGCAGGGACATCAGATCGATGCCCAGCGTCTTGGTCACCCGCGCGCCCAGTTCGACCGCCATCAGTGAATCCAGACCCAGTTCCGGCACCGGGACGGTCATATCGATCGACTCCACCGGAACGCCCATCACCACGGCGAGTTCCCCGGCCATCTTGCGGGCGATGAACGGTCCGCGCTTGACCTCCTCCATCTCGGCCAGCTCGTCCCGCAACCGGGCCAGCTCCGAGGTGTCCTTGGCCGAGGCCTGAGCCAGCGCGATGGTGCGACCGGTCCGGGCCAGCTGCGGGAAGGTGCCGGTGAGTTTGGCCCAGTCGGTCGGAATGATGGCCGCCCGGGTCGCGCCCAGGCGCAGGGTCTGCTCCAGATAGGCGGTGGCATCCGCCATATCGATGACGCCGAATCCGACCAGATCGAGATATTTCACCGCGGTCTCGTCCGCGGCCATACCGCCGGTCGCACCGGACAGGTGACCCCAGCCGACGCACAGCGCCCGCTCGCCCGCACGGGACCACTTCTCGGCCAGCGACTCGACCGCGACATTGGCCGCGCAGTAGTTGTACTGACCGTAGATCCCGTACATCGAACCGCCGGAGGAACACAGTACGAACATGTCCAGCGTGATACCGGCGTCCGCGACCGCCTGATGCACCACCTGCGCGCCGTGCACCTTCGGCCGGTACACCCGGTCGAGCTGATCGCGTTCCATCAGCGCGATGCGGTTGTCGGCCACCGCACCCGCCGCGTGGAACACCCCGCGCAGCGGATGTCCGGCGGTGTGCGCACGAGCCACCATCGCCGCGACGGCCTCGGCGTCGGTGATATCGAGCTTGCACTCGAGCACGTCGACCCCGATGGTGCGCCACGCCTCGAGCTGCCGCCGCACTTCCTCGGTGGCCGCACCGCTACGTCCGGCCAGCAGCAGTCGCCGCGCACCACGCATGACCAGCCAGCGGCCGATGGCCATACCGAAACCGCCGAAACCGCCGGTGACCAGATAGGTTGCCGCACCATCGATTTCGAGCTCCGGTAGATGCGGCCGGACCGGCGGTTCCGGATCGTCGATGCGCAGGGCGATCCGGGTGGTGCGGGTCGAGCGGATGGTCTCCTCGAACGCCTTGGCCACATCGCGGGTATCGAACATGGTGTACTCGAGCGGCTGGTACACCCCCTCCAACACCCGCTGGTAGACCCGCTGCAGCAGGGCGGTGAGCCGTTCGGGACGCACCGCGACCAGCCGGTCCAGATCCATCGAGTAATAGGCGACGTTCTTGTCGAAGTTGCTCATCTCGAGCAGCCCGCCGGTGTAGATATCGGCCTTGCCGACCTCCACGATCCGCCCGAATTCGGCCACGGCGTTGAAGTTCTGCCGCAGGATCTCCCCGGGGGCGCTGCTGAGCACCACGTCCGCGCCGACGCCGCCGGTGATCCCGAGCACGTCGTCGACGAAGTTCAGCGACCGCGAGTTCACCGCGTAATCCGCTCCGAGGGTCAGGATGTGCGCGCGGCGCTCGTCGGTGCTCGCGGTACCGATGATGCGGGCCCCCCGCGCCTTGGCCACCTGGATCGCGGCGGTGCCGACACCACCGGCCGCGCCGTGGATCAGCACCGTCTCCCCCGGCTCGAGCCGGGCCAGATCGTGCAACGCGTATTCGGCGGTGCCGAAAGCGATTGTGCTGGTGCAATATCCGGGATCAGTGTCCGGCGGCAGCGGGATGGTCAGCGATCGGTCGGCGATGGCGAACCGCCGCATCATGCCCTTCGCCGCGATCGCCACCAGATCGCCGACGGCCAGATCGGTGACGCCCGCACCCAGCCGGGTGATCGTCCCGACGCCCTCCATACCCGGCACGGTGCCGAAATAGGTCGGCGCGAGTTCGCGTTCGCCGAGCAGACCGATGACCTTCAGCGGATCCTTGTAGTTCAGGCCGATGACCTGCACCCGGACCTCCACCTGACCGGGACCCGGTGCGGGGCGGGGACATTCGCGCCACGCCAGCGCGGACAGCACCCGCGAGCGCGGCAGTTCCAGGGCGAAGTTGGCCTCCGGATCGGTGAGCGGCCGATCGGTGTCCAGGTCCTCGATCCGTTCGGGCAGTGGTTTGACCACCACCGGAACCCAGCGCGCACCCCCGCGCAACAGCACCTCGTCGGAGTTGTCGAGCGAGAATGCCCCGGGCACAGCCAGTTCCGCGACCAGATCGGCGACCGGTGTGCCGGGTTCGGTGTCGATCAACCGCCAGCGCAGCGCGGTCTGCTCGTTGAGCAGCACTCGGCGCGCACCGGCGAGTGCGGCCTGCGCCGGCTCCGGCGGGGTCGGGGTGTCCGGCAGTGCGAAGGCCCGCTCGGTCACCAGGGTGGCATGACAGGCCCCGTCGCCGAAGACCGACTGCGGTGTCCCGTCCGTGGATTCCGGATTCGCGAAATCGTATACGGCGACGGCGATTCGCTTGAGGGTCCACAGCTCCGTGACATCATCCGGCTGTTCGGGCCCGGCGACCAGGACGACGTGCAGCCGCTGGGTGCCCTCGTCCCGTCCGGCCTGCAGCAGCTCGAGCAGTTCCGGCTCCAGTTCTGGTCCGGGCGAATCCACTTGGTACAGACGTGATCCCGGGATCACGCTCGCTAGTTCGGTTGCGCGCGAGCTTTTTCCGAGCGCGACGATCAGCGTGGTGGCCGATCCGGCGTCGGCCAGGGCGGCCGGGTCGATCGGATCGCGCTGCTCCATGGTGTCGGCGTAGTAGAAGTCGACCATCCGGTGCAGCGGATCGTCCCCGGGACGCAGGGCGCCGATCTGCAGGCCGGTCAGACGCATCACCAGATTCTGGTCGGCGTCGAGCAGATCCACGTCCGCGCGCAGCCGCGCCTTCGGATCGCGCCGGGCCACCACGGTGATGCGTTCGGGCAGCGGGGCGAGCAACCGCACCGCGTTCACCCCGACCGGGACCATGGTGCCCTCGTTGATCCGCTCGTCGGCGAACAGCAGAGCCGCGCTCTGCATGGCCGCGTCCACCACCGCCGGGTGCGCCAGATGTCCCGAGCCCTCGGCGATACTGCCGTCCACGGTCGCCACCGCGACATCCTCGCCGACTCGCACGTCCACCACGCGCCGGAAGGCCGGGCCGTACTGCAGACCCGCGGCATCCAGACCGGAGTAGAACATCTCCGGATCGATGTCGACCCCGACCTCGATGCCGGGCACCCGGGCGAAGGTCTGCTCGTGGCTGCCGGTCAGCAGGCGGCCGTGCGCGTGCACGGTCCACGCCTGTCCGGTCGCGCCGCGCGATCGGATCAGGAAGCGCCCGCTGGCCTCCTCCACGCTCAACGCCACCAGCGGCACGTCCGGTGCGCCCATGATCAACGGAGCGACGAACCGGACCTGTTCCAGGCCAACACGTTTGACGCCCAGTCTGGTGGCCGCGGCACTGAGCGCGGCGTCCAGGTAGGCCGCGCCGGGCATGATCTTCACCCCGTTGACGACGTGGTCGGCCAGCCACGGCAGCAACTCGCCGCCGACCTGCAACAGCCAGTCCGGGCGGCCCTCCAGATCCGGATCGCCCAGCATGGCGTATCCGTCGGGAGTGCCGAGGCGCGCCTGCTCGAAAAGCGGGAGCGCCGAATGCAATCGGGTGCGCTGCCAGGGATAGCGCGGTAGCGGCAGATGCGGTGTGGCCGGGCGGTCCGCCGGGAACAGCGTGTCCACCGCGAGCACCCCCGCGGCGTACAGGCCGATCAGGGAGCGCCGGATACTCTCCGAATCCGCTTGGGTGCGATCGAGTGTCGGCACGGTGGTGCCGTTGACGTCCGCGCCCAGCAGCGTCTCGCGAATGTTGCCCGAGAGCACCGGATGCGGGCCGACCTCGAGGAACACCCGACTGTCCGCGGCGATCAGGGCGGCGATCGCGTCGCGGAACAGCACCGGCCGGCGCACGTTGGCGCACCAGTACTCCGCATCCCAGTCGCCGTCGGTGACCCGTACCCCAGTGACCGTGGAGTACAGCGGCACGATCGGCGGCTGCGGTTTCAGCTCGGCCAGTTCGGTGCGCAGCTCGGCCAGGATCGGATCCATCAGCACGCTGTGATACGGCACCTCCACCCGCAGCCGCCGCGCGAAAACACCTTCCCCGGTGAGTTTTTCGGCGATCTCGTCCAGCCGTTCCACATCACCGGACAGGGTCAGCGAGCTTGCGCTGTTGATCGCCGCGATATCCACCCGCGCGTCGTCGCCGACCAGTTCGCGGGCCTGATCGGGGCTCAGGCCGACCGCGAGCATGCCGCCGGTTCCGGCGGTGGTCGCCTGCAACCGGGCCCGGTGGTACGCGACCCGCACGGCCTCGGGCAGGGTCAGCATCCCGGTGACGTACGCCGCGGACACCTCGCCGACGCTGTGGCCGACCACCGCGGCGGGCGTGATGCCGTACTCGGCGAGCTCACGTACCAGCGCGACCTGGACCAGGAAGTTCGCGGGCTGAGCCACCTCGGTGCGGGTGACGCGCGACTCGTCCTCGGGCCGCTGCAACTCCTCGATGATCGACCAGCCCGACAGCGCCCGGAACTCCGCATCGATGCGCTGCGCGGTCTCGGCGAAAACCCCGCCGGCGGCGAGCAGTTCGCGTCCCATCCGCCAGTGCTGCGGGCCCATGCCGGAGAAGACGAAGACCGGTTCGGCCACCCGCGAGAGGATCGTGCGCGCCGCGTCGCGGCCCTCGCCCCCGGCGAACTGGCGCAGCTGGGAGATCAGCTCGGTGGTGTCGCCGTCGACCAGGACGCCGGTGCGGTGGGGATGGTGCGCCAGCCGGGTCCAGGCCGCCTCGGCCAGATGGTCCGGATCAGCGCCCGCGGCAAGCAGATCGGCGAATCGGCCCGCCTGTGCGCGGGCCGCGGCGGTGCCGCGCGCGGAGATGGGGAGGATGCCGAAGTGCTTGTGCTCGCGGCTCGCGCTCGCCATCGGTTCGCGGTACTCCTGCAGGATCGCGTGCGCGTTGGTCCCTCCGTAGCCGAATCCGTTGACCGCGATGGTCATCGGCACACCACCGGGTGCGAGCTGCTCGGCCTCGAGCTGGACGCTCAGGCCCAGTTCCTCGAATGGGATATCCGGATTCGGTTTTTCCAGCCAGCCCTGCGGCGGAATCGTGCGGTGCGCGATCGCCAGCGCCGCCTTGATCACACTCGCCACACCGGCCGCGGCCTCGGTATGTCCGATGGTGGATTTCACCGATCCGACACCCAGGGTGCCGGTGCGTCCGGCCGGTGCGCCGAAAACCCTTCCCAGCGCCCGCAATTCGACCGGATCACCGACCAGGGTCCCGGTGCCGTGCGCTTCGACGTAGGTGATCTCGTCCGGCTTCAGGCCCGCGCGCGTGCACACCCGACGCGCCAGGGACTCCTGGGATTCCGCGCTGGGCACGGTGATCGCGGTGGTGCGCCCGTCCTGGTTCGCACCTGTGGCCTTGACCAGCGAATAGATCCGGTCGCCGTCGCGGACCGCGTCCTCGAGCCGCTTGAGCACCACCATGCCCGCGCCCTCGCCGCGGCCGTACCCGTCTGCGGAGGCGTCGAAGGATTTGCAGCGGCCGTCGGTGGCCAGGAATCCGCCCTTGCACATCAGCACGAACGTCTCGGGCTGCAGCATCACGTTGACGCCACCGGCCAACGCCACCTCGCAGTCGCCGTTCTCCAGCGCCTGACAGGCCAGATGGAAGGCCACCAGCGAGGAGGAGCACGCGGTGTCGACCGTCAGCGCGGGCCCGGTGAGGTTGAGCGCGTAGGCGATTCGGTTGGACAGCATGGTGTATGAGGCGCTGGCCGGGGTGTGCATGTCGGTGTGGAACAGCGCCGGGCCGACCACGCCGATCACCGACTGGTCGACCACGAATCCGCCGACGTACACCCCGACCGGCGCGCCGGTCGCCCGCCCGGCCACACCCGCGTCGTCCAGAGCCTCCCAGGTCACCTCGAGCAGCAGCCGCTGCTGTGGATCCAGGACCGTCGCCTCGCGCGGGGAAATACCGAAGAAGTCCGGGTCGAATTCCCAGGGGTCGATCGTCATGAACGCCCCCCGCTTGGTGTAGGCGCGACCCGGCGTGCGCGGTTCGGGATCGTAGTATCGTCGGTAATCCCAGCGGTCGGCCGGAATCTCCACCACTCCGTCCCGTTTGTCGACCACGAAATCCCAGAACGTGTCGGGCGAGTCGATCCCGCCCGCGAATCGACAACCGATACCGACAATTGCAATATCAGACACGCAGTTTCCTCCCGAGCTCGGGATATGTCATCGCCGCCCAATTCGGCGATCCGTGTAATTCAGCACCCCGTACAGTTGACAGGCCCGGCTCAGTGTATCGACGCATAACGAGACGAACAGTCCCGCGAGCACATTTTGTGCCGTCCTCGGACACGCCCTGCCCGCGACTGTGACATTGCCCAGGACGCGCTGGTGAGCGGCATGGCCGCCCAGCCAAAGGCGTATCGCACGACTGGATCGAGCCACAATGCGGCACTCGGTATCGCTCACAATACGGACAGCGTGTCATTGTGTCGTTTCGGAATACCCGACCTATCATCGATGAATTCGCACATGCGCGGATAGGATCCCATCGGCGTTCGGCGTGCATACCGGTCGCCACGCATATACCGATATTCGACGCGGCAGGGAGGCGGCCTTTGTTCGCCGATTTCACACGCTGGGCGGACGTGGTCGTTCGACGGCGGTTCACGGTGATCGTGGTACTGCTGGCCGGGCTGTTGGCACTGGGCGTCTACGGAATGGATCTGCACGATCGGCTCAGCGCCGACGGCTGGGACGATCCCGGTTCGCAGTCCATCCGCGAGGCTCGTATCAAGGATGAGACGTTCGGGCGCAACCACATTGCCGATGTGCTGGTGCTCTACCACGCGCCGTCCGGACGCACCGTCGACGATCCGGTGTTCTCCCGGACCGTGGTGAACAGCCTGAACAGTCTGCCGCAACGCTTTCCGGAGCAGATCGCCAAGGTCAACGGAACCTACTGGCACACCTCGACGGGGCTGTCGCTGCCGGATGTCTTCGGCTCAGCGGATCGTCGATATGCCTTCGCCTCCATCGCGATCCGCGGCAGCGACAACACCGAGGTGATGCGCAACTACCGGCGCGTCGCGGGGGCGTTCACCATTCCGGGCATCGATATGCAGGTCGCGGGCGGGCAGCCGGTCGCCGGGGCGCTCAACGACACCATGGCGCACGATCAGATGCGGATGGAACTGTTCGCCATCCCCGCGGTCGCGGTGCTGCTGTTCTTCGTCTTCGGCGGGGTGGTCGCCGCGGCGCTGCCACTGATCGCGGGCGGGCTCACGGTGATCGGCGCATGGGGCATCATCCGGGCGATCACCACCGTCACGGACGTGAATTCCTTCGTCTCCCCGGTGGTTTCGATGATCGGCCTGGGGCTGGCGATCGACTACGGACTGTTCATCGTGAGCCGATTCCGCGAGGAACTCGCCGACGGGCACGACGTACCGGCGGCGGTGCGGCGCACGGTGGCCAGCGCCGGACGTACCGTGATGTCCTCGGCGACCATCGTGGTGGCCGCGTCGGCGGCCATTCTGCTGTTCCCGCAAGGCTTTCTGCGCTCGTTCGCCTATGGCGCGATGATCACCGTCGCACTGGCCGCACTCACCGCGGTCACCCTGTTGCCCGCCATGCTCGCGGTGCTGGGCCGGCGTATCGACCTGTTCGGGTTCCGCCGGTTCCAACGCACCCGCGGCACCGCCGAGGATCCGGACAACCGCTGGGGGCGGCTGGCCGGGTGGGTGATGAAAAGACCGCTGGCCGTCGGGATTCCGATCGTCGCCATCCTGGTGCTGTTGATCGCCCCGGTGCGCGACATCACGTTCGGCGGGATCAGCGAGCGGTTCCTGCCGCCGGACAACCAGACCCGCCTCGCGCAGGAACACTTCGACCGGATCTTCCCGCTGCGTCAGACCGGCCCGGTCTCCCTGGTCCTGATCACCAACGACACCGGGGAGGTGCCCGGCGTAATCGAAACCGCCGATCGCGCGCCGGGTCTGGCCGCGCCGTTCCCGAAACCGGTGCAGGGCAACTCGAATCCGAACGTCTTCACCACCGACACCGTGCTGCTGGATCCGCATCACCCCGACCCGGCCATCGACTACCTGCGTTCGATGCCGTTGCCCAGGGGCACAACGGTTCTGGTGGGTGGTACGCCCGCCGAACAGCGCGACAGCGTCGACGCGCTGCTGCATCGGCTGCCCTGGATGATCGCCCTGGTCTTCGTCCTGACCACCGCGCTGATGTTCGCCACCTTCGGTTCGATCGTGCTGCCGCTGCAGGCCGCTGCCCTCAACCTGCTCGGTCTCGGGTCCACCCTGGGCATCTTGACCTGGATATTCGTCGACGGACACGGCTCGCGCGCAATGAATTTCACCCCACAGCCGATCATGGCGCTGGTTCTGGTGCTGATCGTCTCGGTGATCTACGGGCTGTCCACCGATTACGAGATATTCCTGCTGGCCCGCGTCGTCGAGGCGCGCCGGGCGGGCGCGTCCACCGTCGAGGCGGTCCGCTCCGGGATCGCGCACACCGGCCGGATCATCACCGCCGCGGCGCTGATCCTGCTCGTGGTCACCGGCGCGTTCGCACTCTCGGATCTGGTCATGATGCAGTACATCGCGTACGGCATGGTCGCGGCTCTGTTCATCGACGCGACTATTCTGCGCATGCTGCTCGTCCCCGCGACGATGCGCCTGTTCGGCGATATCTCCTGGTGGTCCCCGCGGCTGCGCACCCGCACACGCCGCCGGCCGCCCGGCGGCCCGGAACCCGCCGAGCCGGATGCCGAGGCAACCCCGGAGGTTGTCCATTCCGCCGCCCCGTGATCCGGGCCGAATCTCTGCCCACGGACGGCCGCTTCCGTCACATCAGGCTGTCACGTGAATCCCGCTGCCGCCCAATGAAGCACACCGCTCGCCGGGAAACAGGTATTCCGGACCGCCGCATCCGATGAGCAACCCGGGCGAATCCGGCGACACGGTTCGACCGGTCGGCCGCGATGGCTCCCCACCGTGTGCGCCCTCCCACCGAGGCGTTGCCCGTACTCTGCTGGGACGATCACCGGGAGGGTGGATGTCCGAGGAGAACGCACCGGCCGGACGCCGACGCGATTCGGCCGCGACCCGCGCGGCACTGCTGAGCGCCGCTCAGGAATTGTTCGCCGAGCGCGGATTCGAGCGCGCCACGGTGCGCGATATCGCCGCACGCGCCGGAGTGAACCAAGCGCTGCTGTTCCGCTACTTCGGCACCAAGGACGAACTGTTCCGCGCCTCGATCACCGATCGCGGCCGCCGCGTGCTCGCCGAGGGGCCCGACGACGCGCTGCTGGGCCGCATGCTCGAGCGCATGCTGCAACCGGGCGAGACTGCCGCCCAGGGATATTGGTTGCAGGCCGCGCTGCGTTCGAGCGGGCACGACGAGGGCACCGCGGCGATCCGCGCGCAGCTGGGCCAGGAATACGTGCGCGCGCTGTCCACCCTGACCGACGAATCCGATGCGGAGCTGCGCGCGGATCTGCTGCTGGCGTGGTTGCTGGGCATCGGGCTGATGCGTTCGGTGCATCAGCGCGATCCGCTGGCCGGGGCCGATCCCGACGCGGTTGCCGGTCATGTGCTGCGGGCCGCGCGAGTGCTGCTCGAGCGCATGGATGTGAATTTCCCACCGCGATAACGATATTCATCCGTTGACGGGCCCCGGGGACCACCTTACGATGCTTCTGTAAGCAACTGCTTACATCGCTTGCACGCCGTGAGCGACGTGGGGGAAGGGAGTTCACATGAGCGTCGACTCGCCGGTACGCGACTACCCCTTCGGTGATCCGGTCCGGCTCGAGATCCATCCGCTCTTCGAGCAGTTGCGCCGGGACGAACCGATCAGCCGGGTGCACCTGCCCTACGGTGGCGACGGCTGGCTTGTCACCCGGTACGAGGACGTCAAATTCGTACTGGCCGACCCGCGGTTCAGCCGCGCGGTCACCGTGGACCGGGAGGACATCCCGCGCGCGGTTCCCCAACCCTCCCGGGCCAATTCGCTGCTGAGCATGGATCCGCCCGAGCACAGCCGCCTGCGCAAACTCGTCGCCAAGGCGTTCACCAGCCGCCGGGTGGATCTGCTGCGCCCGCGCGCCCAGCAGATCGTCGATCAGCGCCTCGACGAGCTCGAACGCACCGGCGCACCCGCGGATCTGGTGGCGAATCTGGCTCTGCCGCTTCCGGTTACGGTGATCTGCGAAATGCTGGGCGTGCCACCGGAAGATCAGCACCGGTTCCGCGACTTCTCCGACGCGATTCTGTCCACCACCGCCTACACCGCCGAGGAGATCACCTCGGCCCGCACCGGACTCGAGACCTACCTGGCCGAGGTCGTCGCCGAGCGCCGCGCCGCGCCGGACACCGGCGACGATCTGATGGGTGCGCTGGTCGCCGCCCGCGACAACGACGACCGGCTCACCGAGGAGGAGCTGGTCCAACTCGGCATCACGCTGCTCATCGCCGGGCACGAGACCACCGCCAACCAGATCGCCAACTTCACCTATCTGTTGTTGTCCACGCCCGGCCAGTGGGAGGCGCTGCGCGCGGATCCGGATCTGGTGCCTGATGCGGTCGAGGAACTGCTGCGCTACGTGCAGCTCGGTTCCGGTGGCGCCTTCGCCCGGGTGGCCACGGAGGATGTCGAGGTGGGTGACACCATCGTCCGCGCCGGTGACGCGGTATTCGTCAACACCCAGTCCGCCAATCGCGACGAAACGATCTTCCACGACCCGGCCGAACTCGATCTGACCCGGCGACACAATCCGCACATCGCCTTCGGGCACGGCGTACACCACTGCCTCGGCGCGCAACTGGCGCGGGTCGAGTTGCAGGTCGCGCTCGGCTCCCTGCTGCACCGGTTCCCGCGGCTGCGCCTGGCCGTCCCGGCCGAGGAGGTCCCGTGGAAGACCGGCCTACTGGTGCGCGGGCCCGTCGCGCTGCCGGTGACGTGGTAGGAGTGCGCGAATGAGCGATCAGTGGCGTATCTCGGTGGACCGCGAGACCTGTATCGGCTCGGGGATGTGCACGGGCACGGCCGCGGCGCATTTCACCCTCGTGAACGGCTATTCGAGTCCGGTCGCCGAATCGGCCGATCCGGACGAGAGCATTCTCGATGCCGCGGAATCCTGTCCGGTCGAGGCGATTCTGGTGCGTGCGGCCGATTCCGGAAAGGTGCTGGCACCCGAACAGTGAGTCGAAACGGGTCGCGGCGAGCGATCGCCGCGGCCCGGCCCGCACCGCGGCGAAGGTCTCGCTCCGCTGTGCGAATCCTGTGAGGGAGAGCCCTTTTCGCGATCGTGCGGCAGGATCGAAGCATGCGAAAATGTTGTAACGATCGCACCCTGTCCTCGCCGACCGGGGGCGGACGGGCGCAGAGGCGCGGAGGTGGACGTGGAATACTGACCCGGGTGCGGGCACGATGAGCCAGACCCACGATCCCGAACACACCAGCGGATCGCAGCCCGCCCAGGAACCGACCACTAGCGACATACCGGCCACCGCTAACACGGGGATCGGTGAGGACGAACAGAACACCGTGACCGAATCGACCCCCGGCGAACCGACCGAAGCCAACCCACCATCCGGCAAGGACAGCCGACCCGGAACACCACCGGCCGCATCCGACGCACCCCGGGACGCCTCCGCCACCTCAGGCAGCGCCGCGTCCGAAGACGCTGGCACGCAAGACGATACGAACAAGGCGTCCGATTCCGGCAAGACCGCCGCCGGCGCGGAGGCCACGACCACCCCGCGTGACGCCGACGCGGCCACAGTCGCGATTCCGAGCGCCGACGCGGCCGCGACCACCGCGATCCCGGCCGCGGCATCGCCGAGCGCACCCGCCACTCCCGGACCCGCCGACGCGCCGACGACGATTCTGTCGTCGTCGACGCCCGTCGCACCGCCCACCAAGGTCGGACCGGCCGCGCCCGGTACCTCGACGCCCGGCCCCGGACGCGCGACGTGGCTCCTGGTCGCCGCGGCCGTGGTGATCGTCGTGATCGCCGTCGGCGCGGTCTTCCTGGGCCGGTCCGGGAGCGATCACGGCAGTGGCGGGAGCGCCGCCGAGAGCACCACGCCCACGGTCCCGGCCGCGACGATCAACGTTCCGGCCGCCGCGAACCCGATCAATCCGAGCGTCCCGATCACCGTTTCGGCGACGGGCGGCCACCTCACGTCGGTCACGGCGACCACTCCGGACGGCAAACCGCTCGCCGGCACCATGGCCCCCGACGGCCTGAGTTGGACCAGCACAGATTCGCTGGCCTTCTCCAGCGCTTACACGATCACCGCCGACGCGGTGAACTCCGCTGGTGCGCACACCAAGCAGAACTTCACCGTCAACACGATGTCCACGGACAACATCAGCACCGCCTACGCGAACGTCGTGCCCGCACCGGATGTGGTCGCCAATACGGGTATCGGTGTCGGACAGCCGATGGTGTTCCAGTTCACCAAGCCGGTGACCAACAAGGCCGAGGTGCAGAAGCATCTGCACGTCACCGTCACCCCGGCGCAACCCGGCGCGTGGTACTGGGTCGACGACAAGGATGTGCACTACCGCGGCCCGAACTACTGGCTGCCGGGCACCAAGATCCACATCGAGGCCGATGTGGTCGGCCTCGACCTCGGCAACGGTGTATTGGGGGCGGAGAACAACAGCGCCGACTACACCGTGCACGACGCCTGGGTCGCCAAGGCCGACGGCAACACCGACCAGCTCACCATCTTCCAGAACGGCAAACAGGTCAACCAGATGCCGATGAGCCTGGGCTCGCCCGGCTTCCCCTCGCACGAAGGCCCGCACGTCATCTCCGACAAGCAGCCCTCGATCGTGATGGACTCGTGCACCTACGGCACCTGCGCCGGACAGCCCGGTTACTACCGCGAGACCGTGGCGCTCGACGAACGCATATCCAACGACGGCGAATTCGTGCATTCCGCGCCGTGGTCGGTCGGGCAGCAGGGCAGCAGCAACGTCTCGCACGGATGTGTGAACCTCTCGCCCGACAACGCCCAGTGGTTCTACGACCGCTTCGGCATCGGCGACGTCGTCGAGATCACCAACTCCGGCGGTCCCGCCCTGCCGGTGTGGGACACCTACGGCGACTGGGAGGTCCCGTGGCAGACCTGGCAGGCCGGTAACGCCGGCAGTTAGCAGGTCCGACCCGCCGTCGCGGCCGCGTCCGCCGGCCGCGACGGCGGGACACGTTCGGAATGTCCGGATTGGACCCCCGTTACCGGACGTGATAAGAGAATTCATGTGCCGGATTCCTCGTTGACACGTTCCGTTTCACTGGCCCGACCGATACCGGATGCGAATTACGCACTGGCACAACGGCTTTGCATTCAGTGATGGGGAGGACGAAACAGTCGGTCGAATCCGGCCGACAGCAGAGCTCATCCGCCGCCCGTCCCGCGGCCGCATACCGCCTGGATCTCGACGGTCTGCGCGGTGTGGCCATCGCGCTGGTGGTGCTCTTCCACATCTGGTTCGGGCGGGTGTCCGGCGGTGTGGATATCTTCCTGGTCCTGTCGGGTTTCTTCTTCACCGATCTGCTGGTGCGGCAGATCGAATCCGGCGGCGCGGTGCGCGTGCTGTTCACCGTGCGGCGCACGCTGCGCCGACTGCTTCCGGCACTGGTCGTGGTGCTCGCGGCCGTGGTGCTCGCGGTGGTGACGCTGCGCCCGATCACCCAGTGGGCCGATCTGGCCGATCAGACGCTGGCCTCGGCGTTCTATTACCAGAATTGGCATCTGGCGCTCGCGTCCTCGGATTATCTGGCCGCCGACCCATCGGTGAGCCCGCTGCAGCATCTGTGGTCGATGTCGGTGCAGGGGCAGTTCTATCTGGCCATCACGCTGGCGCTGGCCGTGGTGGCCTGGTCGCTGCGCAAGCTGGGACGTCCCGGGCAGGTGCGCCCGGCACTGCTCGTGCTGCTGGGCGTGCTCACGGTGGCGTCGTTCGTCTACGCGATGGTCGGGGAGAACGCCCAGCAGAGCTGGAACTACTACGATTCGTTCGCCCGAGCCTGGGAGCTGCTGGCCGGTGGGCTGCTGGCGATCGCCGCACCGTGGCTGACCATGCCCCGGATCATGCGCGCACCACTGGCGGTCGCCGGGCTGGTCATCGTTGCGATCTGCGGGGAGCTGGTGTTCGGCGCGGCCGTCTTCCCCGGCCCCGCGGCGCTGATCCCGGTCGGCGCGGCGGTGGCGCTCATCCTCGCGGGTAACAATCTCGAACCCGCCGCCCGGCCGCTACCGCTGCGCTGGCTGGCCACGCGCCCGGCCGTGGAGCTGGGCGCGATGGCCTATTCGCTGTACCTGTGGCACTGGCCGTTCCTGATCTTCTACCTCTCCGAGCGTGGCAGGCCGATGGCCGGCCCCATCGGGGGCCTGGGCGTCATCGGGGTGTCGCTGGTGCTCGCGTACGCGACCCGGCACCTGGTCGAGGAACCGCTGCGGATGCGTTCGGCGCGGGCGATCGCGGCCGAACAGGCCCAGCGGGTCGAGCAGGCGGTTCCCGTCCCCGCGATCCCGATGCGTTTCCGGCGACCCGTCGGCGCACTGGTCGCGGTGATCGGCGTTCTGGGAATCGGCGCGAGCGCATCCTGGCACCTGGCGATGGGCGCGAACGGGCCCAAACCACCGGCATGGCTGGATCCGGCGCAGTATCCGGGCGCGGAGGCGCTGGCCGCGGGCGCGCCGGTCCCGCAGACGCGGATGCGACCCACGGTTCTGGAAGCGCCCGCGGATCTGCCCTATCCGACCACCGACGGCTGCATCGCGGACTGGTCGACGACCGACCTGATCACCTGCGACTACGGCGACCGCAACGCCCAGCGCACCCTCGCGGTGGTCGGCAGCTCCCACGCCGAGCACTGGATTCCGGCTTTGCAGATCCTCGGCCGCGAGCACGGCTTCCGGGTGCGGGTGATGCTGAAGATGGGCTGCCCGCTGACCGTCTCGGACGATATCTCCTACAAGGGCGAGACGATTCCGGACTGCCGCGACTGGTCCCGTCAGGTGATCGACCGGCTGGGACAAGAACGTCCGGACTGGGTGTTCACCACCGGCACCCGCCCCCTGGACGGCCCCGGTGACGAAACCCCGCAGGACTATCTGGACGTCTGGTCCCAACTGGCCGATCGCAATCTGAACGTCGTCGCCATCCGCGACACGCCCTGGCTGCGCCACGACGGCATCCGCTACCGCGCATCGGACTGCCTGGCCGAAGGCGGCGACAGCACCAGCTGCGGGCTGCCCCGCGACTACGCCCTGAACCCGGTGAACCCCGAAGCCGAGCCCGCCGCGAGATTCCCGAACGTCTTCCCCCTGGATATGACCGATGCCGTCTGCGCGGCGGACACCTGCCCGGTCTCCGCAGGCAATATCCTCATCTATCACGACGAACATCACCTGACCGCGAACTACTCGCGATCCCTGGCGCCCGCGCTGGGCCGGGCGATGCGACCGATCCTGAAATGGTGGTGAGCGCACCGGGTTTCGCCAGTTGCACACCGCGAGTGACTGATTCATGCGGATGCGTGCGTGCTGCTTTCGAAGCGCAGTTGGCGAAATCGGTTATGCCGCAGCACATCATGAGGGACAGCTGAGCGGACGCCGACGAAAACGCTTGGCTGCTAACCTCGTTCGCGTCACGCTCCCCAATGTCGTACCACAAGAATCCGCGACGCCGCGTCAGGTGACGGGGGCGAGGCTGGGGCGCGCGGCCCCGGGCGGGGCGATCGCGGTCGCGGCCAGGCGGGCGGCCGCGCCGGCCAGCAGGGTCGCACGAGGGCCTGCGGATCGGTGATCCAGCCGCTGATCACGCTGTCGCCGGGAGTGCCGACGCGGCAAATGGACGGAGCGGGCTGTTGCCGATGCATTGCTGTCGGCTGGGCGGCGGTGCGAGCTATGGTATGTGATACCCGAAGCCCACGATCGGCAATAAAAACATGCAGGCCAGGTGGACATTCTTCAACGGCGGTGGTTATCGCGTCGCGATGAAAGTTCACTCGCTGAGGTCATAGCGTTCCACCGATTCCGGACCTGAATCGAAACCGAGGACGAGGGGAATCACTGATATGTCGGAGACGACGACTTCCACCACGGCGTGGCCGCGGCTGCGAGTGGCGGACTGGACCGATACCCGCGAAACCCTGCACATGTGGATACAGGTGGTAGGCAAGATCCGGCTCGCACACGCACCCTTGCTGAATCACTGGTGGCAGGTAACCCTCTATGTGAGCCCGCGCGGGCTGACGACTTCTTCGATCCCCTACGCCGATCGGCTCTTCGATATCGAATTCGACTTCGTCGCGCACCGACTGGTGATCCGGTCCGACAACGGCGACACTCGCAGCGTGCCGCTCGCGCCGAAATCGGTGGCACAGTTCTACACCGAAACCATGCAAGCCCTCGAGGAGCTGGGGCTAGAGACTCGAATTCAGGGCCGCCCCAATGAAGTCGATCCGTCGATTCCGTTCGCCGAGGACACCCGGCACACCTCCTACGATCCACAATCCGTGCAGACGTTCTGGCGGCAGCTCGTGCACGCCAACCGGCTACTCAACGAGTTCCGTTCCGCCTTCACCGGAAAATCCAGTCCGGTGCATTTCTATTGGGGTGCAATGGATCTGGCCTGCACCCGCTTTTCGGGACGAACCGCGCCCGAACACGGCGGCGGTGCACCACACTGTGCCGATTGGGTAATGGTGGAGGGCTATTCCCACGAGCTGAGCAGCTGCGGATTCTGGCCCGGCGGCGGCGCGGAAGGCGCGTTCTACGCTTACTCCTATCCCGAACCCGAGGGCTACCGTGAACGTCGGCTGCATGTGCCCGGCGCAGCCTACGACTCCGACCTGGGCGAATTCGTCCTACCCTATGAAACGGTGCGTACCGCGGAGGATCCGAACGCGCTGGTGGCCGAATTCCTGCGCGAAACATATGAGGCCGCAGCCGAACTCGGCCATTGGGACCGAAACATGCTCGAATGCGATCCGCAGCGGTGGTCCCGGAAGCGAGCTGCGGCGCCCTGGTCACTGCGCTGAGCCAATGGCAACAGCTCCTGTGGCGGACCGATCAGTCGGACACGAAGTCGGGTCCATAGGCCACCCTCGATGCCACTCCCGACCGCGACGAAACTCTGCAGGACTATCTGGACGTGTGGTCCCGGCTGACCGATCGCGGCCTGACCGTGGTGGCCACCCGCGGCACACCGTGGCGGTAAACCCGAGACCGAGCCCGCCGCGAGATTCCCGAACGTCTTCCCCCTGGATATGACCGACGCGGTCTGCGCGGCGAACACCTGCCCGGTCTCCGCAGGCAATATCCTCATCTATCACGACGAACATCACCTGACCGCGAACTACTCGCGATCCCTGGCGCCCGCGCTGGGCCGGGCGATGCGACCGATCCGGAAGTGGTGGTGAGCGCGCAACCACCAGGACCGGCGCGATTCGCGCATCACCGGGGTGACCGGCCGGACGATCGACGAGGCAGTCAGCAGAGGTAATCCAGTCGAGCGAAGGTGGTGACCGCGTATGACCGAGCACAGCAAGCGCACGATCGGGCTCATCTGGTCTCAGACCCCCGACCGCGTCATCGGCGCGGACGGCAGCATCCCGTGGCAGATCCCCGAGGATGTACAGCACTTCCAGGACGTCACGAGCGGCCGCACCATCATCATGGGTCGCCGCACCTGGGACGCGCTCCCCGAAGAAGCACATGCCGAATCCGACCGCCGCACGATAGTCATCACTCGCAATCCCGATTGGTTCGCCCCGGACGCCGAACGCGCGGGCTCGGTCGACGAAGCCCTCGCGATCACCGACCCCGAAGAAGTCTGGATCCTCGGCGGCGCTGAAATCTTCGCCGCCACAATTGAATTCGCAACAGTTATTGTAGTCACCGAAGTAGACGCCAAAGTCACCGGCGACGCCTACGCCCCCGAAATCCCCCCGCAGTTCGTACTCGCCTTCACCACCGGACGCACCCGCTCGATCAACGACGAGAACAGCTTCCAGTTCCGCAGTTACGCAAGGAAATAGATCCCCGCGAGCTGGCCGCTCAGCCCGCGGCGACCGGCATCTGCCATCGTGTCACGTTCGTGGCAGACATCTGTTCCGTGAGCTCCTTACAGGTGACGAACTCGCTGGACGGTGGCGCGAGGCAAAGGCCATCGTCCTGAGATCGGAACCCGATACAGTCCGGCACGGATCTCGAAATACAGTGTCTCGCCCCATCATCGGGGAATCAATTCGCTGTGCACGCTACGGTCACCCGAGAGCTTCGGTGCCCGTGTCGGCTACCGCCTCGTGATCGCGGCAGGATCAGGCACCTCGGCCGTCATCGCCTTCGATCCAGCCCACGTCGAGAACCAGCCCGAACGCATCAGCGCCAAGTTTGACTTGGCATCGATTACTCCACCGCGATTGTGGCGGGCCGGAACGACGAATCGCATGCCTTCGTGCTGCCCTCCTTGAACGACGGCTCTTCAATCCTGTCAACTCGGTGCCCACACCCCGCGGTGAACCTCGAACACCAGAGCGGTCACAGCGCCGTTCAATTAGCGTCCGTGATAGTGGGCCATCCACTACCGGTCAGCCTGCGGGCTGACACGGAATTCGTGGCCTGCGATGAACTGACCTGCCCCACCGGTTGGGTTCCGTCTCGGGTTGCTGAGTGACAGTCTTACCGAAAAGGCTGCCTCGCGTGCCACGCGCTTGTCCCACCGAATTCCGGACCCGAGCCATCGCTCTGGTCCGGGCAGGCAAACCGGCCGAACAAACCGCAGTCGAGCTCGGTCCATCCGGTCACGTTGTCGAAATGGTTGCGCCAGGATGCCATCGACCACGGACTGCGACCAGGCAAACCATCGGCGGAGTCGGCGGAATTGCGTGCGGCTCGCTGTCGGTCATGATCACCCCGATCGGCCGGGCGAGGTCGATGAATTGCCCTAGCCGGTCCGGCGCCGGCAACGTAGTCGCGGTGCGGCCAGGGACGACGGGTGATTTCTGCGGTTGGTGAACAGGTCGGTCACGATGATCAGGTCATCGACGTGGCAGCGGTCAAAGCGATGAATGCGGCCGCGAGGGCGGCACTCCCAACCTATCCGGGTAACCGTGCCCCAGCCGGAGGTCGTCCATATGGTGGTGACCCGAAAACACCATGCCCACAGGCGCATTCACAACTTGCACGGACCGGCGACCCTGCCCGTTGTCACCGAAATTGGGGACAGCCGGATTTCGGACAGTCTCCATGGCCGCGGGCCGAAGGATCAGATGGTGGGTGGGGCGACTCGGGTGTAGGTCGCTGCTGTGCTGATGCCGCCTGGGGTGGTGACGGTGACATTGGCAGGTCCGCCAGCTCCCGCAGGGGCGATAGCGACGATCTGGCTGTTGGAGACGACGGTGAACGCCGCGGGTGTGGTGCCGAATAGCACTGTGGTGGTCTGGGCGAGGTTGGTGCCGGTGATGGTGACGGTGTTGCCGCCGGTGGTAGGTCCTTGGTTCGGGCTCAGTCCCGTGATGGTAGGTGCCATCAAGTAGGTATAGGGGACTGCGTTGCTGACTCCACCCGGTGTGGTGGCGGTAATCTGCACGGTGCCTGTCCCGGCGGGTGCTGTGGCGGTGATCTGGGTGGCCGAGACCACGGTGAACGACGTTGCGGCGGTGGTACCGAACATCACCGTTGTGGCAGCGGTGAGATTCATGCCGGTCAGGGTGACGGTGTTCGCGCCCGCGAGCGGACCCGAGGTCGGGGCGGCCTCGGCGAGGGCAGGGATGTTGAGGTAGAAGTAGCTGCTGAGCAGGGTGCTGGCGCCGCCCGGGGTGACGACCGTGACACCGACGGCCCCGGCACCCCCTACCGGGACCACTGCCGTGATCCGAGTGGCCGACACCACGGTGAACGACACCGCCGCGGTGGTGCCGAAGGTGACTCTGGTGGCATTGGTGAGATTCGTGCCGGTCAGGGTGACTGCATTTCCGCCCGAGGTGGGTCCCTGGTTCGGACTGACACTGATCAAGGAGGGCACTGGGACGTAGGTGTAGCCGACATCGTTGCTGACCCCACCCGCGGTCGTGACGGTGATCTGCACCGTCCCCGTCCCGGCAGGGGCTGTAGCGGTGATCTGGGTAGCCGAGACCGCGGTGAACGACCCGGCGGCGGTGGTGCCGAAGGTCACTGCCGTGGCACCGGCCAGGTTCGTGCCGGTCAAGGTGACCGTGGTGCCACCGGCCGGCGGGCCTGAATTCGGGCTCACACCGGTCAAAGACGGAACCGGGACGTAGGTGTAGCCGACACCGTTGCTGACCCCACCCGCCGTCGTGACGGTGATCTGCACCGTCCCCGTCCCGGCAGGGGCTGCAGCGGTGATCTGAGTAGCCGAGACCACGGTGAACGACCCGGCGGCGGTGGTGCCGAAGGTGACCGCGGTGGCGCCGGTGAGGTTGGTGCCGGTCAGGGTGACCGTGTTTGCGCCCGAGGTGGGTCCTTGGCCTGGACTCACGCTGGTCAGGGACGGTGTTCCGGAGTAGGTGTAGGCGGCCCCGTTGCTGGTTCCGGCCGAAGTGGTGACGGTGACCTGCACCGTGCCGGTGCCGGCAGGGGCGATGGCGGTGATCTGGGTGGTGGAGGCGATGGTGAATGTGGTTGCGGTGCCGCCGAATCGTACCGTTGCAGGTCCGGTGAACCCGGTACCGGTGATGGTGACGCTGTTACCCCCTGCGGCGGGGCCTGCAGTCGGGGACAAGGAAGTAATGGTCGGGGACATGAACATCTCCTTGGACAGCGTGCCACAACCCGATCTGGTCGGGGGACCGAGCATTCGGCGCAGGGGATGGCGGTGGGACGGGTGCCGGCCCCGGGCAGAAAGACGGGAGCTTGTCTACCCGAGGACGGCGTGGGGTCATCGGATGGCCGCTGATTTACGACCCGGACGACGTCAGATCCCAGGTGCGGCGACGTAGGTGAAGGCGCCGGTATCGGTCACGCTGCCCCCGCTGGTCGTAACCACGACATCGGCGGCGCCAGCGGTTCCCGCTGGGGTGACCGCGGAGATCTCGGTATCGGAGATGACCGAGAATGGCGCCGTGGCACCACCAACTGTGACCGATTGTGTGGTTGTGAGATTGGTGCCGGTGATGGTCACTGCGGTACCGCCGGAAGTCGGACCAGAAGTCGGGGACACCGAGGTGACGGTAGGTGCATCGACATAGGTGTACGACAGGCCGTTGTTGGTTCCGCCCGCAGTGATGACACTGACGCCCACCGACCCGGCCGCCGTGCCTGCGGGTACGACCACGGTCAATGTGGTGTCGTTGACCACTGTCGGGGCAGCAGAGTTGGCGCCGAAGCTCACCGAAGTGGCGGTCGACAGACCGGTTCCGGCGATAGTCACCGTGTTACCGCCCGCGGTCACACCGGAGACCGGAGACAGGGTGGCCTTGAACGGTGCTCCGACGTAGAAGAATGACAAGGGACTGCTGGTCCCTCCCGGAGTGGCCACGGTCACACCGACCGCGCCGGCCCCCGACGGAGATGTCACCGTGACTGATGTGGCCGTGTTGGCGGTGATCGTGGCCAACTTGGAACCAAAATGCACCGCGGTGGCGCCGCTGAGATTCGTGCCGGTGATGGTGACGGTGGTCCCGCCTCCGGTCGACCCCTGATTCGGTGAAATAGGCATGGCAAAGCCTCCTGCTCGAATGCTCTATCCGGGTGATGATGCCGGATTGCGTTGGCGGCCCGCCCTTTCCATTAGTGACCTCGAACCGGTTGCCTGACAACGTCTTTGCTGGTTCGGTTCTGTTCGTTTTCCGGATCGCTTTCTGCCGCAGGGAAGAGGTTGGCTCGACAGTCGGTGTCGCGGCGCCGCGGTTGGGGCAACCGCCCGAACGCAAGATCATGATGCTCGAACCTGGGTGCTGTGGTTGGTTTTCAGCGGTGCTGGCTAACCGGCCCTAACGATGTGCAGCACCGGTGCCGCGGTAGAGGTGGGTCTGTTCGGCCAGCGGGCTGGTGCCGAGGCCGTAGCCGCCGGTAATGTCAGCAAGTTTCCAGATGTCGGCGATCGCATCGGAAACCTATGCGGCCCAGCACTATCCAAATACGGTTCTGGTGGTGTCGACAACTGACCAGTTGCGTAAGTGGTTGTGGGCCATGGCCCGGAGTCTCCACCTACCTCGACACGCGCGGGAATCTGAGACGGACGATAACGGACGACAGATGCATTGCCGGGCAGCCCATCTCGGAGCACTACTGGAAGTAGCGAGCCACAACCCAACCTTGGCAACCACGCGTTAGCAGAAGAAACGATCAGCGCAAGAGTAAAGGGAGACCACCATGCCTCTTATCACGCCCTGTCCCCCACTGGGATTGTCGAAAGCCCTGTCCCCGTGGCACAAACCCCTCGCGGTCCATAATCCCGGCAAGATCGCGATGGATCTGGCGATCTCGGTCGCGGTCGGTGGTGACTGTGCCGGGGATATCTCGGTGATGCGGGCAGAACCAGGTGTGTTCGCTGACCTCGGATCCGACAGTGTCGCGGCCGATCACCACGCTGGCCGCTGATGCGCCGAAAGCATTGGCCGCCATCGCTTCTGCTCGTGTCCAGGCGCGGGTGCGTGCGTGGAAGCCAGCCGCCGGTGACGCCCCCGATCACGACATCGACGCCAACAATCGGCTGGTGTGAACCGCCCCGGTGAGTCCGGAGACCTGACAACCGACGAGCTCGACAGACATCTGGGTTGAGCCCGCGCCAGCCGGTCGCTCAGCCCGCGGCGACCGGTTCGGTGGTAGCCGAAGGCACACCCGCCGCGTCGATCTCCACCCGGCGGTAGGTGTCCGGCTCGACGATGACGATCGTGGCGGCGCAGCCGCGGCCCGGCGGCAGGACCCGGACCGTTACACGGCCCTGAGTCACCGAATCCAGGTACGACACAGCGGTTTCCACGATCGCGGCACGCAACTCGCGGTCCTCGGGGCCCGGTCCGGCGTCATCGAGCAGGGTCAGCCGCACGCCCCGGGTGCGGGCCGCGCGCGCGGCGCGAACCAGTGCCGGATCGGCCAGGCCGGGCGCGCGCAGCCGATCGCGCAATTCGGCCTCGAGCAAACGACATTCGCGCACCTGCTGCGGACTCAGCGTGTTACCCGCGGCCAGGTATTCGAGCATCGGGCGGGCGGTGCGCGACAGATAGGCCATCTGACTGCGGCGTTCGCGGCTCTGTGCCGCCGCGCGGGCCTCCGCTCCGGCATGCCGGGCGATATCCGCGCGGGCCCCGTGATAGGAGCGCAGCATGGGCCGCATGTAGAGGGTGAACGCGGCCGCGGCCAGGACGGTCGCCCCGGCGACGGCCGTGCCGTTCAGCGCGGCCCCCTGCGAACCGCCCCCGAGTTCGTAGGCGACGCCGGCCGCGAGCAGCGCGACGCAGGTCGCCGCGACCCGGCCCCGAATCGCAAGCAGCGCAAGCACATACGAGTAGGCGACGATGACCCAGACGGCGTGGTGCGCCGCGCGCGGGCCCAGGTTGACGATGAACGCGGCCAGCGGACCCACCGCGACCACCGACCAGGTCGCCGCCGCGGGCAGCGGGTCGTCCCGGGGTATCAGCACCACCGCACCGGCCGCGGCGACCAGGCCGAAGCCGCTGTAGGCCACGACGGGATCACCGCCGCGCACATACCCGAGCAGCAGCATGCCCACCGCCCAGCACAACAGCGCCATCATCACGACTCCGGACAGGCCCCGCACGCCGATCAGCGCGGGCGGGCGGGGCTCTCGCGGATCGGTGTGGGTCCATCGCAGCGTCACCGTCGTCCCGCCGCCAGGCGACGACTCGATCTCCGCTTTTCCGCCTCGCAGGCACCGCATTCGCCACAGAATGCTCTGGCGAACGCCCAGCCGTTCCACGCTCACCCGCTCGACATCGAATCCGGCTCCGTTGTCGATGATTCGCACGACAATCCCGCCTTCGTCCACCGCGATCCGCACCACCCGGGCGACCGCGCGTCCGTCGGGCGCGGCATGCCGCAGGCTGTTGCGCGCCGCCTCACCCAGCGCACCGGCCAGCGCGGTGGTCACCTCGCGCGGTATACGCAGCGCGCGGGCCCGGTTCGCGAGGTCGATCGTCACGGATATGCCGTGCTCCGCCGCCTCCGCGCGCAGCACCTCGATCGCCTCCCGCACTCCGTCGGTGTCCTCGACGCGGTGTTCATGGGGGCTGGTGTCGAGCTGGCGCAGGGTACGCCGGGCCGAGCGCCGCAACCGCTCGGCACTGCCGTCGCGGGCGGCATCGAGCAGGGTGGCCAGGACGTTGTCGTGGATCAGCCCGGCGAACCGGGTGCGTTCCCGGTCGGTGGCCTCGGCGCCCGCGGCCACGGTCGCCTGCCGCACCACTATCGCGGTCACAGCGTCCAACTCGATCGCCGCGGCCAGCAGACGCGCCGCGGTCCAGGTCAAGAACCCCTGCACACCCCAGGTACGCACGAGATCCTCGGCGACGGCGTGGATTCCGGTGCCGCCGGACACGTATGCGTCGATGACGGCGGCGATCACCCCCGACACCAGCAGATAGACCGGCCACCACCGCCGCCAGGCCAGTACGCCCGCCACCGCGGTCGCCGCCACCAGCGGTGGAATCCAGGTGCCGGACGGACCGAAACAGCTGTAGCGCCCGGCGATCGGCAACGTCAACAGCGCGGCGAGCATCACGATCGCGAGCCAGCCCGCGAGCAGGCCGACTGCCCGGCCCCCGACCGTCAGCGACGCCGCGACCAGCCCGGTTCCGGTGATCAGCAGCCCAGCCACCACTGCCGGGGTCCACCACGCCTGCACCATCCGGTCCTGGGCGATTATCACCTGCGTATGGGTCACCACCCACAGCACCACACCCACCCCTGCGGCGAATCCGAGCGCCCGCCGCGCCCGCGCCTCGGCCTGTCCCCCGCGAACCATCTCGCCCCGAACCAGGAGATCCCGAACAGCAGCACCCCACTGCCTCGGATTCCATCCCACGCCCCCATCATCGCCCATGCGCCTGCGTTCGCGCATCGGTCAACCCGTCCGGACCCATGCCCCCTGCTCGGCGAGAACTCCATCCGAGGGATCCCCGGCCCCTGTATTTCGGCATCGCACCTCGGTGGAGTCCGGACGCCGACACAACATATCATCCGCGTGAGACAAATCGTCGGCGACGGCGATTCCGGCCGTCCCACGAACACGAATTAATGTGTCGCACAGAGATATTGTGCCGGAGGTGCCGACTCTCACCGCCCCGGCAACAATCGTGGCGGGGACACCGGGAATCCGCTGTGCCGGGCGCAGCGCACTGCCACCGACGGCGACCAGGCCGAGTTCGACCTCCGGGATGCCGAAAGTCGAATCCTGCGCGGTATTTCCGCCGTGGTCGGAGAACGGCTACTCGGCCCGGAAAACTCGGCCACGCGGGTTTGCGTGAATTCCTCTGCAGGAGCCGACAACCCGGGGCGGAATAAAGATCCATCGACGTATCACGTATCGGCTGGATTACAACGCTCCCACCACATGCAGGTGAATGCCGGCAACGTGTGCAGGTGAACATCGACGTCGCCTGTTTTCCGAAGATGTTGGAACCAGCGAATTTCGACACCACGTCGGGGGTTGTGTTGCAAGGATCTGTGCTGCCGACAAGGGCGCAGAGGAGTTGGACGTGTCGTCGCGTCGGTCGAAGGTGAAGCTGTATGCCGCTATCCGGCGTTGCGGCCGGGCGGGGATGTCGAGCCGTGTTGCGCCGGGCCGGTTCGCGCCGGACGCCCGGAACCGGCTCCGCGACGACACATCTTGCGCCGCACAGGACCTCTGCTCGCGGTGACGTCCAGCCCGAGGCGGCGAGACCCCGACCGTCCCGCCGCTCGCGAACCTCGCCCAGACCGGTATGCGGGCGGCGATTCCGATGACCGGATCGCAATCAGGGAGTATCCGACGGCCCACGCTCCGGGCGGGACGATTCCGAGTTCCGTACGAACAGAGTTGAAATATGCGGCGCCGCACAGCTTTACAACATCAGCCGAATCCACTCCGGAAGCCTCTCGGCGACACCAGGTTCGGGCTCAGTGCCGATGATCCTCGACCGGTGTGGTCGCGTAACGCGCCATCACCTCGACGACGTTCTCCGGGGTCATCGGCTCGCCCGCTTCGATCATGGCGCGCAGGTCGCGGAAGTACTGCACGTACAGGTCGGGGGTGAAGGTGTTCAGCATGACCGCGGGTTCGTCGAAGGGGTTGGCGAAGGTGTGCGGTGCGCCGGGCGGGACCATGACCAGGGTGCGCGCGGGCACATCGTGGTCGGTGGCGCCGACGGTGAAGCGCACGGTTCCCGAGACGACGTAGAACCCTTCGTCGTGGCGGGCATGGCGATGCTGCGGTGGCCCCTGGGTGTGCGGGGCGACCTCGATCTCGGCGACCCCGAGCCGGTGGCCGGTGGCGCTGCCGTCTTCCAGAATTCGCAGCACGACCGGGCCGGTCAGTGCGACCTCGGCGTTCTCCTGTCCGGTGATCAGTACCTCTGTCATGACCTCTGCCTACTTTCCGTCGGCGAAAGCCGCGAGGGCCGTCACCAGCTGATCGGGGGTTTCCAGCTGCGGCAGATGCCCGGTCTCGGGCAGCAGTTCGTATCGGGCGCCGGGAATGGCAGCGGCGAAGGCCCGGCCGACCTCCGGCGGCGCGATCCGATCGCTCACGCCGCTGAGCACCAGAACCGGGACCTCGACCCCGGACAGCCGCCCGGTCAGGGACGGATCGGCCATCCGCTCGCCGCCGTAGACCTGCAGCGCAACGCGATTCGCGGCCATCGCCTCGAGTTGCCGCGGGCTGAAGGTGGACGGATCCATCCGGAAGGCGTCGGGCCGGTAGTAGCTGTAGTCGGCGATCTCGTCCAGCCCCAGACCGAAGAAGTCCACGGGGGTCACCCCGGGCACCTCGAGCCCGACCGCGCAGACCAGAACCGCGGCGGCGATCCGGTCGCTGCCCTGGGCGGCCATCTCCGCGGTGATCCAGCCGCCGATCGAATTGCCGATCACGGTCACCTCGTTCAGCCCGAGTTCGTCGAGCAGAGCGCGGTAGACCTTGGCCAGGTCGGCGATCGTGGCCAGCGCCTCGGGCCGGGGCGTACCGCCGAAGCCGGGGTGCACCGGGGTCAGCACCCGCACCGATCGAGCCAGTGCGTAGCGCTCGGCGAACTCCTGCACCGACTGCGGGCCCGCCCCGCCGTGCAGCAGCAGATGAACCGGGCCCGAACCGGTTTCGGTCACAGTGACAGGTACCGGTCCGATGCCGGGAACCCGAATGCCGTACTCGGCCATGGCGACTCCTTCTTCGTGAGAGTGGACTCTCATCAACGTAGACCCGCCACCACCGTTATGCAAGTCAACTCTCATGAAGAGAGTATGCTCTCGGCATAGACCGATTACGGAGGTGAGCGAGGTGGCCCGACAGGCCGAGTCCACATCGACCGCGACACGCGGCGGCCGCACGAACCAGAAGGAGCGCACCCGGCGCGCGATCCTCGACTCGGCGCGCACCCTCATCGACGCCGGCGGCGAGGTGACCATGCCCGAGGTCGCCCGGACCGCACGGGTCTCCGAGGCCACCGCCTACCGCTACTTCCCCGACCTGGCCACCCTGCTACGCGAGGCGATGCACGAATCCTGGCCGGGCGCGGAGCAGATCATGGCGCCGGTCGCCCAGGTCACCGATCCGGCCGAACGGGTGGCCCACGCGACGGAATACCTGTTGCGGCACGTATACACCCACGCCCCGGCGGTGCGCGCGACGATGGCCGCGGCCATCGTCCGGCCGGCCGAAATCCTGCGCCCCGCCTACCGTCTCGGGCTCATCGAAGCCGTCCTCGCCCCCCTGACGAACCTCACTCCTGAGACGCTGACGCAAATGCGTCAGGACCTCGCCGTGGTGATGAGTGCCGAGGCATTCTTCACACTCACCGATCTGTGCGGAATGTCTTCCGAAGAAGCGATCGCAAGCGTAGTATCTACGGCCCGCAGCATCACAATGGCCCGATTGCGTTGACGCACAGCCGATTCGAGGACCAAAGTCCCTGTTCACGAACCTTTACCCGCGCGTAGCGTCCGGGCGCGGCCGACCCGCTCGCGCACGGATGTCCACACCTCTGAACACCGGATCCGAACTCCGCCTCGACACCTGGCGAAATTCGCTTGCTGACAGGATGCCAATCCCTCGACCGGTCCTGAAGACCGTTCACCGCATCGGCCCTCGACTATGCGATTCGAACCACCCCACGTCGACCCTGCCGATAGCCTGCCGATAGCCAATGTCCGGAATGCGGCCTTGGCCGTGCTCGGATAGCTTGTCGGCCAACACAACTCAACGCGACGGCCTACAGTCGGATCGGATGCCCAACGGCATTCGCAAAGATGCGTCCGGGCCCTCACTTGGCTAGTTTCGGACTGAACCACCACCCGCTCGTGGTGCGGTTCCCGAAACATCCCTGATGGAGGAGCACCGTGCGCATCCTGCTGGTCGCCAGCGCATTCAACAGTCTTACCCAGCGCGTTCACACCGAACTGCGGGGAAGACATGACATCGGGGTCGAACTGGCCCTCAGCGACGATCTGCTGCGAGCGCGCGTGGAATCCTTCCGGCCCGATCTGATCCTGGCCCCGATGCTCACCACCGCGATCCCGGAGGACGTCTGGACCCGGTACCCGGTGCTGATCGTGCATCCCGGACCGATGGGCGACCGCGGCCCGTCCTCCCTGGACTGGGCCATCTCCGAGGGCGTCACCGAATGGGGCGTGACCGTCCTGCAGGCCGTCGCCGAAATGGACGCGGGCCCGATCTGGGCGAGCGTCCCGTTCCCCGTCGCCGACTGCGGAAAGAGCGAGCTGTACCGCAACGAGGCCGCCGACGCCGCCGTTTGCGCGGTACTGCTGGCCGTGGAACGTTTCGCCGGCGACTACGAGCCCGAACCACTGGACTATTCGCGATCCGACGTGCGCGGACAGCTGCGCCCGTACCACTCGCAGCAGTTCCGCCGAATCGACTGGTCGACCGAGAGCACCGCGGCGATCCTGCGCAAGCTGCGCGCCGCCGACTCCCAGCCCGGCGTCGTGGACGAGCTGTTCGGACGCGAGTACTTCGTGCACGGCGGCCACCACGAGGACCGGCTGCGTGGCGAGCCCGGCTCGGTCATCGCCACCCGCGACGGCGCGATCTGCCGCGCGACCGTCGATGGGGCGGTGTGGATTCCGCAGCTGCGTCCACGCCGCGTCCCCGGCGGCCCGGCCACCTTCAAACGCCCCGCCGCCGACGTGCTGGCCGCCGAACTGACCGACGTCCCCGAGGCGCCGATCACCCCGGCCGAGGCCGCCGAGCGCGACACCTGGTCCGAACTGCGTTATCGCGAGGAGGCCGGTGTCGGCTACCTCGAATTCGCTTTCGCCGGAGGCGCGATGGACACCCGGCAGTGCCGCCGGCTGCTCGACGCCTACCGCCACGCCTCCCGCCGCCCGGTGGACGTCCTGGTCCTCGGCCCGGCCCGGGACTTCTTCTCCAACGGCATCCACCTCAACGTCATCGAGGCCGCGGCCGATCCGGCGCAGGAGTCCTGGCGCAACATCACGGCCATGGACGACCTGGTCGAGGCCATCCTGACCACGACCGACAAACTGGTCATCTCCGCACTGACCGGCAACGCCGCGGCCGGCGGAGTGATGCTGGCCCTGGCCGCCGACGAGGTCTGGTGCCGCGAGTCGGTGGTGCTCAATCCGCACTACCGGCTGATGGGGCTGTACGGCTCGGAGTACTGGACCTATTCACTACCGCGTCGCGTCGGTGCCGCCGAGGCCGCCCGCCTCACCAGCACTCCGCTGCCGGTCGGTGCGCGCGAGGCGGTGACCCTGGGCCTGGCCGACCGCGCGATCCCGGGCACCGCCGACGACTTCTGGACCTGGGCGCGGCAGGAGGCCACCACCCTGGCTGCCGCACCGGAGCTGGCCGAGCGTTTGCTGGCCAAGAAACAACGCCGCGCGGCCGACGAGGCCGCCAAACCCCTTGCCGCATATCGGGAAGAGGAGTTGACACAGATGCACCGCAATTTCTTCGCCCCGAACGAGTCCTACCACGAGCTGCGGCAGAACTTCGTCTACAACGTCCGCCCGATGGTCACACCGGCGTACCTACTCGGGTAAACGATCAGCTTCACATCCCCGTCGAGTTGAACTATGGTCCCCGAGATCGCTTGTTCAGGAAGTTTGGAAGTGTCACGTGCTAGAACTCGACTACTTCAGCTACGGCTGGGTGACCCCGGCTTTGGCGTACGTCATGTCCGTCATCGGCTCGGTGCTCGGACTGCGATGCGCCTTCCACGCCCGTGAATCGAAACGTCCCGGCGGCTGGCTGGTGGCCGCGGCGATCTCGCTCGGCGGCGCCGGCATCTGGGTCATGCATTTCACCGCCATGCTGGGCTTTTCCATTCACGGGGCGAGCATCCGATACAACTTGCCGCTGACACTTCTCAGCGCGGTCGTCGCGATCGTGGTGGTGTGGGTCGGACTGTCGCTGGTCGTACGCTGGCGGCGCGAGGCCCTCGCACTGCCGATCGGCGGCGCGGTCACCGGACTCGGTGTCGCGGGCATGCACTACATGGGCATGTTCGCGATGCGGGCGGACGTCGCGATGCACTACAACTTCTCGGTGGTGCTGTTGTCGGTGGTCATCGCGGTCGTCGCCGCGACCGCGGCGCTGTGGTTCATGCTGCATGTGCAGGGTCTGTCGGCCACGTTCGGCGCGGCCATGATCATGGGGCTGGCCGTATGCGGTATGCACTACACCGGAATGGCCTCGATGTCCGCGGACCGGCTCACCGGTCACGATATGGCGATGGGCGGCAGCGGCGTGGATCCGGTGCAGCTGCTCACGCCCCTGATCATGACCGTCACGCTGGTGACCATGATGCTGGTCGTGCTGGTCGGCGTCGCCGAACTGGACGAGCGCGGCAGCGCGGAGGCGGAGGCCGCCCTCGCGACCCCGGCCGCCGCGAAATCCCGTGTGCTGACCACCGATCCGGCCGCCCTGCCCAGCAGCGGCCGCTCCTGGCCGCGGGCCGCACCGAGCGACGACTGAGCGGGTCCGGGGCCCGCGAAGTTGCCGACCGGGCACAGACCCACGACAGTGGACCCGGTACCGCGGCGCGATCCGCCGCGGCCGGGGCCCATCCCGGACCCCACGGACGCGAAGGAGTTGGACCGTGCGCTTCGGTATCTTCATCCCCCAGGGCTGGCGGCTCGATCTGGTCGGCATCGAACCCGCGGCACAGTGGACGGTGATGCGAGATCTGGCCCGCCGGGCCGACGCCAACGACGACTGGGAGTCGCTGTGGGTGTTCGACCACTTTCACACCGTGCCGGTGCCGACCACCGAGGCGACCCACGAGGCGTGGACGCTGATGTCGGCGTTCGCGGCGAGCACCGAACGCATCCGGCTCGGCCAGATGTGTACCGCGATGAGCTACCGCAACCCGGCCTATTTGGCCAAGGTCGCGGCCACGGTGGACATCATCTCCGGCGGCCGGGTCGAAATGGGCATCGGCGCGGGATGGTACGAACACGAGTGGCGCGCATACGGATACGGCTTCCCCACCGCCGGTGAGCGCCTGGCCCGGCTGGACGAGGGCGTGCAGATCTTCCGGCAGGCGTGGAGCACCGGCGAGGCCACGCTCGACGGTAAGCACTATCAGGTCGACGGCGCGATCGTGCGGCCACTTCCGTTGCAGGAGGGCGGAATTCCGCTCTGGATCGCCGGCGGCGGGGAGAAGGTGACGCTGCGGATCGCCGCGAAGTACGCGCAGTACACCAATTTCAGCGGCGAGGATTTCGCGCGCAAATCCGAACTGCTGCGCGGCCACTGCGCCGAGGTCGGCACCGATTTCGACGCGATCGTGCGTAGCGCCAACACCACCGTGGTCACCGGCGCGACCGAGGCCGAGATCCAAGACCGCCTCACCACACTGCACACGCGCCTGGCGCCGGTCCTGGGCAAGGAAGCGGCCGACAGCTGGATCGACAGGGCCATCACCCACGGCACGCCCGACCAGATCACCGAAAAGCTCAGCGCGCTGCGGGATCTGGGCCTGGGATACGCGATCGTCAACTTCCCCGAAGCCGCGTACGACACCTCCGGTGTCGAACTGTTCGAACGCGAGGTCATCCCGGCCCTGCGTTGATCGGCGCGAAATCGCCTGTGCGGCAAGGTGGTTACCCGTGGCATTCGCCACGAGCGGCCACCTTCCGACCGCTTCAGCGGTTGTAGATCAAACCCTCGGCGGTCGTGAGCAATTCGGCCAGTTCCGCACCCTGCCCTTCGTCCAGGACCGCGAACGCGGGGGCGATCAACTCGTCGGTCAGCGCCTCCGCCGCCTCCCACCGCTGCCGCAACTCGGGGGTGATCTCCTGGTACGGCTCCGGCCAGCCGAACTCGCGTGCCTGATCGACGCCGCTGTTGCGCGGCGAGCCGCCGATGAGTACCGCCTGCTGCGGGGTCAGCCCACTGGCCCGCACGGCCAGAAGGTGCAGCCCGCCCCGCAACTCGCGCAGTACCTGGATCAGTTGCATCGCGCGGGCCGGATCATCGGTCGCGAGCGGCAGCGCTCGCCAGCCCGCGAACAGTGCCGCACCCGCCGGATCGGCTGCCGCGGCCACGGGAGCCAGCAGTTCGGCCAGCCGTCCGGCACGGTCGAATCCGCCCAGTTTGCGCCGCCCGAAATCCTGACAGACCCCCAGATAGCCGGCCGCCGCCTTCTCCGCGGGGATATCCAGCGACTCCCATGCCGCGCGAATGGTCTCGGCCGGGAAGAAGCCGAACGCGGAGGTCACCACGTCGGCGTCGACATCGCCGAGGACCCCGCCGCGCCCGCGCGTATACGGACCGAGGAACGCCGTGGCTCCGGCCGCGGCACCGAACGCCTTGGCCTCGCGGGAGAACATGAATCCCGCTCCGATCGTCTGAATCTGTACCTTGACCGCCGAGGCTGTGGACACAGCGCGTCCCCTTCCGTTGTCGAACGTCTTGTCCCGGAGCGTATCTCACTATTGTCAGCTAATGCCAGACCGGCGGCCGGAAATGCGGTGCGGACTTTCCCCCCGACCTGTCCGCCCACCTGCCCGCGGACCCCGGACCGCGGCGCTCGGCACCCATCGAACCGATCGAGGTCGACCTGCACGAGCGCGGGTACTACCCGGGACTCGTGCCCGCCGGGCGCCCTCTCCCGCCGAGGCCACCCGCCCGCACCGCCTGTCGACGCAGCCGCATCTACCTCGGCGGCGCGGCCTCGGTGCGCGCCTGACCTGCCCTGTGCCGCTGCCGATTCGGTGGCGCGGGACCGCTGAACCTCGCTCGCCCACGGTCGTTCGCCACCCGATGATCAAGATCGGCTAACCTCGAGGCGGTGCTAGGACATTCACATGCGACCAGCGGCGCTCTCGCGTGGGCCGGAGCCGCTGCCGCGCTGCCGCTTTCGATTCTGACCTTCCCGGCGATCCAGGCCGGGCACATCGGCACCGTCGATCTGGTGATGGGCACCTTCCTCACCGCGGGGGCGGCACTGCTGCCCGACGCCGATCATCCCAGCGGCACCATTTCCCATGTGCTCGGCCCGATTTCGCATATGGCCTGCAAGGTGATCTCCGAGGTCTCCGGCGGGCACCGGCACGCCACCCACTCGTTCGCCTTCGTCATCGCCGTCACCGCCGGCACCTGGGCCGGTGAGCACTGGCTGCGCCGCTGGTTCACCCTCGGCCTGGTGTTCTTCCTGCTGGCACTCGCGGTCCGGGCGCTGAATCTCTGCCCGTCCGGCCACGGGTTCCGGTCCTACAGCACGATCATCATCCTGGCCGCGGCCGGCACCTTCGCGATGGACCAGTGGATCGCCGACAAACCGTCCTGGCTCCCGTTCGCCGTCGGCCTGGGCTCGCTGGCCCACCTCGCCGGCGATTGCCTCACCGACCGAGGCTGCCGCCTGTTCTGGCCATTCACCCTCCGCACCTGCGTACCGATCGTCGACCGCACCGGCAACAAGGTCGAAACGTGGATCCTGTCACCACTTTTCGTCGCCGGCACCTGCGCGCTGCTGTGGTACACCATCGTCCACCATCCCTAGCAGCGTCATCGCATCGTGGTCCGGGCTGCCCGGCGCGGCCTGGAACACCACGAAGCGCTGCCCGTCGGGTGCGGTCAGGATTTCGGAGGTCAGGGCCAACCGGCCCACCCCGCGATGCCGGAAGACCCGCGTCGCACCGCGTTTGGTGCGCACGTCGTAGTGCGCCCACAGATGCGCGAATTCGGCGCTCTCGAAACATAATCCGCTCACCACAGCATGCAGCGACGGTGAATCCGGTTCGCGCCCTTGCACCGTGCGCAGATGCGCCACACAATCGCCGGTCATCGCGTCCCGGTCCTCGAAGACCCACCGCGCGGCGGGGTGCGTGAACACGTATCGCACCAGATTCCGTTCCGCCGCGGCGAAATCCGCCAAACCCTCGAGCAACCGCAACGCCTCCGGATTCGTCGCGAGCACGTTACTCGCCTGATCCAGAATCAGCCCCGGCGTCGGCCGCACCGATTCCAGCAGCAGCAGCATCCCCGGCCGCGGCGCCTGCCGGGGCACATCCCGAATCGCCCGCCGCACCGCCACCGCCCGAGCCAGGTCGTACAGGTGCATCCGCTCGTCTTCGTCGAGCCGCAATCCCCTCGCGAGCGCATCCAGTACCGCCGGACTCGGATTCGTATCCCTTCCCTGCTCCAACCTGGTGTAATAGTCCACGCTCAATCCGGCAAGCGTCGCAACTTCTTCCCGTCGCAACCCCGGCGTCTGCCGCCGCCCCACGCCCGCCGACAGCCCGGCCTGCTCAGGCCGCAACCGCCCCCGCCGCGCTCGCAGAAAGTCCCCCAGCACCCGGCGTCCGCTCATCCGACCAGTCTGCCTCGTCGTCCGGGTCCCAGGGTGGCCCCACCAGGGCCAGGCCGCGATCACCCCATCCTCGACGCGCCGGACGAGTCCTGGCGGCGACGGACCGCACCAGCGACCGGACCGAACGGACCACGTCCAGGTGGCCCTGCCGGGACCAGGCCCCGCACGGTCTCCCGCGACGACGGCGCGAATCGCAGAGTCGTTGTCATGACCGATATTTCGCACACACTCGTCATCGGCGGCAGCTCCGGTATGGGGTTGGCGTTGACCCGCAGGCTGCTCGCCGAGGGGCAGGCGGTGACCATCGCCGGACGGTCCCGGGATCGGCTGGCCGCGGTCTCCGCCGAACTCGCCGCCGACCGGCTGCGCACCGTCCAGGCGGACATAACCCGTGAAAATTCGGTCCGAGATCTGTTCGGCCCGTGGCTGGTCGAGCACACCGGACGGCTGGATCACGTCGTCGTCACCGCCGCCGACATGTCCACCGGATACGGACCGCTGGCCCAACTGCCGCTCGCCGACGCCCGAACCGTCGTCGAGGCCAAAGTGCTCGGCCCGTGGCTCGTCGCCAAGTACGCCGCGCCACTGCTCACCGAAACCCTCACCGTCACTTCGGGAATCGCCGCCTACCGCCCGGCCGTCGGCGGTACCGTCGTGGCCACCGTGAACGCCGCACTGGAGGGACTCGTCCGCGCCCTGGCCCTCGAACTGGCGCCGATCCGCGTCAACGCCGTCTCCCCCGGCTGGGTCGACACCCCCATCTGGAACAGCTTCGCCGCCGACACCAAGCACGAACGCCTCTCCGCCATGGCCGCACGACTGCCCGCGGGCCGGATCGGCCACCCCGACGATATCGCCGACGCATTCCGCGCCATCATGAACAACCGCTTCATGACCGGAACCGTCCTGCACGTCGAGGGCGGCCACCGCTTGATCTGACAAGTCCATACTCGGCGGCCGTCGCCCGCACGTTCCGATCGCCACCATCGATGACCGGCCTGTCTCCGAAGTGGCCTGCCACGGCCAGGCCCGCTCCGTCTCCCCGCCGAGCAGTGCCCGAATGCCGCCGCGTTCCCGCGACGCCCTTCCGGATCTGCGGCGCACGACCCGCGAGCTCACCCGACGTGCGATCGGCCGCGACATATCCGCCGGGCGTCGTCGCCGGCTGGGCTAGTCTCGGCTCGTGAGCGATCGTGAGGAACTCGATTGGCAACTGTTCGGCACCGCGAGCCGGGAGCTCGCCGAGATGGTTGCCCGGGACGGTTTCGAACCCGATCTGATTCTGTCCATCGCGCGCGGCGGGCTGTTCGTGGCCGGGGCGCTGGGGTATGCGCTGGATGTGAAGAATCTGCACGTCATGAACGTGGAATTCTATACCGGAGTGGATCAGCGGCTGGATATGCCGGTGATGTTGCCGCCGGTGCCGTCGGCGGTGGATCTGGCGGGTGCGCGGGTGCTGGTGGCCGATGACGTCGCCGACACCGGAGCAACCCTTCGGCTGGTGCGCGATTTCTGCGCCGACAAGGTGGCCGAGGTGCGCTGCGCGGTCATCTATCAGAAGCCGCGCTCGGAGGTCTCGTGTGAGTACGTGTGGCGGCACACCGACCGCTGGATCAACTTTCCGTGGTCGGTGCTGCCACCGGTAGTGGCCCGCGCACCGCGCGTCGTCGAGGCGTGAGAAATCCTGGGGCCGCCCGAAGCGGCCCCAGGACGCGTTCCGCGAACCTAGACCACCCGGGCAGAGGTGATGGTGATCGGCTCGACCGGGACGTCGCGATGCCCGGCCTTGGACGTGGTCGTCACGCTCTCGATCGCGTCGACCACCTCCGCCCCCTTGCTCACCTTGCCGAATACGGCGTAGCCGAAGCCATCCTGGCCCGGGTAGTTCAGGAAGTCGTTGCCCGCGGTGTTGATGAAGAACTGTGCGCTGGCCGAATGCGGGTCGGAGGTACGCGCCATGGCGACGGTGTACTTGTCGTTGCGCAGTCCGTTGTTCGCTTCGTTCTCCACCTTGTTCGGTGCGGGCTTCTGACTCATATCGGCGGTCAGTCCACCGCCTTGAACCATGAACCCGGGGATCACCCGGTGGAAGATCGTGCCGTCGTAGTGGCCCGACTCGACGTAGTCCACAAAGTTCGTGACCGTCTTGGGAGCCTTGGTCTCATCGAGTTCCAGGGCGATGTCCCCTGCTGAGGTTTTCAACAACACTGTGGTCATCGGAACATCGTGCAACGCCTCTCGTCGAAACGCGCTCCGCCACGCTCACTCCTGGTACAGCTCGAGCGGCAGACCACCGGGATCGGCGAAGAATACGAAGGGCTTCCCGGTGTATTCGTCCACCCGGATCTCCTCGGTGCGCACTCCCCTGCCCCGCAGCTCCCGCACCGCGGCCGCCACATCGGGAACGGCGAAGGCCAGGTGCCGCAGCCCGCACGCCTCCGGATGCGAAAGCCGGGCGGGCGGGTCGGGAAAGGAGAACAGCTCGATCTGCGATCCGTCCGGCAGCGCCAGGTCCAGCTTGTGCGAATCCCGCTCGGCCCGATAGTTCTCCGCCACCACCCGCAAACCCAGCACCTGCGTATAGAACGTCTTCGACACACCGTAGTCCGAGACGATGATCGCGGCGTGGTGGATTCGTTGCAGTTCCATGCCGCCGACGCTAACCGAGTCCTCCCACCGATGGCATCGGCCGCCCCCAGTACAGGCCCGCCACGTACTATCTGGCTTATGACCAGCGCCCCGACCGAGGAACAGCGGCTGCGGGACCTCGCCCGACTTCGCCGGGTGCGCGACCGGATCGACCGGGAGTACGCACAACCGCTCGACGTCGAGGCACTCGCCCGCGACGCGCACATGTCGGCCGGGCATCTGAGCCGCCAATTCCGGCTCGCCTACGGGGAGTCGCCGTACTCCTACCTGATGACCAGGCGAATCGAGCGCGCGATGGCGCTGCTGCGCCGGGGCGATCTCAGCGTCACGGAGGTCTGCTTCGCGGTCGGCTGCTCGTCACTGGGCACGTTCAGCACCAGATTCAGCGAACTGGTCGGGGTCTCCCCCAGCGTCTACCGACGCGAACAGGCCGACGCCACCGCGGGCATGCCCTCGTGTGTGGCGAAACAGGTGACCAGACCGATCAGGAATCGAGAAGCTTCGGTAACCGACTCGCAATTAGCCTGATCGTCATGGATATCACCATTCACTCGAGTTTCCTGCCGCAGAACGATCCGGATGCCGCCTTGGCCTTCTACCGTGACGCGCTCGGCTTCGAACTTCGCAACGACGTCGGTTACAACGGGATGCGCTGGCTGACCGTCGGTCCCGCCGACCAGCCGGGTGTCAACGTCGTGCTGTACCCGCCGCAGGCCAGTCCGGGGATCACCGATGAGGAGCGGCGCACCATCACCGAGATGATGTCCAAGGGCACCTACGGCAGCATCCTGATGGCAACCAAGGATCTGGACGGCAGCTTCGAACGCGTCAGCGCCACCGGCGCGGAGGTCGTCCAGGAACCGACCGAACAGCCGTACGGCGTGCGCGACTGCGCCTTCCGCGACCCCGCGGGCAATATGGTCCGAATCCAGGAACTGCGCTGATTCCTTCCGCGCCAGCCCATATCGATTCCGGGCCGTTATGGTCCGAATCCAGGAACTGCGCTGATTCCTTCCGCGCCAGCCCATATCGATTCCGGGCCGTTATGGTCCGAATCCAAGAACAGCGCTGATTCCTTCCGCGCCAGCCCATATCGATTCCGGGCCGTGAGGACGGCCGTGCAGACAGATGGAGACATGATGACCGAGGCCGCGAGAACGACTGCGCGACCGGAGCAACCGCCCGCACCGCACGCCGCCGACAGCCACGAGGTGATCCGCGTGCTCGGCGCTCGCGTGAACAATCTGCGAGACATCAGCGTCGAACTGCCCAAGCGCAGGCTGACGGTCTTCACCGGCGTCTCCGGTTCGGGAAAGAGTTCGCTGGTCTTCGGCACGATCGCGGCGGAGTCGCAGCGCCTGATCAACGAGACCTACAGCGCCTTCGTCCAGGGATTCATGCCGACGCTGGCCCGGCCCGACGTCGACGTTCTCGAGGGACTGACGACCGCGATCAGTGTCGATCAGCAGCGCATGGGTTCGGATCCGCGCTCGACCGTCGGAACGGCCACCGACGCCAACGCCATGTTGCGGATCCTGTTCAGCCGCCTGGGCACCCCGCATATCGGTTCACCCCAGGCCTTTTCGTTCAACGTCGCCTCGATCAGCGGCGCGGGCGCGGTCACCGTGGAACGCTCCGGCCGGACGACCAGGGAGCGGCGCAGTTTCAGCATCACCGGCGGCATGTGCCCGCGCTGCGAAGGCCGCGGCTCGGTCAACGACATCGACCTCACCCAGCTGTACGACGCGACCAAATCGCTGCGCGAGGGTCCGTTCACCATCCCGGGCTACAGCATGGACGGCTGGTTCGGGCGAATCTTCATCGGCTCCGGCTTCTTCGATCCGGACAAGCCGATCCAGAAATACACCAAACGCGAGTTGAACGATCTGCTCTACAAGGAGCCGACCAAGATCAAGGTCGAAGGCATCAACCTCACCTACGAAGGTCTGATCCCGAAGATACAGAAGTCGATGTTGTCCAAGGATGTCGATGCGCTGCAACCGCATGTGCGCACCTTCGTCGAGCGAGCGGTCACCTTCACCATCTGTCCCGAATGCGACGGCACCCGGCTCAGCGAGGCGGCCCGTTCGTCGAAGATCGACGGAATCAGCATCGCGGACGCGTGCGCGATGCAGATCAGCGACCTCGCCGAATGGGTGCGCGGCCTGGACGAGCCCTCGGTCGCCCCGCTGCTGGAATCGCTGCGCGAGACCCTGGACTCCTTCGTGGAGATCGGTCTGGGATATCTGAGCCTGAATCGCCCCTCGAGTACCTTGTCCGGTGGAGAAGCACAGCGCACCAAGATGATTCGTCACCTGGGCTCCTCGCTCACCGATATCACCTACGTCTTCGACGAGCCCACCATCGGCCTGCACCCGCACGATATCGAGCGAATGAATTCGCTGCTGCTGCGCTTGCGGGACAAGGGCAACACCGTGCTCGTGGTCGAGCACAAACCCGAAGCCATCGCGATCGCCGATCACATCGTCGACCTCGGACCGGGAGCGGGCTCCGACGGCGGAACGATCTGCTTCCAGGGCACCCTCGATGAACTGCGGGCCAGCGACACCATCACCGGTCGCCATCTGGACGACCGCGCGGCGGTCAAACGGTCCGTGCGCAAACCCGCTGGGACCCTGGAGATTCGCGGTGCGACCGCCAACAACCTGCGCAAAGTGGATGTCGACATTCCGCTCGGCGTACTGGTCGTGGTCACCGGCGTCGCCGGATCGGGTAAGAGTTCGCTGGTGCACGGGTCGATTCCGGCGGGCGCGGGCGTGGTCTCGGTCGATCAGGGCGCGATCCGCGGTTCGCGGCGCAGCAATCCCGCGACCTACACCGGATTGCTCGAACCGATCCGCAAGGCGTTCGCGAGGGCCAACGGCGTGAAACCCGCACTGTTCAGCGCGAATTCGGAGGGTGCGTGCCCCGCCTGCAACGGCGCGGGCGTCATCTACACCGACCTGGCGATGATGGCCGGAGTCGCGACCACCTGCGAGGAATGCGAGGGCAAGCGGTATCAGGCCGCGGTGCTGGACTATCACCTCGGCGGTCGCGATATCAGCGAGGTGCTCGCGATGTCGGTCGCGCAGGCCGGGGAATTCTTCGGCGAGGGTGAGGCGCGCCTTCCCGCGGCCCAGAAGATTCTGCGGCACCTGGCCGATGTCGGGCTCGGCTATCTGCGCCTTGGTCAGCCGTTGACCACGCTGTCCGGCGGTGAGCGTCAGCGGCTCAAGCTGGCCACCCACATGGGCGACAAGGGCGGAATCTACGTCCTGGACGAGCCGACCACCGGGCTGCACCTGGCCGATGTGGAACAGTTGCTCGCGCTGCTGGATCGGCTGGTCGATGCCGGGAAATCGGTCATCGTGGTCGAACATCACCAGGCGGTCATGGCGCATGCCGACTGGATCGTCGACCTGGGACCGGGCGCGGGACACGACGGCGGCACCATCGTCTTCGAGGGCACGCCCGCCGATCTCGTGGCCGCCCGATCCACCCTCACCGGCGAGCATCTGGCCGCCTACGTCGGGAGCTGACCCCGCGGCGGCCGCCGCATCCGGCGGCCGCCGCGACACCAGGATGTGACAGCGCGTGCCGGACGGCTGCGCTCGGGCTATTGTGGCGACGTGTCGTTGATGCAGACCGCACTGGATCGAGTGCCGGATCGCTACCTCGCCCATCTTCACCAGCACCAGGAGCTGATGAAGTTCGCCGTGGTGGGAGCGATCACGTGGTTCATCGATACCGGAATGGTCTACTCGCTGAAACTGACCGTCCTGCAGGACAAGCCACTCACCGCGCGGGCGATCGGCGTCCTCATCGCGACCATCGCCTCCTACATTCTCAATCGCGAGTGGTCGTTCAGCACCCGCGGCGGGCGGCAGCGCGCGCACGAGGCGGCACTGTTCTTCGGCGTCAGCGCGCTGGCGGTGGTAGTGACCCTGATCCCGCAGGCGATCGCGCTGTACATCTTCGACATCCACGTGCCGCACGTGGGCCCGACGACACAGGCGCTGTCGAATTTCATCACCGGGCAGATCCTCGGCGTGCTGTTGGCCATGGCGTTCCGGTATTGGGCCCTGCGCCGGTTCGTATTTCCCGATGATTTGACTCGGGCCGCGCTGGAAACACTGTGACGTAGCGGCCGCGCCGACGGTGTCCCGTGTGCTTGAAACGCGCCGCGAACTGCGTCAAGATGCCTCCCGAGGGGGCACGTCCAGGGAGGTGAGCGGCATTCTCCACCACGGCCGACCCGGCACGAATTCGGAGTCGACTCGATGGCACGGTAAAAAGTATGTGGCATTGGGCAGTTCGTTCGCCTCGGGCCCCGCGATCGCACCGCGCGAGTCCGGGGCCCCGCGTCTGGCGGGCCGCTCGCGCAACAACTACGCGCACCTCGTGGCCGATGCCGCCCGGTTGCAGCTCACCGACGTCACCAGCAGCGGCGCCACCTGCGAGCACATCCTGCACGAGCAACAGTACGGTCAGCCGCCGCAGATCCGCGCGGTCGATGCCGGTACCGACCTGGTCACGCTGACCATCGGCGGGAACGATATCGGGCTCACCCAGTACCGCGTCGCGCACCGATTACCCCTGCCGTTGCGGCTGATACCCCCGATCGCGCGCCTGGGCGACGAGACCGCCGTCAATCACCGGCTGCACACCATCGAACAGAGTCTGACCGAGGTGCTGAACACGATCTCCCAGCGCGCACCGCGGGCGCGGGTTCTGGTCGTGAACTATCTGTCCCTACTCGGTCCGGTCTCCGACGAGGATCGCCCGGTCGATCGCAATTATCACCAATTCGCCGAATCCCTTGCCGCGCATACCGCCTCGGCCGCCGCCCGCGCCGGGGCGGAATTGATCGATGCCCGCACTCCCAGCCTGGACCACCCGCCCGGCAGCGCCGGTGCGTGGACGTCCGACGGTTACATTCCCCTTCCGGGGCGGCAGTATCCGGGTGCGCCCTTCCATCCCACAGCCGCGGGCATGGCGGGGGTGGCGGACCTCATCCTCGATCGGCTGGCGACGCTGCCGCCGATCGAACCGCAGACCTCCGCGGAGGCCTGAGCGCCGGTCGTTACGATGTCCCGGTGCGATCACCCACCGACCCCAGCGCGCAGTTGCGCGGTGCGTGCGTCGGTGCGGCATCGGGCGCGGTGAGTATCGGCGCACATGCGCTCGGCGGCGGACCGGTAGCCCTCACCTCGGCATCGGTGGTCCTGCTCGTCGCGGTCTGCACGCTCATCGGTGCCGTGGCAGCCGCGATGCGCCCGGGGCCGGCACGACTGCTGCCGATGCTCGCCGTCGGGCAGGCGGTCGGGCACGTGGCGTTGGCGATTTCGCCGGAGCACTGCCACGGCCGGCTACTCACCCTGCCGATGCTGGCCGCCCACGGGCTCGCGGTTCCCGTGGGCACACTGCTGATCCGCGGCGCGGAAGCGGCGCTGCGCCGGTTGTACGCGTGCGTGCTGCGTGTACTCGTCGCGCTGATCGCGACCGTCCTCGCACCGCAGTCACCTTCGCCCCGCACACCGGCCGCGGCGCCGATCGCGCCGCGGCGGTTGTTGATCAGCTCGGGCATCGGACGGCGAGGGCCGCCGAGGTGTGCGTTCATCGATACTTTCCACCGTCCGGCGGATTTCGCCGTCGTCTCCTGACCGGTGTCGGTCCGCACGACGATCGCGGTCCCGCGAACGTCCGCGCCTGCCCTGACGGCATCGTCGACTCGGCACCGATGATGCACGGCGGCAAGCGGGTTCGTCATCCGCCCGTCCGTGCGCATCGCCGGGTCCGGTCCTGGGCGCGCTTCCAACCCCGCCGCGGCGCGCGCTGGTATGCGTCTCGGGCAACCCACGACGGGCAGTTCGGCGCGTCCGGATACGCGCGAGGTCGGCGACCCGCGCTCGGGCACGCCTCGACGCGCGTCGAGCCGCGTCCCGGGTGCACACCGGTCGATACCTCGCGCGGCCCGGACGCCGGACGGTGGCTCTGAAACCATCACCCATGAAACGGAGCCTTCACATGTTCACCTTCACCCGTACCCACACGGCCGCGGCCGCCGCGGCATTGGCGGCGCCGATCCTGCTGTCCGGATGTTCCTCCGGGACAACCGGATCCACCAGCGATGCGGCATCGGTCGTGATCAGCAATCAGTGGATCAAGGCCGCGGATTCCGGCATGTCCTCGGCCTTCGCCGATTTCAGCAACTCCTCGGGCAGGGAGATTCGCGTGGTCGACGCGACCAGTCCCGCGTCGGCGCGGATGGAGATCCACGAGACCGTGGACAACGGCGGAACCGCGATGATGCGGCCGATGGCCGGTGGTCTGGTCGTACCCGCGCACGGCACCGCATCGCTCACCCCGGGCGGCAGCCATCTGATGTTCATGGATCTGAAGGCGCCGCTGCGCACGGGATCGCGGACGCCGATCACGGTGAAATTCGCCGATGGTTCGAGTACGACGTTCACCGCGCAGGCCCGCGATTTCTCCGGCAATCGGGAGAACTACGCGCCCACCACCACCCCCGCGCACGGTGGCTGAGCCGGGCCCGACCCGGCGGCGGCTGCTCGGTGGTGCCGCGGTCGCGGCTGGGGCCGCCGGAATAGCCTGGGGGACGGAGCATTTCGCGCGCTCCCCGGCGGAGCCCGATCCCGCGTCGGCGACCGAACCGTTCTACGGGCGTCATCAGGGCGGCGTCGCGACGACGCCGCAGCGGCATGTGACCTTCCTCGGATTCGACCTGAAACCCGGTATCGCCCGCGCGGACATCATCGGCTTGCTGCAGATCTGGAGCGGCGACGCGGCCCGGCTCACCCAGGGCGAACCGGGTCTGGCCGATTCCGAACCCGAGCTCACCGCGCGGCCCGCGCGGCTGACGGTGACGATCGGTTTCGGGCCGCGGTTGTTCACCGTCGCCGGCGTGGAGGCGGCGCGGCCCTCGTGGCTGCATCCGCTGCCCGCCTTCGCGATCGATCGTCTCGACCCCGCGTACTGCGACGGCGACCTGCTGTTGCAGGTCTGCGCGGACGAGGCGACGACGGTCGCGCATGCGGTGCGGGCATTGAGCCGCACCGTCACCTCACTGGTGTCGGTGCGGTGGGTGCAGCGCGGGTTTCGGGATGCGGCGCCGGGACAGACCATGCGCAATCTGTTCGGTCAAGTGGACGGGACCGTGAATCCGACCGCGGGAACGGGCGACTTCGATCGCCTGATCTGGCACGACGGCCGCGGACTGCCGTGGCTCGCGGGCGGAACGTCGCTGGTACTGCGCCGCATCGCGATGAACCTCGACACCTGGGACGATCTGGATACCGGCGGACGCGAGTTGTCCGTGGGCAGAAGGGTCGCCACCGGCGCTCCGCTCACCGGAACCCGGGAGTCGGATGACCCGGATTTCCGGGCCGTCGACAACTTCGGCATACCGGTGATCCCGCCGTCGTCACATATCGCTCGGGCGCACCACACGAGTGATATCGATCGGTTCCTGCGCCGCGGCTACAACTACGACGAATCCCCCGCACCCGGTGCGGTATCGAATTCGGGGTTGTTGTTCGCCGCGTACCAGGCCGATATCGAGGCGCAGTATCTCCCGGTGCAGCGGCGCCTGGCCGAATTCGACGCCCTCAACACCTGGACCACGCCCGTCGGGTCCGCGGTGTTCGTCCTCCCGCCCGGAATCGTCGACCCGGGCGGATATATCGGGCAGTCGCTGCTGGAGAGCTGAGCAACGCCCTTCTACCGGCACGTCGTGCACAACTGCAGACCGGGCGGCATCGCACGGCGTGCCGGAACGGCTCAGTTCCAGAGCACCGCGACGCAGACGTTCACGATCGCCAGCCAGCCCGCGGCGTGCGGCATCCAGCCGATCATCTTGTCGCGCTTGGCATCGGCCCGCGCGATCTCGGCGAATGCCGCCACCGCGACCGCGACCACGAGTTTGACGATCATCTTCGCCATGATCACGTGCTTGTCCAGCGAATGGATCGAGTCCGCCATGCCGAACAGCACCAGTCCGGTGATGATCTGCGCCCGCGCGCCCCACACCAGAACCTCGGATACCCGCCTCGGCGAGGCCGCGTAGCCGCCGATGATGGCTGCCAGACCCAGCAGATGGGTCACGAGCACCAGATTGAAGACGAATGTCATGGAACGAGAGCGTAGTTCATCGAGGACGTCGTCAACGACGCACGGTAGTAGAAATCCGCGGGCTCGTTCCCGAATCCACAGCAGATCCACATCCGATACGCGGATCGATCCCCTGCCCGGCACGTAGCCTGCTAGGCAGTCGGCAGCTGTCCAGACGACCGAACGTCCTGATCACCGCGGCACAGACCACCGAGGCACCTAGATGACATACGAGCAGAGCGACGGGGAGCACACCCCTTCCCGTGCGGCGAGCTCCGAACCGACCGGCCCTACCCCGGACGACCGACCGGCGGGTCCGAGCGCAACCACTCCGATCGAGCACGCAGCGCCGACACCGCCGCATACGCACCCCGACCCCGTATCGGCCGGGCCGCCACCGCAACCGACCCGGCTGGGCCGGTTCGGCGCCCGCTGGCGCACCTCGCTTCCGCTGCGCATCGCGACGGCCGTGGTGGTGGCTGCGTTGATCAGCGGCGTCGGTTTCGCCGCCGGAGCCGCGTTCGGCGGCGACGACGATCCCCACCACCCGCACCGGGTCACCGCCGATCACCCGTTCTGGCAGGACCACATGGGCTGGTTCCACCGCTACAGCGACACCGACACCGCGCCGCACCACAGGCACATGGCTCCGACGGCCCTGTCGACCGCCCCGGCACCCGGCGCCGTGCATACCCGCTGACCGCAGGCCGATTGAGTCGCGACGTCCCGGGGAATACTCACCGAGGCCGATCCCGGTCGCACGAACAAGCAGATCCGGCCGGACTCGCCAGGGCGGATATCGCCGCGAATACGCGTTTCGCGGTCTTGCACCCCGGGTAACCATCGCCCAGTGGCTCTCTTCGCCCATGCGCTGCCGAGTTCGCGCGCGAGGGCGGTGAGGCGGACGACGGTGAATGGCTAGGAGAAGAGGGTGGCGGTTGTACTCGTGCTGCGCGCACGTGGACTAGGTGATCTACTCACCGCGGTCCCAGCTCTCCGCGCGCTGCGGCGAGCACGGCCGCACGACCACATCGTGCTGGCAGCACCGCACCGGCTCAAGCCGATCGTGGATCTGATCACCTCGGTCGACGAGATGGTGCCCACGGCGGATGCCGAGAGTATGCGCTGGGACGGCGAGCCGCCGGTGTTGGCGGTCAATCTGCACAGCGCGGGCGCCGAGGGCATCGTGGAGCTGGCCAAGACCAATCCGACCCGGATTCTCACCTACCGCAATGCGGCATTCCCGGATCTGGACGGCCCCGAGTGGCAGTCCGACATGCACGATGTCGATCGCTGGTGCTACCTACTGGAATCTGCCGGCATCAGCGCCGACCGCCGCAATCTCGGCCTGGTCCCGCCGGTCGCCACCACGAACCATCGCGACCGCGTGGTCATCCACGTCGGCGCGAGTGCCGAGGCCCGGCGCTGGCCGGCCGAGCGTTTCGCAGCGGTGATCCGGCATCTGCTCGTCCAGGACCGCGATGTGGTGCTCACCGGCGACGAGTTCGAACGCGGGATCGCGCTCGGCATCGCAGCACGGGCCGGACTGCCGCAGCACAACGTCCTGGCCGGACAGCAGAACCTGATCGAACTGTCCGCCACCGTGGCCGAGGCCGAACTCGTGGTGTGCGGCGATACCGGCGTCGCCCACCTGGCGACCGCGTTCGGTACCCGCACCGTCCTGCTGTTCGGTCCCACCTCGCCCGATCAGAGCGGTCCACCGCCGCATCTGCTCGGTCGGCATGTGGTGCTGTGGGCCGGGCACACCGGCGACCCGGACGGCGCCGCGCCCGATCCCGGACTGCTGGAAATCACGGTGCCCGAGGTGATCGACGCGATCGATAAGCAGTTGCGCAGTCGCTCCTGGTCGGGTTCGGGGATCAACGGGCGGCCCGCCCCCTATCGCCGCGTCGGCTGACCCCGAAACACCCCTAGCACCAAGGTATTACGTTCGGACAGCACCGTCGAGGGATGTGCTGTGCGACGACGCGGCCATAGCGTCGCCATATGACCACTACCGCTGTTGCCGGCTTTCCCGCCCGGCGCCCGCACCGGCCGCTGCTCGTGACCTCGTCCGCGATGGCCGGGCTCGTCGTTTTCGCCCTGTGCGCCATGGCCTTCGACCACCGCACGATCCTGGGCGAATCGGTCTGGCTCAAACCGATGAAGTTCGGGTTGGCCTTCGCTCTCTACACGCTCACGCTCGGATGGCTGCTGTCGTTCCCGCACAAGGGATCTCGTATCACACGATGGTTCGGAACCCTGTTCGCCGTGACGGCGTTCGTGGACGTCGGCTTCATCGTTCTGCAGGCCGCGCGCGGCACGTTCAGCCACTTCGACACCGAATCCGATCCGGTCAACTCGCTCGGGCAGATCGTGTTCGCCTCGGGTGTGCCCGGCCTGTTCGCCGCGAATCTCGTTATCGCGCTGATTCTTTCGTGGCAACGAATCGCGGACCGGCCGATCGCTCGCGCGGTGCACGCCGGTCTGGCGATCGCGGTGTTCGGTATGGCGCTGGGCTATCTGATGGGATTCACCGGCGAGCAGATCGTGTCCGACGCCGCGGGACATCCGGTGCGGCTCGGGGGCGGGCACACCGTGCTGCACTCCCCTGCGCAGACTCGGGACGGAGTGGGCGATATGCCGCTCGTCCACTGGAGCGCGATCGGCGGCGATCTGCGCATACCCCACTTCGCCGGGCTGCACGGCATCCAAGTGCTGATCCTCACCGCACTGGTACTCGCCCGTCTCGGCCACCGCCGGCCGTGGCTGACCGATCGGGTGCGAGCCCGGCTGGTCGGCATATTGGCGCTCGGATACACCGGCCTGGTCGCCCTGCTGCTGTGGCAGGCACAGCGGGCACAGCCGCTGATCCACGCCGACGAGACGACCCTGCTGACATTCGCCGCTCTGGTCCTGACCACCGGCGCCGCCGTGACGGTTGTCACGCTGGCCGCGCGGCGAACCGGAATACCTCCCGGGCCGGCACAGGAGCCCGTGCCGGCGCTGCCGGTCGCCGGTCGAGCCGGGTGAGACGCCTATCGCAGCCGCTCCGCCTCCTTCGCCAGGGTGACCAGAGTACTGGTCAACTCCAGCAACTCGCCGTGATCCGCACCCTCGGCGACCGCGGTCGCGACATCCTCGGCCGCACAGCGCGCGGCGAACCAGCGATCGGCGAGATCGCCTGCCTCCTGCGCGCTGAGCACCACCGAATCCTCGGGAATTCCGCTGCCCTCCAGGCCTTTCCGATGTTCGTAGGCCCGTTGGCGACACGATTGCCGACAGTACCGGCGGCGACGCCCGACTTCGGATTCAGCGATCTGCCGTCCACACCAGGAACAGGACGACAGGACACGGCGCGACATGACCCGACACCCTAACGGGCGAGTGCGCTCTCCCCACGCGTGGCACACGGTTTTCCCCCGCTTGGGGTGGTTGTTTTCAGCTACCGGAGGCAACCCGTAAAATGCAGGGGTTGACCGTCGCCGGGAACTGAACCTGGGTATGGCGCGTTATATCCCCTGTAGAACGTTGCCGACAGGCTGAGAGAGGACCGCACACATGGCAGATCGCGTACTCCGAGGTAGCCGGCTCGGAGCGGTGAGCTACGAGACCGACCGGGACCACGACCTGGCACCGCGTCGAGTGGCGCGGTACCGGACCGACAACGGCGAGGAGTTCGATGTGCCCTTCGCCGACGACGCCGAGATCCCGCCCACCTGGCTGTGCCGCAACGGTCAGGAAGGCATCCTGATCGAGGGGACCACCCAGGAGCCCAAGAAGGTCAAGCCCCCGCGCACCCACTGGGACATGCTGCTCGAGCGGCGCTCCAAGGAGGAGCTCGAGGAGCTTCTGCAGGAGCGTCTGGAACTGCTGAAGACCCGCCGGGGCCGGTAGCAGCACAGCCGCCGAATCAAAATACGAACCCGCACTCAGCAATGGTGAGTGCGGCTTCGTATGTAACCCGACGACTGATCTCGCAAGAACATCGGGACTCATCGGTAACTCATCAGGAACACCCAGAAGGCCCACGTCCCGAACCGTCGGCCCGAAACGGAGCCTCCCCGCTCCCGACGACACGCTGAAGTCGCGGGGAGGCGGGCCGGCCTAGCGCGAAACCTTGCGGTACTGGATCAGGGCCAGGGGCATCGCTATCGCCAGGATCACCAGCGAGCAGATGATCGAGTACTCGACGCAGTGGTCGGCGGGCCAGCCGTGGGGGGTCTTGAAGGACGGGGGCGAGCCGTTGACGAACAGTTTGCGGCCCGCGGCCGATACCGCGGTGATCGGATTCCATTCGGCGACCGTGCGCAGTGGGCCGGGCAGGGTCTCCGCGGAGATGAAGGCCGAGGAGATGAACGTCAGCGGGAACATCCAGATCAAGCCCGCGCTCTGGGCCACCTCGACGTTCGGTGACACCAGTCCGGTCAGCGCGCCCACCCACGACATCGCGAAGGCGAACAGCAGGATGACCGCGAAAGCCACTACCGCACTGAGGAATCCGCCGTTGATACGCCAGCCCACCAGATATCCGCAGCCGACCATCACCGCCAGCGCCAGGACGTTCACCACCAAGTCGGACAGCGTGCGGCCCATCAACACCGCCAGCCGCGACATCGGCAGCGTCCGCATCCGGTCGATGATGCCCTTCTGCAGATCGTTGGCCAGGCCGACCGTGGTGAACGCGGCATTGAAGGCGACCGTCTGGGTGAAAATTCCGGCCAGCAGGAATTCCCGGTACTGACTGCCGCCCAATGACGCGCCGAAGATGTAGGCGAACAGGAAGACGAACATCAGCGGCTGCACCGTCGCGCTCACCAGCAGAGTCGGCACCCGCAGGATCGTGAGCAGATTCCGGTACGCGAGGATGGCACTGTCCCGGAACACCCGCACCGGAGCCGGGATCGGTTGCCCGCCCGTCGCCGGGTCCTCGTGCGCGGCAGCCGTTTCCGATGCCGCCGGCGCGAATTCGACGGTACTCACGACATGATCTCCTCTGCTACGTCCTCATCGGTTTCGGATATCTCCTCGGGCGCGCTGGGCGCACTGGTCAGCGACAGGAACACATCGTCCAGACTGGGGCGATGCACGACGGCGTCGACCACGCAGACGCCCGCGTCGTCCAGGCGGCGCAGCGCCTCGACCATGGTGCGCGACCCGTCACCCACCACGATCGCCACCTCGTCCGTACCGGCCGCGTGCGTCGGCTCGCCGATCCCCACCTCGGCCAGTACGGATTTCGCCTGCTGCGGGTCCTGCCCGGAGGCCAGGGTCACGGTGAGCCGGTCGCCGCCGATGGAGGTCTTCAGTTCGTCGGCCGAGCCGCGGGCGATCACCCGGCCGCGGTCGATCACCGTGATGCGATCGGCCAGCAGATCGGCCTCCTCCAGGTACTGCGTGGTCAGCAGGACGGTGGTGCCGTCGTCGACCAGTTCGCCGATGACGCGCCACATGTCCATGCGACCGCGCGGATCCAGACCCGTGGTCGGCTCGTCCAGAACGACGACCGCGGGCCGGGCCAGCAGCGCACCCGCCAGATCCAGGCGTCGCGCCATACCGCCGGAATACGTGCCCGCCCGCCGGTCCGCGGCATGATCCAGGCCCAACGCCGAGAGCAGTTCGGTGGCGCGGGCGGCGGCTCGCTTGTGCGACATCCCGTACAGCCGCGCCACCATGCGCAGATTCTCGAATCCGGACAGATTCGCGTCGACGGCCGCGTACTGCCCGGACAGTCCGATGCGGGAGCGGGCTTGCGCGGGATCACCCAGCACATCGACGCCCGCCACCCGCACCGACCCCTCGGTGGGCTTGAGCAGCGTGGTGACGATACGCACCGTCGTGGTCTTCCCGGCCCCGTTCGGTCCCAGCAGCCCCATCACGGTGCCGCTGGGGATCTCCAGGTCGATTCCGTCGAGAACGCGCACCCGGCCGTATCTCTTCACCAATCCGGCGACCTCCACCGCCAGGGTCACAGCATCTCCTCCACGTTTTCGGCTGGTACGTCGTTCGCACGCAAAGCCTTGTCGGCCAACTGTTCTCGCAATACCGGACCGATCACGGCCAGGGCCTCCGGATTGGTCATCCCCGAATGCCGGCAGCGCACCTTCTGGTCATGGATCGCACCGGTCACATACGGCTCCCACGCCTGTGCGCAGCGGGCCGGGTCGGCCCGGTTGATCTCGTCCTCGGCGGCGGTGAAGAAGACCAGATCGCCGTCGAAGACCCGCGGCCGGAAGCCGTGCGCCAGATCGGCGCCCGCGGCGTAGCCGGTGTAGAGCCGACGCAGGTGCTCCACCGTGAGCGCGGCGAACGGACCGGGTCGATTGCGCAGCAGTTCCGCGGCGTCCTCGAGCGTCAGGCGCGGATCGATCGCATGGTCGCCACCGAGCAGGTCGCTGCCGAATTCGCCGATGATGTCGGCGATCCCGGGCACGGCCTGATCGAGCCATTCGTCGGTGAGCCGGTAGCTGTCCATCATCGCCAGCAGCTCGACCCGCTGCCCCGCCTCCTGCAACTGCACCGCCATCTCGTGCGCGATGAGCCCGCCCAGCGACCAGCCCAGCAGCTGGTACGGGCCCTCCGGCTGCACCGATCTGATCTGTGCCACATAGTCTTTCGCGGTCTGCGCCAGGCTGGTGCGGGATTCGGCGCCGGTGACGTGCGGCGCCTGCAGGCCGTACACCGGCCGATCGGCGGGCAGATGCGCGAGCAGCCCGGAGTAGCACCACGCGAGCCCGATCGCCGGATGCACGCAGAACAGCGGCGCCGCACCGGATCCGGCCGGGACCGCGACATCCGCGAGCGTCTGCTCCCGTGCGCCACTGCGCGCGGCCGCCTCCGCGGATCGGATCGGCAGCAGCGGTTGCAGGGCGTCGGCCAGCACCTCACCGGCGTCGGCCTCCAGCCGCTGCGCGATGGCCGCCGGCGTGGAATCACCGAACATCAGCTGCACCGGCATCTCGATCCCCGCGGACCGCAGCTGCGCGACGACCTTCGTGGCCAGCAGCGAGTTGCCGCCCAGATCGAAGAAACCGTCGTCCACACCGACCGCCTCCACGCCGAGCACCTCGGCGAAGGCCGTGCACAACGCGCGCTCGGCCGGAGTGGTCGGCGGCCGGTAGCCGGTCCCCGACCCAAAGACCGGCTCGGGCAGCAATCGCCGGTCCAGCTTGCCGACCGGGGTCAGCGGCACCCTGTCCAGCAGCATGATCGACTGCGGCACCATGTAATTCGGCACCAGATCACGCAGGTGTGCGGTCAGCTCGGCCACCGTCGGCGCGGTTGCGTTGAGCGGCTTCACATAGGACACCAGCGCGGTGGCCCCGGCCGGGGTCCGATGGCCGACGGTCAGCGAGAACTCCACTGCGGCGTGCCGGGACATCGCCGCGTCGATCTCGCCGAGTTCGATGCGGAAGCCACGGATCTTGACCTGATGGTCGGTGCGGCCGACGTATTCCAGCTCCCGGCGGCGTCCGTGGACGCACCAACGCGCCAGATCGCCCGTGCGGTACATCCGCTCACCCGGCTTGCCGTACGGATTCGCCACGAAGCGCTGTGCGGTCAGCCCCGGTCGGTCCAGATAGCCGCGGGCCAGCGCCGGACCGCTCAGGTACAGCTCGCCGGTGATGCCGCACGGCGCGGGGTGCAGGCGGCGATCCAGGACGACCGCGTTCACGCCGCGGATCGGGCCGCCGATGGTGATCGGCATATCCGGGGCCGTGGGCGGGGAGATGAGCGTGACGATGGTGGTCTCGGTCGGGCCGTACACGTTGTACAGGTTCCGGCCGCGGCTCCAGCGCGTCACCAGCTCGGGCGGCAGCGCCTCACCGCCGACCAGGACGTGACGCATCTCAGTGATCTCGGACGGATCCACCGTGCCCAGGGCCGCAGTGGTGATGAAGGCGTGCGTGATGCGTTCCTCGATCAGCACCCGCCCGAGCTCGGCCCCGCCGTACACGCCCGCGGGCGTGATCACCAGCGTGGCCGCACCGCCCAGCGCCAGCAGCAGATCCAACATGGCCGCGTCGAAACTCGGTGTCGCAAAGTGCAATACGCGGTCTCCGGGCCGGACCTCGAAACGTTCCGCGGTCTCGGCCGCGAAATTGGACAGTCCGCCGTGCGTGACGACGACACCCTTCGGGGTACCGGTGGAGCCCGAGGTGTAGATCACGTACGCCGGATGGTCCGTCCGCAACTCGCCCCGGCGTTCGGCCGCGCTGATGGGCGCGTCCGAGGTGTTCAGCACCCGACGCCGGAACGAGGGCGCGTCCAGAACCGTCCAACTCACCCCGTCGGGCAGGTTCTCCCGATGCGCCGCAAGCGTAATACCCAGTGCCGCACCGGAATCGGTAAGCATATGGGCGATGCGGTATTCCGGGTAGCCCGGATCGATCGGCACGAACGCCGCACCGGCCTTGGCCACCGCGAGCGTGACCGCCACCGATTCGGCCGATCGCGCGACGCCCAGCGCCACCAGCGTCTCCGGGCCCACTCCCTGCTCGACGAGCACTCGCGCGAGCCGGTTGGTCCAGCAATCCAGTGCGTCGTAGGTGATCTGCGTACCGCCATCGCGCAGCGCGACACCCTGCGGATCGGCGCGCACCGCGGCGGCGAACACCTCCGGCAGCGTCAGCGGGCGTCCCGCAATGGCGCCGCACACCGGCACCAGACTCGACCATTCGCCGGGTTCGAGCCAGTCCAGGTCGCCCACGGGCGTGGACGGATTCGCCGCCGCCGCGCTCAACAGCCGGGCCAGGCGGTTGCCGAGCCGGGCCGCGGTCGCCTCGTCGAACAGGTCGCGGGCATAATTCACCGCGACGGTGATGCCCTCGGGCTCCCGGTCCGCGGTCCGCGATTCGGTGAGGGTGAATTGCAGATCGAACTTCGCGATGCCCGGATCAGCGTCACACGCCTCGATCTGCAGACCGGGCAGTTCCAGCACCCGCACGGGTTCGTTCCGCACCGACAGCATGACCTGGAACAGCGGGTGATGCGATTGCGAGCGGGCCGGATTGAGCACCTCGACCAGGCGCTCGAACGGCACGTCGGCCTGGGCGAACGCCTCCAGGTCGGTTTCGCGCACCGCGCGCAGCAGCTCGGCGAACGAGGCGTCGCCATCGATCGCGGTGCGCAACACCAGAGTTCCCACGAACATGCCGATCAGCGTGTCCAGGGCCGGATCGCCACGACCGGCGATCGGCGTGCCGATCGCGATGTCGTCGCCATCGGTGATCCGGTGCAGCAGCGTCGCCAGCGCGGCGTGCAGCACCATGAAGATGGTGACGCCGTGCTCGCTCGCCATCGCCCGCAGTTCACGGTGGGTACGCGCGTCGATCGCGCATTCGACCGTTCCGCCACGATAACTCGGCACCGGCGGGCGCGGGCGATCGGTGGGCAGGGGCAACAGTTCGGGCAGCCCGTCCAGTGCGGTGCGCCAGTAGTCCAGCTGACGACTCACCGCGGAATCCGGATCGTCCTCGCTGCCGAGCGTTTCCTGTTGCCACAGTGTGTAATCCGCGTACTGAACGTCCAGTTCGGCCCAGTCCGGGGACTGGCCGGCATGATGCGCACGGTAGGCGGTCGCCACGTCCATGGCCAGCGGCCCGAGCGACCAGCCGTCCATCGCGATGTGGTGCACCACCAGTACCAGCACGTGGTCGTCGGCGGCGACGCGCAGCAGATGCGCGCGCAGCGGAACCGCGTGCGCCAGATCGAATCCCGGCCCGGCCAGCCGCCGCACCGCCTCGTCGATCTCACCCTCGGCGACCTCGCTCATACCGATCGCGACCTGCGCCGCGGCCGGATCGAGCACGCGCTGGAACGGCTCGCCCTCGAGTTCACCGAAGACCGTCCGCAGTGTCTCGTGCCGGGCCTGCACCGCGTTCAGCGCGGACTGCATGGCGACGACGTCCAGGGCGCCACGCAGTCGCAGCGCGGCCGGGACGTTGTACACCCCGGAACGATCACCCGATCCCCCGGACTCGTTGAACCGGTTGAGGAACCACAACCGCCGCTGCGCCGCCGACAGCGGCACCCGCTGCGGACGCTTGCGCCGGCTCAGCACGGGCGCGTTGTCGCTCACCCGGCCGCGACCGTCGAGGCGGGCGGCCAATTCGGCCACCGTCGGGGTCGCGAATACCGATCGCACCTCGAGCCGGGTGCCGGTCGCCGCGGCCAGGCGCGCCACCAATTGCGTTGCCAGCAGTGAATTTCCGCCGACATCGAAGAAGTTGTCGCCCGCGCCGATCGTCTCCGCGCCGACCAGTTCCGAAAACACCTGTGCGACCAGTCGTTCGGCATCGGTGCTCGGCTCACGCTGCTGGGTCGCCACCGGTTCGGGCTCGGGCAGCGCGGCCCGGTCCAGTTTGCCCACCGGCGTGAGCGGAATGCGGTCCAACACCGTCAGACCGGCCGGAACCATGTGCGCTGGAAGACGTTCGGCCATGTGCGCGCGCACCGCCGGAACGTCCACGGTCACCGCGTCGTCCGCGGGCAGCACATACGACACGATGCGCTTGGCTCCCGCGATCTCCCGAACTTCGGTGTGCGCGAAGCGAATCGCGGGATGACTGGTCAGCGCCGCGGTGATCTCGCCCAGCTCGATCCGGAATCCGCGCACCTTGACCTGGTCGTCGCCACGGCCCAGGTAGACGATTTCGCCCTCGGCATTCCAGCGCACCACGTCACCGGTGCGATACAGCCGCGCACCCGCGGGACCGAACGGGTCGGCCACGAACCGTGCCGCGCTGAGCGCGGACCGGCCGAAGTACCCACGCGATACGCCGTGACCGCCGAGGTACAGCTCACCGGGCACTCCGACCGGCACCGGACGCAGCCGCTCGTCCAGGACGACGGCACGAGCCCCGCGCACCAGAGTGCCGATCGGCACCGGCATGCCGGGCCGCAGCGGTCCGGCGATCGTGGCGACGATAGTCGTCTCGGTCGGGCCATAACCGTTGAACACCATGCGATCCGCACCCCAGCGGTCCACCAGCTCCGGTCCCAGCGCCTCGCCGCCCAGCATGATCGCCGCCAGATGCGGCAGTGCCCAGCGCTCGGGATCGATGGTGGCCAGCGCCGCCGGGGTCATGAAGGTGTGGGTTATGCGCTCGCGGTCCATCAGCGCGGCCAGCTCGTCGCCGCCGTACACATCGGGCGGGGTGATCACCATGGTCGCGCCCGATCCGACGGCCAGCAGCAGATCAAGGACGGCCGCGTCGAAGCTCGGCGACGCGAAATGCAGTGTGCGCGAATCGCGGTCGACCTTCATCCGATCACGTAGCTCGTCCGCGAAATTGGACAGGCCGCTGTGGGTGACGGCAACGCCCTTCGGCATGCCGGTGGATCCCGAGGTGTAGATCAGATAGGCCAGATCGGAGGTCCACGCGGTGCGCAGCCGGTCGGCGTCCTTGATCGCTGCCGAATCTCGATCCTCGATCTCGGCCCGCTGGTCCGGGTCGTCCAGCAGCAGCCATTCGGTATCGCAGCCGCCGCCACCGGCCTCACGCAGCCGCCCGATGTGCGCACCGATCGTCACACCCGACCGGCAGCCGGAATCGGTGAGCATATGGCGCACCCGGTCGGTCGGGTAGTTCGGATCCACCGGAACGAAGGCCGCACCGGCCTTGGTGACCGCGAGCACCGCCGCCACCGACTCCAGGGACCGGGTCAGGCCGAGGGCCACCCGGTCGCCCGGGCCGATGCCGCGCCGGATGAGTTCGCGCGCAAAGCGGTTCGAGTAGACGTCCAGTTCCGCATAGGTCAGCTCGGTCTCCCCCGAGCGGACCGCGACGCGTTCGGGATGCAGATGTGCGGTGACCGCGAAATAGTTCGCCAGACTGCACTGCGGAGTGGCGACCGGACCGTATGCCGGGGCCAGCCGGGTGCGTTCGTAGTCGGTCCGAGCGTCGATATCGCGCACACGGATTCGGTGATCGGCGGAGATCGCGGCCAGTACCAACCCCAGCCGCTCGGCCAGCAGCCGCACCGTCTCTTCATCGAAAAGCTCAGCGGCGTAGACGAATTCGAAGCGCCGCTCGGGCATTTCGGCGGACCTGCCGGGCATGACCCGCAACTCCAGATCGAACTTCGCCAGCGCGATGTCGAGTTCCTCCGCGCGCAGCGCCAGCCCCGGTAGCCGCAGCGCGGGAATCGGGCCGTCCTGCACGGTCAGGGCCACTTGGAGCAGCGGGCGCAGGTGCGCGTCGCGACCGCCGAGCGACTGCAGTTCGGCCACGATCCGCTCGAACGGCAGATCCGCATGCGCCATGGCCGCGAGTTCACCGTCGCGATCCACGGCCAGCTGCTCGACGAACCGGCGGTCCGGGTCGATCTGCGAACGCAGCACCAGGGTGTTGACGAACATGCCGACCAGATCGTCGAGCCGGGTGTCCGCCCGCCCGGCCACCGGTGTACCGATGACGATGTCGCGACCACCGGTGACCGAGCGCAGCAGCACCGCCAGCGCCGTGCGCAGCACCATGAACAGGCTGACGCCGCGTTCGCGGGCGAGTTCGTCGATGCCCTCGTGGACGTGCTCGGGCAGGCGGAAGCGCACCGTGCCCGCGCGCTGGGTGGGATGTCCGGGCCGCGGCCGGTCGTAGGGCAGCGGCATGGTCTCGGGCAGCCCCGCCAGCGTCTCGCGCCAGAATCGCAGCTGGGTGGCCGCCAGGCTGACCGGGTTGTCCTCGTCGCCGAGGCAATCGCGTTGCCACAGACTGAAATCCGCGTACTGCACCGGCAGCGGCTGCCACGCCGGGGCCGATCCGCCACAGCGCGCGGCATAGGCCAGGGCCAGATCGCGAGTCAGCGGGATCAGCGACCAGCCGTCCGCGGCGATGTGATGCAGCACGATACCGAGCCGGAACTGCTGGGAACCAGTGCGCAGCAATGTCATTCGCACCGGGATCTCGCGACTGAGGTCGAAGCCGCGCTGCGCGAGAGTCCGCAGCGCCAGGGCCGCGTCCGCCTCATCGGTCTCGATCGGCTCCAGCACCGGCATGCAGCGGTGCGTGTCGAGGATCAGCTGATATGCGCCGGAACGATCCTCCGGGAACACCGTGCGCAGCACCTCGTGCCGGTCCACCAGATCCGTGAGCGCCGCCCGCAATGCGGCGATGTCCGGATCGCCGTCGATTCGTATCACGAATGCGATGTTGTAGGCGCTGGATTCGGGAGAATAGCGGTTGAGGAACCAGACCCGCTGCTGCGGCAGCGACAAGGGGAGACGTCCCGGACGCGGGTCACGCGCAGCCAGCGCAGTCCGCTGCGTCCGGGGCGTTTCGATCAGGCGCACGGCCATATCGGCGACCGTCGGCGCCTCGAAGACCGCCCGCACGGGCAGATCGACGCCGAATTCGTCGTACAGCGCCGAGGACAGCCGCGTCGCCAGCAGCGAGTTGCCGCCGACCTCGAAGAAGCTGTCCTCCGCACCCGGCATGGGATGCCCGAGAACCGTTCCGAAGACCTCCGCGACCCGCTCCTCGAGTCCGGGCTCGGGCGCGCGGGAGCCGCTCGCCGAGGCGAAAACCGGTTCCGGCAACGCCTTTCGGTCCAGCTTGCCGGACGGCGTCACCGGTACCTCGTCGATGACGACGATCGCGGCCGGAACCATGTAGCCGGGCAGGTGCCGGCGCGCCGAGTCCAGCACGGCCGCGGCGTCGATCGGTCCGTCGGCGGTGATGTAGGCGGCCAGCCGCATCGTGCCGTGCTCACCGGTGTGCACGATGGTGTGCGCGAACCGCACCCCGGCGTGGGTGCGCAGGGCGTGGTCGATCTCGCGCAATTCGATGCGGAAACCACGGATCTTCACCTGATCGTCCGCCCGGCCCAGGAACCGCAGCTGCCCGTTCGCATCGGCTACCACGAGATCGCCTGTGCGGTACATGCGTTCGCCGCGCCGGCCGTGCGGATTGGCCGGGAACCGCTGCGCGGTCATCGCGTGCCGCCCCAGATAGCCGCGGGCCAGACCCGCCCCGGACAGATACAGCTCGCCCGGAACGCCCGGCGGCACCGGATGCAGCCGGTTGTCCAGGACGAACAACCGCATTCCGCGCACGGGCATGCCGATCGGCACGGGCCGGCCCGCGACCATCGGACCGGTGGCGGTCGCGGCGACGGTCGCCTCCGACGGGCCGTACATGTTGTGCATGCGATGCCGGTCGGTCCAGGCGCCCACCAGTTCCTCGGGGCAGGCGTCGCCGCCGACGATCACCGCCTCGAGGTCGTCCAACCCCTCGCTGGGCACGGTCGCGAGCGCGGCCGGGGTGATGAAGGCGTGGGTCACCCGCTCCGCGCGCAGCAGCGCGGCGAGTTCGGATCCGCCGTAGAGCCCGGCGGGGGCCACCACGATGGTCGCGCCCGCGGCGAATCCGAGCAGCAGTTCCAGCACCGACGCATCGAAGGACGGCGACGAGAAGTGCAGTGTGCGTGCCGAATCCGTGACGCCGAACAGATGCCGCTGCTCGTGGGCGAGGCTGGCCAGACCCGCGTGGGTGACCACGACGGCCTTGGGCGTTCCGGTGGATCCGGAGGTGTAGATCAGATACGCCGGATGCGCCACGCGCAGTGGCTGATGCCGATCCGTATCGGTGACCGGAGCAGCGGACTGGCGCATCGTCTCCGCGGCGAACTCCGGGGAACCGGTCAGCAGCCAGTCCACATCCCGTTTGCGGTGCCGCCCCCGGCGCATCGGCCACTCCGGCAGGGCGGCATGCGATTCGGCGTCGCTCAGGCCCAGCATCGCGCCGGAATCGGTGAGCATGTGCGCGATCCGCTCGGCCGGATATCCCGGGTCGATCGGCACGTAGGCCGCGCCCGTCTTGGCGACCGCCCAGATCGCGGTGATCGCGTCGAGTCCGCGCGGCAGTGCGACCGCCACGACCACTTCCGGTCCGGCGCCGGAGCCGATCAGCACGCGCGCCAGCCGGTTCGAGGCCTCGTCCAGTTCCCGATAGGTGGTGTCGCGGCCCAGGTAGCGCACCGCGACGGCATCGGGCACGCGTTCGGCGGTCTCGGTGAGCAGGCGGGCCAGGGTGATCGGCGATTCGGCCGGTGCACCCGTGATGGGCACCAGCTTGGCCGCCTCGCGCACGTCGAGGATGTTCAGATCACCCACGGGCACACGGGGCGTGGTCACCGTCGCGGTGACCAGGCGGACGAACCGCCGCGCGATGGTGCGCACCGTCGATTCGTCGAATACATCTGTGGCATAACCAAATTCGGCGTGCAGCGGGCCGTCGGACGGATCACCGCCCTCCTGCACGGTCAGCTGCAGATCGAATTTGGCGACACCGGATTCCATCGGCAGGACGCGAGCGTCCATATCCGGCAGGCTGATCCGCAGGTCCGGATCGTTCTCGTAGGAGAGCATCACCTGGAACAGCGGGTGCCGTCCGGCATCGCGCGCCGGATTGACGACCTCCACCAGCCGTTCGAAGGGCACATCCGCATTGGCGAAGGCGTCCAGATCGGTTTCCCGGACGCGATCGAGCATGTGATCGAAGCCCGCGGCCGGATCGACCTCGGTGCGCAGCACAAGCGTGTTGACGAACATGCCGACCAGATCGTCCAGCGCCGGATCCGAACGTCCGGCGATCGGTGTGCCGATCGCGATATCGGTGGTGTTGCACAGTCGCGAGAGCAGCACGGCCAGGCAGGCGTGCAACACCATGAACATGCTCACGCCGCGGTCCGTGGCCAGGGCGGCCACCGCATTCCGGACCTCGGCCGGGATCGTCACCGCGACCCGGGCGCCCTCGGTGGTGCGCTGCTGCGGGCGCGGACGGTCCAGCGGCAGATCCAGCTGATCGGGCAGATCGGCCAGGGCGGTGCGCCAGTAGCTCAGCTGTCGGCCCAGCGCACTGGCCGGATCGTCCTCGTCACCGAGCAGTTCGCGCTGCCACAGCGCGAAATCGGGGTACTGTACCGGCAGCGGAGTCCAGCGCGGCGCGTGTCCGGCGGTGCGAGCGGCGATAGCCGTCATCAGATCCCGGGCCAGCGGCGCGACCGACCAGCCGTCACCGCAGATGTGGTGCAGGATCACCAGGAATACGTACCGATCCGGCCCGGTGCGGTACAGCGCGATGCGGAACGGCGCCTGGGTGCGCAGATCGAAGCCGTACCCCGCGTATTCGGCGGCCAGGGCCAGCACGTCCGCGCCGACGGCGTCGATCGCGTCCAGGGCGAGCGGGATCTGCGCGGCCGGATGGACGAGCTGGCGCGGCCCCTGCGGCGAATCGGGGAAGGTGGTGCGCAGGCTCTCGTGCCGTTCCAGGACGTCCAGTACGCCCGCGCGCAACGCGTCGAGGTCCACCGTCCCGGTCAATTCGACGGCCAGCGGCATGTTGTATGCCGAGGCGTGCTCGGCGAATCGGTTCAGAATCCACAGCCGCTGCTGAGCCAGCGAGAGCGGGATGCGTTCCGGCCGTTCGGCGGCGACGAGTTTGGGTTGCGCGGACAGCGGGTAACGATCATCCAGGCCAGTGGCCAGTGCGGCCACCGTAGCGGATTCGAAAAGATCGCGGATGGACAGTTCCGCGCCCAGCGCGGCGTTGATCCGGGCGATCGCGCGGGCCGCCGAGAGCGAATTACCGCCCAGCTCGAAGAAGCTGTCCTCGACGCCCACGTCCTCGACGCCCAGAATCTCCTCGAAGATCGCGGCGATCCGTCGCTCGGCTTCGGTGCGCGGTACGGTGACCGTCCCGTCCCCGCGCTGCGTACCGGATGCGGGGACGGGCAGGGCTGCGCGATCCACCTTGCCGTTGGCGCTCAACGGCATTTCGTCCAGCACGATCAGATGGGCGGGCACCATGTATCCGGGCAGGGTCCGGTGCAGCACGCGGGTCAGCTCGGCGACGTCCGGGTCGGAATCCGGTGCGGCAACCACATATCCGACGAGTTCGTCCCCGCCGTGGGTGCGGTGCGCCACGCAGACCGCTCGCGCCACACCCGGTGCGGCCAGCAGCGCCGCCTCGATCTCGCCGAGTTCGATGCGCAGTCCGCGGATCTTCACCTGGAAGTCGGTGCGGCCCAGGTATTCCAGCACGCCGTCGGCAGGCCGCCAGCGCACCAGATCACCCGTGCGATACATCCGCGCGCCCGGGTTGAACGGGTTGGCGACGAACCGGACCGCACTCAGCCCGGCACGCCCCAGATAGCCGCGCGCCAGCTGGACGCCGGCCAGGTACAGCTCACCCACCACGCCCGGTGGGACCGGCCGCAACCGCTCGTCCAGCACGTACACCCGGGTGTTCCAGATCGGCGCGCCGATCGGCACGGAATCCTGTTCCGCCGCGCACGGCCAGGACGTCACGTCGACCGCCGCCTCGGTGGGGCCGTACAGATTGTGCAGCCACGGGGAATCGTCCCCGGACGGGGCACCGGGAGCCGAATGCCCCAGTGCCGCATGGAAATCGCGCACGGTCGCCGCGGGCAGCGCCTCGCCGCTGCAGAACACCCGCCGCAGCGCGGTGCACCCGCCGACCTCGGTGTCGGTGACGAAGACCGACAGCATCGACGGCACGAAATGCGCTGTGGTCACGGACTTCTCGGCAATGACCCGGGCCAGGTACACCGGATCGCGATGCCCGTCCGGGGCCGCGATCACCAGCCGCGCGCCGATCTGCAAGGGCCAGAAGAACTCCCACACCGAAACATCGAAGGTGGCGGGTGTCTTCTGCAGCACCACATCACTGTCTTCGAGCCGGTATTCGTGCTGCATCCAGCGCAGCCGGTTCACGATCGCGGCATGCGAGACACCCACGCCCTTCGGGCGGCCGGTGGACCCGGAGGTGAAGATCACATAGGCCAGGTGATCCGGACGCAGCCGAGTGTGGCGGTCAGCATCGGTGATCGGCGCGCCGGAGAACCCGGACAGGTCCGTCGCGCGAATGTCGAGCCGGTCCGAACTCTCGGGCAGCTCGACGCTGTCGGCACCGGCAGTCAGCACGCACACTGGGCGCGCCTGTTCGAGGATGTCAGCGGTGCGCTCGGCCGGATGATCGGGATCGATCGGCAGATAGGCCGCACCGGCGCGCACGATCGCGTACATGCCGATCACCAGATCCAGACTGCGCCGCACAGCCAGGCCGATGACCGTATCCGGGCCCGCACCACGCGAAATCAGCATCCGGGCCAACCGGTCGGCCCGCTCGCGCAGCTGCGCGTAGGTCATCGTCTCGTTGCCGAATTCCAGCGCCACCGCGTCCGGGCGGGCCGCGGCCCGCTCGCCGAACAACTCGGACAGCGTGCCCGGCCACTGCGGCACCTCGGTGGAATTCCATTGGCGCAGAACCAGATCGCGCTCCACATCGGTGATGACCGGCACCTCGGCGACGACATCGTCCGGATCGGCCATCAGCAGCCGGGCCAGGAAATCCACGAAACGGCCGTGGTGGACCGCCAGCTCATCGACGTCGTACAGATGCGGATTCGCCTCGAAGTCCACGCGGATGCGGTCGCCGGTGCCGTTGTAGACGTTGATCGACAGATCCTCCACCGGACCGGTGGACAGCACGTTCAGCGAGCCGGTCAGACTGCCGAGGCGCAGCTCGCTGTGGAACAGCATGATGTTGACCATCGGCCCGAAGAATCCGCGCGCATCCCGCGAATATCCGCAGTCGCGGCGGATGTCGTCACAGCGGTACCGCTGATGCCGCAGCGCGCCGGTGATCTGCAATTCGGCCGCCTTCACCACATCGCGCAGGGTGGTGGTGGCATCGAAACGCAGACGAATCGGCACCACATTGGACACCACACCCGCCGAGCGGCGCAGCGCCACGGTGGTGCGCGCGGACACCGGCAGACTCAGCACCACATCCTGATTACCGGTCATCGCGCGCACGTAGCAGGCCAGCGCGGCGACGAACATCGTGGAGGTCTGAGTGTCGAAAACCCTTGTGGCAGCCGCCAATTCCGACTGGACTTCGGGACCGAGCCGATGTGTCGCGCGATGCCGGCCCGAATCCGAGCGCGGTGCGGTGGCCGTGGACGCGGACAGGGTCATGGGCGCGCCGGCACCGGCGAGCTGTTCGAGCCAGTACTCGCGATCCGAGCGGAACCGGCCGGTGTCGCGGTAACTCGACTCACCCACGTAGATCTCGGCCAGCGATGTGGCGCGGGAGGCCACCGGCTCGGTGCGATTCTCCAGGGCCGTGTAGATCTCGGCGGTCCGGGTGACCGCGTTCATCGCGCCGTAGCCGTCGATAACGATGTGGTGCCCCCGGGAATACCAGATGTAGTCGCGTTCGCCGGTGCGCAGCACGACATTGGTCATCAGCGGATCGCGTTCCGGGTCGATCCGGCTGCTGGCATGGTCGTTCATCCAGCGCAGGGCCGCCGCGTGCGGATCGGTCTCGTGCCGTAGGTCCATCCGGGCCCAGCCGGGCCGTTGCGCGGGATCGATCAGCTGCTGCGGGACACCGTCGATCTCGACCAGTCGCACCTGCCCGACCTGGGTCTCGGCGCCGCAACGCTCGATCGCGTACAGCAGTCGGCCCACATCCAGACCACCGTGGATCTCGACGTACTGGGCGATGGTGAGCGGGATGTCGGGGCGGATCCGCTGGGCGTACCAGAGTGCGGTCTGTGCGGGCGAGAGAGCGAAGGGTTGTGCTGATAATTCGCCAGAAGAGCATTGGTCTACACGATCGGTGGCCAATGACCTCATCAATCACTCCGTTCTGCCGCTGTTGACGCAACTCCCCGAGCATCGCCACGGCAGGCATGCACGCGCCGACCGTGGGATCTGATCCACGCCCTACTATTCGGAGCGTCGGGACGCGCGGATCGGTAGCGATCTCGTAATGTTCCATTTCGAACAGCGTTGGCGGACAGGACCTTTAGGTAGCTATCTTCTCGCGAACTTCGCGATTGCCGCGATTGCACCGAATCGCGCAGAGAAAGGTGACGCCTGGAACCCGATCCGGAAACGCTTACATCCGCGGCTAGCGGCTCACCCGGTCGTCGACGGTCTCATCCGCCGGTTCCGGCGACGACATGGTTCGCCGCCGAACAGCCGAAGCCAGAACAGCAATCCCGGCCACGATACACAACAACCACTCCGGCCACGGACCCACCGCGGTCGCGGGTGTCGTGGTGTGCCGCAACGGCAGAGCCGCCTCGAGCCAGGCGGGCACGAATTTCGAGGTCTCCTGCCGCACGGCGCCGTCCGCGGTGATGATCGCGCTGACCCCGGAAGTGGCGGCCACGACCAGGGCTCGACCGTGTTCCACCGCGCGCACGCGGGACATGGCCAGCTGCTGATAGGTCATTTCGCTGTCGCCGAAGGTGGCGTTGTTGGTCGGCACGGTCAGCAGCTGCGCGCCCGCGTGCAGCGAGTCCTGGAACGCCCGATCGAAGGCGACCTCGTAGCAGGTGGCCACACCGATCGCGACCGCAGCGCTGTGTCCGTCGCGCACGGGCTGGGCGTGCACCACCCCGTCACCATGGCCGGGCACGAAATACCCCGCCTTGTCCGCATATTTCGAGAAGTGCCGGAAGAAGTCGCGGTAGGGCAGGTATTCGCCGAACGGCTGGATGATCTTCTTGTCGTGACGCTCTCCCGGACCGTCGGCCCCGTTCCAGACGATGACCGAATTCGTGGTCGTATCATCGTCGTTCACCAGCACCGCGCCGACCAGGATCGGCGCGTGGATCCGCTCCGATACGGCGGTGATCTCCGCGTACGCGTCACCGTTCCGTAGCGGATCGATATCGGATGAATTCTCCGGCCAGATCACCACATCCGGCTGTGGCGCACGGCCCGCGGCGACGGCGTCGGCCAGTGCCCCGGTCTCGCGGACGTGATTGTCCAGGACGGCGCGTCGCTGGGCGTTGAAGTCCAGACCCAGTCGCGGCACGCTGCCCTGGATGGCGGCGACGATGATCGTCCGGTCACCGTCGGTCGGCGCGGGCAGAGCGGTCCGGAAGGTCAACCCGGCGACGGGAACGAGGACCACAACCGCTGCGGCGCCGGCGATTCCGATTCGCCACCGCGCACCGCGCCGCTCACGCAGCCCGATGACGAAGGCCGCCAACGCCGTTCCGGTCAGCGCCACCGCGAAACTCACCCCGGGTGCGCCGGCGAGCTGGGCCAATGGCAGGTACCAGCCGTCGCCCTGGCCGAATGCCAGTCGGCCCCAGGGGAATCCGCCGAACGGGAAACTCGAGCGTCCCCACTCGGTGAGGGTCCACGTCGTCGCGACCCACAGCGGCCAGCCCGGCAACACGCTCACCAGCCGCGCCAGCAGGCCGAACAGTCCGACGTAGATCGCGCACGCCAGCGACAGGCCCAACCAGGGCAGCGGACCGACGTAGATGCCCGTCCAGGGCAGCAGTGGCACGAAGAAGGCCAGGCCCGCGAGCAGCCCGTAACCGAATCCGCCGCGCAGTGTGCGGCTCGACCGCACCACCACGGTCAGCAGCGCGATGCCGAGCGGAGCCAGGTACCAGCAGGTGCGGGGCGGGAAACTCGCGTAGATCAGCAGGCCCGCGACGATCGCGCCGAGCAGCCGCGGCAATGCCGGGTACCGGCTCGCCGCGGCGGTCAATCGCGATACCAAACCTGTTGCGGCGCCGGGGTTCTCGTGGTCCTGTCGCACGTCCACGAGCTCGTCCCTCTCATGCCGCATAAATGGTTTTCCCCCGGTGCACGGTACGCAGGCAGCGCGGCAGCGGCGCGCCCGGGTCGAGCGGGGGCAGCCCCGGAACCCGGGACCGTGGATCGGTGGACCAGCGCTGCACCGTATCCGAGGCTGCGGCCACCACCAGATCGGCCGCATCCCAGATCGCGTACGAGGCGGGGGCGCCGGGCACCAGGGTTCCGGCAACGCCGTCCCGCACGCCACCGGCCCGCCAGGCACCGCGAGTGGCCGCGGCGAAGGCGGCGCGCGGGGAGACCTGATGTCCGGGAGTGCGATGGTGAGCGGCCGCGCGCACGGCGGCCCACGGATTCAACTCGGTGACCGGGGCGTCCGAGCCGATGGCCAGACCGATACCCGCGGCCGCCATGGCCGCGAAGGGATTCAGCGCCGCGGCGCGCGCGGCGCCCAGCCGCGTGGCGTACATGCCGTCCGGCCCGCCCCAGGCCGCGTCGAAACCCGGTTGCACACTGGCGAGTACGCCGAATTCGGCGAACGTCGCGATCTGCTCGGGACCGATCGCCTCGGCATGTTCGACGCGATGTCCCCGGGCGGCGATCGCGGGACCGCCGACCCGGGCGGCGACCCGGGCCACCGCGTCGGCCACGGCCGCGACGGCCGCATCGCCGATGGCGTGGAATCCGGCCTGGATTCCGGCCTCGGTACAGGCGCTCAGATGGGCGGCGATGGCATCGACGTCGAGATATCTCCGGCCGAGCGTGTCCCGATCGGCGTAGGGCGCGTGCAGCCAGGCGGTATGCGAACCGAGCGAGCCGTCGACGAACAGGTCTCCGGCCAGTCCGTGCACGCCGAGTTCCTTCACCAGGGTGCGAGCCTCGTCGGCGGTGCGCACGGCCGCACCCCAGTAGGCCCGCACCTCGACGCCGTGCGCGAACTCCAGCAACTCGGTCACATCGGCCGTACCCGAGATCTGCGGTCCGGCGCATTCGTGCACGGCCACGATGCCGCTGGCGGCGGCGTGATCGAGCGCGGCGCGGCGGGCGCGATCCCGCTGGGCGCGATCGAGCCGATCGAGTGCGGCGCCGCGAGCGAGATGATGCGCTTGTGCGCACAGCGGCTCGCCACGGGTGTACCCCTCGGCCGTGGCGATCTGTGGCACCGCTTCCAGCAGCGCGGTCGATACGACCGCCGAATGTGCGTCCACGCGAACGAGATATACGAGTCGGCCGGGTCCGGCCGCGGCATCGATCTCGGCTACCGCGGGCGGGCGGGCCTCCGGCCATCCGGTCTCGTCCCAGCCCTCGCCGATGATCACCGCGTCCGGATGCGTCCGCGCATAATCCCCCACCAGGGTCAAGCACTGTTCCAATGACGCCGCCCCGGACAGATCCAGCCCGGTCAACTGCAATCCCAGCGCGGTCACGTGCACATGCGGATCGACGAATCCGGGCGCGACGAACGCACCGTCCAGATCGATGACCTCGGCATCGGGATACAACGCCCGCCCCGGCCGCTCGGCGCCCAACCACACCACGGTGCCGTCCTCGACCGCCATCGACGTGGCATCGGGAGAACTGGGGCTGTGGATACGACCACCGACCAGCAACTGGGTACTCACGACACATCAGTCTGCCGCACCGGGTTTTCGCCGCACTCTCCGGCATCGCGGCACGTTGCGTCGGCCGGATCCCTGAATCCGTGCGGGTCGCGATACCGCGCGAATTCACGGCCGACGTAATCGCACAACCACCCCGTGCCGATGCGCTCGCAATCGCGAGCGATCCGGCCGGCCGGACAGCGAACGCCCGGCCGTCCCGAGCACCGCGTTGATGCGGAATGAATTCCTCTGCGCGGCAACATGGTTCGATCCGGGCGCCCCCGGGCGATCGATTTACCGGCCGTCGAGCATCGGGCGGGCGGGACCTTGGCCGTCGTCGTAGTACTCCTGCACGACCACACCGTCGACAACGTCGCCGGACGGGTCCACGACCACGCCGCGGTAACCGGCGGCCATGCTCAGGCGGTCGATGCGGCGGGTGGCGAAGGCCGACACGATCGGGCGCAGCAGGCGGCGGGTGGGCAGCAGCAGGATCAGGCCGAGCACCGAGGTGATCAGGCCGGGTACGAACATGGCGACCGCGCCGAGCGTGACCAGCGCGCCGTCGGCGACCGCGGTGCCGGGGGCGATCTCCCCGCGACTCGCGCGCCGGAACTGGTCGAACACCCGGCGCCCCTGCGAGCGCACCAGCATCAGGCCCAGGCCCGAACACGCGATGAGCAGCAGGATGGTGGCGACGACACCGATGAAGTGGCCGACCACGACGAGGGCGGCGATCTCGACGACGAGGTAGAGAGCGAACAGCAGCGCGGGCATGGCGATCCTTTCGAAAACCATCTACCCGTACAACGACCGGATCGCCCGATTTTCTCCCGATCCGCCTGAGCAGTCGCTGAGAATCGCTACGCGCCCGGCCGGACCAAACCGGTCTCGTAGGCCAGAACCACCGCCTGCACCCGGTCGCGCAGGCCGAGTTTGGTCAGCACCCGGCCGACATGGGTCTTCACCGTTGCCTCGGACAGGTACAACTCCGCGGCGATCTCCGCATTGGAGCGTCCGGCGGCGATCTGTTCGAGCACCTCACGCTCGCGCGTGGTGAGCACATCGAGTACGGCGGCATCGCGAGTGCCGGCCGGATCGTCCGCGATGAGCCGGTCCAGCAGGCGTTTGGTCACCTTCGGCGACACCACCGCGTCACCGGCGGCGACGCTGCGGATCGCCGAGATGAGATCCTCGGGCGGGGTGTCCTTGAGCAGGAAGCCGCTCGCGCCCGCGCGCAACGCACCGAGGGCGTGTTCGTCCAGGTCGAATGTGGTCATGACCAGAACTTTGCTGCCACAACCGGATTCGAGGATCTGACCGGTCGCGGTGACACCGTCCACGACCGGCATCCGCACATCCATCAGCACCACGTCGGGGGTGAGTTCGCGGGCCCGCCGCACCGCCGCGGAACCGTTGTCGGCCTCCCCGACGACCGTCAGCTCGGGATGCGCTCCCAGCACCATTCGCAGCCCGGCTCGCATCAGTTCCTGGTCGTCGACGACTAGCACGGTGATCGGCACGTCACCAATCTACTGGGGCGGTCCGCCCGCCCGGGTCGCCATCGATTCGGCCGGCGGCCGGGCCGGGCGTCCGACCGCCGCTCACTCGGCGGTCTCGGGCACGAGCGGAATCGTCGCGCGGACCCGCCAGCCGCCCTCGGGACGCCGCCCGGCCTCGAGCGCACCACCGAGCACCGCGACACGCTCGCGCATACCGACCAGACCGAGACCACTGCCCGCGATTCCGTTGCGGGCAGCGAGGTCCGGGCCGTCTGCCACATTCGCCGCACCCGCCAACGGGCCCGCACCGTGACCGAAGTCGGTGACCTCGACCAGAATGTCCGCTTCCCGCCGCAGCACCCGGACCCACGCCTTCGGGGCCGGTCCGGCGTGCCGGAAGGTATTGGTCAGCGATTCCTGCACGATGCGGTGAACGCCCAGACTGACCTCGGGCGCGACATCGTCGAGCTCCCCGGCCATCTCCAATTCGACCGCGAGCCCGGCTTTGCGCATCATCCGCACCACCTTCGCCAGTCCGGCGGTACCGTGCTGGGGCAGTTGCTCGGGGGCGTGCTCGGTACGCAACAGCGCGACCGTGCGACGCAGCTCCCTCAGGGCGTCGCGCCCGGTGGCCGCGATCGTTCCCAGGGCCTGTTCGGCGAGGTCGGGATCGCTGCGCAGGGCGAACTTCGCGCCGTCGGCCTGCACGACGATGACGCTCACCGCATGCGCGACGATATCGTGCAACTCCCGCGCGATGCGGGTGCGTTCGGCCGAAACCGCCTCGTGCGCACCGCGTTCGCGGTCGTAGTCGGCCACCGCCAGGCGAGCGGCCACCTCCGCGTCGTAGGCATGCCTGGCGCCGAGGAATTCGGCGAGCGTCCAGCACAGCGCGTAGAACAGGGTCAGGAACGCGATCGTCATCAGCACCGACTGGTGCAGCAGCAGATCCGCGAGCGCGGCGTCCACGACCAGACCGCCCAGGTAGATCAGCCCTTCCCGGCGACCCACGTACGCGACCAGGGTGTACAGCGCGATACCGACCGCCACCAGCGCGGCGACCTGCAGATCCTCCCCGGTCAACCGGCTCACCAGGGACGTCAGTATCGCCAGCGCGAGCAGTATGGCCGCACTCGTGCGCGGATATCTGCGCCGGAAGATCACCGGGATCGGCACGACCACCGCGAAAACGAGGTGGACGGCCAGATATCGCTTGTGCCCGAGGGGCACCAGATCGACCAGCAGCAGCGCGAGCGCCAGCATGGCGTCGGCGACGAGCGGTTTCCCCCGAAGCCACAGGCTGAATCGACGCACCGGCCCAGCCTAGGCCGACCGGCAGGTCAGCAGCGCGCTTCGGCCGGGATCGGACGCGGCGAGTGGGTCGTGTGACCTGCCAGCCAGGGAGCCAGGACTCGCGAGGTGGTCTCGCGGATCTTGCGTTGCAGGCGTTCACCGTCCTCGATGGCGTGCCGTCCGGAGAACAGCACCGTCAACGCGCCCGAGACCGCGCCGACCACGGCGCCGACCAGTGCGGCCGCGCCGACCTCGTCGAGCTCCTCGGGAAATGCGGCACGGAGATGGCGGGCCATCTCCTGCTGGGCGACCAATTGCGCGTGCGCGGCGCGGCCGCTCACCGCCGGTACCGTGCGCGAGACCTGGGCGCGCAGCACCGCGATGCGGGCGGCGAGGGTGTCACCCAGATGGTCGCCGGGATTGTCACCGGCGGCCCGCAGCGCGCGCAGCAGCACCTCGACCGGACGTTCGCCGGTGCGGCGGGTGGCGATCGCGTGCACGGCGGCCTGCACCCGGTCGTCCGGTTGCGGGAACAGCAACTCCTCTTTGCTCTCGAAATAGTTGAAGAAGGTACGGGTGCCCACCTCGGCTGCCGCGGCGATATCGGCGACTGTCGTCGCCTCGTAGCCACGGGCCTCGAACATCTCGACGGCAGCCTCGAGGAGGGCGCGGCGGGTGCGTTCCCGCTTGCGGTCACGCAGGGCTGATGGCGGCACGCGGGCAGACAGTACGGCATGCGACAGCGAATTCCGGGCAGGCAGCGTGTCCGCGCGTTGCACCTCGCGCCATGTCGCATCGCGCGCAATCTTGCGGCCGATGCTGGTACGCACGGCGTGTCGCATTGTGCCGCACCGGATTCCGGAACGCTTCCGAGCATACGGTTGAACGACCGGTTCACGAGCAATTAGCGTGTGCGAGGTGAGTATCACACCCCGCACCGTGGACGAACAGTTCCGTGCGCTACCGCTGGCCATCCTGGCCGATGCGGCGCTCGCGGCCGCGCGTGCCTCCGGCGCCGACTACGCCGACCTGCGCGTGCACCGGCTCGTGCAGCAGACCATCCGGTTGCGCGACGGCCGGGTCGAGGCGGTCACCGACTCGACCGATCTGGGCTTCGCGGTGCGCGTGATCGTCGACGGCACCTGGGGTTTCGCTTCGCACGCGGACCTGTCCGCCGATACCGCCGCCGAGGTCGCCCGGCGCGCGGTGACCGTCGCGACGACGTTGCGGGCGCTCAACCGCGAACAGGTCCTTCTCGCGGACGAGCCCGTACACCGCGACGCGCAGTGGGTCTCGGACTACGCCATCGACCCGTTCGAGGTGCCTACGCCGGAGAAAACGGCTCTGCTGCTGGACTATTCGGAGCGGCTGTCCGCCGCCGATGGCGTCGACCACGTCACCGCACATGTGTTGCAGGTCAAGGAACAGACGTACTACGCGGACACCGCGGGGTCCTCGATCACTCAGCAGCGGGTGCGGGTGTATCCGGTCCTGGAAGCCATCGCGGTCGACCCGACGGCCGGGGCGTTCGAGACGATGCGCACCCTGGCCGCACCCGCCGGACGCGGCTGGGAATATCTGACCGGCGCGGACGGCGTGTGGGACTGGGCCGGTGAACTGGCGCGGATTCCGGAGTGGCTGGCCGAGAAGGTGAAGGCACCCAGCGTGGCCCCGGGGCCTGCCGATCTGGTCATCGACCCGACGAATCTGTGGCTCACCATCCACGAATCCATCGGCCACGCCACCGAATACGATCGGGCCATCGGCTACGAATCCGCCTATGCGGGAACCTCGTTCGCCACTCCGGACAAACTGGGCACGCTGCGCTACGGCACACCGATCATGCACGTCACCGGCGACCGCACCGAACGGTACGGCCTGGCCACGGTCGGGTACGACGACGAGGGCGTGGCCGGGCAGCGCTGGGATCTGATCCGCGACGGTGTTCTGGTCGGCTACCAATTGGACCGGGCGTTCGCGCCGCGGCTGGGCCTGGATCGCTCCAACGGTTGCTCGTACGCAGATTCCGCGCAGCACGTCCCGATCCAGCGAATGGCCAACGTCTCACTGCAACCGGATCCCGTGCACGACACCAGCACCGACGAACTCATCTCCCGGGTGGAGAACGGCATCTACGTCGTCGGCGACAAGTCGTGGTCGATCGATATGCAGCGCTACAACTTCCAGTTCACCGGACAGCGCTTCTTCCGAATTCGCAACGGGCGCTTGGCCGGTCAGCTGCGCGACGTCGCCTACCAGGCCACCACCACCGATTTCTGGGGTTCGATGGAGGCGGTGGGCGGCCCGTCGACCTGGGTGCTCGGCGGCGCGTTCAACTGCGGTAAGGCCCAGCCCGGCCAGGTCGCGGCGGTCAGCCACGGCTGCCCGGCGGCGCTGGTGCGCGGTGTCAATATTCTCAACACGCGATCGGAGGCGGGGCGGTGAGCGTGCTACACGGCGGAGAGGTCGTCGAGCGGGCGCTGGCCGCCTCGAAGGCGGACGAGGCGATCGTGATCGTCACCGACGCCTCCGAGGCCGCGCTGCGCTGGGCCGGAAACTCCATGACCACCAACGGATCCACGACCTCGCGGGAGTGGTCGGTGGTATCGGTACTGCGCGAGGGGCCCAACTCGGCACGAGTCGGCAGCGTGAGCGCCACGAGCGTCGACGCGGCCGATATCGAGGCGGTGGTGCGCGCGAGCGAACAGGCCGCACGCTCGGCCGCACCGGCCCGCGACGCGGTGCCGCTGCTCGGGCCCGACGCGGTCGGCCGGCACCTGGATCCGGAGTGGGCGGCGGACCCGGCGGTCACCGGTATCGAAGTGTTCACCGGCCTGGCCCGCGATCTGGCGACCGGATTCGACGGCGCGGACCGGCTCTACGGATTCGCCCATCATCAGCTGCACACCACCTGGCTGGGCACCTCCACCGGAATCCGCCGCCGCTGGACCCAGCCGACCGGATCGGTGGAGATCAACGGAAAGCGCGGCGAGGCATCGGACACCGCGAGCGCCTGGGTGGGAGCGGGCACCCTGGATTTCACCGATGTCGATACCCCGGGCCTGCTCGCCGAACTCGCGCGGCGACTGGACTGGAACGCCCGCCGCGTCGAATTGCCCGCCGGACGCTACGAGACGCTGCTACCGCCGTCCGCGGTCGCGGATCTGCTGATCTACATGGCCTGGGAGATGCAGGGCCGCGGCGCGCACGAGGGGCATACGGCCTTTTCTCGCGCCGGTGGTACCCGAGTCGGTGAGCGTCTGACCGATATTCCGCTCACCCTCTACTCCGATCCCAGCGCGAGGGGGCTCGAATATCGGCCCTTCGTGGCGACCGCCTCATCCTCTGACGCGGTGTCGGTATTCGACAACGGTCTCCCGGCACACCGCGTGGACTGGGTGCGCGAGGGCGTGATCGACAATCTGGTCTATCCCCGGGCGATCGCGGCGGAATTCGATGCGCCGGTGACGGTTCCGGGCGACAATCTGCTGATGACCGGCGGCTCCGCGGCGACCCTGCCGGAAATGATCGCCGACACCGGCCGCGGCCTGCTACTGACCTGTCTGTGGTACATCCGCGAGGTCGACCCGTCCACCCTGCTGCTGACCGGTCTGACCCGCGACGGGGTGTATCTGATCGAGGACGGCGAGATCACGGCCGCGGTGAACAACTTCCGATTCAACGAGAGCCCGCTGGACCTGTTGCGCCGCACCACCGAGGCCGGGGCGACGGAGATCACCCTGCCGCGTGAGTGGAAGGACTGGTTCAGCCGAACGGCCATGCCCGCCTTGCGAATTCCCGATTTCCACATGTCCTCGGTGAGCCGGGCGACCTGACGCCCGGCGCATCCGGACCGGACGCGGCCGGTGCGCGCACAATCGCGATGGCCACACAACCGACGACCGATATGGCAGAATCGCCGCCACACAGTCGAAGCGGGGGCAGCATGACAGACGACAGCGGGGGCCGAGTCTTCGGTCCACTGATCGAACAGGCCAAGACCGGCTCGGTGTCGCTCGATGTGGAGCCGCAGACGTTCCTGGCGCTGGATCGGGCTCTGCGACAACGCAAGACCGAAATCCAGGCGATCCAGAAGATCGTCCAGCGGGTGCAGACGCACGAGGCATGGGGGCTGGGCGAACAGGCCGACATCCTCACCTCGGCCCGCACGATCGCACAGCGTTTCCGGGACAAGGGCGGCGGCGGGGCCAACAACGCCTATGACACCCTACAGGACCACTGGCGGACCGCCGACGAGATGCAAACCCTGTTCCGTACGGTCTGTGATCGGCTACAGCAGACCGACAGTGAATTCGCCGCGAAACTCCGTGCCGCACAGGCGGCTACGGAGGAGGCGCTATGAGCGGCCGGGCCCGGAGGCGGCAGCGGAGGGTGACCGCACAGGGTCCCGTTCATGCCGCGGATGAACGCGGCACGAGCGCGCGCAGGGCGGCGGCACCGGTCGAGGGGATGTTGTGACGACCTACGATCCGCCGGGGATCACCGATCCGGAAAACGTCGACGCGCTCACTCATCAGCAGATCTACGACGCGTTCCAGACCGTCACACAGAGCGCCGGTGACGTCGTCACGGCCTGGCAGCAGGCCGGAAGTCAGTGGCGCACTTCCACTACCGGCCTGGTCGAGGCGGTGCGCTCGGCGGTGGACGGGCATTGGACCGGAGCATCCGCCGAGGCGGCGGTGAACGCCCTGGTCGATTACGGCAATCAGGCCGGGGAATTGGCGGATCTGTTCGAAGCGGCGGGGCAGGCGGTCTCGAATACCGCGCAGGCCGCGCTCACGACCAAGGCGTATATTCCCAAACCCGTTCCGGTGAGCGCCGATCAGACCAAGGACCCGTCCGGTTTCGACCGCCAGACCCGCGATGCCACCAAGGCCCAGGACGACGCCCGCCAGGTGATGCAGCAGCGGTACGTGACCCCGTTCACCGATCAGGACAAGCGCATTCCCACCTTCCCCGCCGCGGTGCCCGTCACGAACGGCGACGCTACCGCCCCGGCGAGCGACTCCGAGGCCCCGGCGACATCGACGAAACCGACCGCCTGGAGCGGCGGCACGCAGCCGAGTTCCACCGCACCGGCGAGTGTCACCGCGCTGTTGCACGATCTGCCGTTCCCGGCGTCGGTCGACGCGACCATCGGGCGCTTCCTGCACGATCCGTCGTCGGCCACGGCCGGCGCGAGCGATGTGTTGTTCCAGCAGCCGACGACGAGTCGTCCGGCCCGAGCGGATCGGAACGAGGGCACACCGTCGCCCGCGGCCACGCGGCCGGCGAACATTCCCTCCGAGCCCGCCCCGACCACGCCCTCCTCGGTGCGTCCCGACACCGCGCCCCCCGCTCCGGGCGACCAGCGCGACTCGACGCCGCAGCGCCCGAATTCGACTCCACGGCAACCCGACCCGGAACAGCCGCACACCACCTCGGAGCAGCCGACAGCGCCGGCCCAGACCCAGACCCAGGCCACCGGCACGTCGACCGATGCGGTCCGGCCCGGACACGACAGTGCGGCGACCCCGCCCGCCGGCGGGTCCTCGACCAACTCCGCTCCCGCGCCGAATTCGACTCCAGCGCCGAGTGCACAACCCGCCGGTCCGCCCGGCCCGGTCCCGGGCGGTTCGACGCCGAACCTCGCCGGTCCGGCGCTCGGCTCGGCAGGTTCGGCGGGGTCGATCCCGGCCATACCGTCGCCGGTCCCCAGTACGCCCGCACCGGCACCCAGCGCACCGCTACCGAATACCCCGGTGCCCAGCGCACCGACGCCGACTCCCCCGCCCGCACCGAATTTCGCCGCCCCGGCTCCGGCACCGAACCTGCCCGCACCGGGAGCGAACGCGCCGACGCCGGTGCCGAACGTCCAGGCGCCCGCGCCGGGCACCTCGGCTCCCGCGCCGCCGGCACCCAAGCCGGTGCCGAACACGCCCGTGCCCGGCGCACACGCACCGGCGGCGGCCCAGGCGACGCCCGCTCGCCCGACGGTGGATCCGCTGCCGCCCGATGTGCTTGCCGAGCCCGCGGCGGCCGCGGTCACCGGGGCGGCCACCGCGGAGGTGATGTCCGAATCCGGCCATCACGACGCCGGCTCGGACCATCGGCCGCCACGATTACGAGTCAGATATGAGGGCGATCGGGATCGGACGGGTAAGAAGGTCGACCTACGGCACGAATCGCACACCGCGGAGATGGCCGGAAGAGATGAGCACGTCCAGCCGACGATAGGTGAATAATGGCCACTTGGTCGTTCGAGGACGAGGAATTCGCGGCACTGTGGTTCGGGCCCGCGAACGACCGGATGCTCTATCCGCTGCATTACCTGTCCCGATTCGGCCATGTCAACGAGCGCGACACCTACTGGGAGCAGGTCCGGCACAAGTATTCCGAACAGGGCCGGCTGACCTGGAATCAGGCCGACCTGCTGCGACGAGCGTTCACCGTGCTGACCGATCCGGAGGTGTGGGCCGAGATCCACGGCGTCTCGGATCAGGCCGGGCCGATCCGGGTCGCCGCGGCCCGGCACGACCGGCATGCCGCTCTCGCAATACAATTCACGCGTCGCCCGCGCATCGAGCTCAGTATCGTGCATTCGGATCGGCTCTCGGCGGTACTCGCCGGTGTTCTGCCGAACTGTTCGCCCGGGAGGCAGCCCGCCCAGGCGTTCGCCGCCGCCGATCTGTATCCCGAACGCGAGCCGGTGCTGCACTACTCCGGGGAATCGACTCCGCTGCAACGGTATCGCCGCTTGGTCCGGCGTCCGGCGGGCGGGGCGGGGGTGGTCACCGTGTTCCGCGGGCCGCGCAACCAGGGCGGTGAGCAGCCCCGCAAGCTGGGCGCGGTGCGCTGGTACGACATTCACGACGACGGCCGCTATATGGAGACCGGCAGTCGGACGGTCACCGTCCAGCCCGCGGACACCCCGGCGATCCAGGCCGCGGTCGGCCGCCTGCTCGATCTCGCCCTGTCCGAGTATCGCGATTACGTCGACGACATCGGGGAGTTCGCGCATCGGTAGATCGGACGGTTCCCGTTCTGCCGCAGGGTGTTTCAGCCCAGACGCCGACGTGTCCTTCCTCGGCCGATCTGCACTCGGGAAGTTTGTCGCGTCGCCGGGCCCCGATATTCGAGGCAGATCCGCTCGGCCACAGAGCATTCCGCCCCGGCGAATCGGCCGCCTCCAGCCGCGCGGCCGGATCGACGCGGAGCGTTCGTGGTCGCTCCGCCGGTACCGGATCGTTCGTTTCGGTCATGATGCGTCGTGTGGGTGCAGGCGCACGACTGCCGTACCCCGCGCCAGCGCCGCCCGCAGCTCGGCGCGGTTCACGTTACCGTCGGCATCGAGGCTGATCCCGGCGAATCGGCCGTGGACCGGGTTCTGTTCCAAGATGATCCGGTACAGCTCGGCGATCGGCTCCTCGTCGGTGATCACCGCCCAGTCGGCGCGAATCTCTTTCCCACGCAGGGTGATCCGCACGGGCTCGCCATCGCGGAGATTATGCCGCCAGCGGGCCGCGGTGCCGACCAGCAGATCCCCTTCGTACGAGGCATATCCGACCGGGTTGGCGTACTCGCGCCCGGTCTTGCGGCCGACGACGGTGATGATCAGGAGTTTGCCGCTGAAGAGACGATGCAATCGGGATCGCAGCAGGTAGCGGACGGTGGCGTCCCAGGTACGTTGCAGCCGGGACCGGGCCGGTGCACTGGTCGTCGGAACGGGACCGGACATGGCGAGTACCTCCGAATGACGTATTTACTGAGTGTATACTCAGAAAATACGACGGGATACGGCATACTGCAAGGGCGAATCGAGTTTCAGGAGGCGATGTGGCATCCGACCGGGCAACTCGCGGCCGCCCACGTACCGGCGTGCGGGAGGCTGTGATCGCCAGCGCCCAGCAGACGCTCGCGGAATCCGGCCTGACCCGCACGTCCACCAAGGAGATCGCCCGCCGGGCGGGCGTCGCCGAATCGAGCATCTTCTATCACTTCGGCGACCGCATGGGACTGCTGCACGCCGTGATCCAGCACCAGTTGCGGCCGTTGCAGGATCTCCTCGCGGACCGCCCCGGGACCGATCACAGCCTGAGCGAGGACCTGGTCGATCTGCTGACGGCGCTGGAAGAGTTCTTCTTCGCCGCCATCCCCGCCATCGCGGCCGTCCAATCCGATGCCGAACTGCGCGAATCCTACGAAAAGCGCAGCCGCGACATGGATCTGGGCCCGCACCGCGCCGTCGACGCGATTCTCGCCCACCTGTCGCCCCATGCCGCCACCGCCGATCTGCGCCCCGCGGCCGTCCTGCTGGCCGGGGCGGCATATCAACGAGCGCTGCAACGTCATCTGAGCCCGCCCGGCGCGCTCGCCGCCCTGCCCTCCCGCGATGCGATCGCCGATGCCCTTGTGCCGGTATTCGATTCAGCGTTGCGCGGTTCGTAGTCGATCGGCCCCGGCGATTCCGAATACGCGCTCGGCAGTGCGGTGGCCGATCGCGGTTCGCTGATCGTCGGTCAGCGGGGCATCGCACAGGAAGGCCATTGCCGCTATCGGATCCTCGTACGGAAAGTCGATCGCGAACATGATCGCATCCGCGCCGACCGCGCGCACAGCGAGCTCGAGCACCTCCGGATCATCGATTCCACTGGTGGTGATCACCATATTGCGGCGAAAATACTCGCTGGGAGTCAGCGACAGTTTCGGCATCGGTGTGGCCGCCCCGACCGTTCGCGCCGCGAAGGCGTGTCGATTATCGATTCGCCTGAGCCAGTACGGAATTCCTTCGCCGAGATGCCCGAGGACGATGGTCAGCCCCGGATACCGGTCGAGCGTGCCGCTGAGGATGAGTCGCATGGCGTGCAGTCCCGCCTCGGCCTGATACCCCCAGATCGCCCCGGACATCCCGTAATCGCCGTAGCGGGACATACTCGGTGCGCGGGGATGCAGGTAGATCGGCGCGCGGTTGGCCTCGGCGGCCGCCAGCAGCGGGGCGAATTCCGGTTCGTCCAGGTATCGGCCGCCGGTGTGCGAGTTGATCATGATGCCGTTGAGCCCGAGCGGGCCCATCACCCGTTCGATCTCCGCGGCCGCGGCCATCGGATCCTGCGGCGTCACCGTGGCCAGTCCACCGAACCGGTCCGGGCGACGTCGCACGATCTCGGCCAGCGCATCGTTGAATCGCCTCGCCAGCGGCACCGCATCGGCCGCCGGAAACGGCTGTACGCCAGGCGTATTCAGACTCAGGACCGCCATATCCTGTCCGAGCGCGTCCATCTCGCGCAGCCGGGCGTCGAGATCGGTGAGCCGAGCCCGCAGGCCCGGATCACGTTCCACCGCCCGAAGCAGGCCCACCTCCACCGCATCGGCCGGGCCGACATTCAAACCGTGTGCGACACCGAGGAATTCCTCGGTGGACATATGCTCCTCCACCGCGATGACACGCAGGTCGTGCCCGACGGGTGCGGCTGCCCGACTACCCTGTGCCGCAAACTCTTCACTCGGCCTACTCACCCGCTCCTCCCATCCTGAGACCAGCCGCGCCCGCTCATGCCCGCCGACCGCCGTCGACCGACAGTGCGATTCCGGTGACGTAGGACGCGGCGTCCGAGCACAGCCAGACCGCCGCGGCGGCGGCTTCCGCCGGTGTGGCCAACCGGCCGAGCGGAGTATTCGCGGACTGCCGCGCGATCATGTCGGTACCCGCGGCCACCTGCTCGAATCCAGGAGTCAGGGTCGGGCCCGGACAGATGGCGTTGACCCGGATGTTCCGGTCCGCGTAGTCGACCGCGGCGACCTTGGTGAGCCCGACGATGCCATGTTTGGCGGCCACGTAGGCCGGGGCGGTCGGGATCGCGTACAAACCGCCGTTGGACGCGACATTCACGATCGCGCCGCCGCCCGCGAGCAACGGCAGCTCGTATTTCATACACAGAAATGTCCCGGCCAGATTGACGCCGATCACCCGGTCGAACTCGTCCAGGGTCATCTCGTCGAGCCGCCGATGATGCGAGGCCAGCCCCGCATTGTTGACCGCGAAATCCAGACCGCCGTAGACCTCGACCACGCGGCCGACCGCGGCCCGCACCGAGGACTCCGCGGCGACATCGATGGTGACGGCCAGCGCCTCACCGCCCTCCGCCCGGATCGCGTCGACCGTCTCGGCGGCCGTACTCGGGTCGATATCGAGCACGGCAACCGCGGAGCCCTCGCGGGCGAAGGCCACCGCCGCCGCCCGGCCGATCCCGCTGCCCGCCCCGGTGACCAGGCCGATTTTCCGACCTTCGGCGCTCATCGGGCATCCGCCTTGGATCCTGCGTCGCCTACTGCGGCGAGGAAAAGGCGCAAGTGTCGCTGACGTTGTCGCATGACGACCTCTTTCGATAGTGTGTTCGAATGGCTGAGGTGGTGTGATACATACCGGCTGCGGCCCGGCCCGCAAGGCTTCTCCGCCTTCGCTTGGAGCACACGAGGCGTGGATTCTCGATCCGTGAGGGTCGCTGGATTCCGCCGAAGGGCGTCAGCCCTCGGACGGGAGAACCGTTAAGCCGGCGACTCGTGGTTGGCCCAAGCCACCTTGTAGGGATGCCGCGACTGCCAGCGGTCGATGACCTCGTGCAGACCGGGCGCCGCGAACGCCTTGCCCAGCGTCTCGACATCGGGCAGGGCGATCTGCACGATCGCCGTCGCGATCAGCGCCGGTATGGCTTCCTCGCCGGGAATGGGAATGTGCCGCCGCGCCACGACCGACCGGATCAGCCCGGTGTCGAACATGGCCTGTTCGATATTCTCGAGATATCGGTCGAGCTCACCATCGGGCAGTGCGTGATCGAAGGAAACAATCATCGTGTGGTTGATCATGAGGTAATTCTCGGTCGATTACCTGTGGTGCGTCCAAGACCGGTTCGTTATTCGGCGATAACCTGTAGGCATGGCCGAACTGGAAACCCGGGAGCTGGAGTACTTCATCGCGGTCGCCGACGAACTACATTTCGGCCGGGCCGCGGTGCGACTCTCGATCGCGCAACCGGCGTTGTCGAAGGCGATCCGGCGAATCGAGAGCAGACTCGGCGTTCCGCTGTTCGTGCGCTCGAGCCGGCATGTCGAACTCACCCCGGCCGGTGCGGCGCTGCGCGAGCACGGGCGGCACGCGCTCAATGCGGTCAGCGCCGCGGTCCGCAACGCCCGTCATGCGGGTGATATCCAGGCCCACCTGCGGTTGGTACTCAAACCGGGCGGCGATGCCGGGCTACTGTCCGGGATCCTGGCCGAATACTCCCGCCAGCCCGACGCACGCCGGGTGGACATCCTGTTCAGCGGTCCCGTCGACCGCACCGACTTCCTGCGCGAGGACCGCGCGGACGTCGGCCTGCTCTATGCGCCTTTCGACGACACGGGCGGCCTGGCCCACGAGATATTGCACACCGAGGACCGCGTGGTCATCGTCCCGCGCCATCATCGCCTCGCCGACCGGACATCGGTGCACATGTCCGATCTGGAAGGCGAGACGCTGCCGTACTGGAAAGGACTCCCCGGCGACGAGGGCACCGGCCCCGAGGTGTCCGACGTGGTTCAGATGATGCACATGATCTCGGTGGACCGCATGATCGCGATACTCCCCCGCTCACTCGTCGAGAACACTCCGGCGGATCTGGTCTGCATCCCGGTCGCCGACGCGCCACCCAGCCACCTCGTCCTGGCCTGGAACGAACACGACCACCGCCCATCGGTCACGTCGTTCGTGGCCGCCACACTCCGAGCCTGCGGACACAGCAGCCAAATGCACACCGAACCCCTTGTGCGCCAACAGGTTCGAGAAGAGATCCACACATGACCCGCCCGCCGCCATTGCGATAACCGGTCCGAGCCGGACCCTGCCCGCCTTCGACTCAGGCCAGTCTGCCCGATAAACGGAAAGCCTTACGCCACAGTCGAGCCGAAGTCGCGGAGACCCGCTCGTCGGGCAAGCTCAGCGTGCGCGGCCCGCCGAGCCGCCCGATGTTCAGGCCGATTCGGCGAGAGCGGCGGCCTGCCAGACGTCGGCGAGATCCTGCAACGGGATGTCCAGAGCTCGGCTCAGACCGACGACGGTGCCGAAGGCGGGGCTGGGGAGCCGGCCGGATTCGATCTTGCGGAGGGTTTCCGGTGAGATTCCGGCGGACCGTGCGATATCGCCGAGCTCCCGGCCCGCACGGGCCGAGCGTAGACAGGCGCCCAGGCGGCGGCCTGCTTCGATCTGCGCCGGGGTGAGCGGGAGACGGACCATGCGGACAGACTACGAGCGGTATTCAAATACCGCAAGCAGTTTGGTATACAAATACCGGATGCCGTACGGTGGTATTTAAATACCGTCGAGGGAGGTACCCCGTGGTCGAGCTGAAGACGCCCGACGAGATCGAGAAAATGCGCGTGACCGGGCAGTTCGTCGCTCAGATCCTGACCGAACTGCGTGCGCGCGCCCAGGTCGGCGTGAATCTGCTCGACCTCGAACTCCATGTGCGGCAACGTATTCAGGAGCGCGGCGCGAAGTCGTGCTACTGGGACTATTCGCCGTCCTTCGGCCGCGGCCCGTTTCGCAACACCGTCTGCCTGTCGGTGAACGACGCTGTGCTGCACGGACTTCCGTTCGACTACGTACTGCGCGACGGCGATGTCCTGACCATGGACCTGGCCGTCGAGCTCGACGGCTGGGCGGCCGACTCGGCCGTCACGGTGATCGTCGGCACCCCCGCGGAGGCCGACCGAAGGCTCGTCGCCGCCAACGAGCAGGCGCTCGCAGCCGCCATCGAGGTGGCCGTTCCGGGCAATCGAGTCGGTGACATCTCCGCCGCGATCGCCGCCGTCGCCCGTGCGCACGGATATCCGATCAACACCGAATTCGGCGGCCACGGCATCGGCCGGACCATGCACGAGGATCTGCACATCCCCAACGACGGCCGCGCCGGACGCGGATTCACACTGCGTCGCGGGCTCACCATCGCCATCGAACCGTGGTTCGCGGCCACCACCGATCGCATCATCGTCGACCCCGACGGCTGGACGTTGCGCTCGGCCGACGGCTCACGCACCGCCCACAGCGAGCACACCATCGCCGTCACCGACCAGGGGCCGCGAATCCTGACCCTCGCCGCCTGAGCCGCGAATGCGGCCGCCGAACCGGTTGTCCCGGAAGATTTCCCAGACTTCCTCCGGGCCGGGTGAGCGGGCGGCAGGGATCGACGCTTCCGCCCGCACCGTCACTCCGCGAGTTCCGGACACGAACACCAGACGTATCGGCCACGCGGCGACGGCGATAGGCTGCGTGCGTGGAGAACCCCTTCGGCGCGGTCGGCACCGCGAATTACGTGCTGCTGACCAGCTTTCGCAAGAACGGCACCCCGGTCGGAACGCCGCTGTGGGCAGCTCTGGACGACGGCAAGCTGTACATCTGGACCGTCACCGACAGCTGGAAGGTCAAGCGGATCCGCCGCAATCCCGCGGTCACCCTGCAGCCCTGTACCGTCTCGGGCACTCCGCGCGGAGCGGTCGTCAATGGCACCGCGCGAATCCTCGACGACGCCGGCAGCGATCGGGTGCGGCGGCTGATCAAGCGTAAGTACTCGATTCAGGGCTGGCTGGTCGTGGTCGGTAGCCAGTTGCGTCGCGGGCGGCAGGGCACCGTCGGCATAGAGATCACCGCCGAAGACTGAATCACCCGCTCGCGACGGGGCCGCCGTTATCGGGCCCCGGCCTGCGGGGTGATCGACAGCCCGACCGAACCGTCGCTTCCCTTGATCAGTTTGTGCCCGCGGATGAGGATCGTGCCGATCACGCCGTACTTGTGGCCGACGATACCCCGAACCCGCTCGGTCCCCGACGCGTCGAGTACCTCGGCCGTACCGGTCAGCACCTGCGCTGAGGTGGCGCGACCACGGCTGTCGCACGATTGCAGCCGGACCTGCGGATTGCGACGGATCCGCTTCACCTTCCACGACGAGCCATAGGTCCACACCACGATCCGGTCCCCGTCCGGCGCCACCCACACGGGAGCGCCCACCCCGGTGCCGTCCTTCTTGTAGCTCGTGAGCCGCACGTACTTACTGTTCGCCAGTTCGTCCCAGGTCATGGCACAACGCTAGGCCGGGCCCGCCGCACACACATCCGCCCGTGGTCGGACCCGGCGGTACGCCTTCGGGCGTACCGCTACTCGAGTTCGCCCTCGGTCTCCAGGTACACCTGCCGCAGCCTGTCCAGAGTTTCCTGTTCGGGCTGCTCCCACAGCTTGCGGTCGGCCGCCTCGAGCAGCCGCTCGGCGATGCTGTGCAACGCCCACGGATTCGACTGCTCCATGAACTTGCGGTTGGTCTCGTCGAATACGTAACTCTCCGAGAGTTTTTCGTACATCCAGTCGGCCACCACATTGGTCGTGGCGTCGTAGCCGAACAGATAGTCCACGGTGGCGGCCATCTCGAACGCGCCCTTGTACCCGTGCCGCCGCATGGCATCGAGCCAGCGCGGATTCACCACGCGCGCCCGGAATACCCGCGCGGTCTCCTCGGACAGGGTGCGGGTACGCACCGCGTCGGGGCGGGTGCTGTCGCCGATGTACGCCTCGGGATTGGTGCCGGTGAGCGCGCGTACGGCGGCCACCATGCCGCCGTGGTACTGGAAGTAATCGTCCGAGTCGGCGATATCGTGCTCGCGGGTGTCGGTGTTCTTGGCCGCGACGGCGATTCTCCGGTAGGCGGTGCGCATATCGTCCGCGGCGGGGGCGCCGTCCAGGTCGCGCCCGTACGCGAAACCACCCCACGCGGTGTACACCTGCGCCAGATCGTCGTCGGTACGCCAGCTGCCCGAATCGATCAGCTGTAGCAGGCCCGCGCCGTAGGTCCCCGGTTTGGAGCCGAAAATGCGTGTGGTGGAACGGCGTTCGTCGCCGTGCTCGGCCAGGTCGGCCCGGCTGTGCGCGCGCACGTAGTTCAGCCGATCCGGCTCGTCCAGGTTCGCGACCAGCCGGACCGCGTCGTCCAGCATGGCCAGGACGTGCGGGAAGGCATCACGGAAGAAGCCGCTGATCCGGACGGTCACGTCGATGCGTGGGCGACCCAGCTCGTCCTGCGGAATCACCTCCAGAGTGGTGACTCGCCGACTGGCCTCGTCCCAGACCGGCCGCACCCCCAGCAGCGCCAGGACCTCGGCGATATCGTCGCCCGAGGTACGCATGGCGGAGGTGCCCCACACCGACAGCCCGACCGAACGCGGGTAGTCGCCGTGGTCGGCCCGATACCGTTCGAGCAGCGAATCGGCCATGGCCTGACCGGTCTCCCAGGCCAGCCTGGAGGGCACCGCCTTGGGGTCCACCGAGTAGAAATTGCGGCCCGTCGGCAGCACATTGATCAGCCCGCGCAGCGGCGATCCGCTGGGCCCGGCCGGGATGAACCCACCGTTCAGCGCGTGCAGAATGCGCGCGATCTCCACCCCGGTCTGCCGCAGGCGCGGCACCACCTCGGTCGCGGCGAAGCCGAGCACCCGGCGCACCGCGTCCAGACGTTCGCGATCGCCGCCGGAATCGGTGAGCAGGCGTTCGGTGAGCGCATCGATCTCCGTGACCGCCCAGTCCGTCTCCTGCATGGCCGAGACGAGCTCGCGCGCCCGCTTCTCGAAGGCGTCGACGCGTTCGCGCGATTCGTCACCGGATTCGCTGAGCCCCAACGCTTCTCGCAGGCCCGGGACATGATCCTCACCGCTCCACAGCTGCCGGGCGCGCAACATGGCCAGCACCAGATCGACCTCGGCCTCACCGCTGGGCGCCCGGCCCAGCACGTGTAGACCGTCACGGATCTGCACATCCTTGATCTCGCACAACCAGCCGTCGACGTGCAGCAGCATATCGTCGAAGGATTCCTCGTCCGGGCGCTCGGTCAGGCCCAGGTCGTGGTCCATCTCGGCCGCGCGCATGAGGGTCCAGATCTGCTGGCGGATGGCGGGCAGTTTGGCCGGGTCCAGCGCCGAGATGTTGGCGTGTTCGTCCAGCAACTGCTCGAGCCGGGAGATGTCGCCGTAGGTCTCCGCCCGCGCCATCGGCGGAATCAGATGATCGACCAGGGTGGCGTGGGCGCGGCGCTTGGCCTGGGTGCCCTCGCCGGGATCGTTCACCAGGAACGGATAGATCAGCGGCAGATCGCCCAGTGCCGCATCGGTTCCGCAGGCCGCGGACATGCCGAGCGTCTTGCCGGGCAACCATTCCAGGTTGCCGTGTTTGCCCAGATGAATCATCGCGTCGGCGGCGAAACCGTCCGGCGCGGCAAGCCAGCGATAGGCGGCCAGATAGTGGTGGCTCGGCGGCAGATCCGGATCGTGGTAGATCGCGACCGGATTCTCGCCGAAACCGCGCGGCGGCTGCACGATGAGCACCACATTGCCGAATCGCAGTGCGGCGATGACGATTTCGCCGCGCTGATCCGCCGAACGGTCGACATACATCTCCCCCGGCGGCGGGCCCCACGCCTGCACGACCGCCTCGCGCAACTCCGCGGGCAGGGTCTCGAACCAGGCGGTGTAGGCGGCCGCGCCGATGCGAATCGGATTGCCCTCCAACTGTTCCGCGGTCAGCCAGTCCGGGTCCTGCCCGCCCGCCGCGATGAGGGCGTGGATCAGCGCGTCGCCGTCGGCCTGCTCGAGGCCCGGGATCTCGCCCGGCTCACCCAGATCGTAACCGGCCGAACGCATCTCGCTCAGCAGCTCGATGGCACTGGCCGGAGTGTCCAGGCCGACGGCGTTGCCGATGCGGGCATGTTTGGTCGGATAGGCCGACAGCACGATCGCGATCCGCTTGTCCGAGGCCGGAATGTGCCGCAGCCGCGCGTACCGCACCGCGATCCCGGCCACCCGCGCGGCCCGCTCGGGATCGGGGACGTACGCCGACAACCCCTCCTCGTCGAACTCCTTGAACGAGAACGGAACCGTGATGATCCGACCGTCGAATTCGGGCACGGCCACCTGGGTGGCCACGTCCAGCGGCGAGAGGCCTTCATCGCTGCCGGCCCACTGCTCGCGACCGGTGGTCAGGCACAGGCCCTGCAGGATCGGCACGTCCAGATCGGCGAGTGCGCCGATGTCCCAGGCCTCGTCGTCACCCCCGGCGGACGCGATGGCGGGTTTGCTGCCGCCCGCGGCCAGCACCGTCACGACCAGTGCGTCGGCGCCGCGCAACGTGGCGATCAGTTCCGGTTCCGCGGTGCGCAGCGACGCGCAGTACAGCGGCAGCGGTCGCGCACCGGCCGCCTCGATCGCGGCGCACAGCGCCTCGACGTAGGCGGTGTTCCCGGCCAGATGCTGGGCGCGGTAATACAGCACCGCGACCGTGGGACCGTCGACGTCCGCAGGCGCGGTCCGTTCGAGTTCACCCCAGTTCGGCAGGTGTACCGGCGGCTCGAAGCCGTATCCGGTGAGCAGCACGGTGTCGGACAGGAAATTGTGCAGCTGACGCAGATTCCCCGGGCCACCCGCGGCCAGATAGTTGTGCGCGTCCGCGGCGACACCGCCGGGAACGGTCGAGCACTCCATCAACTCCGCGTCCGGCGCCATCTCCCCGCCGAGCGCGACCACCGGGACACCGCTCGACCGCACTGCGTCGAGCCCCTGCTCCCATGCCCGGCGTCCGCCGAGGATGCGCACCACCACCAGATCCACGCCCGCCAGCAGGGCGGGCAGATCGTCCGGCAGCAGTCGCGCCGGATTGCCGAGCCGGTAATCGGCGCCGCTGGCCCGGGCGGACAGCAGGTCGGTGTCGGAGGTGGACAGCAGCAGGATCACGATCGGCCTTTCCTCGGGTGACGCGCCCATCAGGGATTCATGCCCGCCGGGAGGGTCTGACTGTCACAGTGGCGCGACCGCACCGGAATTGCACCGGTTTCCTCGGGGACAGGCGAGCACCGGGGATGCTACCGCGCCGCGCCGACACCCTCGCTCAGCGCCCGTAACGACCTGATTTACACCCTCCCGGAACGGACAACCCGGGCGTACGCTCGATGTATGCCGAACTCACCAGGTTGGGCCAGGCGGAATCGCTTCGCCGCCTGGTCAGGAATTACGTGCATGATGATTGCTGTCGCATTGCTGGCGATGGCACTCGCGGCTACTGCCGAGCAGCGCAGCTCGCTGGCGATCATCGCGGCCTGCGCGTGCGCGGCAATCGCGATAGCCGGTCTGCTGGTCTTCGAATCGACAGCCCGTGCCGATCGAAACCGCCACCACCACACTCCGTGTCTGTTGTCCGACAGTTACGTTCCGGCTCCACCGTGGGCGCGTGGCGCCCGTGTGGTGCGTGGTACCGGCAGAAGAGGATTCTGAGCGCACATCCGGCCGCGCCGGCCCGCGGCGCGAGCAGAGTTCACCCGCGGCGGATCGTACTCACGCGAGTCGTACGCTGAAAGGATCATGACTCGCTCCGCCCCCGATTCCTGCCCCGGTGTGCTGCGTCTGCACGAGGCCGCCGACGGACCGCTGGCGCGTATTCGCGTACCCGGCGGCCGGTTGCGCCCGGATCAGCTACTGACTCTGGCCGAGGCCGCCCGCGATCTCGGTGACGGCGGTATCGAGCTGACCTCGCGCGGTAACGTCCAGCTCCGCCGGATCGGTGATGCCGACGCGCTGGCCGCCCGGCTCGGGGCGGCGGATCTGCTGCCCAGCCGCACTCACGAGCGGGTGCGCAATATCGTGGCCTCGCCGCTGTCCGGACGGGTCGGTGGCCTGGCCGATGTCCGGGAGCTGATTCCACGGCTGGACCACGCCTTGCGTATGGCGCCGGCTCTGGCCGACCTGCCCGGCCGGGTGCTGTTCACCCTCGACGACGGACGCGGCGATGTCAGCGGCCTCGACGGCGATTTCGGCATCCACGCCGTAGGCGCGGACGATTACGCACTGCTGCTGGGTGGCCGCGACAGCGGGGTCCGGGTGCCGGATACCCGGGCCGTCGAGGTACTGCTCGCCGCCGCGCACGAGTTCCAGGGTGTTCGCGGCGAACAGTGGCGGCTGCGCGAAGTCCCCGGCGGACCCGCTCGCATCCTCGCCGCGCTCGGTGCCGAACCGACCGCGGAACTGCTGGAACCGACTCCACCACAAGATATTCCGATCGGCTGGTGCACCCAGGACGACGGCCTGGTGAGCCTCGGCGCGGGTGTGCGGCTCGGTGTACTGCCCGCCCGGACGGCCGAATTCCTCGCCGCCGCGGACCGTCCGGTCGTCGTCACACCCTGGCGCAGTCTGATCCTGTCCGACCTGGACGAATGGACCGCCGAACAGGTAGTGCGGGTGCTGGCCCCCATGGGCCTGATCTTCGACGCCGCCTCCCCCTGGCTGCTGGTGACGGCCTGTGCCGGACAACCCGGCTGCGCCAGATCTCGCACCGATGTGCGCGCGGATGCCGCGAACGCGATCTCCGGAGGGCGGGTTTCACCGAGCGGCACACGGTCTTCCGGGCACGGCCGGGCCGCCGCGGAGATCGCGGTTCCGGGGCATCAGCACTGGTCCGGATGCGAACGCCGGTGCGGTCGCCCGCGCGGCGCCGTCACCGACGTGGTGGCCGCGTCGGACGGCTACCGCATCACCCCGCCCGAACCTCCGCGCACCTGATCGGCGCGGGGACGAACACCCGCCGGGCGCTCACCGGCACAGTCGGTCCGGGCGCCCGCGTGACCGGCAACTAGGGTGTACGCCATGTCCGACGTGCGTACCAGCTACCTCACCGACGGGGCCGAGATCTATCGGCGCTCGTTCGCGACCATCCGTGCCGAGGCCGATCTGACTCGGTTCCCGGCCGATGTCGCGCAGGTGGTGGTGCGCATGATCCACGCCTGCGGACAGGTCGATCTGGCCGCCGACGTGGACCACACCGAGCATGTCGTCTCCCGTGCGCGCACCGCGCTGCGAGCCGGTGCTCCGATCCTGTGTGATGCCAACATGGTCGCCGCCGGGGTGACCCGCAAACGCCTGCCCGCGGACAACGAGGTGATCTGTCTGCTCGGCGATCCCCGGGTCCCGGACTTGGCGCGAACCATGGGCAATACCAGATCGGTTGCGGCGCTGGAACTCCTGCGCGACCGCCTGGACGGTGCGGTGGTCGCGGTGGGCAATGCGCCGACCGCGCTGTTCCATCTGCTGGACATGCTCGACGCGGGCGCGCCGCAACCCGCCGCGGTGCTGGGCATCCCGGTCGGCTTCGTCGGCGCCGCGGAATCCAAACAGGCTCTGACCGAATTCGGCGGTGTGGACTATCTGACCGTCCGGGGCCGGCGCGGCGGCAGCGCCATTACCGCGGCGGCGCTCAATGCGATTGCGAGCGAACAGGAATGAGCGATCAGGACCGCGGACAGCGGAGCGGTAAGCTGTGGGGCGTCGGACTGGGTCCGGGTGATCCGGAGCTGGTCACGGTCAAGGCCGCGCGGATCATCGGCGAGGCCGACGTCATCGCCTTCCACAGCGCTCGGCACGGCCGCAGCATCTCTCGCGGTATCGCCGCACCCTATATGCGCCCCGGGCAGCTCGAGGAGCACCTCGTCTACCCGGTGACCACCGAGACCACCGACCATCCGGGCGGCTACCAGGGCGCCATCGACGAGTTCTACGAACAGGCCGCGGCCACCCTCGCCGCCCATCTCGCGGCCGGGCGCTCGGTAGCGCTGCTGGCCGCCGGAGATCCGCTGTTCTACAGCTCGTACATGCATATGCACCGCCGCCTGGCCGACCGGTTCGAGGCGGAAATCGTCCCGGGCATCACCTCGGTCAGCGCCGCCTCGGCCGCCCTGGGCACTCCCCTGGTGGAGGGCGACCAGGTGCTGACCGTGCTGCCCGGAACCCTGCCCGCCGAGGAGTTGACCCGCCGACTGACCGAGGCGGACGCGGCCGTGGTGATGAAGTTGGGGCGCACATATCCGGGTGTGCGGCAGGCACTTTCGGATGCGGGCCGGTTGGACGACGCATACTACGTCGAGCGGGCCAGTACCGGGCGGCAGCGGGTGCTGCGCGCGGGCGCGGTGGACGCCACCGAGGTGCCCTACTTCGCCATCACCGTCGTGCCGGGCCCGACGCCCACGACCGAGATTGCGCTCACCGCAGCGGATTCCGCACCCACGCGCACCGTCCGCGCTTCGGAAACCGAAGCGCCGCAGGATGATCGCGCGGCGATCGGCGAGGTCGTGGTCGTCGGTCTCGGCCCGGGATCACCGGACTGGACCAGCCCGGAGGCCGCCCGCGCACTGTCCGAGGCGACCGATCTGGTCGGCTACACCACCTATATCGACCGGGTGCCCACCCGCCCGGGGCAGCGCCGCCACGCCAGCGACAACCGGGTCGAATCCGAACGCGCCGCGATGGCACTGGATCTGGCCAAGCACGGTGCGCGGGTCGCGGTGGTCTCCTCCGGCGATCCGGGCGTATTCGCCATGGCCGCGGCGGTGATCGAGGAATCGGCCGATCCGCAGTGGCGCGACGTTCCGGTGCGCGTGCTGCCCGGGATGACCGCCGCGAGTGCGGTCGCGAGCCGGGTGGGAGCGCCGCTGGGACATGATTTCGCGATGATCTCGCTGTCGGACCGGCTCAAGCCGTGGGAGACGGTGGCACAGCGCGTTTCCGCGGTGGCCGCCGCAGATATGGCCATCGCGGTGTACAACCCGGCCTCGTCGCAGCGCACCTGGCAGGTCGCGGCGCTGCGCGATCTGGTGTTGGAACACCGCAAACCGGATACACCGGTGGTACTGGGCCGCGACGTCGGCGGGCCGGCCGAGTCGGTTCGCGTGCTCAGCCTGTCCGAACTCGACCCCGCCGAGGTGGATATGCGCACATTGCTCATCATCGGAGCCTCCACCACCACCGCATTCGACACTCCCGCCGGGCAGCGGGTGTTCACCTCCCGGCGGTACGCCACCCCCTGAACGCACCTCGCGATTCGAGCGTTAATATTCCAATGTGGAACGTTGATGTGTGGAAGGGGTGCGCATTAGATGGCCGAGAGTGAACCGAAACGAGGCCTGAACTCCACTGCGGCCTCGCTGCTGGGTTTCCTGCACGAGGGGGCGATGGCCGGATGGGATCTGGTCAATCTCGCCCAGGAGCGGATCGGGGATTTCTGGACGATCACGCAGAGCCAGGTGTACCGCGAACTGGCCGCGATGGACCGGATCGGCCTGGTGGAGAAGGGCGAGACAGGCGTGCGCGAGCGCACGCCGTACCGGATCACCGAGGCCGGTCGAGAGGCCTTCGCGCAGTGGATCGCTCGCGATCCGGGCGCGGAGACCATCCGGGTACCGCTGCTGCTGACCCTGGCGTTCGGTGAATTCGTCGAGCCGCAGCGGCTGAACCGGATCATCGCCGCCAATCGCACGATCCACGAGGAACGACTCGCGCGATACCTCGCGAGCATCGATGAGACGCAATCCCGATGTGACAGGGCCACACTGGATTTCGGGATCGGCTACGAACGCGCGGTGCTGGAGTGGTTCGATCGGCTGCCCGGGTTGCTGGAGCGGTCCGACAACGACCGTCCGCCTGCCGGTTAGCCACTGCCGCACGACAGTGCGCGCAGCCATTCCCACGCGGCGGCAACCGATTCCGCGACTCGCGCACCCGCGGGCAAGGGCGGGCGATCGATCATGACGACGGGTATCCCGCACGTTCGTGCCGCGAGTAGTTTGGCCACGGTGAGCTCGCCGCCGCTGTCCTTCGTGACAAGGACGTCGATTCGGTGTTCGGTCAGCAGGCGAATCTCGTCCTCGACCGCGAAAGGCCCACGCGCCAGCAGTAATTCGTGATTCGGCGGCAGCGGCGCGGTGGGCGGATCGATCGAGCGGATCAGAAACCAGCGGGTGGTCGGACCCGCGAACGCGCCGGCCTCTTGACGGCCGATCGTCAGGAATATCCGGGACCCCAGCTCGGCGACGGTGTCGACTGCCGACGCGACGTCGGGAACCCGGATCCACCGGTCTCCGGGACGTTCCCGCCATCCCGGCCGCCGTACGTGCAGCACGGGCAGGTCCAGCGCCGCGGCCGCAGCGGCCGCATGGGCCGAGATGACGCCCGCGAACGGATGGGTGGCATCGATCAGCGCATGGATTTCGTTGTCGCTTATCCAGTCCCGGAGCCCGTCCACACCACCGAAACCACCGACCCGGACCTCTCCGACCGGCAGCACGGGCCTGCGAACCCGACCCGCGAGGGAGGACACGACTTGGAAACCGCTTTCCCCGCTGACCATTTCGGCCAGTTTCCGAGCCTCCCGGGTTCCGCCGAGTATCAGGACGCGGAGACCACCGGAGTGCTCACCCATCCTTCACCACCGCCCACTGGGTGATGGGCAGGTGGGGGCGCCAGGCGGTGAATCCGCCGAGCGGTTCGGCACGGTAGACCTGGAATCGGCTCAGTGCGCCGCCGAATTCGGCGGCCCATGTGCTCAACAGCGTCTCCGATTCGGCGGTGACCGCGTTGACGACCATGCGTCCGCCGGAACGCAGTCGTACCCAGCAACTTTCGAACAGGCCCGGCTGGGTCAGCCCGCCGCCCAGGAATACCGCGTCGGGCGTGGGGAATTCGTCGTCCGACAGCTCCTCGAGCACCTCGCCCAGGACCGTGATCCCCGGCACACCCAAGGCCAGCGCGTTGGCTGCGATCTGTCCGCGGCGCGCACCGGATCGCTCGAAGGTGATCGCGCGGCAGGCCGGATGGGTCCGGCACCATTCGATGGCGATGGTGCCCGAGCCGCCCCCGACATCCCACAGCAGCTCGCCCGGAGACGGCGCGAGCGCGGCGAGCGACAGGGCGCGCACCTCGCGTTTGGTGAGCTGGCCGTCGCCGCCATAGCTCTCGTCCGGCAGCCCGGGCAGCCTGGTCAGTCGTGGTGCGCCCGGATCGGCGAGGCAGTCCACGGCGACGATGTTGAGCCGATCGCCCGACGGTTCGGACCAGTCGCCCGCGACGCCCTCGACCATGTGCTCGGCCGGACCGCCGAGCTGTTCGAGCACCGTCATCCGTGACGCCCCGAAACCGTTGTCCGACAGCAGTTTCGCAAGTTCTGCAGGGGTGCGCTCATTTTCGCTCAGCACCAGGATCCGGCGGCGGTGGGCCAGCTCCGGCAATACCGTCTCGATCGGGCGTCCCACGGCCGTGACCACCGCGATCTCCGCCAGTCCCCACCCGAGCCGGGCACAGGCCAGCGCGGCCGAGGACGGCTGCGGAAACACCCGAAGCGCCTGTGGCCCGAGGAGTTTCGCCAATGACACCCCGATGCCGTAGAACATCGGATCGCCGCTCGCGAGCACACAGACATGTCTGTCGCGGTGTGCGGCAAGTAGATTCGCGAGCGCGGGCAGCAGCGGCGACGGCCAGGGCAGGCGATCGGGCCCGCCCGACGGGATCATCGCCAGCTGCCGGTTGGAACCGAACACCACATCGGCGTGCTCGACGGCCGCACGCGCCGACGCGCCGAGCCCGTCCCAGCCGTCCGCGCCGATACCCACCACCGCGATCGGGGTTCGGACGGGCCACGGCTCCATGCCCGGACCCGGTGCGTCGTTCATCGCGGCAACCGTCGCCAGACCGATCGCGGCAGGAAGCGCACGGCGAAGTAGAGCGGGCGCATCATGGCCGGGGCCCAGGCGATCGCGCGGCGGGTCCGCAGACCGGCGACGACCGTGTCGGCGACCTGGCCCGGCCGCACCGAGAAGGGCGCCGGATCCATTCCCTCGGTCATCCGTCCGATGACGAAGCCGGAACGCACCAGCAACAGGTGAACTCCGCTGCCGTGCAACGCATCCGACAATCCGGTGGCGAATCCGTCCAGACCCGCCTTACCCGACCCGTACACGTAGTTGGCGCGCCGGACACGGAAGCCGGCGACGGAGCTGAAGACCACCAGCTGTCCGCTCCCCTGTGCGCGCAGCATGGCCGCCAGGGTCGTCAGAATGCTGACCTGCGCGATGAAATCGGTCTGCAGGACCGCGACCGCCGCGGCGGGGTCCCGTTCGGCGAGTTCCTGATCGCCCAGCACTCCGAAGGCCAGCACAGCGACGCCGATCCGGCCGTGCTCGGCGGCGATCTTGTCCAGCAGCGGCTGATGCGAGGGCAGATCGTCGGCGTCGAATTCCACGGTGTGCACCGCCGTCGCGCCGGCCCGGTCGAGCGTCGCGCGTTCACCGGCCAGATCGGCGCTGCGCCGCGCGGCCAGGATCACCACTCGGCCGCGCGCCATCCGCTCCACGATCTCGAGGCCGATCTCGCTGCGACCGCCCAGCAGGACGATCGCGCCCTCGTCGACCTCGTGTGCCCGCATACCCATGACGAATAGTCTGCCACCGCGACCGCGCCGAATCGGACACGTGGGTGCGGTCGGGTCACTCGGGTGCGGGGGCCGCGGTGCAGATTGTTAGCGTCACACCCATGACCAGCACCGGCGCACGTATCGCACTGTCCGCGGCCGCCCTCGGATTCGTCGCCGAGCGGCATGTGGCCACCCTGACCACACTCCGCGCGGACGGCACCCCGCACATGGTCCCGATCGGGTTCACCTGGGATCAGGACAGCGGCATCGCCCGCATCATCACCTCCGGCGACACGGTGAAGGCCCGCAACGTCCGCCGTACCGGTTATGCGGCGGTCAGCCAGGTCGACGGCGCCCGCTGGCTCACCCTCGAGGGGCCCGCCGAAATCCTCACCGATCCGGACGCGGTCACCGAGGGCGAACGCCGCTACGCCGAGCGTTACCGCGTACCGCGGATCAATCCCGCCCGCGTCGTCATCGCCATCCGCCCCACTCGCCTGCTCACCGGAACGGCTCTGCGCGACTGACCTCTCAGAGGGCGGTCAGCCCGTGCGGGCGGTGGTTGACCGATTCGCGGCCGTCCTCGGTGACGATGACGATGTCCTCGATGCGAGCGCCCCATTCGCCCGGGAAGTAGATGCCGGGTTCGATGCTGAAGGCCATGCCGGGCTCGAGGACGATGTCGTTACCGGAGACGATGTAAGGCTCCTCGTGGACCGAAAGACCGATGCCGTGTCCGGTGCGGTGGATGAAGGCATCACCCAATCCCGCCTGCGCCAACACATTTCGCGCGGCGGCGTCGATCGATTCGGCGCTCACGCCGGGGCGTACGGCCGCGACGGCCGCCGCCTGGGCCTGTTCGAGCACCGCGACGCGTTCGGCGATCTCCGGGGCCGGCTCGCCGACGACGTAGGTGCGGGTGGAATCGGAGTAGTACCCGGGCTCGACCGGGCCGCCGATGTCCACGACCACCACATCGCCGGATTCGATCGTGCGCTCGGACTCCTCGTGATGCGGACTCGCACCGTTCGGCCCGCTGCCGACGATGACGAAGGCGGCCTCGGTATGCCCCTCCTGCACGATCGCGGCCCGGATGTCGGCGGCCACCTCGGCCTCGGTACGTCCCGCGCGCAACCACTCCCCGACCCGTGCGTGCACCCGATCGATCGCCGCGCCCGCACGGCGCAGCGCGTCGATCTCACTGGCGTCCTTGCGCATTCGCAACTGCCGCAGCACGGGCGTGGCCGAAACCGGCAGAGCGTTGAGCGCATCCGCGATCGGCAGCAGGTGCAGTGCCGGCATGGCATCGGCGACCGCGACCCGCGCCCCGGCGTTCAGCGTCGACTTGACGGTCCGGTACGGATTCACCCCGTCGACCCAATCGATGATCCGCAGCCCGAGAGCGCCCGCCGCCGAACCGGCCAGACCGGCCAGTTCCAGCTTCGGCACGACCACCGACGGCGTCTCACCGCTGGCGGGCACCAACAGACAGGTCAGCCGCTCGAACGACTGCGCGCGGGACCCGATCAGATACTCCAGATCCGGGCCCGGCGTGATCAGCAACGCGTCCAGATGTGCGGCGCGTACCAGTTCCGCCGCCCGCTCCAACCGGCTTCCGTACACCTCGGCCTCGAACCGTGATTCCGTATGCGCGCTCATGGTGATCAACGGTACGCGTTCGGGCGAGTCGCGACGCGGGATACCAGGGGCGCTCACCCGGCCCGCATTGTCGGACCGACCGGGTAGCGTCTGCAGCCATGAGCTCACCCGCCCCCGGTCCGCTGCTGCTGCTCGACGGCGCCAGCCTGTGGTTCCGCGCCTTCTACGCGATCCCGGAGAAGATCACCGCGCCCGGCGGCCGGCCGGTCAACGCGCTGCGCGGATTCACCGACATGGTGGCGGCACTGATCACCAGGCATTCCCCCACGCGGCTGGTGGTTTGCCTGGACCTGAACTGGCGCCCGCAGTTCCGGGTCGAGTTGATCCCGTCGTACAAGGCCCACCGCCTCGACCAGTCGGTGGATGCGGATCCCGGCGCCGAGGAGGTGCCGGACAATCTCACCCCGCAGGTCGACATGATCCTCGAGGTACTCGAGGCCGCGGGTATCGCAACCGCGGGTGCGCAGGGCCTCGAGGCCGACGACGTGATCGGAACCCTGGCCACCCGCGAGTCCACCGACGAGGTCGTCGTCGTCAGCGGCGACCGCGATCTGCTCCAGCTGGTCCGCGACGATCCGCAGCCCCCCGTGCGGGTCTTCTACGTAGGTCGCGGCCTGGCCAAGGCCGAACTGTTCGGCCCCGCCGAGGTCGCCGCGAAATACGGTGTCCCACAAGATAATGCGGGCCCCGCCTATGCGGATATGGCCACTCTCCGCGGCGATGCCTCCGACGGTCTCCCCGGCGTAGCGGGCATCGGCGACAAATCCGCCGCCACCCTGATCTCCCGCTTCGGCACCCTGGAGGCTCTCGTGGCCGCCGCCTCCGACCCCGATTCCGACCTGGCCCGGGGCATTCGCAACAAATTGACCGCCGCCGGGGACTATCTGAAGGCCGCCGCCCCCGTGGTCCGTGTGGTCCGCGACGCCGAGGTAACCCTCTCCCGCCCCGACACCCTCCCTGCCACCCCCGCAGATCCCGGCCGCCTCCGCACCCTCGCCACCACCTACAACACCGAAAGCCCCATCAAGCGCCTGATCACCGCCCTCGAAACCAACGCCGCCCGCTAGGCGTCGAGCCCTGACGCGCCAGTCACCTGCCCCTGGCCCCGAATCCACGGCGAGCCAACCGATTCCACGCCACTTTCCGTAAGCCCGAAAACGCCTCTACGTCGAAATGATGCACTGGAAGACTCGAAAAGTCATGCTGCACAATTCTTTTCGCAGCGCCATGTCGTTAACACCGATACAAACTCGACGGACCACGACGCTCTCGTAAAGCGATAGCCCTGCACAGCGGGCCATCGGGGTAGCAACTCCGCAATCCCAACCCGTCACGCAGATGCCGGCACCCCAACGCTTTTCAACACAATCCGGCAGTCCGCAACTTCCCCGGTAGAGATGAAAACCGCACCCCCAAGCAGTCAGACCAGGAAACACGCCCACCCCCAGGGGTTTTTGCCCAAGCCTGCGCCGAAAACTCGCCGAAGCGAAGCGAGGCGAAAGGAAACGCACCCAGCGGCGAAGCGTCTCGGTCCCGCCGGAAATCGCCCGCGAAGCGAAGGCTCAACAACGCCAACCCCAAGGTTTTCGGCGCGGCTCGTCGTTCAGCCCTCGAAGCGCATGGCCGAAGGCCGAGTCTCGAGGGCTGAACGACGAGCCTTAGAGAGCATCTGAGAACTCAATCTGCTGGCCCGCTGTCGCGGGCCAGTCGCCGGGTGAGGGCGTGAATGGCGGCGATGTAGACGATGGCTTCGTGGTGATCGGGGCGGGTCTCGTAGTCTCGGACGGTTCGCCGGTGTTTGGCCAGCCATCCGAAGCTGCGTTCGACGACCCACCGGCGGGGCAGGACCTCAAACCCGGTTGCTGTGTCGACGCGTTTGACGATCTGAACGGTCAGTGCCAGAACGGATTTCGCCCATACAAGCAGTCGCCCGGCGTAGCCGCCGTCGGCGAACACCAGCGAGACGGTGGCGAAGCGAGCTCGCAGCGCGGTCAGCAGCCGGTGCGCGGCGTCGCGGTCCTGGATCGAGGCGGCGGTCACTACGACCGCCAGCAGTAGCCCGCTGGTGTCGGTGGCGATGTGGCGTTTGCGGCCCTTGATCTTCTTGCCCGCGTCGTAGCCGGTCGTGGCCCTGGCCGCGGTGTCGGCGCCGCGGACGGTCTGCGAGTCGATCACTGCGGCCCTGGGCTGCGCCGCCCGTCCGGCTCGCACCCGTGCCCGGTCCCGCAGCATGTCGTGGATGCGTTGCCATGCACCGGATTTCGTCCACCGCCGGTAGATGTCGTAGACGGTTTTCGCGGGTGGAAAGTCGTGGGGTAACTGTGCCCAGGCGATCCCGCCGCGTATCAGGTAGAAGATCGCGTCCAGCACCAGCCGGCGGGGCCATTTCTCCGGGCGCCCGCCCTGGCCTGCGGTGTTGCCCGGCGGCGGTAGCAGCGGCCGCAGTAGCGCCCACTGCCGATCGGTCAGCGATGAGGACGGGTAGAACCGGCACTTCGGCGACGTGCCGTGGGCCGGGCACGACGAACACGAGCAGGTAAGCGACACTGACACAGGGACTCTCGGGTTACGACAGGATGGTGTGGTAACCCCCAGTCGTACCGGGAGTCCCTCTACATATCAGGCATCACACGCCGACCACATACCGAGTTCTCAGATGCTCTCTTACAGCGCCGAAAACCCCGCCGCAGCGAAGCGGAGGCCAAAAATGCAGCCGAAAACCCCACCGCAGCGAAGCGGAGGCCAAGAACCCAGCTAATTCGGGCGGCCGACCTCGTAGGTGCCGTCGGACTTCGTGACCTTGATCGTCACGCTCTTCTGTTCACCGCCCACCTTGAGTGAACAGGTGAACGTCTTGCCGACCTCCACCTTCTGCCCGGACGGGCAGCTGACGTTCTGTACGTCGTCGATACCGTAGGAATCCTTGAGCACCTTCTGCACACCGGACTGCACGGCACTGTTGTCCAGCTTGTCGCTGCCGAGGAAGACTACGGCCAGCACCACGACGACCACGATGACGACGACCGCGCCGATCCCGCCGCCGATGATCAGGCCGCGACGAGACTTCTTACCGGTGGGCTGCAGCGAGGACTGCTGCTCCTGATTCCACTGGCCGGACTGGTTCCACTGCTGCGGCTGCTGCGGCGGCTGACCCCACTGCTGCTGGGTCGCCTCCCACGGCTGCGGCTGCGCGGGCTGCTGCTGCGGCCACGACGTCGCGCTGCCCTGTCCCCACTGCTGCTGACCGGGCTGTTGACCACCCCACTGCTGCTGCGTCGGGTCGGCGTTGCCGGTGGCCTGCGCCGGCCAGGATGCCTGCCCGGACTGACTCCACTGCTGCTGACCGGCCGGTTGCTGACCACCCCATTGCTGCGTCGGGTCGGCGGGCTGCTGACCGGTCCACTGCTGAGTCGGATCGCTACTGTGTCCCTCCCCTGGACCAGGGGTATCGTTCGGTCCGTACGGGCCGCTCATCTGCCTGCCTCCACTCGTCGTCCTACACACGCTTGCCCCCCGCGTGAGGTCGTCAGTCGCTCACCACGGTCGGTACTCGCAAGCATCAAATCACAGTCGAGCGCAGTCTGTTCGCATTGGCTGTGTCTGATCGCGTGCGCACCGCAGCGGCAGGTCCTGTCGATCATTCCCACACTTCCCGCCGCTCACGCCGAGTCGACCGCAACCACACCGCGACGGATGGCACGGACCGCTTTGGCCGCCGTTCCCGCCACTTCCACATCGTCGGCGGTGTTGTGGATCTGGTCGAGCAGATCGATCACCTGACGGCACCAGCGCACGAAATCACCGGCCGAGAGCGCATTGCCCTGATCGCCGCTGGCCAGCAGGGATTCGGCCAGTCCGTCGCCACGGGCCCACTTGTGCAGCCCCGTGACGAATCCCAGGTCCGGTTCCCGGGTCGGGGTCAGCTTGTGCTGGGCCTCGTCGGTGCGCAGATCACTCCAGACGGCCATGGTCGCCGCGACCGCGCGCCGGATCGGGGCCGTCGGCCCTGCCGGGCCCAAATAGCCTGTGTCCTGGCGTGATTCGTATACCAGCATCGACACCACCGCGGCCAGTTCGGCCGGTCCGAGACCGCGCCAGACACCCTGCCGCAAGCATTCGGCGACGACCAGGTCGGCCTCGGTGTAGATGCGCGCGAGCCGACGGCCGTCGGCGGTGACCTCTCCCGCCTCGTCCACGTAGCCGCGATCGGTGAGCAGTTCCACGATGCGATCGAAGGTGCGGGCCAACGAATTCGTCGCCGCGGAGACTTTCTGGCGCATCGCCTCGGTCTCGCGTTGCACGCGGTTGTAGCGCTCGCCGACGCGCGCCAACTGCTCCCGGTCCGGCCGCGAATGCGCCGGATGCGAGCGCAGCGCGCGTCGCAAGGTGGCCAGCTCCCGATCCTCGCCACCCTTGGCCTTGGTACCGCGACGCTGCCGTCCGGGCGGGGTGATACCGGTGCTGCGCAGGGCCGAGGCGAGGTCGCGACGGGTGCGGGCGGTGCGGTGGTCGACGTGCCGCGGCAGCCGCATCCGGCCCAGCGGCTGCGCGGGCGTCGGGAAGTCGGCCGCGGAGATGCGCCCGGCCCACTTGTCCTCGGTGAGCACGAGCGGACGCGGATCACCCGGGGACTGATCGGGTTCCAGGATCACCGCCAGCCCCTGCCGTCGCCCGCTCGGGATGGCCACCACGTCACCGCGTCGCAGCGAGGTCAGCGCCGCCACCGCTGCGCCGCGACGATCGGCGCGACCCTGCCGCTCGATATCGCGCTCGCGCTGGGAGATGCGTTCCCGCAGCGACATGTATTCCAGGAATCCGTCGTGATCGATCTGCGACCGCAGTTTGCGCATCTGGCCTTCGTTGCGCTCGATCCCGCGCACCAGACCGACCACCGAGCGGTCCGCCTGGAACTGCGCGAACGAGCGTTCCAGCAGCGCCCGGGATTCCTTGGCGCCCATCCGGTCGATGAGGTTGATCGACATGTTGTATCCGGGGCGGAACGAGCTGCGCAGCGGATAGGTGCGGGTCGACGCCAGACCCGCGACGGCACTGGTGTCCACGTCGGGGTGCCACACCACCACCGCGTGTCCCTCGACGTCGATGCCGCGCCGCCCGGCCCGCCCCGTGAGCTGCGTGTACTCCCCCGGCGTCAGCTCGGCGTGCGATTCGCCGTTGAATTTGACCAGCCGCTCCAAGACCACCGTGCGTGCGGGCATGTTGATACCCAAAGCCAATGTCTCCGTGGCGAATACGGCCCGAACCAGGCCGTTGACGAACAACTCCTCCACGGTGTGCCGGAAGGCGGGCAGCATACCGGCGTGGTGCGCGGCCAGGCCGCGGAACAGCCCCTCGCGCCACTCCCAGTACCCGAGCACCTCGAGGTCCGCGCGCGGCAGATCGCCGGTATGCGCGTCGATGATCTCCGCGATGCGCTCGTGGTCGTCCTCGCGGCTCAGATCCAGCCGGGAACGCAGGCACTGCGCGAGCGCGCCGTCGCAGCCCGCGCGGGAGAAGATGAACGTGATCGCCGGGAGCAACCCCTCCTCGTCCAGCCGCGCCAGCATCTCCGGGCGGTGCACCGGGCGGAAGTCGCGACGCGGGCCGCCGCGGTGCCGCGGGCCGCTCCAGCCGTTCATCCGGTCGGCTTCCTCGCGGTGCTTGATGTACCGCACCAGATCCTCGTCGACGACGATCTTCTGATCACTGGACTTCTGGTCGAACAGATCGAACATCCGCCGCCCGACCAGCACGTGCTGCCACAGCGGCACCGGCCGGGTCTCGTCCACGATGACCGCGGTATCCCCGCGCACGGTCTCCATCCAGGCGCCGAACTCCTCGGCATTGCTCACCGTCGCGGACAGGCTCACCAGCCGGACGTCCGGCGGCAGATGCAGGATGACCTCCTCCCACACCGCCCCGCGGAAGCGGTCGGCCAGGTAGTGCACCTCGTCCATGACGACGTACGACAAACCCTGCAACGCGTCCGAGCTCGCGTACAGCATGTTCCGCAGCACCTCGGTGGTCATCACCACCACCGGCGCGTCCGGATGCAGCGACTGATCGCCGGTGAGCAGACCCACCTGACCTCGGCCGTAACGCTCCACCAGATCGGCGTACTTCTGATTCGACAACGCTTTGATCGGAGTCGTATAGAAACACTTGCCACCCGCGGCCCGGGCCAGATGGACCGCGAACTCACCGACGACGGTCTTACCGGCCCCGGTGGGCGCACATACGAGCACGCTGTGTCCGTCCTGCAGCGCCTCGCACGCCTGCTGCTGGAACGGGTCGAGCGTGAATGTCAGTTCAGCGGCGAATGCCGCGAGTTCGCCGATCGGCGACCGTTGTGCCACTCCTCAGAGCGTATCGGAGTAGTCCGACACTGGGCGCGGTGTTTTCTCCGAGGCGCCGGGCAGGATCGTCGCCGCCGGATCGATCGGCTGCGCCGGGCCCACCGGCTCCACCTGCCCGACCGCGTCGGTTCCGGTGAGCGGAGATGCCTGGTCGTCGGACAGCCCGCTCCAGTCCTCCCGCAGCCGCGCACGCCGCTTGTCGTTGATCCGGGACACCTGCACCGCGACCTCGAACAGGACGGTCAGCGCGCAGGCCAGTGCCAGCATGGAAAACGGGTCCTGGGGTGTGACGATGGCGGCGAAGACGAACAGTCCGAAGACCATTCCGCGCCGCCACTTCTTGAGCCGCTCGTAGGTGAGCACACCGATGGCGTTGAGCCCGACGATCAGCAGCGGCGTCTCGAAACTGACGCCGAAGATGATCAGCAGTTTGATGATGAACCCGAAATACTGGGTACCGCTCAACGCGGTGATCTGGACGTTGTTGCCGATCGACATCAGGAACCGCAGCGCGTGGGCGACCACCCAGTACGCCAGCAGCGCGCCGACCACGAACAGCAGCGCTCCGGAGGTCACGAAACCGATGGCGTACTTGCGTTCCTTGGCGTACAGGCCGGGGGTGACGAACCCCCAGATCTGATACAGCCACACCGGGCTGGCCAGCACGATTCCCGCGGTCAAGCCGACCTTGAACCGGAGCATGAACTGCTCGAACGGCGCGGTCGCCAGCAGCCGGCAGGCGCCGTCGACGCTCAGATTCGCCCGGGACGAGGCGGGCAGCGAACAGTAGGGTCCGCGCAGAATATCGCCCAGACTGTGCACGCCGAGGAATCCGTACTGGTACCACAGGAAGCCCAGCACGGTGGTGAGGCCGACGGCCAGCAGCGCCTTGAGCAGCCGCGAGCGCAACTCCTCGAGATGTTCGACCAACGACATCGTGCCGTCGGGATTCGTTCTACGTCGGCTGTGCCGGGGGTCGAACGGAATGCGCATGGATTCTGAAAGCCTCGCTGCTCGCCGGACGCCGGACCTGAGCGACTCGCCCAACGCCGTGATCCGGTATATCCCGGTTCGGCGCGGGCAGAGCCGACCTCTCGGCTAAGCCTTGTGCACTTCCGGATTCGGCTGGGCCTGCGGAGCGGGCTGGACCGGCTGCGAAGTGGGCAACTCCTGCGGGGCCGGCGCGGGAGCGGGCTGCTGCTGCGCAGGCTGCGAACTCTCGGACTGCATCTCGCTCATCTCGCTCTTGAAGATGCGCAACGAACGTCCGAGGCCACGAGCCGCGTCGGGCAGCCGCCTGGCACCGAACAGCACCAGCACCAGGACCGCGATGATGATCCAGTGTGTCGGGCCGAATGTACCCATCGATTACCTCCAAAACTGTGGTAGATCCGATGTTACCGGACCAGGAAGAACGATAACGCCCGTCAGGCGGGGGGCGATGGACGGGCGGGGTCTTCGGCCGCATCGCGTTTCGCCGAACGCAAACGCGCCAGCAGATCCCGGGCAGTCCACCGGCGCGGATCACCCCGCTCGGCCGCACCGATCAGTTCGACCAGACAGGCGTTGACCGGGGTCGGCATGCCGACCATCCGCCCCAGGCTCACGATCTCCCCGGACAACCAGGCGATCTCGGTCTTGCGTCCCAGTTCCAGATCGTCCGCCATCGAGGAACGGGCATGCGGATCCACCGCGACCACCCGTCCGGCGAATCGGCTGAACAGCAGGTCGGGCACCGTCAGCAACCGCACCATCGCCCGCGGCGACAGCAACGTCAGCCGCGCCGGGCGGATCTGCGCGCGGTGCATCACCGCCAGCGCCTCGGCCTGCGCGAGCGCCAGACAGCGCCGATAGTCGCGCTGACCGAGTTCGGCGCGCAGCGGCCGGCCGGACAGGGCGTTGATCGGGTTGTTCAGGTTCAACAGCAGTTTGGCCCACTGCACCGGCAACAGATCCGCATGACGCTCCAGCGGCAGGCCCGCACGAGCGAACAGCGGCGCGAACCGATCCAGCGCGGGGTCGTCGGCGACCGCCAGGCCACCGGCTGTGCCGCGATGGAAGCATCCGCCGTCGCGGTGCACGACGTTGAACATCACCATTCCGGCCAACACCACGCACGAGGGCAGGATGTCCTCGATCACCGTGTCGTTGCCGATGCCGTTCTGCAGGCTCAGCAGCACCGTGTCCGGGCGTACCCGGCCCACGAGTTGTTCGGCGGAGACCGCCGTCTGCGGCGACTTGACCGTGACCAGGATCAGGTCCGCGGTCGCGGCCGAGGTGGGTTCGGTGGCCACGGCGAAGGCGCCCGGCGCCACCCGGTCGGCGCCGCCGTCCAGATCGGTGAGGCACAGTCCCTTCTCGGCGATCTCGTCGAGCAGGCGCGGACGACCCACGAAGGTGACATCGGCGCCGGCCGCCGCAAGCTTCCCGCCCACGAATATTCCGATACTGCCGGCGCCGAGCACCGTCACTCGAAATGTCACGCGGGGCCTACCTCCTCGATCAGGGTGTCGCCGTAGCCCGGGTCCTCGGCCAGTGCGGTATAGGCCTCCAGGGCGGCACTCGATCGCTCCCGCACGGCCGTGACCAGTTCGGCCGGCCCCAGTACCGTCACCCCGGAGCCGAAGCCCAGCAGCAGTCGCGCCATCCAGTCCAGGGTCGCGAAACGCATCGTGGCCTCGACGTGGCCGTCCGGCAGCAGCGCGGTGCGCTGCATCGGGTACTGATCCAGTACCCAGCCGTGGTCGGCGCGAATCCGTAAGTGCGCCAACGGAACCGCCGCGTCCTCGGAGAACAGGTCCAGTGCGGCGGCCTCGTCGGTGGCATGGCTGGGCGGACGGGCCGGTTCGTCGAGTTCGGCGGCCTCCTCGATCCGGTCGAATCGGAACAGCCGCACCCCCTCGGCCCGGCGGGACCAGGCCTGCAGATAGGAGTTGTTGTCCACCAGCACGATTCGAATAGGATCGACCACACGCTCGGAGACCTCGTCCCGGCTCGCGGAGTAGTAGACCAGCCGCAGCGCGCGCTTCGCCGCCAGCGCCGAACGCACCGTCGTCACCGCCGGAGCCTCGAGGGGCGCAACCGATTCCGTCCCCGCCGAGGTGCCGGACCCCGCGATGGCCGCCTCGATCTTCGCCAGCGCCGCGTGCGCGGCCGTCGGATCCACCATGCCCGGCAGATCGGCGATCGACCGCAATGCCACCAGCAGCGCGGTCGCCTCGGTGGAGGTCAACCGCAACGGGCGGTCGATTCCCGCGGAAAAGGTGACCTCGACACTCTCCTCGGAGAAGGACAGGTCGATCAGATCACCCGGCCCGTACCCGGGCAGGCCGCACATCCAGAGCTGATTGAGGTCGTTCATCAGCTGTTTGGTCGTCACGCCCAGGTCCTCGGCGGCCTCCGCGGCGCTGATCCCCGGGTTGGCCAGGAAATACGGGACCATGTTCAGCAGCCGGGACAACCGCGTGGACAGTCGGCTACTGCTCATGCGGGTGCTCTTGAGTGTCATGCCGGAACCTCTGTGTGGTCGAGCACCGAACGCAACCGCTCCACGACGTCCTCACGCAACTGCGGCGGCGCCAGAACCAACGCGTCCGGACCGAGTCCGGTGATCAGCCGGGCCAGCCAATCGCGCGACCGCACCGGAACCTCCACCACCGCGCCCGCGCGGCCGGCGACCTCGCGATCCTCCACGACCGCGCCGAGACGGCGAACCTCCTGGCCGCGGCCGTCGGCCACCCACACCGTCGCGGTTCCGGTCACGGGGGCCGCGCCGGTCACCCGGGCGACCATCGCGCGCAGATCCACACCCTCGGGTTTGCGCACCGCGTTCTCCGGGCCGTATGCGGTGATGTCCTCGCCGATCCGGGAGAGGCGGAAGGTACGCACCGCGTCGCGGATGCGATCGTGCCCGACCAGATACCACCGTCCGTGGTGGGTGACCACGCCCCACGGCTCCACATCACGCATCAGATAGGGCGAATTGTGCGAGTTGCGATGCTCGAACCGGACCGCGCGGCCGGCGTCGATCGCGGCCAACAGCTTGCCCAGCGCCGCCTCCGACCCGCGCGTGCGGGCGGGTACGGGCGGCACCGAGGCCAGTGCCGCCTCGGGCTCGACGTGGATCCCGGCCGCTCGTAGTTTCAGCACGGCCCCCTCTGCCGCGGCGGCCAGCTCGGGAGAATCCCACAACTGCACCGCCACGGCTACGGCTGCGGCCTCCTGGCTGGTCAGATCGATATCGGGAAGTTCGTAGGCGTCACGATTGATCCGGTACCCCTCCTGGCTGGTGTACCGGCCGATCGGCCCGACCTCCAGGGGAATGCCGAGATCGCGCAACTCGTTCTTGTCGCGCTCGAACATCCGGCTGAACGCCTCGTCACTGGCCGAGTCCTCATAGCCCGCCACGCTGTCGCGGATCCGTTCGGCGCTCAAGAACTGCCTGGTCGAGAGCAGCGCGATAACCAGATTCATCAACCGCTCGACCTTGGATATCGCCACTCGGACAAGAATAATGCGACTCGCCGCATCGATGCGCGCTGGTACGGCAATTTTCGCGACACGCACCCTTTCGCCAGCAGCGAACTTCTGGTGAACTCACCCGGCGCGCTACCGCACGCCGGGATCGGGCACGCCAACGGTATCCGGCGATCCCTCTCGCCGCTCACGACCGCCGACAGCGCGATACCGGCCGATCCGCAGCACAACCGACCGTCACGACGCGATCAGGCGATCCACTCGTTCGTCCACTGAACGGCATCGACGCAGCCTTGCACAACACCAAACGCAAAGCCCGCCCTCACCGACCAGCCGATCACATCGACGCGATCAGGCGATCCACTCGTTCGTCCACTGAACGGAATGGATCCTTGCACAACACGGTGCGCTGGGCCTGGTCGTTCAGCTTCAGGTGCACCCAGTCGACGGTGAAGTCGCGACCCGCCTCCTGAGCGGCGGTGATGAAATCGCCGCGCAGCTTGGCGCGGGTGGTCTGCGGCGGGGTCGTGACGGCCGCGTCGACCGCGTCGTCCTCGGTGACCCGCTTGGCCAGACCCTTGCGCTGCAGGAGATCGAAGACGCCGCGACCACGCTTGATGTCGTGATACGCCAGATCCAACTGGGCGATCTTGGGATCGGACAGGTCCATGTTGTACCGGTCCTGATAGCGCTGGAACAGCTTGCGCTTGATCACCCAGTCGATCTCGGTATCGACCTTCGCGAAGTCCTGCGCCTCGACCGCGTCGAGGGTGCGACCCCACAGGTCCACGACCGCGTCCACCTGCGGATCCCGCTCGCGGTTGCGCAGGTGTTCCACGGCGCGGGCGTAGTACTCGCGTTGAATGTCCAGGGCGCTGGCCTGCCGCCCGCCCGCCAGGCGCACCTGACGCCGCCCGGTCAGGTCGTGCGATACCTCACGGATCGCCCTGATCGGATTGTCCAGGGCGAAGTCCCGGAACGAAACGCCCGCCTCGATCATCTCGAGCACCAGCGAGGCGGTGCCCACCTTGAGCATCGTGGTGGTCTCGGACATGTTCGAATCGCCGACGATCACGTGCAGACGTCGGTACTTCTCGGCGTCGGCGTGCGGCTCGTCGCGGGTGTTGATGATCGGCCGCGAACGCGTGGTCGCCGAGGAAACACCCTCCCAGATGTGCTCGGCGCGCTGGGACAGGCAGAACGTCGCCGCCTTTGGCGTCTGCAGGATCTTGCCCGCGCCGCAGATGAGCTGGCGCGTCACCAGGAACGGCAGCAGCACATCGGAGATCCGGGAGAATTCACCGGCGCGCACGACCAGGAAGTTCTCGTGGCAGCCGTAGGAGTTGCCCGCGGAGTCGGTGTTGTTCTTGAACAGGTAGATATCGCCGCCGATACCCTCCTCCGCCAAGCGCTGCTCAGCATCGATCAGCAACTCCTCGAGCACTCGCTCACCCGCACGGTCGTGGGTGACCAACTGCACCAGGCTGTCGCATTCGGCCGTCGCATACTCCGGATGGGATCCGACATCGAGGTAGAGCCGGGCACCGTTGCGGAGAAATACGTTCGAGCTACGGCCCCAGGAAACCACCCGGCGGAACAGATACCGGGCCACCTCGTCAGGGCTCAACCGACGGTGGCCGTGGAACGTACACGTCACCCCGAACTCGGTCTCGATCCCCATGATTCGTCGCTGCACACCATCGACAGTACAACCAACGCAACCCCGAAAGTGGCTGTGCGAGCAAGTGGTTGCATACGTCTTCACAACGATTTCACGGGTGCGGGGCCGAAATCGCGATCCCGGCCCGCACTTAGGCAAGGCCCCTTACACTCGTGCTCCACGAGTGTAAGGGGCCCGGGCACACCGGATTACGCGGCTGCTACGAGTTCGACGGATCTCCTGCCGACGGTGTCTGCGGCTCATCCGAATCCTCGGATTTCTCAGCCGAATCGCTACCGGTCGTACCCGCCAGCAAGGTCTGCAGAGCGGTAGGCGTGATGCGCCGGAACGCACGGCGCGGCCGCGACTGCTCGAGCGTAGCCACCTCGAGTGAGCCTACGCCCAACGTCCGCTTCTCCTTGTCAGCCCCCTCGGGAACGGCCTTCTGCAGCGCCTGCACAGCGGTCTCGAGCGCGCTGCTCAGATCCAGCCCCGACCGGTAGGTCTCCTTCAGCGCGGTCGCGATGGGATCGGTGTTGCCGCCCATCACCACATATTCACGCTCGTCGACGATGGAACCGTCGAAGTTGATCCGGTATAGCACCGAATTCTGGGCCTGCTCGGGATGGCCGACCTCGCCGATGCAGATCTCCACCTCGTACGGTTTGAGCTGATCGGTGAAGATCGTGCCCAGCGTCGAGGCGTACACATTGGCCAGGGCCCGACCGGTGACGTCGCGCCGGTCGTACTGGTAGCCGCGCAGATCGGCCTGCAGGATACCGCCACGACGCAGGCTCTCGAACTCGTTGTACTTGCCGACCGCGGCGAACCCGATCCGGTCGTACAGCTCACTGATCTTGTTCAACGTCGCCGACGGATTCTCCGCGACGAACAACACACCTTTGTCGTACACCAACGCCACGACACTGCGTCCCCGTGCGATTCCCTTGCGCGCAAGTTCGGTCTTGTCGCGCATGATCTGTTCGGCCGACGCGTAGTACGGCAGTGTCATGCTGCAATTCCTTTCCGCATGCCCGGGCGGCCTACGCGGTTACGCTCCGCTGCCGCCTCCGGCCGCTGACCGTTCATGCGGGGGCACCCCCTTCTTCCGCCTCGCGCTCATCGGCCAGCGACCGCGCGATCTCCGCCAACCGCTCCTCCGGAACCTCCACCGCGCCCTCGGCGTCGATCAGGACCGCCGTGGGGTAGATGCCGCGCAGCAGGTCCGGGCCGCCGGTAGCGGTGTCGTCGTCGGACGCGTCGATCAACGACTGCACCCCGATCCGCAGGGCCTGCTCGGCATCGAGACCGCGACTGTAGGTCTTCTTCAGCGAGGATTTGGCGAACATGGAGCCGGATCCGGTCGCCGCATAGCCGAATCGTTCCTCGGTACGGCCGCCGACCACGTCGTAGGACACGATGCGACCGGCATTGTCCAGATCGCTGGCCTCTTGGTCGTATCCCGCCAGGATCGGTACCGCGGCCATCCCCTGCAGTGCGGCGGGCAGATTGTCGCGCACCATTCTGGAGAGTTTGTTGGCCTTACCGTCGAAGGTCAGCGAGACGCCCTCGATCTTCTCGTAATGCTCCAACTCCACCGCGAACAGCCGGATCATCTCGACTGCCACGCCCACCGTGCCCGCGATGCCGGCCGCGGAATAGGTGTCGGTGATGTACACCTTCTCCATATCGCGACTGGCCAGCAGATTGCCCTGGGTCGCGCGACGATCGCCCGCGATCAGCGCACCGCCGCGATATGTGATCGCGACCACGGTTGTGCCGTGCGGGGCCAGATCCTGCGACGCCGCCCCGTTGGGGGCGGCGTCACCGGTGTTGCCGAATCTGTTGGCGGGCAACAGTTCCGGAGCTGACTGGCGCAGATGTTCGGTGAACGACGACAGCGCGTACCCCGTGTGGAGCCGCATGGGGTCACCTGATGTCACTGGCCGCCCTTCTGAACATATGCGCGCACGAAGTCTTCCGCGTTCTCCTCGAGTACGTCGTCGATCTCGTCGAGCAGGTCGTCGGTGTCCTCCGCCAGTTTTTCGCGGCGCTCCTGCCCCGCGGCATCGACGCCGGCAGCGTCGTCGTCCTCGTCGCCGCCACCGGCGCGCCTGGTCTGCTCTTGTGCCATAGCAGCCGACCTCCTCTGATCATCGGCGAGCACCGGATACTCCGATGCTCGTCCCTCAACACTACCCAGCGGCGCCGACAACATGCCGGATTACACCGCAATGTGCCCCCGCCGCAACGTCGCAGCAGTCCGGTATCGCACCCGGTGGGATGGCGATTCGGCCGCTTCGGCGACGGCTATGTGGTCAGCTGTTCCACCAGTTCGGCCGCGGTGTGCACACCGTCCAGCAGCTTGCCGACATGCGACTTGGTGCCGCGCCGGGGCTCGAGGGTGGGGATGCGCACCAGCGAATCGCCGCCCAGGTCGAAGATCACCGAATCCCAGCTGGCCGCCGCGATGTCGCCGCCGAACCGGCGCAGACATTCACCGCGGAAATAGGCGCGGGTATCGGTGGGCGGCTTGGTCATCGCGTCGAGCACCTGCTGCTCGGTGACCAGTCGCTGCATCGAACCGCGGGCCACCAGGCGGTTGTACAGCCCCTTGTCCAGGCGCACGTCGGAGTACTGCAGATCGACCAGATGCAGTTTCGGCGCGGCCCAGCCCAAACCCTCGCGATTGCGGATGCCCTCGAGCAGGCGCAGCTTGGCCGGCCAGTCGAGCAGGTCGGCACATTCCATCGGATCGCGCTCGAGCAGATCCAGTACGTGCGCCCACTTCTCCAGCAGATCGGTGACGCGGGCGTCGTCGGTGCCCTCACGACTGTGGTACTTGCCCACCCGATCGAGGTAGATCCGTTGCAGCGCAAGGCCGGTCAGCTCACGACCGTCGGACAGCGCGACCGTCGCGCGCAGGGTCGGATCGTGGCTGATCGTGTGCACGGCGGTCACCGGACGCGCGAGTTGCAGATCGGTCAGATCCTCCCCCGCCTCGATCAGGTCCAGCACCAGGGCCGTAGTGCCGACCTTCAGGTAGGTGGACCATTCGGCGAGATTGGCGTCACCGATGATGACGTGCAGGCGGCGGTACTTGTCCGCGTCGGCGTGCGGTTCGTCGCGAGTGTTGATGATGCCGCGCTTGAGCGTTGTCTCCAGACCGACCTCGACCTCGATGTAATCCGCGCGCTGGGACAGCTGGAATCCGGCCGTATCGCCCGATTGGCCGATGCCGACCCGGCCCGATCCACAGATCACCTGGCGCGAGGCGAAGAACGGGGTGAGGCCGACGATGATCTGGTTGAACGGGGTGTCGCGGCTCATCAGATAGTTCTCGTGGGTGCCGTAGGAGGCGCCCTTGCCGTCGACGTTGTTCTTGTACAACTGCATCGGGGCCGCGCCCGGCACGCTCGAGGCGTAGCGCGCTGCGGCCTCCATCACCCGCTCACCGGCCTTGTCCCAGATCACCGCGTCCAGCGGGTCGGTGACCTCGGGTGCGGAGTATTCGGGGTGTGCGTGGTCGACGTAGAGCCGGGCCCCGTTGGTGAGAATCATGTTCGCCGCGCCGACCTCGTCGGCGTCGATCACGGGGGCGGGTCCGTTGAGGCGGCCCAGATCGAAACCACGAGCGTCGCGCAGCGGCGATTCCACCTCGTAATCCCATCGGGTGCGCTTGGCCCGTGGCACGCCTTCGGCGGCGGCGTACGCCAGCACCGCCTGTGTGGAGGTGAGAATCGGGTTGGCCGAGGGTTCGGTGGGCGTGGAGATCCCGTACTCGACCTCGATTCCGATAATGCGCTGCATGAGTTGAATCGTAACCGCGTCGCGCGCCGTCACCCGGACGGGCGGTGCGCGAGACGGGGCGCGACCGGCGGGCGGACGGTGCGCTCCGGGCGTGTTCCCGAAGCGCCGAACGACACGTCTGTGCAGGCCGCGGAGGATTCCGTCGTGCCGGCCTGCTGCCGCACTCACGGCCGCCCGGTCGCGGACGATTCCCGCCTTCCGGCGGCTACGCACGAGAGTGCGGTATCGCTCAGGACGCCGAACTCTCGGGGCTGGCCAGCAGTACCGCGACGGGAGTGTCGCGGGCCAGCGGAACGCCGAGACCGCGCGCATTGCCCTCGAACAGCGCCAGGACCGATTCGGTGAGCATGCCTTCGATCTGCTCGCAGGTCAGTGCCGTCGCCGAATCCGCACGCCAGCTGTTGACCACGCCGTCCACGAATCCGACCACACCGAAGGCCATCGGCCGCGCACTCGCCGGATCGATACCGAATCGCGCCAGCGCGGAAGTGAACAGGTCGGCCAGGCGCCCGCCGATCCGGTCCCGGGCGCCCGCGATCGCCTGTGACGAATCTCCCTGCGGCGCAATGCCGTCCAAAAATCTGTGCAGGCCGGGGTGCCGATCGACCCATTCGACGTAGGTGCCGACCGCGCCGCGCACCGCGTCCCGCACCGTGCCGTCGACTCGCAGCGCGGGCATCAACTCCTCCAGCAGCGCTTCCAGGATCCGGCGGCGAATCTGCTCGTCCAGATCGGCGCGGCCGTCGAAGTGGCGATATACGACCGGGCGCGGCAGCCGCAGTCGATCCGCGATCTGCTGTACGGAAATATCGGCGCCGCACTCCTGGATCACCTCGACCGCCGCGTCCAGCACCGCGGCGCGGCGACGTTCCTTGTGCCCGTTCCAGCGCGTACTACGGCCGTCGACACTCCTGCGCGCCTCCGGTGCGGTCCGCCGGGACGCGGACCTTCCACCGGTCTCGCTCACACCGCAACGATACCGGCCGCCGATATGGCCGATACGTGATGTCTCACGAATCTCCGGCGGCTCAGAGCAGCGACCGCAGCGATTCGTCGTCCCGGGCGACCACCGCGCCGCGGCTGTTCGCCACGATCGGGCGCTGAATCAGCTTCGGGTGGTGGGCAAGGGTCTCGATCCAGTGCTCGCGATCCTCGGACGTGCGCGACCACCCGGCTATGCCGAGTTCCTTCGCCGCATCCTCGCCGGTGCGCGTGATATCCCACGGTTCGAGACCGAGACGATCCAGCATCGTCCGGATCTCGGCCGCGCTGGGCACATCCTCGAGGTAATGCCGCTCGATGTAGGAGACCCCGGCCTCGTCCAGCGCCCGCTTGGCCGCACGGCTCTTGGAACAACGCGGGTTGTGCCAGATCTCCATCTGATCGGATGTCATGTTCGCACCCTAGCCCGGTAGGGCACAGATCCGGCAGTCCCGCTGACCGCTCCCGGCTCGCCGCGGATCAGCCCCGACGACCGCCACCGCTGGGCAGGAATCCGCCCGACGCGTCTCGGCCGCCGTCTCGCGCACCCTGGCGATGCCGCCGCCCCGGCGCACCCGACCGATCCGCCCCACCCGAGTGCGCGTGCCGCGAACCCGACCACTCGTGACCGGTCCGCCCGGCGCCTCCCGCATGCCCATCGTCGGACGAATATGCGTGCCGCACACCGGCTTCACCACGTCCCTCCCGCGAAACCTCGCCGGACGCCTTCGCGCGCCGCCCCGCAGCACCGTTCGAATACGACTGGCGCGCATCGGAGTTCACGGCCCGCGCAGGACGATCGCCCGATCCTCTCCCGGTCTCCTTCCGCGATCCTCGACCCGCCTCGGCCCGAGCGCGGCCGGCACCCGAAACATCCTGCCGGGCACCGAATTCCACGGTGTCAGGGCTCGAGGGTCGCGCCCTCCCCGAATCCGCACGCCCACCCCGCGGCGCATCTCCGCGCGCACCCGGATTCCCGACACGGTCGCGGCCACGCCGGGAACTCCTGTCGAACCGATCCTTCTCGGCAGCCGCGCTGGCCACGGCCTGCGGCACACCATCGCTCGCCATTTCACGACGCCCGCGCCGGACCGCCGGATCGGACTTCGTGCCGCGCGAACCGCTCGCGGAGTCACGGGATATGTTGTCGGTCGAATACCTCTGCGACACAACGTAGTTCGACGCCCCACGACGATCCTGCGGCGAACCGGTGTCCCCCTTCGTGGCACGCCTGCGCCGGCCACGCGCGTCGGCCGAGTATTCCTGCTGCCCGGCGGATGTCGGCGCCGACTCGACACGTCGACGTTGTCCGGTCCGATCGATATCCGAATTCGCCGTTCCGACCCGACCCGCGCCCGACCGGCCGGCGGCCTGCATGCCGCGACCGTTCCGGGAAGACGTATCCGAATCCGCCCGGACGCCGGAACGTCGTGTCCGAGCCGAGGTTCCAGCCTTACTCGGCGCCTTCTCGGCAACCGACGGCGGCGTCACGATCGGGGCGATGACACCGATCAGGTCACCGACCGCTCGCGAGTCCGCGGTGACCGACTGCGGGCGCACGGTGATGGCGGCCTTGCGCAGCAGAGTCGCGGTGTCCTTGCGCTGATCGGGCAGGACCAGGGTGACCACATCGCCCGCACTTCCCGCGCGCGCGGTGCGGCCGGACCGGTGCAGATAGGCCTTGTGTTCGGCGGGCGGATCCACGTGCACGACGAGTTCGACCCCGTCCACGTGCACACCGCGGGCGGCGACGTCGGTGGCCACCAGCACCCGCGCGCTCCCCTGGGCGAAGGCGGCCAGATTGCGGTCGCGAGCGTTCTGGGCCAGGTTGCCGTGCAGGTCGACCGCCGGAATCCCTTCCGCCGTCAACGTTTTCGCGAGCTTGCGGGCTTGGTGCTTGGTCCGCATGAACAGGATCCGGCGACCGCTGCCCGAGGCCAGCGCGCGGACCACATCCTTCTTCACCGCCGGACTCGCGACCTCGAAGACGTGGTGGGTCATCGCGGTCACCGGCGAATGCGCCTCGTCCACCGAGTGCAGTACCGCATCGGGCAGGAAGCGTTTGACCAGTTTGTCCACGCCATTGTCCAGGGTCGCCGAGAACAGCAACCGTTGCCCACCCGCCGGTGTCGCGGCGAGAATCCGGGTGACACCGGGCAGGAAGCCCAGATCGGCCATGTGATCGGCCTCATCGATCACGGTGATCCCGACGCCGCCGAGGTCCACCAGCCCCTGCCGCATCAGATCCTCGAGCCGACCCGGGCAGGCCACGACAATGTCCGCACTCGCCGCCAGGGCCTTGACCTGGCGATTCTGCGAAACTCCGCCGAATACCGTGGTCACTCTCATCGAATACGCCGCGACCAGCGGCTCGAGCGCGGTCGCGATCTGGGTGGCGAGCTCCCTGGTCGGGGCCAGGATCAGTCCGGCGGGACGATGCGGTGCGGCGGTTCCGGCCAGATCGCCGGCGAGCCGCGCCACGACGGGGATGGCGAATGCCAGCGTTTTGCCGCTGCCGGTTCGGCCCCGGCCCAGCACATCGCGTCCAGCGAGCGTGTCGGGCAGGGTGTCGGCCTGAATGGGGAAGGGGGCGGCGATGCCGGCGCTCTGTAGGGCTCGCACCAGCGGAGCCGGTACGCCCAGAGCGGCGAAGGATTCGGTCACGGCAGCGCCGGACACGGATTCGGTGGAATTCACAGGGATACTGATGTCTTTCAGGGCAGGGTGCCCGCGACGCGCAGCACAGTCGAATCACGCGGGGGCACGGTGGCGAGATGGCCGATGGGCCACATCGATCGCCGCAAGGAGAGCCGGTGCCACAGCGCGGATACGCGGTGAAAGCAATCTACGACGTCGGACACGGGCGAACCGCATCCGACGATCATGATAGCCCACCCATAGCCCCGGAACGATTCGGTGTAGCGACCGTCACCAACTTTTCTGCCCAGTGGGCAATTTTGCCCGCCGAGAACTCTTGCCCGGTGAGCAATTTTCCGTCAGACTGGATGCATGGCCGACGAACAACCCCTCGGGCTTCGGGAACGCAAGAAGCTCGACACCCGTAAGGCGTTGAGCGATGCGGCGCTCGAGCTGATGTTCGAACGCGGCCTGGAAAACGTTGTCCGAGAGGACATCGCAGCACGGGCCGGGGTTTCGGTCCGCACCTTCAACAACTATTTCTCCAGTAAATTCGAGGCCCTGGCCTACCGGCAGATCGAGCGGCTGCGCCGCGGCGCGGAGCTGCTGCGCGAGCGCCCCGCCGAGGAGCCGCTCTGGACGGCGATCATCGAGTCGGTGCTCGCCCCGTACGAGTCCGACGGCGTCGGGTGGGGCCCGCCCACCCCCGCGATACTGGCCGAGAACCGCAAACTGCTCACATCTCCCGAGATGTTCGCCGCCTTCGTGCACGGCACGGGCGACGAACTGGTCACCGCGGTGGCCGCACGCACCGGCACCACACCGGCCGACCTGTATCCGAAGCTCGTCGCGGCGGCGGTCAACGCCGCCTGCACCGCCGCGATCGATGTCTACGTCCACGCCGACCCGCCCGAAATCGTCACCACGATCCTGCGCCGGGCCCTGACCGAACTGTCCCTGGGGCTGCCGGACCCGAGCGTCTGAGCCACCGGTCACCGAAATCCACACTGCGGTAGCACATTCGGCGCTTCCGTGATTCGCCGCACCCTTCTCCACCGAGAAGGCACACATATCGACAGGGGTTGATCTCGTCATGTCCGAAACAACAACCGACGTCATCGTTTCCGGCGCTGGGCCGAACGGCCTCATGCTCGCCTGTGAACTCGCCCTGGCGGGGGTCGAGCCGATCGTGCTGGACCCGCTTCCGGGCCCGAGTCCCGAACCCAAGGCGAACGGCCTGATCGGCCAGGTGGTCCGGTTGATGGATATCCGGGGCCTGTTCGCCCCCAACGAATTCGAGATCTTCGATTCCTCCCGGACCGCACATCCCGAACCCATTCCCCACTACATCTTCAGCGGCCTGCCCTTGGACTTGACTGCGGTGCAGCACAATCCGATGTACGGCTGGTCGATCCCCCAGCCTCGGCTGATCGAACTGCTCGCCGCCCGCGCCCAGGAACTCGGCGTGCGGATCCGGTGGGGGCATCAGCTCACCGGCTTCGATAGCGACGGGGAGCAGACCGTAGCGGCGGTGGCCGGGCCAGAGGGCGAGTACCGGATCACCACCCGATACCTGGTAGGCGCGGACGGCGGAAAGAGCCTGGTGCGCAAGCAACTCGGGATCGCCTTCCAGGGCACCAGCTCCGATGATCGAATCACTCGCTTCGCCCATGCCCACGTCCCGGCCGAACTGCGGACCGAGGACGGCGGGATCGAGATTCCGGGCGCGGGCCGATTCGGCTTCGGCCACAACCGCGTCGAGCGCGGCATGTTCGTGTACGCCGAGATCATTCCCGGACGTCCGATGATCGGCGCGAGCGAGTACGGTTGCGATCCCGTATCGAACGACGAGCCGGTGACATTCGATGAGGTCCACCGGGCGGTCGAACGCGTCCTGGGCGTTGCGGTGCCGATCACGCCGCCCGAGGGGCCGGGCCCACATGCGTTGCGCCGCACGGTCGGTCAGAACACCCTGCTCGCCGAGCACTACCGGCAGGGCGGCGTCCTGCTGGTGGGTGATTCCGCCCATGTCCATTCGGCGATGGGCGGGCCCGGCCTGAATCTGGGCTTGCAGGATGCGATCAATCTGGGCTGGAAACTCGCCGCCGTGGTACGCGGTGACGCGCCGGATGATCTGCTGGATAGCTATGAGAGCGAACGTCGTCCGGTCGCCGAGCGGGTCATGATGCACAGCCTCTCGCAAACCGCCCTGATCGCGCCCGGCCCCGAGGTGACCGCACTGCGTGAACTCTTCGGCGAACTCCTGCAGCTGCCCGAGGTCGCGAACCATCTCGCGAATCTGCTTGCCGGATCCGATGTTCGGTACGCGATCGGCGACGATCATCCGCTGTCCGGCCGCCTGGTTCCCGATCTCACCGTGACGACCGAGTCCGGGCCGGTGCGAGTCGCCGAGTTGCTGCGCACGGCACGTCCGATCCTGCTCGATCCGACCGGCGCCGCGGCCGGGCACGCACGCGAATGGGCAGATCGGGTCGATATCCTCACCGCCACCGCGGACAACGCGCCCGCCGCGGCGCTGTTGATTCGTCCGGACGGGTATGTCGCCTGGGCCACAAGCGATTCCGAGATCGACACCGATGGTCTGTACCGGGCGCTGACCCGCTGGTTCGGGCCCGCTCGCACGCCTGCCGAGGTCACCGAATGATTCGTGCCGGGAGGCGTCGACGGCGCCTCCCGGCACAGGCTCACCGATCCATCAGCGTGCGGCCACACCTGCGACCAGGGGTTGCGCCGGCTGGTGCACTTGCGGACCGTGACGTTCCGCGTGTTGCCCGCGAATCCGAGCCGGGTGTCCAGCTTTCCGATCGGAACCACCGACCGCCACGACCACGTGGTCGTCCGGCGGTGTTGCGAAGTAGCCGAAACCCGCGCGCCCCTACTCCGCGGGGCGCGCCTCGACGTAGCAGTCCGCGGACAGGGTGTGCAGCATCTGCCGCACGCCGATCGGAGCCCAGCCGACCTCCGGATCGTGCCGCACGACCGGATCGGTGAGCGTGATGGTGTGTCCGTCGAGTTCGAGTTCGAATTCACCGGCGGCCAGAATATTCTTGAGCCAGTCGACATCCCGGCCATAGCTGAGCGCGATGCGATACGCGCCGTCACGACTGAACACCGTCACCGGCGTGTGGTACTCGCGCCCCGAGTTGCGACCCCGATGCACGAGCACCCCGAGTCCGGGCATCCGCCCGGCGACCAGGCCCGCGACCGGATTGGTAACCCGCCGGTTGAACCTGGCCAAGGCCCGTGGCAACGGCATTGTCATCCCCTTCCCGAAATTCCTGCGCCCACAGGCTACGCGAACCCCTGCAACCGCGCGCCATGATCGAAAACGACCAGGGATTGCCGGAGCGCGCGCCGCCCTACCCGCGCACGAATCGGATCCGGCGGCCGGGCCGAGCCTGGGCGAGGGCGTCGATATCGGCATCGAGGACGGTGGCGATCACCGGGTAGCCGCCGGTAATGGGGTGGTCGGCCAGGAATACCACCGGCTGGCCGGACGGTGGTACCTGGATCGCACCCAAGGGCATTCCCTCGGCGGGGAGTTCGGTGTCATCGACTCGGGTCAACGGCGGACGGTCCGCATCGCCCTCGAGCCGAATGCCCACGCGGTCGGTATCGGGGCTCACCCGCCAATATCCGGCGAAGAGGTTCTCGGGACGGTCGTACCAGTCCTCGCGCGGACCCAGCAACACCCGAACGGTCAGCGCCTCGGCGGTCAGGGGCGCGACCGGGGCGACGTCGACCTCCGGCCAACGCTGCGGCGGCGCTCCCACCGGCAGGATGTCCGAGGCCCGCAGCGGCTCGGGTCCGATCCCGGCGAGGGTGTCATAGCTGCGGGAGCCGAGTACCGATGGCACCGCGATACCGCCACGAACCGCGACATAGCTGCGCATACCGGTCGCGGACGTGCCGAGCGTCAGACGCTGGCCAGGACCCGGACGCAGGACCGAGGAGTGCGCGGCCGGACGCCCGCCGAGCGTGATCGGTGCGGGTGCGCCGGTGACCGCGACGACAGCGGGTGCTCCGAACTCAAGGACCAGCCCACCCAGCAGGCATTCGATCGCCGCGGCGGATTCGTCGTTGCCGACCAGGCGGTTGGCCAACGTGCACGAGCGCCGGTCGGCCGCTCCGGAAACGCCGACACCAGCATGAAACCATCCCGGGCGGCCCGAATCCTGAATGGTGCTGAACATGCCGGGCGCGACCACGCGCAGCGCGGGCCCCGCCGAGCCGTCCGAGCCGGTGGGATGCGACGGCGAGACGGACCGGGTCATGCGGCGATCTCCACCGCTGTGAAGCGCACCCGGGTCCCGGGCCGCAACAGCGCGGGCTCGAGCCGGTCGACATCCCAGAGCGGCGCCGTCGTCCTGCCGATGATCCGCCAGCCACCCGGCGAACTGCGCGGATAGATGGCGCTGTACCCGGCGGCCAGGGCGACGGATCCGGCCGGTACCGCCGTGCGCGACTGCCGGCGACGCGGCACCATCAATTCCGCGCCGGACGACGCTTCGAGATATCCGAACCCCGGTGCGAAACCGACGAAGGCGCACCGCCACAACGCGGCGGTGTGCCGGGCGATCAACTCGGGCTCGGAGATACCGAGCAGATTCGCGGTCTCGGCCAGGTCGGCGCCGTCGTAGTGCACCGGGATCTCTACTGCGGCACCATCGTTCACATCGATGACCGTTTGTTCCGACACCGTGGCGAACGCCGCGCGCAGCCGGCTGACCATGACCGCCACATCGACACCGGGCCGCAGCGTGATCAGTATCGTGCGCGCTGCCGGAAGAACGTCCCACACGCCCGCGACGGGGTCGTCCCGTAGACGATCGATGAAGCCCAGCAACTCGGCCCGATTCGACGGCTCGACCAATAACGCCCGATCCCCGGCCTGCCGTATCGTCAGCTCGGCCTCGTTCACGACATCGGCGCTCATGTGAATGCCCGCAGCTCGACACCCCGCTCGGTCAGCGTGCTGCGGATCGCCCGCGCCATCGCCACCGCACCGGGCGAATCACCGTGTACGCACAAGCTCCGCGCCGGTACCGCGACCGGCACACCGTGCACATCCTGGGCTTTGCCGTCGGCGGCGATCGAAAGAGCTTGCGCCAGAGAAGATTCCGGATCCAGGACGCTCCCGGGGCGACTTCGCGGCAGCAACGTGCCCGCCGGGGTGTAGGCCCGGTCTGCGAATCCCTCGGCATGGAAGTCGATTCCGGCCGCCGTCGCTGCCGCCTCGTGCTGTGATCCCGGCAGACCCAACAGACTCAGACCGCCGTAGATACCCACCGCCGCCGTGATCGCCTGCGCGATATCCGCATCCTCGGCAGCCGAATTATACAGAGCGCCATGCGGTTTCACGTATCGAACCCGATCACCGGCGGCACGGGCGAAGCCGTCGAGGGCGCCGATCTGATACAGGCATTCATCGATCAGCTGCCGCGCCGGCATCGAGATCGGCCGCCGCCCGAATCCGGCCAGATCCTGGTAGGAGATGTGCGCACCGATGCGCACCCCGCGTTCGACGGCCATCGCGCAACTCCGGCGCATGACCGACGGATCCCCGGCGTGGAATCCACAGGCGATATTGGCGCTGGTCACGATCTCCAGCAGAGCATCGTCCTCCCCCATCGACCAGGCGCCGAACCCCTCCCCCAGATCACTGTTGAGATCGATCGTCACGGCCGCCTCCTTCATCAGATCACACCGCCTCACACCGGTGTGGGGCGACCGACAGCCCGGTCATGTTGCCGCTCGAATCCCTCCGAGACGAACTGCGGTGCGAGTTTCAGTGTGTTTCAGTGTATATATGCCGGCCCAGCGAAAACCGACTTCCGACAAGGACGAACCGATGGGTGAGGTGATCGCGGTCTACGACCGCGCCGGGCAGGAGATCGACACCGCCGAACGTTCGTCGGTCTATGCGCGCGGGCTCTGGCACGCCAGCGCCGGTGTCCTGGTTCGCTCCGGCGACGGCGAGCGCGTCTATGTACACCGCCGCACCGACACCAAGGCCGTCTTCGCCGGGATGCACGACTGCCTGGCCGGTGGCGTCCTGGGCCCGGGTGAGAATCCGGCCGACGCCGCGGTGCGCGAACTCGGCGAAGAACTGGGAATCATTCTCGGCGACAACGATTCTCGTCCGATCCCGCGAGCCCGCGTCAGCTGGGACGGCGAATGGCTCGGCACACCCATGCGCTGCCACCTGTACGCCTACGAGATTCGGTACGACGGGCCGATCCGGCACCAGCCCGAGGAGATCGCCGACGGCTGGTGGTGGACCGACGCACAACTGCGCGCCCACCTGGACGATCCGGCATGGCCGTTCGTCCCAGACACGCGCGTGCTGATCGAGGACCTGCTGCGTCCTTGACTCATCTCACGAAGGAGTCGGCCACCGTCAGCACTTCGTCGAGAATCTCGATCCCCGTACGCAATTCGTCCGCCGAGGTGGTCAGGGGCGGCGCGATCTGCAGGCGATTCGCGGCGACGAACGGCCACAGTCCGCGCTCCTTGGCCGCGGCGGTGACGCGGTTCATCGGTTCCGCGGCGGCGCCACTGGCGGCAAAGGGAATCAGCGGCTCCCGCGTCTGCGGATCCCGGACCAGCTCGAGGGCCCAGAAGAATCCCATACCGCGCGCCTCGCCGACCGAGGGATGCCGAGAAGCCAACTCGTGCAATCCCTTTCCGAGCACATCGGAGCCGACCGAACGGACGTGGTGCAGAATGCCCTCCCGTTCGAAGACTTCGATGGAGGCCACCCCCGCCGCGCACGCCAGCGGATGCCCCGCGTAGGTCAGCCCGCCGGGGTAGACCGTATCGTCGTACCGGGCCGCGATCGGCTCGGCGATGAGAACCCCGCCGAGCGGCACATAACCGGAGTTCACCCCCTTGGCGAAGGTGATCAGATCCGGCGCGACATCGAAGGCCCGCACCGCGAACCATTCACCTACGCGGCCGAATCCGACCATCACCTCGTCGGCGATGTAGACGATCCCGAACTCGTCGCACAGTTCGCGCACACCGGCCAGATATCCGGGCGGCGGCACCAGCACGCCGTTCGTACCGACCACCGACTCCAGGATCAGCCCCGCGATATGTTGCGGCCCTTCGAGTTCGATCACCTGACGCAGATGCCGCAGCGCCGCGGCAGTCTCCTCCTCGGGGGTGGAGGTCTGCCAGGCAGAGCGGTACGGATACGGACCGAAGAACCGGACCACGTCCACATTGGTCGGCTCCGCACCCCAGCGCCGCGGCTCACCGGTCAGGCCGATCGCCACACCCGTACCGCCGTGATAGGACCGGTAGGCCGAGAGCATCTTCGTCCGCCCGGTGTAGCTGCGCGCCAATCGCACCGCATGTTCGACCGCCTCGGCGCCGCCGGTGGTGAACAACACCCGGTTCAGCCGGCCGGGCGCGCGTTCGACGATCAACCGCGCCAGCTCGCTGCGCACCTCGTTGCCCACGGTCGGCGAGATGGTCGTCAATATCCCTGCCTGCGCCACGATCGCGGCCACCACGTCCGGATGTTGATGACCGATATTAACGTTCACCAATTGCGAGGAGAAGTCCAGATAACGCTTGCCGTCGGCGTCCCAGAACCAGGACCCCGAAGCTCCCGTGATCGGAACCGGATGCACCCCCGCCTGCGCACTCCACGGATAGAAGACGTGGTCCACCGGCAACCTCCCTCGTCGGGCCACCGCACGCGAGCCGCATCCATCGCATGCACGGCACACTCCTGTCCGTGATCAAACCAGATCAGCGGGCACCTCGTCCCGGGTTCGTCGCGATCGCCCGCATTCCCGGTGTTTTCGTTTCGACCGGCGAGACAACGGGTACCAGTCAGCGCAACGGACGGTCCGGCCGCTCACGCGGACATTCCTCGACCACCGTGGCAAGATGCGCGGCAACCTGCCGCATCCGATGTTATGAAGGAGTCACCCCCCGGTGAACAGTGTTCCACAGCACCCGCAGCTCGACGACGATCGGCCGTCGCGCCGAATTCACCTCCGGCGCACAATGGTACGGCGAATCGGCCTCGTCGCCGCCGGTCTGTCGCTGGCACTGTTCGGCACCGGGCAGGCGCTCGCCGCACCCACTCCCCTGCACACGGGTGCACCCGGTTGCATGAACGCCGCGCCGGGCAAGCCCAACGGCAAGCAGTGGCCCGCCGAACCGGGCATGACGATCAACCAGAAGGCCACGTACACCGCGAGCCTGGAAACCAATTGCGGCACCATCACCGCCCGGCTCGACGCCGCCAAGGCGCCCCGTACTGTCAACTCCTTCGTCTTCCTCGCCGGACAGCAGTTCTTCGACCACACCCGCTGCCACCGCCTGACCACCGAGGGCATCTTCGTGCTCCAGTGCGGCGATCCGACCGGCACCGGCCGCGGCGGTCCCGGTTACAAGTTCCCCGATGAGAATCTCGCCGGCGCGACCTACCCCGCGGGCACCCTCGCGATGGCCAACGCCGGACCGAACACCAACGGCAGCCAGTTCTTCCTGGTCTACAAGAACTCCCAGCTCCCCCCCAACTACACTCCGTTCGGCCACATCACCGGCGGTACGGACGTCCTGCAGAACATCGCCGCGGGCGGCACCAAGGACCACTCCGGCGACGGCGCACCGGCCACCGACATAATCCTGCAGTCCGTCACCACCCACTCCTGACCCGGCTGCTGCCGGATCCGGCGCGATCGGGTCCGGCAGCACATCCGGATCTCACCCGCGAGCCCGAGCAGAGCCCACCGCGGCGCACCAACAATCGACAGTCACAGAAGGCCCCGACTACGCATCCGTCCCGAGTGCGGTCGCTGCGCGAGGTTGTGACGTGCTTACCGACCCACTACGACGTTCTTGTCACGTGGAGAGCGAATACGGGTATCAGGAGCCTGAACACACGCAAGGGCTGCAACCTCCACAGAGGTTGCAGCCCTTGCGTTTTGCCTGATTACAGGTACTGACCCGTATTCGACTCGGTGTCGATGGCGCGGCTGGCGGAGGCGTTCTTGCCGGTGACCAGCGTGCGGATGTAGACGATCCGCTCGCCCTTCTTGCCCGAGATGCGTGCCCAGTCATCGGGATTCGTGGTGTTGGGCAGGTCCTCGTTCTCGGAGAACTCGTCCACGATCGAATCGAACAGATGCTGGATGCGCAGGCCCGGGTTGCCGGTGTCGAGCACGGACTTGATCGCGTACTTCTTCGAGCGGTCCACGATGTTCTGGATCATGGCGCCGGAGTTGAAGTCCTTGAAGTACAGGACTTCCTTGTCACCGTTCGCGTAAGTGACCTCCAGGAAGCGGTTGTCCTCGCTCTCGGCGTACATGCGGTCGACGACCCGTTCGATCATCGTCTGCACGCACTTGACCCGATCGCCACCGAATTCGGCGAGGTCGTCAGCGTGCACCGGCAGCGTCTCGGTGAGGTACTTGGAGAAGATGTCCTGTGCCGCCTCGGCGTCCGGGCGCTCGATCTTGATTTTCACATCGAGGCGTCCGGGGCGCAGGATGGCCGGGTCGATCATGTCCTCACGGTTGGACGCACCGATCACGATGACGTTCTCCAGGCCCTCCACACCGTCGATCTCCGACAGCAGCTGCGGCACGACGGTGGTCTCCACGTCCGAGGAGACACCCGAACCGCGGGTGCGGAAGATCGAGTCCATCTCGTCGAAGAACACGATCACCGGAGTGCCCTCGGAGGCCTTCTCCCGTGCCCGCTGGAAGATGATCCGGATGTGCCGCTCGGTCTCGCCGACGAACTTGTTCAGCAGTTCCGGGCCCTTGATGTTGAGGAAGAACGACTTGGCTTCCTTGGCGTCCTCACCGCGAGCCTCGGCGATCTTCTTCGCCAGCGAGTTGGCGACCGCCTTGGCGATCAGCGTCTTACCGCATCCGGGCGGACCGTAGAGCAGCACCCCCTTGGGCGGGCGCAGCGCGTATTCACGGAACAGGTCCTTGTGCAGGAAGGGCAGCTCCACCGCATCGCGGATCTGCTCGATCTGGCGCGAGAGGCCGCCGATGTCCTCGTAGCCGACGTCCGGCACCTCCTCGAGCACCAGATCCTCGACCTCGGCCTTGGGAATCCGCTCGAAGGCGAAACCGGCTTTGGTGTCCACCAGCAGCGAATCGCCCGCACGCAGGCGACGCACCGGACGATCCGGATCATCCACGTCGTCGACGTCCACCAGGGCGGTGAGCGGGCCGGAAAGCCACACCACGCGCTCCTCGTCGGCATGCCCGACCACCAGGGCCCGGCGGCCGTCGTCGAGGACCTCGCGCAGCGTGCCGAGCTCACCGATCTGGTCGAAGTTACCCGCCTCCACGACGGTGAGCGCCTCGTTCAGCCGCACGCTCTGGCCGTAGTGCAGTTCCGAGGTGTCGATATTGGGCGAACAGGTCAGCCGCATCTTGCGCCCGGAGGTGTAGACATCGACCGTCTGATCCTCGAACACGCTGATCAGGATTCCGTAGCCACTCGGTGGCTGACCCAGCCGATCGACTTCCTCACGCAAGGCCACCAACTGCTGGCGCGCCTCTTTGAGCGTGTCCATCAGCTTGGTGTTGCGAATCGTCAGCGAATCGACGCGCGCTTCCAGTTCTCTTGTACGATCCGGCGAGTCGGCGAGTTGCCTCCGGAGTGCAGCCGCCTCGGCGCGTATCGCCTCGAGCTCTCTCCAGGCCGCCGAATCCGAATTCTCGATGGGGCTCATGATGCTGCTCCTCCCAGTCCCGGTCTATCAACGCTACCGGGCCCGAACCGTTCTCGCTTTCCGACATGGTTTCGTCGTGATCACATCTGTGCTGCGTTCTGCGGCTGGTCGAGCGCTTCCGCCGCTCTTGACCCACCGCCTCCGGCGCGTTGATCGCCGGACCCGAGCCGAGTGATGCGGACCGATGCTCCTTTCACCGGTCGTACTGTTGTAGCAGTAACGCCGCGCGGACCGTATCTGTTTCCGTGGCTGACGCATCAGCGGCCCGGAGCGTTACCGACCATCACAGCATCGACCACCGACACATTCGGCCCGAATCGCACCGGCACCCAGGATTCAACACCCGGCGATCACCTGCGCCAATAATTAGGTTACCCTTAGCCTCCTTGTTCGGACACAGATTGAAAGGCATTCACTTCATATGCTTGCCCAGACTCGCGGCCGTATCGCCACCAGAACTATCCGCACCACTGTGACCAGCGTATTCGCCGCAGCGGCAGTGGCCGGCGGTACCGCGATCGCCGCCGCCGACGCCCCCGCTCCCGCGCCCCAGGAGCTGCAGAGCAGCCTGGATCAGTTCGTCGATCCGGGCATTCCGGCGACCGCCAAGACCAAGCTGATCGTCGGCGGCGACCGGCGCGAGCGCAATATCGAGACCATGAACAAGGGCCTGGCCAACTACGGCAAGGTCGGATTCGCCGTCTCCGACGTGCGGACCAAGGGCGACACCGCCGACGCCCGAGTCGCGATCGTGTCGCCGCACGGGACCATGCCCGGCGTGCCGATGAGCTGGCAGCACACCGCCGCGGGCTGGCAGATCTCCGACGGCACCGCGTGTGTGATCCTGGCCATGGGCAAGGCGCCCTGCTGACCTCGCCCGATCCGCTCAGCCGATCCGCTCAGCCCTTCGAAGGACGACGCTGCGGCTTGGGCGCGACCACGCCGTCGGCCAGCCGCCGCGCGCTGATCAGGAATGCGGTGTGGCCCTGCATGCGGTGTTCCGGGCGGACGGCCAAGCCCACCACATGCCAGGGCCGCACCAGCGACTCCCAGGCGCGTGGCTCGGTCCAGCACTGTTGCTGCCGAAGCGCCTCCACGGTCTCCGAGAGCTGCGTCACGGTCGCCACGTAGACGATGAGCACGCCACCGGGAATCAGCGCCTTGGCCACCGAGGGCAGCGCGTCCCAGGGTTTGAGCATGTCCAGGACGGCACGATCGACCGGTTCGCCGTCGTGGTCAGCGACGTCACCGAGAGTCAGCGTCCAGTTTGCTGGCCGTTCGCCGAAGAACCGTTCGACATTGCGGATCGCGTGTTCGGCGTGATCGTCGCGGATCTCGTACGACAGCACCTGCCCCTCCGGCCCCACCGCGCGCAGCAGTGAGCACGTCAGCGCGCCGGATCCCGCACCCGCTTCCAGCACGCGAGCGCCGGGGAACACATCCCCCTCGTGCACGATCTGCGCGGCGTCCTTCGGATAGATCACCGCCGCGCCGCGCGGCATCGACAGCACATAGTCGACCAGCAGTGGTCGCAACGCGAGATACGGTGTGCCGTTGGCGGATTGGACCACGGTGCCCTCGTCGGCGCCGATCAGGTCGTCGTGGCGGATCTGGCCCTTGTGAGTGTGGAATTCCTTGCCCGGCTCCAACACGACCGTGTGTTGGCGGCCCTTGGCGTCGGTCAGCTGCACCCGGTCACCCTCGATGAATGGACCGGTCCGTCTGGCCGTCATGGATCTCCGTTCTCTGCTGCGACTACTTCGGCGGGCGCGAATTGTCGGTGCCCCCGGATAGCCTGCCAGGTATGTCAGCGCCGCCGACGATCACCCCGCCACCGGAGCCAACGCCCGCGTACACTCCGGCGCTTTCTCCCTCGCGGGCAATGGATTTCAAACAATGTCCATTGAAATACCGCCTGCGCGCGGTGGATCGGATCCCGGAACCGCCGGCGCGGCCCGCAGTGCGCGGCACGGTGGTGCACGCGGTCCTGGAGTCACTCTACGGGTTACCCAGTGGCGAACGGGTTCCCGACCGCGCCGCCACCCTCGTCACCCCCGCCTGGCATCGTTTGCTGGCCGAACGCCCGGAACTCGCCGAGGTGGTCGAAGAGGGCGGTCTCGACGGTTTTCTGGACGAGGTGCACCGCCTGGTCCAGACCTACTACCTCCTGGAGGATCCCACCGCCTTCGACCCCGAATCCTGTGAGTCGCTGATCGAGGTGAGCCTGCCGGACGGCTCCCCGCTACGCGGTTTCGTCGACCGCATCGACGTGGCACCCGGCGGCCGCCTGACCGTGGTGGACTACAAGACCGGCCGCTCCCCCGCACCCGGCAGCGAGAACCACGCCCTGTTCCAGCTGAAGTTCTACGCCCTGATCATGCTGCGCACCCGCGGCGTCGCGCCCACCCGCCTGCGCCTGATCTACCTGACCGATGGCCAGATCCTCACCTACCACCCCGACGAGGAGGAACTTCTACGCTTCGAACGCATCCTCTCGGCCCTCTGGACAGCCATCAGTACGGCCCTGCGCACCGGAGAGTTCCCACCCAATCGCTCCCGGCACTGCCAATTCTGCGACTACCAGTCGCTGTGCCCCGCATTCGGCGGCACCCCACCGCCCTACCCGGGCCCACCTCGAAGCGTGGCGGACCCGCGCTAGGGCTTCCTAGAACCTACAGGAGCGGATGTCCGTGGCCAGGACCGCCTTCGCGCCCAGGTCGGCAAGTTGGTCCATGACCTCGTTGCTCTGTCTGCGGGGAACCATGGCGCGCACGGCGACCCAGCCCGGGTCGGCGAGCGGGGAGACGGTAGGCGATTCCAGGCCCGGGGTGATCTTCACGACGGTGTCGAGCAGATCCTTCGGGCAGTCGTAGTCGAGCATGAGGTACTGCTGTGCGAAAACCACACCCTGGACACGGGCGACGAGTTGATTGCGCCCTTTGTCCCTGCGGTCGGACCCAGCGGCCTCGATCAACACCGCTTCCGAATCGCAGAGCGATTCACCGAACGCCACCAGATTGTGCTGACGCAGCGTACGACCCGAGCCGACCACATCGGCGATGGCATCGGCGACCCCGAGTTGAATGGAGATCTCCACCGCACCGTCGAGGCGGATCACCTCGGCCTGGATACCGCGGCGCCGCAGATCCGCCAGCACCAGATTCGGGTACGAGGTGGCGATGCGCTTGTCGTAGAGGTCCTCGACCTTCCACTCGCGACCGGCGGGCGCGGCGTAGCGGAATCGCGAGCCGCCGAAGCCGAGGCTCAGCCGTTCCTGAACCGGCGCACCGGAATCCAGCGCGAGATCGCGGCCGGTGATGCCCAGGTCCAGCTCGCCCGAGCCGACGTAGATCGCGATGTCCTTGGGCCGCAGGAAGAAGAATTCGACCTGATTGCTGTTGTCGAGCACGGACAGGTCGCGCGAATCCGTGCGCTTGCGGTAACCGGCTTCGGTGAGGATGGCGACGGCGGCCTCGGAGAGGGCGCCCTTGTTGGGGACTGCGACGCGGAGCATGTGAATGTCCTTTCCGGACTTGTGTCGGAGGGTTCTGTGTAGGCCTCGCGAGCATCGCGCGAGTTATCCCGTCACAGATGTCGGTACACGTCCTCCAGACGCAGTCCGCGCCCGACCATCAACACTTGCACCCAATACAGCAGCTGCGAGATCTCCTCGGACAGCGCGTCATCGCTCTCGTGTTCGGCCGCCAGCCAGACTTCACCGGCCTCCTCCAGCACCTTCTTACCCTGCGAATGCACACCGGCGTCCAATGCCGCCACGGTTCCGGACCCCTCGGGACGGTTGGCCGCACGATCCTGGAGCTCGGCGAACAGGGTTTCGAAAGTCTTCACGGCTCGTGATTCTTTCAGATCAGGTCACGCTGAGAGTTTTCGGCCTCCGCTTCGTTCCGGCGACCAGGACGGTCGATCGCGTAGACGTAGTGATGGCCGTCATCGGCGGGATTGTCCGGTGTCATCGGGCCCTCGGCGATCCGGTGCATCCCGGCCTTCTCCAACGCGCGCCACGACGGACGGTTCGCAGCGGCGACCGGGACGATGATGCAGTCCGCCAGCGGGTATTCGAACCAGGTCGCGCCGATCATCGCGCGAATCATCGCCGGCCCGAGACCTCGCCCGACCCGTTTCGGGTCGCCGATGAGGTAGTCGAGCGTGGCCGCCTCGGTCGGCACCGTGATCAACTTCACCAGATCCTCGAGGTACTCCGGAAAGTCGGTCAGCCGGCATCGCTGAATCAGGCCGATCGGTTCTGCGTCGGCGAAGATCAGCAGATCCTCTCCCGGTTCCTCGCCGCGCATGCACGGGCCGAAATCGCGTTCGACCGCCGCCAAGGTGAATTCGTGATTCCACCAGCGATGTACATGGGGCTGTGCGAGCCACCCGCACAGCAGCGGGAAGTCCGCGGCGGCCAGCCGCCGCCAGGTGAACTCGGGCAGGGATGCGCCGACCATGGAGCCGACGCTAGCAGTCCCGGTATTCCGTTTTCACCCGATTTTCCGCGACGGCACAGTGCCCGCGGATTCCGGCGACAGGTCACCGGAATCCGCGACGAGCGACTATCCAGCGAGCAGTACCTGCAGTTCGGCCACGGCTATCCGCAACTGCGCGGCGAACGCGTGCATCTCGTCGGCCACCGAGGTCGGGGTGGCCAGGTACAGGTTCCAGCGATCCGGCAGCAGAACGTACGCAACGCCGATGCACTTGGCGCTGGTGCAGCCGAAACCGAAGTACTCGATATTCGCCGACGGCGCGGAACTGGTGCTCAGATAGTCGTCCCGGGTGATCAGCCAGCCGGGGCTGTCGTAGAACGGCATCGGCTCGGTGATGCCGAGTTCGGCGCCGCGACGCCGTTGGATCAGCTGCAACTCCCACAGATGCTGTTCGGGCGCCTTGCCGCTCTGGCATTCCTTCGCCCGAGCCACGTGCGCCTGCGCGGCGGTGCGCGCGATTTCCTGCCGCTGCTGTGCCGACAATGCCGGATCATCCATGGCCGCAACGAATTCCAGAATCTCCGGAGTCACCACACGCATCGCCTCGGTCCGCCCGTTGCGGTACTGGCGAGTGGCGATCGATTCGTAGGTGGCACCGGTGAGGCCCTTGCTGCGCCGGTGCGCGAGCTGATAACTCAACTGCGCGAAGGCATCGGGTGAGATGCCCAGTGACTTCGCCCGCTCGGTGCCGAAATCCGGGAAGGAAACCGTGAGGGTGGCATTGTCGGCGGCGAAGGCGGCGAACGACGCTGCGGCCCGGCGGATTTCACCGCACAACGCCTCGTCCAACTGGAATTCGATCGCCTCGATCGGCGGGACGCCCTGCGCCCGGGCTCCGGATCGCTCGGCGTGTTCGGCGACGGTCTTCTCCAGCAGCGCGTCCACGAAGGACAGGATCGTGGTGCCGTCCAGTCCGCAGTGCTCGACGTTGATACCGGCGGTGCCGTCGGCGAAGACGAGGAAGGACACCGCCTTGTCGAACCACCGGTTCCCGCTGTCGCCGTGCAACAACTGGTCACAGGCGTGCTGGGTGTCGTGCGGGGCGAAATCCTCCAGACAGACACAGAACAGCGCGGTCTCGATGACGTCCAGTGCCGCGGCGTTCACAGGCTCGGAGCGCAGCGTCGGGTACACGCCCGCCCACTCCACGCGGGAGAGCGTGGTGAGATGCCCGACCGCCGTACCGTCCGCCGCCCGGCCGGCGCCGGACTTCATCACAGCGCGCAAACCCCCGGCGAGATCCTCTGGCGCGTAAGGGGTTCCGGACGAATCGAGCACGTCCATCCGGAACAGGTTGCCGCGGAACAACACCACGATGTGCCGGGCGTCCGACGGGCCGGGCCACTGCGCGCTGTACGGCTGGCGCACGGTGTCCTGCGGATCGCCGGGAATCCGGGTCTCGGAGAACAGCGATTTGTTCTGCGCCATCGAAAGATGCTGTCCGCGTTGCAGGATCGGCGGAATCAGCTCCTGGTCGAGCAGTAGCTTGTAATCCACCGCCGCGGTGATGATCGCCGCGGCCCGGTCGACCTGTCGTGCGTCCGCGGCGTCGTCCGAGGTCGTCGCGGACACCGACGCGGCCGAGCGAGCCAGCGGCGTGTCGTCGCGGAAGAGGAAGAAGAAGTTGGCGTTCAACGCGATTCGATCGCGCCGGCCCAGATATCGCGACGGCCAGAACTCGTCCAGCCAGCTGCCCACCCCCGGCTCCGCGTCGAACCGCACCAGATCCGCGTGCAGGGCGCGGGCCGGGCCGTCTTCGCGCAGCAGATCCTCCACCGCACGGCGGGTTTGCTCGGATTCCTCATCGGTGAGCAGCGGTGCACTCCACTGCAGGAAGCGGGCGCAACTGTCTTCGAGTGTCGGCAGCGGCACACGCGGCAGCTGGTCGTCGAAGGCGAAGGTGCGGTCGGTCACTGGCGGTCCTCGGGGTCGATGGGTACGGGGCCGGGTGGTGAGACATGTGCGTATCGATCATCGCGTCCGGTCGCCAGGCGACCGGACGCGGGCCGATCAGACGGAGCCGGATCGTCCGGGGGCGGGCGAATCCGGCTCGTACGGTTCGGGTGTCGAATAGTACAACTCGGCGTGCATCCAGCCGTCCTCCTCCACCCCCGAAGGATCTATTCCCCTGGCGGACAAGGTATTCAACACCTGGATCCGTTCGGCCTCGGAGGCGAACCGGCGCTGGTGGAAGGTGCCCGGCATCTTCCGGGTGTGGTAGCCGAGCCGGGACAACCGCCGGGCGATCGGCTCGTAGTCGTACATCCGCAACACGAAATGTGCCATCCAGGGCAGACGCTCGCCGTGCGCATGCACCACCTGCAGCAGCGTGCGGTCGGTGACGTAGCCGATACAACCGGTGGAGATCACCACATCCGTGGACGCGAGCACCGCACGCTGCGCCGCGGTCGGCGGACCCGATTCCAGGTCGGCGTGTACCGCGTCGTGCAGCAATCCGGCCGCGGTGGCGTACGCCAGCGCAGGCTCGGAGGCGTCCATACCCACGAAGCGTACCTGCGGATGCCGGTCGCGGGCCGCGAGACGGGCGCGGTCGCGCTCGATCCGGGCCGCGGTATCGCCGCCGCGGTAGTGCTCGGCGAGCTGGGCGACGCTGGTGTCGAAACGCATCAGCGCGGCGTTCACCCCGTAAGAGCAGCCGATGTCCAGGACGGTCGGCGCGGCGCCGGATGCCGCGCGGTAGTCGGCGATGAAACTCTCGAAGTGCGGTTTCGCCAATTCCGGTATCCGATAGTCCAATTCGGACATTCGGAGGTAGTAGTCCCGAGGATCGGTACGGTCGTAGATGTCGTCGAACGAGGCTTTTCCAGTGCTGTGCAAGGAAACCGGCACTCCGCACTCCTCTCAATCGAGTAATCGGTCACCGCGCACGGATCGGCCCGCCGCGGCCAGATGGTCCGGCAGGACCCGCCCGAACAATTGCCTGGTGCGCTCGGCTGTGCCGATCACCCCGGGACGCTCGTTGTAGGCGAAAATCGCGGTGTGCCGCTGTCGATCTCCCGCGACCGGCGACACCCGGTGCAGCGAGAACCGGCCCTGGAACAGCTGCAGATCCCCTGGCCGCAGCTCGAGCCGTCGTACGAGTCGATCCCCGGCGCCGGTCAGCACCGCGCGCACATCGTCGAGATTCTCCGCCCGCGGAGACCGGATCCCCGGGCAGTACTCGAAGATTCCGCCCTCGTCCGGCGATTGGGTCAGCATCGATACGGTGAATTCGTTGGTATCGAAATGCCACGGGTGCGACATGCCCGGTGACACCACGTTCAGGCACAGCCCGGCCAGCGGGTCGGCGAACTCGTGGAGTTCGGGCAGTTCGAAGCAGTCGGCGAGGAATCGCCGGAACAACGGACTGCCGTACAGGATCTGGATGAGCGCCTCGGGCGGAATGAGATCGCGTGCCACGAAAGCGTTTCCGCGCTCGAGCACGATCCGGCCCGGATGGTCCGGCGGCAGGTCCGCGTCCAGCGGGATGTTGTACGCGTTCACCTGTTCGACGCGATAGTAGGCCTGCGGGGCGAGCGCGACGCCCTCGGTGCGCAGCGCCTCGAGCAACTCCGGGCGGATGAAGCCCCGGAGCACACAGCAGCCGTCCCGGCCGAGTTCGGCCCGCGCCGCGCCGACTACCTCATCCCACGCCACGGATCGCGGCTCCCGCAACGGATACCGGGTGGTATCGATGACCGCTTCCAGGGTTCCCGAGTCGGCCTGTCCCGAATCGCTTTCCGATTCATGCACTTGCGCCCCCTGTCGCCGTCATGGCGACCATTGTGACCCGGGGACGCCCCGCCCACGGCAATTCGGACAGATCGTTGGCATAAATCACAAACCGGTGAGTAGCCATGCGCAACAGCGCCATTCATGATCACAAACGATCGGACCGACCGACCCGTATGTATCGGCACGGCTGCCCGCGCGCAGAAATGCTTCGCACACTGGATGATTCACCATTCGATCGGGTGCGAACCCGGGCCACGGGGACGTTCGGCAGCAGCTCAGACGAGCGTGTCGAGATCGGCGACGGTCAATCCGATCAGGGAATCGCGGAAGGTGTAGCCGGGCGCCGGCGGGACCGGAATCTCACACGGGATCACCAGCACCGCACAGCCCGCAGCAACCGCGGATGCCGAGCCGGTCGGTGAATCCTCCACCGCCACACAGTGTTCGGGGGCGATATCGAGCAGCTCGGCGGCGCGGCGATAGGGGTCGGGCGCGGGTTTGCCGTGCACGACCTCGTCGCCGCAGACCGAGACGTCGAAGTACTCGCGGCCGAGCGTGTTCAGGCACACCTCGGCGACCGCGCGCTGTGTATTGGTGACCAGCGCCGTCCGCAATCCCGCCGCACGAACCATGCGCAATGCCTCCTGCGCCCCGGGACGCCACGGAATCGGACCGGCCATCAACTCGGTCACCCGCCGATGGAGCCACTCCCCCGCCTCGGCCACCCGCACCGGATCGGGCTCGAGTCCCAGACCGGCGAAGATGATCCGCAGTGCATTCGACGCGGCGGAACCGATCAGCGCGTGCCTGGTCGCATCGGTCATCTCGCCGCCGAGTTCCACCGACAGCTCGCGCACCGCGATGTCCCAGAGCTTCTCCGAATCCAGCAGAGTGCCGTCCATATCCCACAGCACGGCCTTCGCGGCGGGTACGGACACCCGGCGGCTCCCTTCCTCGGATCTGGATTCCGGAGCCGGTGATCGCGTTCCGGTCCGTGCACGAGCCGCCCCGGAAATGCCACTCTCCGGGCCGATCATGCCGCGCACAGCGTATCGGCCGGATGCCGGCGGCGCGATCCGGCCCGGCACGGGTGACTCGGCCGGATCTGCGCTCATCCCACCTGGGAGTCGGTGATCAACGTCTGACCGTTGACCGTCGCGACGCGGCACCACCGCCGCTCCGAGGTGACCTGGCCGTTCTTGTAGTGGTAGGTGATCGTCCCGGTGGCGGTATCGCCGTTCTGGGCGATATCGGTGACGGTCACCGAACTGAATTCGTTCCAGAACTGCAGATAGGAGTCGTATCCGCCGGACTGAGCCTGGTACGACGACGACAGCATGGGCCACGCGGCGCTCGCATTGCCCGGCAGCATGCCGTAGTAGCTGGTCATGAACCCGGCGGGGTCGGCAGGCGCGGCCGGGGTGGTGGTCGCGGGAGTCGTCGTGGTGGCCTTACTCGCTGACGTCGCGGTCGTCGTGGTGGTCGACTCGGCGCTGCCGGTGCTCTGCTCGCGTGCGGGCGGGACGGCCGCGGCCGAGGTGGGCTGGGCCGACGACGCCGCAGCGGCCGCGTGGTTGTCACCCCCGCTGCCACCTCGAACCATCACGACCAGTCCGACGATCACGAGCACGACTACGACACCGGCCGCCGCGAGCACCAGCACTCGGCGGTCGGACCTCAACCCGGAGGGCTTCGATTCGGCCATCGGCGTCGCACCGGGAGTCGTCCCGCCCGGCGCGGCCGCGCCGATGTGCAGCGTCGGATCGGCCGCGTTGCCCGCCGCCGCGCCTCCGGCCAGGACCGTTGTCGCGGGCGTGGCGTCAACCGGACCGGATGTCGGCAGAACCTTCGTGGCCGACGGCGGCAGCACCGGCGCTCGCCCCTCGGCGACGGCCTCGAGTTCCTGCTGCGCCTCGGTCATGGTCGGCCGGTCGCCCGGTTCCGCGGCCAGCAATCGCATCAGCACCGGACCGAGCGCGCCCGCATGCTGCGGGGCGGGCACCTCCGCGCGCACGACCGCGTGCAGTACGGCCAGCGGGTTGTCGCCCTCACCGAACGGCGGCTGTCCCTCCACCGCCGCGTACAGCGTGGAGCCCAGGGCGAACACATCCGACGGTGATTCCGGATTCTCCCCGCGCGCCACTTCGGGAGCCAGGTAGGCGGGCGTGCCCGCGAGAAACCCGGTGGAGGTCACCGTGACATCGCCGACCGCGCGGGAAATGCCGAAATCGGTGATCTTCACCGCGCCGTTGTCCGCGACCAGGATATTGGCCGGTTTCACATCGCGGTGCACGATTCCGGCGTCGTGCGCGGCGGCCAGCGCGGCGGCGACCCGGGCACCGATCCGGGCCACCTCCGCGGGGTCCAGATGACCCTTGTCCCGCATCAGCGTCGCCAGACTCGGCGCGTCGACGAATTCCATGACCAGCCATGGCTGGCCGTCCTCCTCCGCGACATCGAAGACCGTGACCGCATTCTGATGATGCAGCCGCGCGGCGATGCGCCCCTCGCGCATCGCCCGCATCTTCGCCTCCAGCGCCTGCGACCGCGTCAAGCCGGGGGCGAGCAGGAGCTGCTTCACCGCCACCGTTCGCCGCAGCCGGACGTCACTGGCCCGCCAGACGACCCCCATTGCCCCCGAGCCGATGGGATCGCCCAGCCGGTAACGTCCCGCAATCAGCCGGTCTGATGTCATGTTCTCGTGCCCCTCCTACGCTTGCACGCCGAGCCACCCTGCCACTCTGCGTGAAGCCCGGAAACTCAAACAGCTTACGCGTTAAAATATTTCGCTTCCGGATGCAGTAGGACGAACGCATCGGTCGACTGCTCCGGGTGTAGCTGCAACTCGTCGGACAGTGTGACACCGATCCGTTCGGACTCCAGAATCGATACCAGTTTCGCGCGGTCCTCGAGATCGGGGCAGGCGCCGTAGCCGAATGAGTAACGCGCGCCGCGATATCCGAGCTTGAAGTACTCCTGCACGTCGACGGGGTCGTCGTCGGCCACCGCATGGCCGTCGAGCACCAGTTCCTCGCGAATCCGGCGGTGCCAGTATTCGGCCAGCGCCTCGGTCAACTGCACGCCGATGCCGTGCACCTCGAGGTAATCGCGGTAATTGTTCTGTGCGAACAACTCGTTGGCGAAAGCCGCGATCGGCGATCCCATCGTGACGAGCTGGAACGGCAGCACGTCCACCTGTCCGTTTTGTGCCGCGAGTTCGCGCGAACGGATGAAATCGGCGATACACAGGAAGCGGTCTCGTTGCTGGCGCGGAAATGCGAACCGATAGCGTTCCGGTGCGGCGGGGTCCGGCTCGGCGAGCACGATCACCTCGTCGCCTTCGGAGACCGCGGGGAAATACCCGTAGACGACCGCGGCGTGGGCGAGCACGCCGTCGGCGGTGAGCCGATCGAGCCAGTACCGCAGCCGCGGACGGCCCTCCGATTCGACCAGTTCCTCGTAGCTGGGGCCGTCACCACCGCGCTGGCCGCGCAGGCCCCACTGGCCCAGGAACAACGCGCGCTCGTCCAGCAGGCCCGAATATTCATGCAGCGAAAGGCCCTTCACAACCCGGCTGCCCCAGAACGGCGGTACCGGGACGGGCAGATCGGCGGCCACATCGGAGCGGGCGGGCACCTCCACGGGCACCTCGGCCGCCTTGCGTTCGGCCGCAATGCGTTGGGAGCGTTCGTGCCGGGCCTTGCGTTCGGCAGCCTTCTCCCGGGCGGCGATCACCTCCGGGCTGTCGGCATCGATACCGCCGCCACGCTTGATCGTCATGATCTCGTCCATCAGGCGCAGACCCTCGAACGCGTCGCGCGCATAGTGCACATCGCCCTGGTAGACGTCGGTCAGATCGTTCTCGACATACGAGCGGGTCAGCGCGGCCCCGCCCAGCAGCACCGGGAACTGATCGGCGACCCCGCGGGTGTTGAGCTCCTCGAGATTCTCCTTCATCACCACGGTCGACTTGACCAGCAGACCGGACATGCCGATCACATCGGCCTTCTTGTCCATCGCGGCGTCCAGAATCGTCCCGATCGGCTGTTTGATGCCCAGGTTGACCACCTCGTAGCCGTTGTTGGACAAGATGATGTCGACCAGGTTCTTGCCGATGTCGTGCACGTCGCCCTTGACCGTGGCCAGCACGATCCGACCCTTGCCCGAGTCGTCGGTGGCTTCCATATGCGGTTCCAGATAGGCGACCGCGGCCTTCATCACCTCCGCGGACTGCAGCACGAACGGCAGCTGCATCTGGCCCGAGCCGAACAGTTCGCCGACGGTCTTCATCCCGGACAGCAGCGTCTCGTTGATGATCCGCAGCGGCGGCACCTCGGCCATGGCCGCGTCCAGATCGGCCTCGATATCGTTGCGCTCGCCGTCGACGATGCGCCGCTCGAGCCGGTCGAACAGCGGCAGGGCGGCGAGTTCCTCCGCGCGCGAGGCCTTCGAGGACGCCGTCGAGACCCCCTCGAACAGCGCCATCAGCTTCTGCAGCGGGTCGTAGCCGTCGCTGCGCCGGTCGTACACCAGATCCAGCGCCGTCTCGCGCTGCTCCTCGGGGATCCGGCTGATCGGCAGAATCTTCGAGGCGTGCACGATGGCCGAATCCAGTCCGGCTTCGACGCATTCGTGCATGAAGACCGAGTTGAGCACCTGTCGCGCGGCCGGATTCAGGCCGAAGGAGATGTTCGACAGGCCCAGGGTGGTCTGCACGTCCGGATGGCGGCGCTTGAGTTCGCGGATGGCCTCGATGGTCTCCAGACCGTCGCGCCGGGACTCCTCCTGGCCGGTGCCCAGGGTGAAGGTCAGCGTGTCGATGATGATGTCACTCTCGGCCAGACCCCAGTTGCCGGTGATATCGGCGATCAGGCGTTCGGCGATCTCGACCTTGTGCCGTGCGGTACGGGCCTGGCCCTGCTCGTCGATGGTCAGCGCGACCACCGCCGCACCGTGCTCGGCGACCAGCGCCATGGTCTTGCGGAAGCGCGAATCCGGGCCCGCGCCGTCCTCGTAGTTCACCGAGTTGACCGCACACCGGCCGCCCAGATGTTCCAAACCCGCTCGCAGCACCGGGGTTTCGGTGGAGTCGAGCATGATCGGCAGGGTCGAGGCGGTGGCCAGCCGACTCGCCAGGGCCTCCATATCCTTGGTGCCGTCGCGTCCGACGTAGTCGACACACAGATCCAGCATGTGCGCGCCGTCGCGGGTCTGGTCCTTGGCGATGTCCAGGCACCTCTGCCAGTCCTCGGCCAGCATCGCTTCACGGAATGCCTTGGAGCCGTTGGCATTCGTGCGCTCGCCGATCATCAGCACCGAGGCGTCCTGCTCGAACGGGACCGCGGTGTACATACTCGATACGCTCGGCTCGTGCACCGGCTCGCGCCTGCCCGGAGCGACGCCGCGAACAGCCTCGGCGACCTGACGGATGTGCTCGGGGGTGGTACCACAGCAGCCGCCGACCAGGGCCAGGCCGAATTCGGTGACGAAACCGCTCAGCGCGGCCGCCAATTCCTCCGGCGTCAACGGATATTCGGCGCCATTGGGACCGAGCACCGGCAGGCCCGCGTTCGGCATCACCGACACCGGCAACCGCGCGTGCTTGGACAGGTGCCGCAGATGTTCGCTCATCTCGGTCGGGCCGGTGGCGCAGTTCAAACCGATCATGTCGACGCCGAGCGGTTCGATCGCGGTCAGCGCCGCGCCGATCTCGCTGCCGACCAACATCGTTCCGGTGGTCTCCACGGTGACGTGGGTGATGATCGGGATCCGGCGGCCCGCCTGGCGCATCGCCCGCCGCGAACCGGTCACCGCGGCCTTGACCTGCAACAGGTCCTGGCAGGTCTCGATCAGGATCGCATCGGCGCCGCCGTCGAGCATGCCCAGCGCGGCCTCGGTGTACGCATCGCGCAAGGCGGCGAACGGCGCATGGCCCAGTGTGGGCAGTTTTGTGCCCGGTCCCATGGAACCCAGCACGTATCGCGGGGAACCGTCGGCGCCCGGCCCCATCTCGTCGGCGACCTCGCGGGCGAGACGGGTCCCGCGCTCGGACAGGTCCCGGATGCGATCGGCGATGTCGTAATCGGCGAGATTGGGCAGGTTGCAGCCGAAGGTGTTGGTCTCCACCGCATCCGCACCGGCCTCGAAATAGGCGCGGTGGATGTGCCGCAGTACGTCCGGACGGGTCTCGTTCAGGATCTCGTTGCAACCCTCGAGGCCGCGGAAGTCGTCCAGCGACAGATCCGCGGCCTGCAGCATGGTGCCCATCGCACCGTCTCCGATAACAACACGCCGGGCGAGCGTGTCGAGCAACGTGGTATCGAACTCGGCGCGAGGGGACACAGACATGTACTAGAGGGTAATGGGAAGCACGGACAAGCCCGACGACAGCGCCGGTCACGAGCACAGGAAGTGGTCCGCGCCACACTCGGGCCGACCGGCCGGTCGGCCCGCCACACCGTATGCCCGGAATTCGCGCCCCGCCCCGGCCGGCAGGACACGCTGTCGGCAATATGCCATGAACAGCAGGGCCTGTACACCGTAGGCTGACCGGGTGAACGCCAGTGCATCACCCGATCCGGACCTGCCGACGTTGCGCGATCCGGTGCTCGTGGCCGCCTTCGAGGGCTGGAACGACGCCGCCGACGCCGCCAGCGGCGCCATCGAGCATCTGGAACTGATCTGGGACGCCGAACCTCTCGCCGAACTCGATTCCGAGGACTACTACGACTACCAGGTGAACCGGCCGACGGTCCGCCAGGTCGACGGCGTGACCCGCGAGATCCAGTGGCCCGCCACGACGCTGTCGGTGTGCTCGCCCCCGGGCAGCGAACGCGATGTGGTGCTGTTACACGGCATCGAACCGAATATGCGATGGCGCAGTTTCTGTGACGACATCCTCGAACTCGTCGAGCAACTGCGGGTGACCACCGTGGTCATCCTCGGCGCGCTGCTCGCCGACACCCCGCACACCCGGCCCGTCCCCGTCACCGGAACCGCCTATAACAAGGAGGCGGCCGAGCAGTTCAGCCTGGAGCAGACCCGCTACGAGGGACCGACCGGGATCACCGGCGTGCTGCAGGACGCGTGCGTCCGCGCGGGCGTGCCGGCCGTGTCGTTCTGGGCGGCGGTGCCGCACTACGTCTCGCAGCCGCCCAACCCCAAGGCCACGATCGCGCTGCTGCATCGCGTGGAAGAAGTCCTCGACATCGAGGTCCCGCTGGGTGAGCTGCCCTCCCAGGCCGAGGACTGGGAGTCCGCCGTCGACGAGATGACCGAGGGCGACGACGAGGTCAGCGAGTACGTTCGTTCGCTCGAGGAGCGCGGTGACGCGGCGGTCGACCTCAACGAGGCCATGGCCAAGATCGACGGCGACGCCATCGCCGCGGAGTTCGAGAAGTACCTGCGCCGCCGCGGCGGACCAGGCGGTTTCGGGCTGTAATTTTGGCCTCCGCTTCGCTG
>NZ_BDCC01000038.1 GCF_001613305.1 Nocardia vaccinii NBRC 15922
ATTAGGGGGCGGCTTTCGGTGACCATCCTTCGGCTTCGCCCTGTCGTCGAGTCAGCGTGAGTCGGTGTTCTGTGTGGGCCAACGGTCGATCCGGCCTGGTGTGCGCACTTGGTGAGAGCAGGTATCGGCAACTATTTGGACTTCGAGCAATCGCGGTGCGGCACTGCCTGGTTCACGACCGCTGAGATACCAGCCGCCCACGATCAATGTGTCTCCGGCTACCGGCGCGTGGACCGCGAACCCGGTGATGACGAACTGGCCGTAGGGCTGCTGTTCGAAGCGGGCTTCGACGATGTCGCCATGTTCGATATTGGCGATGCACGCCGTTGGCGTCACTTGCGTGGGGAGATCGGCCGCTGGAGCGAGCGCGAACAAATCTGGCGCGGGTTTTGGTGTGCCGGCGGTGGTGGTGTCCAGGAAGTGACCGGCTACCAGCAGACCGTCGGTAGCCCGAGAACGCACGACACGACCATGAATCATGAACGGCCCGTACAGATCGGATCGGAATGTCGCCTCGACCAGTTCACCGCCATCGAGGTCGGCCAGTATGGCCGTGAGGGCTCGTAGATTCCGGCTCCGCGCCAGGGTCAAGCTCGCGACCCTCGGGTCCTGCGGCAACTCAACGTCGTGACTCATCGTCGAGCACCGCCGAGCCGCGACAGCCGAGTCCGGTTCGCCCGCGCCAATTCCGGGATTGTGCGTGCCCCCGACACCGAAGCCAGCTTGATGGTGACGTCGGCCGCTGCCGCGGCATCCGCTCCGGCCTCGTGATGGTTGCTCAGGTTCACCCCAAGACTCCGCGTGACGTGGTTGAGCTTGTAGCTCGGCAGCTGAAGCTGCTGCCGCGCCCAGATCAGCGCGCAGCCGTACTCCCACTCGGGCAGGCTCGCCCCACTGAACCGGCAGGCTCGTTCGACATTGCTCATATCGAATTTCGCGTTGTACGCGATGACCGGCAGATCGCCGACCAAGGTGTGGACCTCGCGCAGCCGATCTACGAATTCGGGCTGGTCCGCGACCATCGTGGGCGTGATCCGGTGGATCTGCATATTGCGGACTCCGAACTCGCCCACCGCGGCGGGCGGCCGGCACAGCAGCGACCGCGTCGTGACGCGAACACCGTTGTGTACGAGGGCAACTCCGATCGAGCAGATGCTTCCGTATGTCGGGTTCGCGGTCTCTACGTCGATCGCGGCGAATGACAGGCTCATCGGGTTTTCTCCAGGGGTAGGGGGCGGGCGAGCGGCCCGCCGAGCGGAATGAGGTAGTCGCGTGCGATGCGCAGCGACTCGAAGTCGGCCCAGGATTGGGCCAGTTCTGCTATTTCGTAAGCGAGGTCGAGCGCGGATTGCGTCTTCTCGTTAACGGTGGTCGGTGCGACCACGCTGTGCGTGAGTGATGGCCAGTCCGGCTGTACCAGAGGGTGTTTCACGGACGTGGCGTAGTCCGTGAACAACGCGACCGCCTGTCTGATTTCGTCCGCCGCTCGCTGTCTGGTCGCCGCAACGTCGACGAGGCAGGAAGTGACGACGTCCAGCTGGAGAACTGCGGTGTCGCCGCAGTACGCCCAGGGGCGGCCGTGAAGCACGGATCGCACGGTGTCCCCATCGGTGCGCGGCACCACCCACGCGCCGGTGAGGCGTGAAAATGACTGCGTCGCACCGATGTTGACGTGCCAGATGGACATCTCCTCCGCCGTGGCGTGCAGGACGGCTAGCGACGGTGTAAATGATTCGGGCACAGTTGTTTCGGGCAGCATGGAGCTGCGCTCCAATCTTTGTGATCGGGAAGAGATGAGCGAATGGCTCGCAATGAAGTAATCTGAGCGGCGGCTACTTCATCACACCTGCCGGGGGAGCGTCGAGAGCCGCTTCCGATAAGTGCTCTTATCAGGTGTCAGGCTAACGAATTCCGCTTGGTGTCTTGGACTTTCAGTTCCGAGCCTTGTGCTCATGCGCTGGCGACCTACGTTCCTGGCTGGTCAGGTGCCAGCCCCCGCGGATCGGGCAGGCGTAGATCCGGCATTCCCGGCGGCGCGGGTTGCTGTGGTCGACCCCGGCCAAGGCCAGCTCGGCGTCGCGGTAGGCGAAGTAGGTGAGTTTCCCACAGTGGCATCGCGATACCCGGATCAGCGGCGGCAGCGATCGCAGATCGTTGCCGTGCTCGACGGTGAGTTCGCGGTGTCGACGCGCTTGACCGCCGCGCCGCGCGCTTGTGTAACAGCGCGGCCGTGGGTCTCGACGTGTGCTCATGTGAACTCCTCGGCGGTAAGTAGTGATGGCTACAGCCTGGAGGTTTGTATGTGATGATGACGAGGAGAATCACCGATAAGGCCGCTTATCACTCATTTGGTCAATTAGCGACGCAGAGTGGCCGTACCGTCTGTGTCATCACGTTGTCTGAAGGATGGGAGGAAGGGATGGACGAGTCGGAGCCGACGCTGTCGTTGCAGGACATCGCCGATCTCGCGCAGGTCAAGCGGCCGGTTGTCTCGACGTGGCGCAACCGCCCGTCGGTTCGCGGCGAGTTGATCCCGTTTCCGCCTCCGGTCCCGACCGCCGCCCGCGGGGAGCGTTTCCGTCGCGAAGACGTTCTCGAATGGCTGGAACGAACGGGGCGCGGAAACAACGACGCGCACCGCCTGGATGCTCCGGGAATCACCGTCCCTGAAGGGGTTTCGCTGGACGACTTGGTGGCGCTGTTGTGCCTGCAGGTGTGTACCGGCAGCGAACTGGCCGGATCGACCAGCGAACAACGAATCGAGCTGGCTCGTGAAGCGGACCCGCACGATCACATGCTGGTTTCGGAGATAACCGGTCTCAGCGCGACGCCCGCAGTTCTGTCCTATATCGACGACCTGATCGAGTCCACGTTCGGACCGGCGGATGCACTGGAACGACTGGAGGCAAGCCGAGCGGGCCGGAGTCTGGAGACTCGTGATCTCACGCCACAGGCTCTGTCGGTGTTCCGTGCGATCGTCCATACCTGCTTGAATTTTCCTGAACCTGGTGCCGCGCAACTTGTTTCATCGGGCGATACCCCTGACCTGGTGCTCGCTCTGGCAGATGACGAGATGTATCTGTCGGTCGTCGGTACGAGCGCGGAGGCGAGGCGGTTGCGCCGGCGGGCGACGATCCGGGGCACCGAGGTCGACAGCCTCACGGACTCACGTCGAGTGCGCCTGGCCTCGGTGGTCGGAGCGAAAACCGCGGAGGCGCTCGATCGTGTCGACGATGTGCTGATCGATCTGGAACCGGGTGAGCTGGCAGTCGTGATCGGGCCGTCCTCCGCGTTGTGCGACAACCTGCGTGGTGATCTGGAGCAGAAGCGCGCGGCGACCTTGCGCGTGATCGGATTGGCGATGGCCTTGCGGTTGCCACGCGGTTGGTGGCGGGAAGCGCACCGCCAGGCACTCGGTGTATGGATCGCCGTGGGTGGCGCCAAGATCGAGCAGCCCCTCGTTGCGGATCTGGCTGCGCCGACCACCGGCGATCTCGAAACCGATGCGCTGGCTGCGGATATCGTCGAGGCGCTGGCACGTACGCGGCACAGAGAACTCCGTTATGCGCGGGTGCACGATCGCTCAGCAATTCTGGCGGGCCATACCGTGGTTCCGCAGGGCATAGCCGCAGATCGACTGCGTACCTCCGACTCCCTGCAAGACATCGACCGAATCCACGCGGCAACACTTGTCACCAGCGAAATACCGGGCACGCTCGATGTCTTGGTTGTTCCTGCGGCAGGCGCGTTGAAGGTACGGAATCTGTCGCTCGGTCAGCTGGTGGAGCAGAAGATGTTGCGAGTACACCGGGGCAGCAGAATCGATGCGGCGCACGCTTCGCCAGGCTCGACGGTTCCGGTCCTGTCGGCCGACCACAGCAGCGACGGCGTTACGCTGGATCCCCTGGATGCGGAGAAACACTACAGTCGAGCGGTGCGGACCCAACCGGGCGATGTGATCTTTATGGAGAAGCCGCCCCACGCTCGGGTGGACGAGGTCGGCGGTGTCCTGGTCGCCAGCCCTTCACGGGTGCTGCGCCCGAACCCCGAGTTCGGGATCGGTCCCCGGGCACTGGCCGCGCTGATCAACCGTCAGCCCGAGCATTGCCAGGAATGGAAGCAGTGGAATGTTCCGATGATCGATCGCGGCGAAGCGTCGTTGCTCGAGGATGTACTCGGTCGCGCCGAAGACTACGAGTCGGAGCTGCGGAAACGACTTAGTGCCTCGACGGATCTGTGCCGAGCCCTCATCGACGGCATTGCCGCGGGCACGGTGAGTCTGCACGCGCCGGAGAAGGTTTTGTCATGACAGAGGAAAGGAGCCCCCGGGTGCCCCCGAGGAAAAGGCAGTCGACGAAGGACAACACGGCCCCGTCGACGATGAAGGAGTTGAAGGACACGCTGTGGAAGGCGGCCGACAAACTCCGCGGTTCGCTGTCCGCGAACCAGTACAAGGACGTCATCCTCGGTCTGGTGTTCCTGAAGTACGTATCCGACGCCTACGACGAACGCCGGGAACAGATCCGCGCGGGCCTGGTCGAGGAAGGCTGGGACGACGAGCAGATCGAGCAGGTGATCGACGATCCGGAGGAGTACCAGGGGTACGGGGTGTTCCTGGTGCCGGAGGCCGCCCGCTGGAAGTTCCTCGCGGACAACGCGAAAGGACTTGTCGACGCGAGCGGTTCGCTCACCAAGACCATCGGTCAGCTGATCGACGAGGCCATGGACGCGGTGATGCACGAGAACGAGTCGCTGCGTGGGACTCTGCCTCGGCTCTACAACAAGGACAACATCGATCAGCGACGGCTCGGTGAGCTGATCGATCTGTTCAACAGTGCGCGGTTCAGCCGGCAAGGTGAACACAAGGCCCGTGACCTCATGGGTGAGGTGTACGAGTACTTCCTCGGCAATTTCGCTCGCGCGGAGGGCAAGCGGGGCGGAGAGTTCTTCACCCCGCCCAGCGTCGTCAAGACCATCGTCGAGATGCTCGAACCGACGAAGGGGCGAATCTACGACCCTTGCTGTGGTTCCGGCGGCATGTTCGTGCAGTCGGAGAAGTTCATCTGGGACCACAACGGTGATCCACACGACATCGCCATCTATGGTCAGGAGGCCATCGAGGAAACCTGGCGTATGGCCAAGATGAACCTCGCCATCCATGGCATCGACAATAAGGGACTGGGGGCTCGCTGGGGCGACACTTTCGCTCGTGACCAACATGCCGGTGTGCAGATGGATTACGTCATGACGAATCCGCCCTTCAACATCAAGGACTGGACGCGTAACACGGACGATACTCGGTGGGAGTATGGGGTACCGCCGGCCAATAATGCCAACTTTGCCTGGATACAGCATGTTATTTCCAAACTGGGTCCGCAGGGGCAAGCGGGCGTGGTGATGGCGAACGGCTCGATGTCGTCGAATTCCAACGGCGAGGGAGAGATTCGGGCTCGACTCGTGGAGGCGGATCTCGTGTCCTGCATGATCGCCATGCCCACCCAATTGTTCCGCTCAACAGGGATCCCAGTGTGCGTGTGGTTCTTCGCCAGAGATAAGTCTGCCGGGAGGTTCGGGGCCGTGGACCGGCGGGGTGAGGTGCTGTTCGTCGACGCCCGCGAATTAGGGTACATGGTAGACCGGGCCGAACGGGCACTCAGCGATGAGGACATCGTGCGCATCGCCGACACGTATCACGTATGGCGTGGGACGGATTCGGCAGCGCGGAAGGGGTTGAGCTATGAGGACGTGCCCGGATTCTGTAAGTCGGTGACTGTTGAGGAAATCAAGGCGGCAGCATACACGCTGGTCCCGGGTCGTTTTGTTGGTTCGGTCGAAGGTGAAGTTGATAATGAACCCCTCGAAGATAAAATTCAGCGCCTCACGAACGAGCTATATACCGCATTCGACGAGTCCGCGCGTCTGGACAGGATTGTGCGAGACCAACTGGAGCTCCTAAATGGCTGATATTTCGATGGTTCCTCTGATCGAGCTCTGTGATGCTAAAAGGGGGATTACTTACGGAATTGTTAAAGTCGGTGATTACATTGAGGGCGGCGTTCCGGTAATTCGGGGTGGTGATATTCGGAACAATCGCATTGTATTCAACGACGAAAAGCGGGTTACCGAAGAGGTAAGTAACCAATATAGCCGAACGATTCTTGTGGGGGGCGAGATTGTCATAAATTTGATTTCCGAACCTGGTTATAGCGCCTTGGTTCCGATGGAAATGGCTGGCTTCAACGTGTCGCGTGACGTTGCGACAGTTGCGCTTAACGGCGTCGCAAACCATGAATATGTCAACTGGTACTTGAAGTCCCCGGCTGCCATCGACTGGCTCGCTGCTCGGTTGAGCGGGAGCGTTACGCAGAAGATCAATCTGAGTAGCCTCAGGGAGTTGCCAGTTTGTCTACCGACCAGGTCGGAACAAGATGCGATAGCGGAGGTGTTGGGAGTGCTCGACGACAAGATTGCCGCCAACGACACGGTAACACAAAAGTCAGATGAGTTAGCCAATGCATTGTGGCTGAATGCGCTCGATGAGAGTGAGCAGGTGCCTCTCTCTTCTTTGGCTCGGTTCGTGAACGGTAAAGCATTCACGAAGGATGCATCCGGATCCGGGCGCGTCGTCATCAGAATCGCTGAACTGAATTCTGGCATCGGCGGGTCTACTGTTTACAACGACATCGAGGTTCATGACGACCACGTAGCCAGGCCTGGCGATCTGCTGTTTGCATGGTCAGGGTCCTTGACCGTTGCGAGATGGTTCCATCCCGAGGCAATTATCAACCAACACATCTTCAAGGTTATGCCCGTAACTGGTCGCCCATTGTGGATGGTTAATCAAGCTGTGCTCTCGATGCTGGCTGCGTTTAAAGCTATTGCGGCAGATAAGGCTACGACGATGGGGCACATTCAACGACGCCATTTGGACGAGTTGGCAGCAATTCCGTCTCCCCGTAATGTCAAGGGTATCGACGAACTGATGACGGGCTTGTGGAATCGTGCTCTAGCCGCTGAGGTGGAAAATCTGCAACTCGCCCAAACCCGCGACGAACTCCTCCCTCTCCTGATGTCCGGAAAGCTTCGCGTCAAAGACGCCGAGCAGATAGTGGAAAAGATTGCCTGATGGTCGAGAACGCTGGTTTCAGCGAGGCCCAGTGGGAGCAGCTGGCGCTGGATGAGCTTGCCGAGAACGAGTGGGAGCCGTTGGCGGGCAGTGTAATTGCGCCCGGTACCGATCTGGGGCGCACGTCGTGGGACGACATTGTGTTGCCGGGGCGGATGCTGGCTCGGATGCGGGCGCTGAATCCGCAGGTTCCGGCGGAGTATCTGGAGCAGGCTCGGGCCGAGATCGTGGCGCCCAAGTCGCAAGATGCGTTGGCCGAGAATCAGCGGCTGCACGAGATCCTGACCAATGGGTATCGCGGGGTCAGCTATATCGATCATCAAGGGATGGAACAGAATCCGACGATTCGTTTGGTCGGGTCACGGGTTGAGGACAATGAGCTGCTGGCCGTCAGTCAGGTGACGGTGCGGTCGCGGGATGCGGTACGGCGCTTCGATGTGGTGCTATACCTCAACGGGATGCCGGTCGGTATCTTCGAATTGAAGAAGGCCGGGGCGGCGCAGGCGGATTTGGCGTCGGCCCATGCTCAACTGGGGACCTACCTGCGAGAGTTTCCGCTGGCGTTCCGGTTCGCGGTGCTGACGGTGATCAGTGATGGCCGCAGTGCCCGCTACGGCACTCCGTTCACACCGCTGAATCACTACGCCCCGTGGAATGTCGACGAGGACGGCAAGCCGGTCAAGATCGGTGAGGCGCTGGATGAGGACCACGCCGGTGTCGAGCTGGAATTCCTGATCGACGGTGTGCTGCAGTCGGAGCGATTTCTGCAGATCCAGCGGAACTTCGTCGCATTCGACTCGACCGGTGACGGCTTGGTGAAGCGAATTGCCAAGCCGCACCAGTACTTCGCGGTGACGAAAGCTGTCGGCTGCACCGTCGACGCGGTCGAGACGGACGGTAAGGCCGGCGTGGTCTGGCACACCCAGGGGTCCGGCAAGTCGATGGAGATGGAGCTTTACGCCCATCTGGTGAGCAAACAGCCGCGGTTGAAGAATCCGACCATCATCGTGGTCACCGACCGTACCGAGCTCGACGGCCAGCTGTTCCAGACCTTCGATAAGTCGATGCTGTTGGCGGAGAAGCCTATTCAAGTGCAGAGCCGTATCGAACTCCGGTCGGCACTGAGTGATCGCATCACCGGTGGCATCTACTTCACGACGTTGCAGAAGTTCGGATTATCCAAGGCGGAGAAGGAATCCGGCCTGGACCATCCACTCCTCACCGATCGCCGGAATGTCATCGTCATCGTTGACGAAGCGCATCGTAGCCACTACGACGATCTGGACGGCTATGCCCGCCATCTCAAGGATGCATTGCCGAACGCGACGCTGATCGCGTTCACGGGTACTCCGATCTCTTTCGATGACCGCAACACCCGCAAGGTCTTCGGCGACTACATCGATGTCTACGACTTGACTCGTGCGGTCGACGACGGTGCCACCGTGCGAGTGGTCTTCGAACCGCGCCTTCCGGAAGTTCGTGTGGTCGAGGGCGTTTCGGATTCAGATATCGACAATGCTGCTGATGAAGCCGTGCTCGGCCTGGACGATGTCGAGCGTGCGCGCGTCGAACAGTCGGTCGCGGTGATCAACGCCATCTATGGTGCCCCGGCCCGCGTCGAACGAGTCGCCAAGGACATCGTCGACCATTGGCAGAACCGGTCCCAAGCTATGACCGAATTCATCGGTGGACCGGGCAAAGCCCTGATCGTCGGCGGCACTCGCGAGATCTGTGCGGCGCTCTATGACGAGATCGTCAAGCTCAAGCCCGAATGGGAGTCCGATTCCATCGGTGACGGTGTCATCAAGGTCGTGTACTCGGGTTCCGCGAAAGACCAAGGCGCGGTGGCCAAGCACGTTCGTCGCGATGGTGAGAACAAGAAGATCCAGGCTCGCTTGAAGCGTGCGGATGATCCGTTGCAGCTGGTGATCGTGAAGGACATGCTGCTCACCGGTTTCGACGCCCCGCCGCTGCACACCCTGTATCTGGATCGCCCGCTCAAGGGCGCACTGCTGATGCAGACCATTGCGCGGGTGAACCGCACTTTCGAGGGTAAAGAGCACGGCTTGGTGGTCGCCTACGCGCCCCTCGCGGAAAATCTGGAAAAAGCGCTCGCGGAGTACACAGTCACCGACCGCAAAGAGCGTCCGGTGGGCCAGAACACCGAAGAGATGGCCCAGCTGACCGTGCAGCTGCTCGACGCATTGGATCAGCTCTGCGCCGGCTACCCGTGGAAGTCGAAACTCGATACCGGGCAGCGGAGTTGGCTTCAAGCGGTGGTCGGCATGACCGAGTATCTGCGGTCCGTTCGGACGCCGGGAAACCAGGTCCCGAACGAATCCGACAAGCTGGTGAATCGCTTCCGCACGCTGGCGAACCAGCTCGCACGGGCCTGGGCCGTCTGCTCGGGATCGGAGACCTTGACACACCTGCGCGCCACGGCCAGATTCTACGAAGAGGTCCGCGTGTGGATGGCCAAATACGATGCCGAACAACGTAAGGCCGACGGTCGTCCGGTCCCGGCCGAAATCCAGCGTATGCTCGCATCCCTGGTCGCCGAGACGACCGGATCCGGCGAGATCGTGGACATCTACGCTGCTGCGGGCCTTCCCAAGCCGTCGCTGACCGAGCTGACCCCGGAATTCGAAGCCCATGCGCGACAAGCGGAGAACCCGCATCTCGCGATCGAGGCACTCCGCGCGGCCCTGACCGAAGAGGTCCGCCGCAGCACCCGTAACAACCTGGTTCGTCAGCGCGCCTTCTCCCAACGTATCCGCGACCTCATGAACCGCTATACGAATCAGCAACTCACTTCCGCTCAGGTCATCGCGGAACTGATCGACCTCGCACGCGAGGCCGCGGCCGAACGCGAGCGTGGCAAGAACTTCACCCCCGAATTGTCCGAAGACGAACTCGCCTTCTACGACGCGGTCTCCGAGAACGAGTCGGCCGTCGAACAAATGGGTAACGACGTCCTCGGCCACATCGCTCGCGAGCTGGTCAAGATCATGCGCCGAGATGTCAAGACGGACTGGACAGTTCGCGACGATGTCCGCGCCAAACTCCGGTCCTCGATCAAACGGCTGCTGATCAAGTACAAGTACCCGCCGGACAAGCAGCCGGAGGCCATCCGTGTCGTGATCGAGCAGATGGAGGCACTCGCACCGCGCTACGCAGAGGAGCGGCAGTCCGGCGCGGCCTGACTCTGTTTGCGGGGGTGTAGTCGAATGATCGTAGACGGTGTCCGGTTCGATCACGCGAGTTCCCCGCACGAGCCCGACTGCGTCAGGCTGTTTGCGGATTCTGGAGAAACGAATGACGCTCGGACGGCAGATCAGGGGCGGCTGAACTGGCCGTCGGCGATGCCTTTGGTGAAGGCGTCCCATTCCGCGGCGTTGTAGCTCAGGGTGGTGCCGGTGGCGTCGTCGAGAGCGGCGCTGCCGTCGGGGTGCAGGGTCAGGGTGAGGGCGTCGGCGATTGTGCCGGGGGTCGCGCTCAGTACCTGGTCGAGAACGTGCTGCCAGTGCGTCGCCGGGACCGTGATGATCGGCTGGTTCTGTTCGGGGCCAACGTATTTGCTGTCACGGATCAGGACGCTATCGGGACGATGCGCGATCTCGACGCAGGTCTTGTCCGAGCCGCTGAACGTAGATTTGAACCAGGTGGTCATAGCAGTCAGACTACCGACGTGCGAGTTGACTGATCAGTTTCACTGATTCCTCGCGTTCGAGAGCGATCGTGCGGAGCTGGTTATACAGGAAATCCAGCGCTTCGACCTTCTGGCGATCGTCGGTGACCTCGCCGTAGATCGCTGATTCGAGCCAGCCGAGCATAGGCAGCCGTGGGCTGCCGAAATCGAGAAGATGGAACGTTGCTGCGTTGAGTCCGGCCACCGAGCCGCTTGCGTTGAACGGAACGACCCGCAGATCGAGGTTGTCCGGATGTGCCTCCACCAGTTCGATCAGATGGAATAGCTGTTCGCGCAGGATCTGTGGGCCTCCTACTTCCTGCATCAGCGCTGCTTGTCCGATGATCACCGACAGGTGAACCGCGTCGGGGCCGTTGAGACGCCGTTGGCGATGCAGTCGAGCTCGCAGGCGCTGTTGTGCCTCGGTCGGCCTCCCGGTGGATACGATCGCCGACATCAGAGCACGGACGTAGTCCTCGGTCTGAAGCAGTCCTGGAACGACGCCGCTATCAAGGCTGCGGATACTTTCAGCGCCGTCCTTGAGACCGTAGAAACGCATCAGCTCATCGTCGAATACGGCCGAGTACTCGCTCCACCAGCCGCGCTGTCTCGCGATCGTACGGAGTTGCAGCAACTCCGCCTGCTCGTCAGGTTCGAACTCGAGAAGGTCGAGTAGAACCTTGAGCTTCTCCTCGGTCAGAACGCCTCGGTAGTGGGTGACCTGCGACCAGTAGGCCGCGCTGACATCGAGCGCCTTTTGGATCGAGGTGGCCTTCACGCCGCGGGTTTTGCTCTGTTCGCGGATGCGGAGCATGAGTTCCCATCCAGCGACGGTCGGCGAGCTGCGAGCCATCTCGAATACTCCTGTGTGTCGGGTCGATCGTATCTGTCTAGCACAATCAAGAACTAGCTTCATACACCTTGAAGACTTAAGTTAAGTGCTATATGGTTCAGGTGCTCTACCTCACAGTTGGTACCAGATCGGCCGATTCGGGCGCACGGCAGGTTGATGCGGTTGTGCGACAACGCATTGCGACCACGACCCGTCCGTTGGCCACCAGGGGGTGCGACTGTGCTCGCCAGCGACACAGTGAGAGGTAAACATCATGTGGCCGAGGAGATTTGGCCGTCCATCGAAGTATCCGGCCGATAGGTTGGAGGCGATCCGGTGAGGCCCCGCGCGTATGGCATTGTGCGCCTGGACATTGCGCCGCATGGTTCCGATGCGTATGTGGACGACATTCGGGCCCTCGCGGCCGAACGGGGCTGGGACCTGCGGGGCGTGTTTCTGGAACGTTCCGATGAATCGTTCCCCCTGCTACTTGCCTCGCTCGGGTTGTCCGGCTTTGCGGCCGTGGTGGTTCCGTCGATCGCTCACGTGTCCGGCTGGCTGGATCTGTTGCGACAGTCGGCGGATGTGTGGACGCTGGACCCGCCGTGTCGGTGGCCCCTCGAGACGGCCGATCGGCGGGTGGGTTGATGCCGGCGCCGTTGCCGTCCAAGGATCTGCTGCTCGCCGCGTGCGCGGGCAATATGCTGGTACCGCACCCGATTCTGCAGGCCGCGCACCGTTTGAGTGGTCTGCACAAGTTCCGCATCCGGGCTCGTGGTGACCAGCTTCGCGAGATCGATAGGGAGCGAGCGGAGTCGGTGCGGGGCATCGACTGCTGGGTGGCGGCGAACAAGCCGGAGGTGCGCGGTGGAGCCTATCTGCACAGTGAATCGGTGGGCATGGTGATCGATCGCATCGCCGCTTTCGCCGTCGAGGCGTGGGCCGCTCTGGATCGAGGTATCCCGGAGTTGGAGCGGCACTACATGTGGCAGCGTCTCGCCCAGCTCGCCCTGGCGTACGAAGACCTCGTTCACGAGATTTCCACTGGTCGCCGCATATTGCCCGATTGCCCTGCGCTGCAGTGGAATTGGTCAGAGAAAGAATATCCTGATGAACTCGACCGCTCGCCCGGGCGTGACCGGGACAGTGCGAGGTGGGTTCGTTGACCTCGGATTCCGGGCGGGACGATCTGCTGGACGATCTCCGCCGCGTCGGCGCCTGTGAGTGCATCGCCATCGACGCGGCCACACGGTTGCTGTCCGATCGCGAAAAGCAAATACTCGCTGACCAACTCGCCCGCGTCGCAACACATCTCGCCACGCGGGTCGGGAGTTCGCGCGGCCTGCCACCGCCGGTGGTGCTGCCCGGGGGTGGCAGCGATCGAATCGACTTGTCGGCGGTCTGGTCGGCGGTCGCGATTGCCGGGCTGTTCGTCCGCAACACCATGCACCGCTGGTTCTGGGCGGATGTGCTGGTCGACGCGGAGCGTCTCGCGGTCGAGTTGACGGCGTCATTCGTCACCGCCGTCACCTCCTCGATGCTCGACCATCCGACTCGAATGATGTTGCGCCTGCGCGCGATATCGGCCGTCCGGGTGGTCGTCGAATTGCGTGACTCCCCCGAGAACGCGCATGTTGTCGCCGCCGCGGGCCCACTGATCACACCGTGCGTCGAGAAGATCAGCGTCCGCTGCGGTCAGCATGTCGTCGCGGGTCGCACCATGCTCTGGGCCGAACTCGCCCGCCCGGAACTGCGACGGTGGATCTGACGCCGCCGAATCCCATGATCGCCGCCCGCCGCTTTCGCCGGACACGCGTCGTCCATGCTCCGAAACGCGCGACCGACCCGTTGTGCTCTTTCACAGGTTTCTCCGACAGCGCCGCGACATCGCCCCCGGTACGCGGTGGAAATGCGGCTGCTCTCGCGATTTCGCCTCTCACGGACCGTTCGGCATGTAACGATGTGCCTGCTCGTGGCAGTGCTGATGTATTGGAGAACAGCCCTTGGTCGGGGTGGGTACGGCGATACCGCGTGCGATCGGGTTGATCGCACTGCTGGCGCTCGTCGTCATCGCATTGCGCGGATATCTGCCGGGTGGTGACGGGCCGCATGTGGGGTCGCCGCCGTCGGTGATCGCCGTGGCGCTGATGCCGGTGCTTTCGCTGGTGTCGATCGTCATTCTGCTGGCGGGTGTGATCACCAGTCAGCATCGGCTGCCGCTGGCCCTGCCCGACGCGCATCCCGATCGGGTGCGGCGGCCGGTGCGCAAGCGCCGGATCGGGTTGTTCCTGCTGGTCTCGCTCGCGGTGATCGCGGTGTTCGGTGCGCTGAGCTGGGCGATCTATCAGCTCAGCGTGGTGCATCCGGCGTCGCGGAGTCCGGATGCGCAACCGGCTCCGGTGCCGCCTTCGACCACCGCGCCGCCGTCGCCGGGGCCGGACGTCGAATCGCCGCTGAGTCCCGATGCCATGATCGTCATCGGGGTTTCCGCGGGTGCGCTGATCCTCGCCGCGATCGTGGGATTGATCGTCGTCGGGGTCGGCACTCGCCGCCGCGTGCACGCGCCGGCGGCCGAGCCGGAGTCCGCTCCGGCGGAGCAGGCGGTATCGCTCGCGCAGGTCGCCGAGATGGGCTTGGCCGCGATGATCGCCTCCGGAAAGGACGCGCGGGCGGCCATCATCGCCTGCTACGTCGCCATGGAAAGCGGCCTCGCCCGCGCCCGCGAGGTGGCTCCGTTGATCTCCGACACCCCTTCGGAGGTGCTGGCCCGCGCCTTCGACCGCGGCGTCTTGCGGGACGCCTCGGCTCGTGAGCTGGTCATCCTCTTCGAGGAAGCGCGATTCAGTCCGCACTCGATGCTGGAATGGCAGCGCATGCGGGCGGAGCAGTTGCTGCGCATCGTGCTGGGTGATCTGCAGAGGGCCGAATCGTGAGCGTTTACGCGAATATCTCAGCGGCACAACGGATGTCATGTGCGACCACCGGTGAGGTGCGCTCATGACCGGGATGTCGGAGTGGGGTCGCGGGGCGGTCGTGGGTGGATCGATCGCGTTGATCCTGCTGATCGAGGCGATCGGGTACGACAATCAACGTGCACTGCTACCGGTACTGACGGGGGTACTGGTGCTGTGCGCGGTGGGAATGCTGGTGCGGTCGCTGGCCGAGCGGACGAAGTCCGACGGTCCGGCCGACCCGGCGGACAGTGATATCGAGAACGGCCCGGCGGAGATGTTGTTCCGCTGGCGGGCCCGCGCGGAGATGCTCGTCGACCGAGCCGACGGCAGCCGCGCGGACTGGGATCGGCATCTGCGGCCGTTGCTGGCCAAGGAGTTCGAATTGTCGAGCGGACATCGCATCGCCAAGGACCGGCGGGCCACCGAGGCCGCGGGCCGGCTGCAATTCGGACCGGAATTGTGGCGCTGGGTGGATCCGGCCGATTCCCAACTGCGCGATGACAATTCGCGTGCACCGGGACGTGCCGCGCTGGACGAGATCCTGCGTCGGCTTCAGGAAATGTGAAAACAGGTTGGAAACACGTGCGAGTTCAGTCATGACGAAACCTTTGGACGCGACCGTCAAACGCACCGACGCGGTATTGCGCGAGCTGTCCCGGGTCGTGGTCGGCAAGCAGGACGAACTGCAGCTGATCATGATCGCGGTGCTGTCGGGCGGTCATGTCCTGATCGAGGATCTACCCGGGCTCGGCAAGACGCTCATCGCGCGATCCTTCGCCGCGGCACTGGGTTTGGACTTCACCCGAGTGCAGTTCACGCCCGACCTGCTACCGGCGGACCTGATCGGTTCGACCATCTACGACATGAATTCGGGGCGGTTCAACTTCCGCAAGGGCCCGGTCTTCGCCAATATGCTGCTGGCCGACGAAATCAACCGGACGCCGCCCAAGACCCAGGCCGCGCTGCTCGAGGCGATGGCCGAGGGGCAGGTCAGCATCGACGGCGAAACCTTCCCGCTGCCACAGCCTTTCATCGTGCTGGCCACCGATAATCCGATCGAGTACGAGGGCACCTATCCGCTGCCCGAAGCTCAGCTCGACCGTTTCGCGCTGCAGTTGCGTCTGGGATATCTGTCCGAGGACGACGAGACCCAGATGATCCGCCGCCGCCTCGAGCGCGGTTCGGTGCCACCGCAGGTCGGCCAGGTCGTCGATGCCGCCGGGCTGCTGGAGATGCGGCACGCCGTCGAATTCGTGACCGTGCACCCGGATGTGGTGGGTTACGTCGTCTCGCTGGCCGCGGCGACCCGCAGCCATCCGCAGGTGGAGGTCGGCGCCAGCCCGCGCGCGGAACTGGATCTGGTGCAGATGGCCCGCGCCCGTGCGCTGTTGCAGGGGCGTGACTACGTCATTCCGGAAGATGTGAAGGCTCTTGCCATTCCGGCTATGGCGCACCGCATCACCCTGCGCCCGGAGATGTGGGTGCGGCGCATCCGCGGCGAGGACGTCATCTCCGAATTGCTTCGCCGCCTGCGGGTTCCGCGGGCCATGGGGACATGAGCGCGACCGCGCGTCGCGGGTCCCGGCTGCCGCTCGCCGGGATCGCGTCCGGAGAGTGCCTATGAGACATCGGGATTCGAGTTCGGCGACGGAGGTCGAACTACGCTGGCGGCCCGCCGCCCTGGTCTACATGCTCGCGGTGGCGGGCGGTATCGCACTCGCCGCGGCGGTGATCCTGGGTCGCTGGCAGCTGGTGGTGTTCGCCGCGCCCATGCTCGGGGTGCTGGCGACCGCGCCCATTCAGTTGGCGCGCACCAAGATTCAGGTGGATGGCGGCGGTGTGCTGCGCTGCTTCGAGGGTGAGGAGGTGGTGCTGTCCGCGGCTGCCTTCGTCGAGGACGGACATGCCCTGCTGCGCTGCAAACCCGAACAGCTCGACGGCATGGAGCTGCGGGTGGAGAAGTCGATCGATTCGGGAACGGCTCCGGCCGGACTGCGGATGGCGTTGTCGGCCGCGCGCTGGGGTCGCTATCCGATGCGGATCAGGGTGACGGCGCTGAGTCCGGCGGGTCTCGCCACCGCCGCGGTGAGCCTGCCCGCCGGTCAGGTGTACGTGTATCCGGTCGCCGACCCGCAGCCGATGCGACTGCCGCGCACCGAATATCCCGAACGGATCGGCACCCACCTGACGCGTCGGCACGGGCCCGGGGTGGAGTACGCCGACATTCGCGCGTACACGCCCGGTGATCAGTTGCGCACGGTGAACTGGTCGGTGAGCGCGCGGCGCGGCCGACTGCACGTCACCGAGCGGCTCACCAACCGGGCCGCGGATGTCGTTGTGCTGCTGGATCATTCGCTTCAGGCTCCGGGCCCGGCGGCGGATTCGCTGGAGTTGTCGGTGCGCGGGGCCGCGCAGGTCGCCCAGACTGCGCTGCAGGCGGGCGACCGGACCGCGGTGGTGTGCCTGGGACAGTCGCCGCGCTGGCTGCGGGCCGATATCGGACGTCGGCAGTTCTACCGCATCGTCGACACCGTGCTCGATGTGGGCGAGGAGCATATGTCCACCTCCGGCTCGCTCGCCCCGCACGCGGCGGTGCCGCTCGGCGCGATCGTGGTGGCGTTCTCGACGCTGCTGGACACCGAATTCGCCTTGGCGCTGATCGATCTGCGCAAGCGCGGGCATGTGGTGGTGGTCGTGGATGTCATGCGCGGCACGCCGTTTCGCGACGAGCTGGATCCGACGATGGCGCGCATGTGGCAGTTGGAGCGGATGGCGATGTACCGGGATATGGGCACGGTCGGGGTCGATATCGTGGCCTGGGCCGAGGGAACCCGGCTGGATCAGGTGATGCGGTTGATCCCGGACCGCCGGCGACTGGTGCGGGTGCGGCGATGACCAGATTCCTCGCGGTGCTGTCCGGTCTGCTGCTGGTCACGGCGGTGGGAATCGTCATGCCCTGGCTCGCGATCCCGGCCGCGGCGCTGGTGGTCGCGGGTTGGTGGCTGCGAATCTGCGCGGTGGGCGCGGTCCTGGTCGCGCTCGGCGCGCTGGCCTGGGCCGATTCCGGCGCACTCGCCGCGGCCGCGACGGGACTGGTGGCCACCACCTACCTGCTCAATACCGCCACGGTGTCCGCGCCGGTCGGGGTGGTTCCGACGACGCTGCCGTCGGTGGCGGGCGCGGTCTGTTTCGCCGCCGTGGCGGTCCTCGCGACCGAGGTGCCTACCCGGCTGGAATGGGTGCCGCTGGCCGCGCCGGTGCTGGCGGTGCTGGTGTTCGCCCTGGTGATCCGGGGTGTTGCCGCGCGAACGGACGATTGACCCGAATCGCTCGTCCGGCGATCATTACCCCGCTCTGCCTGCGGTGATGCTGGGCACAATTATGCCGCGGCAACTACTACAGCTTGTAGTCTGAACCCATGTGGATCATCCCCGTTGTCGCCGTTGTCGCCGCCGTCGCGATCGGCGGCCTGTTCGCGACCGGCTTCCCGAAGGACTGATTCGCGCTCAGCGGAAGGCCGGATGGCCCGTCACCGCCTGGCCGATCACCAGCTGGTGTATCTCGGAGGTGCCCTCGTAGGTCAGCACCGACTCCAGGTTGGACGCGTGTCGCAGGATCGGGTATTCGAGGCTGATTCCGTTGGCTCCCAGCAGGGTTCGGCATTCGCGAGCGATCGCCAGGGCCTCACGCACGTTGTTCAGTTTGCCGAGGCTGACCTGTTCGGCGCGTAGCGTGCCCGCGTCCTTCCGATTGCCCAGATGCAGGGCCAGTAGCATGCCCTTGCCCAGTTCGACGGTCATATCGGCCAGTTTCAGCTGGGTGGCCTGGTAGGCGGCGAGCGGTTTGCCGAAGATATCGCGGTCGCGGGTGTAGGCGATGGCCGTCTCCAGGCAGTCTCGGGCCGCGCCGAGCGCGCCGAAGACGATGCCGAAGCGCGCCTCGTTCAGGCACGACAGCGGCCCCGACAGCCCGCGCGCCTCGGGCAGCATCGCCGACGCGGGTAGCCGGACTCCGTCGAGGATCAGCTCACTGGTCACCGAAGCTCGCAGCGACAGTTTGTTCTTGATCTCCGGAGCGGTGAAACCCGGTGTGTCCGTGGGAACTACGAATCCGCGGATCTTGTCCTCGGTCTGCGCCCACACCACCGCGACATCGGCGACCGAGCCGTTGGTGATCCACATCTTGGACCCGTTGAGCACCCAGTCGTCGCCGTCGCGCCGGGCGCTGGTGCGCATATCGGCCGGGTTGGAGCCGAAATCGGGTTCGGTCAGCCCGAAACAGCCGATCGCCTCCCCGGCGGCCATCCGCGGCAGCCATTCGTCCTTCTGCTCGGGTGAACCCCACCGGTGGATCGCGAACATCGCCAGCGATCCCTGCACGGAGACCAGGCTGCGCAACCCGGAATCGGCGGCCTCGAGTTCCAGGCAGGCCAGCCCATAGGCCACCGCGCTGGTCCCGGCGCAGCCGTAACCGTCCAGATGCATCCCGAGTACGCCGAGTTTGCCCAATTCCCGGGCCAATTCGCGGGCCGGGATGGTCGCCGATTCGTACCATCGCGCCAACTGCGGGCGCAGCCGATCGGCGGTGAACGCGCGCACGGTGTCACGGATCGCCCGATCCTCCTCGCCGATCAGTTCTTCGACGCCGAACAGGCCGAGCGGGGTCTGCGGGGTGGGCATGGGGAGTCCTTTCACACGAATGGTCTTGTCGCTCAGAGGAATGCGCTGATGCCGGTCTCGGCGCGTCCGATGAGAAGCTTCTGGATCTGGCTGGTGCCCTCGTAGAGGGTCATCACCCGGGCATCGCGCAGATACTTCTGCACCGGATATTCATCGATGTAGCCGTAGCCGCCGAAGATCTGGATCGCACTGTTCGCCGCGCGCACCGCGGCCTCGCTGGCGAAGTACTTCGCCTTGGACGCGGCCGTGCCGAACGGCGCACCGCGTTCGATGAGATCCGCTGCGCGCCACACCAACAGCCGGGCTGCGTCCAATTCCACCGAGATGTCGGCGATCATGTCCTGGATCAGCTGGAACGAGGCGAGCGGGCGGCCGAACTGCTGCCGTTGCGTGGCGTAGTCGACCACCGCGTCCAGGCATCCGGAGATGATTCCGACGCAGCCGGCGCCGACCGAGACCCGGCCCTTGTCCAGTGAATGCATGGCGATGGTGAAGCCCTCGCCCTCTTCGCCGAGCCGGGACGACGCCGGGACGCGCACATCGGTCAGATAGACCTCGCCGGTCGCCTGGCCGCGCAGTCCCAATTTGCCCTTGATCTCCCGGGTTTCGAATCCGGGCGTGCCGGTGGGCACCAGGAACGCCGAGACGCCCTTCGGTCCGGGAGCGCCCGTCCTGGCGAAGACGAGGCAGACATCGGCCCAGGTCGCGTTGGTGATGAACATCTTCTGGCCGTTGAGCACGTAGTCGTCGCCGACGCGTTCGGCGCGGGTCTTCAGATTGCCCGCGTCCGAACCGGTGTCGGGTTCGGTGAGCCCGAAGCAGGCCAGCGCGGACCCGTCGGCGATCGGTGGCAGCCAGCGCTTCTTCTGTTCCTCGGTGCCGTGCGACAGAATCACCTTGCCCACCAGTCCCATCGACACCGAGACGATGCCGCGCACGGCCGAGTCCGCGCGACCGAGTTCCTCCATCCCGATGCAGTAGGTGACGTAATCGCCGCCGAGACCGCCGTATTCCTCGGGGATAGTCAGGCCGAAGAAGCCCCCGCGCCCAGTTTCGGCACGATCGAGGTGTCCACGCTCTCGGCGCGATCCCATTCGGCGCGATGTGCGACGACCTCGCTGTCCAGGAATTGCCTTGCATAACCGCGGAATTCGGTCTGCGCTTCGGTGAGGGTCAGGTCCATGATCACTCCTGGGGGCGGGGCCGGGCGGATGCGGTGCCGTCGGGGGCGTGGTCGTACCAGCCGCGGCCGGTCTTGCGTCCGAGCTCGCCGCGTTCGACGAGCAGTGCGACGCTGCGGCTGGGGGCGTCGCGCGGATCGCCCGACTCTTCGAAACGCGCTGTCTTGGTGAGGTATCCGATATCGATGCCGGTCAGATCCATCAGTTCGAACGGGCCCATCGGATAGCCCAGCGCCGTGCGGCACACCGTGTCGATGGCCTCGACGGTGGCGATATCGCCTTCGAGCAGGGCGATGGCTTCGTCGCGCACGGCATTGAGAATCCGGTTGGCGATGAAGCCCGGAATCTCGCGGTCCAGCACCACCGGGGTTTTGCCGAGCCGTTCGGCCAGTTCCACCGACGTCCGCACGGTCGCGTCGGAAGTCTGTGGCCCGCAGACGATTTCGACGCAGCGCATGACCAGAGCCGGATTGAAGAAGTGCAGGTTGCAGACGCGGTCCGGCCGGTCGGTGGCGTCCGCGAGCCGGGAGGGCACGAAGCCCGAGGAGTTGCTGGCGAGGATGGCGTGTCGGGGGAGCAGTGCGTCCAAATGCGCGAACAGCTCCCGTTTGACGTCGAGCTTCTCCACCGCGGCCTCGATGACGTAATCCGCGCTCGGCGCCCACGCGTCGGCGTCGGCGGTGCAGGTGAGCCGCTCCAGCGCGGCCTGTGCGTCCGCCTCGGTGATGCGCCCCTTGCCGACGCGTGCGGCCAGCAGATCGGCCAGGTCGGAACGGGCCTTGGTGACGCGATCGTCGTCGATGTCCGAGAGCACCGCCTGGTATCCGGCCAGTGCCGCGGTCAGGGCGATCTGCGAGCCCATCGCGCCCGCGCCCACGACGAGAATGCGAGAGATCACGGTCAGCTCCCGGTGAACGCGGCGGGCCGCTTGGCCAGAAAGGCCCGAGCGCCTTCGCGTTTGTCGTCACTGGTGTAGAGCAGGGCTTGTGCCAGCCGCTCGACGACCAGTCCGGTGCGCTGGTCGGCGTCCATACCGGTCCGAATGACCAGCTTGGCCAGCCGCACGGCCAGCGGGCCGCGCCGCAGAATGCCCTGCGCGGTCTCGCGCGCCGCCGCGACCGGGTCGTCGGTGACCGCGGTGACCAGACCGATCGCATGCGCCTCGGCGGCGTCGACCATGCGGCCGGTCAGGATCAGCTCGATGGCACGGCCCATCCCGACCAGCCGGCCCATCCGCTGGGTGCCGCCCGCGCCCGGCAGCACCGACAAACTCGTCTCGGGCAAACCGAATTTCGCTGTGGGCGAGGCGATCCGGATATCGCACGCGATGGCCAGCTCGCAGCCGCCGCCGAGGGCGTAGCCGTTGACCGCGGCGATGGTCGGCTTCTCGAACGCCTCGATCTCGTCATAGAGCCGCTGCATCTCCGCGGCCAGCCCGGTGTGCAGGGTGTAGTCGCGCAACTGGCCGATATCGGCCCCGGCGGCGAACGCGCGGTCGCCCGCGCCGGTGAACACCACCGCGCCGACCTCGGGGTCGTCTCGGAACCGCGCGAGCGCGGTCCGGATATCGGCCTGTACCCGCTGATCGATCGCGTTGCGGACGTCGGGGCGGTGCAGGGTCAGCACCGCGACGCCGTCGGCGATATCGGTGCGAACGGTGTCGTAGGTCATCGAGAATCCTTGTCGATGAGAATGATTCGAATTCACGCGGGGTCGCCGATGCGGTCGCGCAGCTGGAATTTCTGGATCTTGCCGCTGGCGGTGCGAGGGAGGTCCGGCAGGATTTCGAGCCGTTCGGGCCAGTACTGTTTGGCCACGCCCTTGCCGGCCAGGAAGATTCGCATCGCCTCGAGATCCAGGTCGGCCGCGCCCGGTTTGAGCACCAGGCAGGCGCAGGCGCGCTCCTGGAGCCGGGGATCCGGCACGCCGACGACGGCGACGGCCTCGACGTCGGGATGTTCGTACAGCACGTTCTCCACGTAGGCGACCGGGATGTTCTCCCCGCCTCGGATGATCACGTCCTTGGTGCGGCCCGCGATGCGCAGATAGCCCTCGGAATCGATACTGCCCAGGTCGCCGGTGTCGAACCAGTCCCCGTCGAAACACTCCCAGGTCAACTGCTCGCGATCGGCGTAGCCGACGAACAGGAACGGCCCGGCCACCTGCAAACGGCCCTCGGCCCCCGGCGGCAGCTCCGATCCGTCCACACCGAGAATCCGGATTCGCATACCCGGCCACGGATAGCCGTCGGTATCGATGATCTTCTCGTCCGGATCACCGGGAACGCCGAGCGTGACCAGCGCATTCTCGGTCTGCCCCCAGCCGCCGAGCACGACCGTGCCCGGCAGGGTGCGCCGCGCCTCGCGCACGATCGCCCGGGGAATGGGCGCACCCATACAGCAGAACAGGCGCAGTGAGGACATGTCGTGAGTCGCCAGGTGCGGTGCGGCCAGCAGGTCGTGCAGGAATGGCGTCGCACCCGAGGTGTAGGTGATGCGATGCTCGGCGACGAGTTCGGTGAAACGTTCGGCGTCCCAGATGTCCTGTAGCACACAGGTTGCCGCATTCTGCACGGGAAGTCGTGCGCCGTAGAGAAATCCGGTGAGATGCGCCAGCGTCGAGGCCATGTGGAATACCGTGTCGGCGGTGATGCCCAGTCGTGCGGGCAGCGGATCGTTCGCCGCGATGGCCGTATTGTGGGTGTGCATAACCCCTTTGGGCTCGCCGGTGGTGCCGGAGGTGAAGATCAGCAGCGTCACCTCGTTCGGATCCGGCCGCAGCGTCGCGAGTTCGGCCGGATCGCGGCGTCGCTCCCATGGCGTGCTCATGAATTCGTCCCACGAAGAGCCGACGGCCAGAACATGTTTCAGATCAGGCAGCTCCGGCCGGAGGCGATCCGCCATGGCCGGATAGTCGAATCCGCGGAATTCCGTGGGAATGACCAGGACTTTCGATTTCGCCATTCCCACCATGAATCCGACCTCGCGCTCGCGATAGATCGGGATCAGCGGATTACTGATCGCCCCGATGCGGGTCGCGGCGAAATGCACCACCACCCATTCGATCCGGTTCGGCAGTTGGAAGGACACCACCTCGCCGGGGCGCACACCCAGCTCCAGCAGCCCGAGTGCGCAGCGGTCGACCTCGGATTTCAACTCCGCGTAGGTGATTCGGCGCTGGGAGTCGATGAACGCGGTCTTGTCCGGTGTCCGCGAGGCGGCCTCGTCGAGGTGGTCGGTGATGAGGCGATCGGTCCAGTAGCCCTCGCGGGTGTGGCGGGCGATCTGCTCGGCGGTGAGGATCGTCGCGAATGACATGGCGAACTCCGGTTCAGCTCATGGTGAGGCCGCCGCTGACGCTGACGGTCTGGCCGGTGACATAGGCCGCCTCGTCGGAGGCGAAGAAGGCGACCACATTCGCGAGGTCGCTGGGCTGGGCGAGGCGACGGAACGGGATCGCCTTGGTGAGCGCCTCGCGCAGGCGCGGATCGTCGCCGCCGATGGAGGCGAACAGGGCGGTGTCGGTCGGGCCGGGGCAGACCGCGTTGGCGTTGATCTTGTACCGGGCCATCTCGCGCGCAACGGATTTGGTGAACGAGATGACCCCGCCCTTGGCCGCGGAGTACACCGCCTCACCCGAGGAGCCGACGCGTCCGGCATCCGAGGCGATGTTGACCACCGAACCGGATTTCTGCTCGACCATGACCGGGAGCACGGCCTTGCAGGTGTTCAGCACCCCGTACAGATTTATCCGGATCACCCGATCCCAGTCCGCGCGTTCGGATTCCACGAACGGGGCGGCCTTGTCCCAGCCCGCGTTGTTGACCAGGACGTCGATCCTGCCGAATGCCTGGCGGACCTGGGCGACCATCGCCTCGACGGATTCGGGCGAGGTCACGTCCGTGTGCAGTCCGATCGCGCGGGCGCCCAGGGCCGAGGCGGTTTCCTTCGCCGTGGCCTCGTTGAGGTCGGCGATGACCACCGTCGCGCCCTCGGCGTACAGCTTCTCGGCGATGCCGCGGCCGATGCCCTGCCCGGCGCCGGTCACGATGGCTATCTTGTGCTCGAGTGTGCCCATGGCGGAATTCCTTTCGTGGTGGTTCAGGGGGCGAAGCCGCGGCCCAGCAGATTTCGGGCGATGACGAGTTTGGAGACCTGCGCGGTGCCGTCGCCGATCTCCAGTCCGATCACGTCGCGCATGCGCTGCCCGATCGGGCTCTCGCTGGAGTAGGCCAGATGTCCGAAGGTCAGCAGGCACTGGTGGATGACTTCGGCGGACAGTTTGGGCGCCCAGAACTTGGCCATGGCGGCCTCGGTGCTGTGCTCGATCCCGTTGTCCTTGCGCCACAACGCCTCGTAGCAGACGTGCCGCGCGCCGCGCAGGTAGGTGGCGTACTCCGCGAGCGGAAACGACACGCCCTGGAACGCGCCGATCGGACTGCCGAAGGTCTTGCGGTCGCGCGCCCACTGCAACGCTTCGTCGAGCGAAACCTGTGCCGCGCCCAGGCAGGCCAGGCCGATGACCGCCCGTGAGTAGTCGAATCCCTGCATGACCGAGATGAATCCCTGTCCCGGCTCACCGACCAGCTGGTCGCGGGTAACGGGCAGACCGTCGAAATACAGTGCGGCACGGCCGATTGCGCGACTGCCCAGATCGTCGAACGCGGTCCGCGAGACGTACCGTTCGTCGAGATCCACCCAGAACGCGCTGACCCCGCGCGCCCCCGGGCCACCGGTGCGGGCCAGCACCAGCGCCTTGTGCGCGAACATCCCGAGCGTGATCGATGTCTTCTCGCCGGTGATCCGCCACCCGTCACCGTCGGGCTCGGCCCTGGTCTCGAGTGCGGCGGCGTCGGTGCCGTGCTCCGGTTCGGTGATGCAGAAAGCCGGGACGACAGCGCCGGAGGCGATGCCCGGCAGCCAGGCGGCCTGCTGTTCCTCGGTCGCGTTGCGGGTGAGGATGTCACTGACCAGAGCGTTGACGATGATCAGATAGGTGGCGTTGAAATCGCCGCGAGCCACCTCCTCGGCGGCCATACCGGCGATTACCGCGCTGGCGTCCTGGCCGCCGTGCCGCTCGGGAATGCGCAGTCCGGTCAGGCCCATGCGGGCCATATCGGCGACCAGTTCCGGACGCAGCTTCGCCGTTTTGTCGTCGGCCTGATAATGCGGGGCCAGGACCTTGACCGCGAAGCGCCGCAGCTCCTGCCGATACGTCTCGACCTCGTCGTCGAAGGTGAAGTCCATGATCAGTAGTGCCAGTCGACGTGTGCGTTGAAGTCGGGCTTGCGTTTCTCGGCGAATGCCTGCGCACCCTCGAGCCCTTCGGGGGAGGCGGTGAACAGATCCAGCGCCGACATGGCCAGATTGGACAGTCCCGCCTGGTGGTCGGTATCGGCATTGAAGGACTGCTTGAGGAAGCGAATCGCGGTCGGACTCTTCTCGGCGACCTCGTTTGCCCAGGCCAGCGCGGTGTCCCGCAGCTGATCGGCGGGCACGACCGCATTGACCAGGCCCATTCGCTCGGCCTCGACGGCGCTGTACTGGCGGCACCAGAACCAGATTTCGCGAGCGCGCTTCTCGCCGACGACGCGGGCGAGGTAGGCCGAGCCGAATCCGGCGTCGAAGGAGCCCACCTTGGGGCCGGCCTGGCCGAAGCGGGCGTTCTCGCTGGCGATCGTGACGTCACACAGCACCTGCAGCACATGCCCGCCGCCGACGGCGATGCCGTTCACCGCCGCGATCACCGGTTTGGGGATATCGCGAATGAGCTTGTGCAGATTGCCGATCTCGAACATGCCGCTCTCGGTCGGGCCGTAATCGCCGGTCTCCGCGCGCTGTTTGACATCGCCGCCGGTGCAGAACGCCTTCTCGCCCGTGCCGGTGAGGATGACCGCCTGCACCTGCCGGTCCGCCCAAGCGGTGCGAAAGGCCTTGATCAGCTCCTCCACTGTTCGGCCCCGGAACGCGTTGTATCGCTCGGGCCGGTTGATCGTGATGATCGCCGCCGGTCCCTCGGTCTCGTAGCGGATGTCCTCGTGGGTGCCCATCTCCCGCTCCTCTCGTTGTTTGACCATCGTGACAAACTTTGACTTTGGAGTCAATAATTGAATTAAGAGTCAAACCGGTACTCTCGGGTCGAGTCCGCCGGAGAGCCAGAGGAAGGGGAGAGCCTGATGACGTCTTCACCGATCGCGCAGGCGAGTCCGGCGTCCGGCCGGGTGCAGCGCAAACGCGGCCGCCGGATCCAGGAGATCCTCGCCGCGGCGGCGGAGCTGTTCGGCGAACGCGGATACGACGCGGTGAGCCTCGAGGACGTCGCCGAACGTCTCGATGTCACCAAAGGTTCGCTGTACTACTACTTTTCGAGTAAGGACGAGCTCGGCACCGCCGCGATCGAGACGCTCGGCAACGAGTGGACCGCACGGCTCGAGGAACATCTGGTCGCCACCGAGGGCAGCCCCACGACGCAATTGCGCGCGCTGATCCACGAGCACGTCACCATCGCCGTCCGCGATTATCCGGCCGCCCTGCGACTGTTCCTGATGCCCCGCGAATGGCCCGACGCCCAGCGCGAACGCATCAAGGACCTGCGGCAACGGCACGATCGGTTGTTCCGCCGGCTGGTCGAGGCCGGGGTCGCCTCTGGCGAATTCACCGTCATCGGCGTCGACACCGTCCTGCAGTGCATGCACGCGGCCATGAGCCAGGCGCCGCTGTGGTGCGCCGATTTGTCCGGCACGGCCCAGCAGCGCGCGGTGACCGAACTGGCCGACACCCTGATGATGCTGGTCGGGATCAACCCCGGTCGGGTGCGCAGCGGTTCCCCGCCGGGAGACGGAAACCCCTCTCTCCGTTGACGGTTTGTTGAATCGAGGTGGCGCCGACGGGACGGCGGTGATGCGGGCGCTCGAGGTGTTGTTCGCGGGCCGTGCGGCCTCGACGACGGCGGAGTCGGCGGGCAGTGCGCTGTCGGCGGTACGTGCGGTGCCGAATCTGTTGCGCACCTTGCGTTCCGCGCCGGAGTTGACGGTGTTCGGCGAGCTCACCGGACAGCGCCGAACCGATACGGTCACGGTGCCGGTGGCCGAGTTTCGGGCGATCGCGGATGCCGCGGGCGTCAGCGTCGGGCAGGTGCATCTGGCGGCCCTGGCGGGTGCGGTGCGGCGGTGGACGTCGGTCGACGCGGATGTGCCGGTGTGCGTTCCGGTCGACGCCCGGCGTCCGGACGAGCACGATCGCAGCGGCGTTCATCTCGGGCTGGTCCGCATCGCACTGCCCGCCGCCGTGGCGGACCCGGGTCGGCGACTCGGCCTTGCGGCGCAACGGATGTCGCAGCGCAGGATGGCCTCGGCGCGTAAGGGCGCGCGGGCTCTGGTCGACCATGTGCCGATGCGGTGGAGTGGCCCCGCCCTGCGACGGCTCGGCGATCGGCGCACCGTGGCGCTCACCGCGTCGGTATTCCGGTCCACCCCGGCGTTGTCCGTCCTGGGCCGGCCCGTCGAGGATCTGGTCGCGCTGCCGTGGCTGCCGCCGGGACACGGATGTTTCACCATCCTCGCCCGCTACGGTTCCGCGGCGACATTGTCCGTACTGACCGACACCGGCGTGGCCGGCGCCGCCCAGCTGGCCCGGAACTGGGCCGATGAGGTCGCCGTACTCGCCGCCGCGGTCGGTGTGGCGACTCGGCGCGAAGACCCTGCGGCACCGATGACGTCGCCGTAGATCGCTGTGAGCCGGGGGTGTGGTCGGCCTCTCCGGCCGGCACACGATGAGCGGTCACTCGCGCGGCACGCGGTCCGGGGAATTGGAGTCCGCCGCCCCGGCGGGATGGAGTTCGCAGCGGGATGAGGGAACCGCTGCGTGCCTCCTCCGGCGCCGGGGCGGCGGGGTCGGGTGATTCTAGGACGTGAAGGTCAGTCGGACGTCGCTGAGAACCGGAGCCTCGTCACGTTCCACCACCGTGGCCGCGATGACGAGCTCGTTGGTTTCCAACCACATTCGGGACCGGATTGTTTCCCCGGGGTAGAGCACGCCGGCGAAACGCGCGCGGAATCCGGTGATTCGGCTCGTGTCGGAATCCAGGACGGCGTCCGCGGCGGTCTTGCAGACCAGGCCGTAGCTGCACAGTCCGTGCAGGATCGGATTGGGAAAGCCTGCGGCGCGGGCGAATTCGGGATCAGAATGCAGCGGGTTGCGGTCGCCGCACATCCGGTAGAGCAGGGCCTGCTGCGGCAGTGTGGGTGTGGTCACATTGAAATCCGGTGCCCGGTCCGGCAATTCGATCTTGCTGCTCGGTCCGCGTTCGCCGCCGAAACCGCCCTCGCCCTTGGCGAAGATGGACGACTTGGCCGTCCACAGCAATTCGCCGTCCGAACCGGTGACGACGGTTTCGTGCGCGACCACCGCCGCCGAACCCTTGTCCCACACCTCGGTGATGTGCCCGGTGCTGGATGCCTTGCCCTCGGCCGGAATCGGCCGGTGCACCACCACCTCCTGGCTGGCGTGCACCACCTTGGCCAGGTCGATCTCCACGCCCGGGAAACTCACCCGCGGCGGCTCGGTGACCCGCATGGTCGGCGCGACCGTCGCGAACGTCGGCAGTACCTGCGGGGCCCGGTCGTCCAGATAACGCAGCTCGCCCGGATCGGTCCAGCGACCGCCCGCGCCCAGACCGAGGTGGTAGAGCTGCACATCCGAGGGCGTCCAGGCGAACTCCTGCGGCGTGAGTGCCGCTCCCAGTGCAACTTTCGGATCAATCGGCATGTAGTTCTCCTAGCTGATCGTGGCCGCGTTGTCGATGGCGCTACTTGCTCACCGCGTCCGCGGCGGGCTTCACCCGCTCGGTGATGTCCTTGATCGCGAGGTAACCGAACGTGATCGCGGGTCCGATGGTCGCGCCCGGACCGGCGTAGGTGTGGCCCATCACCGGGGCTGAGCAGTTGCCCGAGGCGTACAGGCCGTCGATGACGCTCTGGTCCTCGCGCAGCACCCGTCCGGAGGTATCGGTGACCAGCCCGCCCTTGGTGCCCAGATCGCCGGGCACCATCTTGGCCGCGTAGAACGGGCCCTGCACCAGTGCGGCCAGGCTCGGGTTCGGCTTGACTGTCGGGTCCCCGTAGTAGCGGTCGTACGCGCTGTCGCCACGGCCGAAATCCTCGTCCTTCCCCTTCTCGGCGAAGGAGTTGAACCGCGCGACGGTCTCGGCGAGCGCCTGTTCGGGGACGTCGATCCTGGCGGCCAGTTCCGCGAGCGTGTCGGCCTTGACGATCAGATCGTTTTCCATCCAGCGGGACGGAATCCGCTGGCCCGGCTGCAAACCGGCGAAAATGTAGCGATTCCGGTACCGCTGATCGAACACCAGCCAGGCGGGCACGTGCTCGCCCGGACCCTCGCCCTGCCCGTATTTACCGCCGTACATGGTGTGCACGGCCTCGACGTAAGGAGCGGACTCGTTTCCGAATCGCTTACCGGCCGCGTCGACCATGATGCTGCCCGGCAGATTCCGCTCCGCCAGCGCGAACCACGGTTTACCGCCCTTGAAAAGGGTCGGCCCCCACCACGAATCCTCCATGACGTCGATATCCGCGCCCGCGGCCATACCCGCGACGATCCCGTCACCGGTATTTCCGGCCGCACCGGTTGTCCATTCGGTGCCGATGGGCTCACGCTGGTACTTGTGTCGCATTTGCTCGTTGTGCTCGAAGCCGCCGGAGCCGAGTACGACGCCGTATTTCGCGCGGAAGGTGACGGGCTCGCCGGCTGTGCCGTCGGCCCCGCCCCCCTCCCTGGCCTCGACGCCGACCACGCGCCCGTCCTCGACGACCAGTCCGGTCATCGGGGTGTTCAGCAGCAGCGGCACATTCGCGTCCATCAGGCCCTTGCGCATAGCGGCGATCAGCGCCTGGCCCATACCGAGCAGATGTTTACCGGTCCACTTGGCCAGGTAGGTGCGCGCGCCGACCCGCATGGCGGTCAGGATGCCGCGCGGATGACGCCTGATCAGGTTCAGCTTGACGAAGTCGGCCTGGGTGACGACGACGTTCAGCGGGGCCTTCGCATACGGCGGCTCCAGCTTGAACCGCTCCTCGCCGAGAATCTTGGCGTTGAAGGGCCTGGGTTCACAGGAACGTCCCGAGGAGCGGCCGCCGGGAGCCTCCGGGTAGTAATCGGAGTAGTTCGGCACCCACCGCATCTTCAGCGGCGTGTGGTCCAGCACGAAGTCGAACGCCTCCGCGCCGCGGTCGATGTAGGTGTCGATCCGTTCCGCGGGGGCGCCGTCGCCGATGATCGCGTGCAGATAGGTGCGCGCGTCCTCGCGGTCATCGGGGCGGCCCGAGGCGCGCAATGCCTTGTTGCCCGGGACCCACACACCGCCTCCGCTGCGCGCGGTGTTCCCGCCGTAGTGCGCGGCCTTCTCGATGAGCACCACGCCCAGGCCGTGGTGCGCCGCGGCGAGAGCGGCCGTCATACCGGCGGCGCCGCTGCCGACCACCACCACGTCGTATTCCCGATCAGTCATGTAGAACACGTTATAGAATCGGCCCACGTTTGGTCTATATTGGTCTGGCAGAAGGTACTGCTGGGCCAAGTTTCCGCAGGAAAACTCGTTTCAGTTTCTGTCTCGGCCACCCGACCGGGCCCCAGTGGAAGGAAGTAGCGTGCTGTCCGACGCGGTACGGAGGGAACTGGCTGCCGAGCTTGCGGCCGCCGAGCGGGATCGGGTGCCGATCGACCCGCTGGTCGCCCGGTATCCCGAGATCGATGTGGTCGATTCCTACGAGATCCAGTTGCTCAACATCCGCGCTCGCCTGGATGCCGGTGCGAAGGTCGTCGGCCACAAGGTCGGCCTGTCGTCCGAGGCGATGCAGAAGATGATGGGCGTGGACGAGCCGGACTATGGCCACCTGCTCGGCGAGATGGAAGTGTTCGAGAACACACCGGTGGATACCTCGAAGTATCTCTTTCCGCGGGTGGAGGTCGAGGTCGGATTCGTACTGGGCGCGGACCTGCCGGGCGAGGAGTGCACCGAGGCCGACGTGCTGGCCGCGACCGTGGCCTACGCGCCCTCGATCGAGCTGATCGATACCCGGATCAAGGACTGGAAGATCGCCCTGTGCGACACCATCGCCGACAACGCATCCTCGGCGGGCTGGGTGCTCGGGCCCGAGCGGGTCGCACCGGATGCGTTGGATATCAAGAAGATCGACGCGCGCCTGACCCGCAACGGTGAGTCGATCGCCGAGGGACGAAGCGATGCGGTACTGGGTGATCCGACGATCGCGGTGGCATGGCTGGCGCGCAAGGTCGCCTCGTTCGGCGTGCGGTTGAAGGCCGGTGACATCGTGCTGCCCGGCTCGTGCACGCGCGCGATCGATGCCCGTCCGGGGGATGACTTCCATGCCGAGTTCGACGGACTCGGTTCTGTACGTTTGCGTTTCAGCTGAGGAGAGTCGAGTGAGCGAGAACGGGAATGCCGGGAAGAAGGTTTCGGCCGCGATCGTCGGATCCGGCAACATCAGCACCGATCTGCTGTACAAGCTGCTGCGTTCGGACCGGATCGAACCGCGCTGGATGATCGGAATCGACCCGGACAGTGAGGGTTTGAAGCGCGCCGCCGGGCTGGGGCTGGAAACCTCGCACGAGGGCGCGGACTGGCTGCTGGGTCTGCCGGAGAAGCCGGACATGCTGTTCGAGGCGACTTCGGCCTATGTGCATCGCGAGTACGCGCCGAAGTACGCCGAGGCGGGCATCCGCGCGATCGATCTGACTCCGGCCGCGGTGGGCCCGGCGGTGGTGCCGCCGGTGAACCTGGACGCGAATCTGGATACCCCGAACGTGAACATGATCACCTGCGGTGGGCAGGCGACGATTCCGATCGTCGCGGCCGTCTCGCGGGTGGTCGAGGTGCCCTATGCGGAGATCGTCGCATCGGTGTCCTCGGTGTCGGCCGGGCCCGGAACTCGCGCGAACATCGACGAGTTCACCAAGACCACCTCCAAGGGCGTGGAGACCATCGGCGGGGCGAAGCGGGGTAAGGCGATCATCATCCTGAACCCGGCCGAGCCGCCGATGATCATGCGCGACACCATCTTCGCCGCGATTCCCGAGGATGCCGACACCGCCGCGATCGCCGAATCGATCCACCGGATGGTCGCGGACATTCAGCAGTACGTCCCGGGATACCGGTTGCTCAACGAGCCGCAGTTCGACGAGCCGAGCGTGGTTTCCGGTGGGATGGCCAAGGTTTCGGTGTTCGTGGAGGTCGAGGGCGCGGGTGATTTCCTGCCGCCGTATGCGGGCAACCTGGACATCATGACCGCCGCCGCGACGCGTGTCGGCGAGGTCGTCGCCGATCAGATCCTCTCGGCCCGGGTGTAGAAGGGAGCACCACCATGAATTACGTGAAGCAGCCCTATTCGCAGGAGCTCGACGTTCGCGTCACCGATACCTCGCTGCGGGACGGATCGCACCACAAGCGGCATCAGTTCACCGCGACCGAGGTGCGCGATATCGTTGCGGCCCTGGACAACTCGGGTATCCCGGTGATCGAGGTGACGCACGGCGACGGCCTCGGCGGATCCTCGTTCAACTACGGATTCTCCAAGACCCCCGAGCAGGAACTGGTCACGATCGCGGCGCAGACCGCGAAGCAGGCCAAGATCGCGGTCCTCATGCTGCCCGGCGTGGGCGTCAAGGAGGACATCAAGATCTCGCAGGACAACGGCGCTTCGATCGTGCGCATCGCGACGCACTGCACCGAGGCGGACGTATCGATCCAGCACTTCGGCTACGCGCGGGATCTGGGCCTGGAAACCGTCGGCTTCCTGATGATGTCGCATTCGCAGCCGCCGGAGGTGCTGGCCAAGCAGGCGCGGATCATGGCCGATGCCGGATGCCAGTGCGTGTACGTCGTCGACTCTGCGGGTGCGCTGGTGCTGGATCAGGTGTCCGACCGCATCTCCGCGTTGGTCACCGAGCTGGGTGACGATGCGCAGGTCGGGTTCCACGGGCACGAGAATCTCGATCTGGCCGTGGCGAACTCGATCTACGCGGTGCGCGCGGGCGCGAAGCAGATCGACGGGAGCGCACGGCGGTTCGGAGCCGGTGCGGGAAACACTCCGGTGGAGGCGTTCATCGGGGTGGCCGACAAGATCGGCATCAAGACCGGGATCGACTTCTTCGCGATCGCCGACGCGGCCGAGGATGTGGTGCGTCCGGCCATGCCGCAGGAGTGCCTGCTCGATCGCCAGGCCCTGATGATGGGCTACGCGGGCGTGTACTCGAGCTTCCTCAAGCACGCCGAGCGCCAAGCCGAGCGGTACGGGGTCTCCGCGGCGGAGATGCTGGTGCGCGCGGGTAAGCGCAAGCTCGTCGGCGGGCAGGAGGACCAGCTGATCGATATCGCGCTGGAATTGCAGCGCGAGCAGCAGGCCGTCACCGCCTGACCGCAGGCTTTCGAAGGGCCGTGGACGGATCACCGTCCGCGGCCCTTCGTCGTTCTTGTAACAAGTGTCAGTTTCTTGTCTTGTAACGAGTTGCAGCCCGCGGGCGATGTGGAGATAGGCCGTACCGGACGTTCCGGGAAATGGCAGGCGGTTCGGCGTGCGCTCAGTGAGATGGTTTGAATTAACTCTAGAAAAATCCGATAAAATGGTTATGATTGCCAAGGCGGCTCGGAATGCTCCGAGTTGGCTAACGGCTGGACACCGGCCCGATGCGGTAGGTCATCGGTATTGTCGGTAATGCAGCCAACTTTCGGCTAATGCTCGGTTGGTCGAAGGTGAAAACGAAGGGCCCGATCCATGACGAGGGGATCGGGCCCTTCTGTATTGTCTGGCGCAATGTCACAGGAGACTAATGCGGGCAGAATGTACGCCGGGCAGCCCGTAGAAGACCGGCAGCGACAACGACGTGCGCGTTTTCTGGAGTCCGGATTGACGGTGTTCGCCAGAGACGGGTACGGAAATAGCTCGGTCGGCGCGATCTGCAAAGATGCCGGCCTCTCCTCGCGACAGTTCTACGAGGAGTTCACCGGCCGCGAATCGCTGCTACTGGAGCTCTACGAACAGATCGATCGGCAATCTCGGGACGCGGTCGCCGCCGCATTGGCCGCACATGGCGAACGGCCCGCGGTCGAGGTCATCGACGCCTGCGTGCGCGCCTATATCGAGGCCGTCGGCCGCGATCCGCGTAAGGCCCGTGTGGCATTGGTCGAAGTGGTCGGCGCGGGACCGAAGGTGGAGAAGTTCCGCCTCGAATTGCGCCGCGCCTGGGGCTCCCTCCTGGCCGGCGCCGCGGAAGACGCCGCGCTGCACGGAGAAATCCCGACCGGCGACTACGAGATGCGGGTGCTGGCGATCATCGGCGCGGTCAACTACGTCGTCGACGCCTGGAGCGGCACCGAACCCCGCCCCAGCCTGGACGACATCATCCGCGTGCTACGCCGGATCATCATCGGCGCGGTAGGCGCTTGAGCTGTGTCTATGGCCTCCGCTTC
>NZ_BDCC01000039.1 GCF_001613305.1 Nocardia vaccinii NBRC 15922
ATGGCTCGTCGTTCAGCCCTCGAGACTCGGCCTTCGGCCATGCGCTTCGAGGGCTGAACGACGAGCCCGCGCCGAAAACCTTGGGGTCGGTGTTGTCGAGCCTTTCGCTTCGCGGGCGAGTTCCAGCGAGACGAAGACGTTTCGCCGCTGGGCGCGTTGGTCTTTCGCCTCGCTTCGCTTCGGCCGGTTTTCGGTGTTCGAGGGCTTGTTGTTGTGTGGTCGAGGCTCGGGGTTCGGTCATGCGCTTGGAGGGGTGAGCGACGAGCCCGCGTCGAAAATATTTGGGTTGGTCTGCTGAATCTTTCGCTTCGCGGGCGAGTTCCGGCTTCGCCGCTGGGCGCGTTGGTCTTTCGCCTCGCTTCGCTTCGGCGGGGTTCGGTGTTCGAGGGCTTGTCGTTGTGTGGTCGAGGCTCGGGGTTCGGTCATGCGCTTCGAGGGCCGAACGACGAGCCCGTGTCGAAAACCTCTGGTGTTGGCGTTGGTTGGCCTGACGGCTCCGGCGTACGAAGGCGCGTCGCGGGTTGCTCGGTCTCGCCGCTCGTACCCGCTCCGGCAGCGCCGCGCGTCCGAACGGCGGGACGGGTGTGGTGCTGTCCGGGGTTGGCGGAGGTGGCGGTGAGGCGAGGGTCGGGCCGCTAGCATCGGGATGTGAGTTCGGGGCAGGAGCGTGCGGTGGGGCCGGCTTTCGTTGTGTGCGGGGATAATCCGCTGGTCTACCAGTTGGCGTTGCGGCTGGTGACGCGGTTCGCGCGGGCCACGGTGACGGTCGTCGTGCCGAATCTGGAGGGAAGTTACATACCGCAGCTCGAGCGGCTCGAGCGGGTGCGGATCCAGTGTGCGGAGCGGATCGACGAGAAGACGTTGCGGGCCGCCGGGGTAGCCGAGGCGCGGGCGTTGGCGCTGGTGGATCAGGCCGATGTGGAGAACTTTCACGCGGCGTTGCGGGCGAACGAGCTGAATCCGGGAATCCGGCTGGTCATTCGGATGTTCAATACCGGCTTGGGTTTTCGCATCCGGACGTTGTTCGCCGACTGCGTCGTGCTGTCCATGTCGGAGATGGCGGCGCCCTCGTTCATCGCGGCGGCGGCCACCGAGACTGCCTTCGACTATCTGCGGCTCGCCGATCGCACTCTCTACGTGGGGAATTCGGCCGATACGCCGGTGGATCGGGTGGTGTGCGGACTGGTGGAGGGGCCCGGTGCCGAGATCGCGCTGACGCCCGTCGCACCGGCCACCGGACGGGTGCTGGCGCTGTCCGGGCGCGAACCGTATTCGCCCGGGGCGCCGCGGGTCTGGCTGAGCCTGATCCGATATCTGGTCCGGCACGACCTGATTCGGCTGCTGATGGGGCTGATCGGGCTGATCGCACTCGGCTGCTGCCTGCTCGTCCTGGTGGGAACCGGCTGGGGTGCGGCGGTGTACGAGACGATGCTGGATGCGGCGGGTTCGGCCGCGCCGGAGCCGGAGAAGACCGCGACATTCAAGGCGGTGCAACTGGGCATCACCTTCCTGGGCTTGGCGATGACGCCGGTCGTGACCGCGCTCGTGGTGGGCGGGGTGGTGCGGGCGCAACTGTCCGATATCACCGTGCCCGATCCGGCCCGTTTCAGCGATCACGTCATCGTGGCCGGGCTCGGCAATGTCGGCAGGCGCGTTCTCGAGCAGCTCAGCGATCTCGGGGTTCGCGTGGTCGGGTTGGATCACGACGAGAACGCGCGCGGTGTCGCGCAGGCGCGTGCGCTCGGCGCGCCGGTCATCATCGGCCAGGCGACGTGGGATGACACGCTGCGGGCCGCCGGTGTTTCGCGGGCGCGGGCACTCGTGCTGGCCACCAGCAGCGATGCGGTCAATCTCGAGGCCGCCATGCTCGGCCAGTCCTATCGCGACGATCTGCGCGTGGTGCTGCGCCTGTCCGACGACGACCTCGCCGACCGGGTACAGCGCAGTCTGCAGAAAGCGGTGGTGCGCAGCGTCTTCCAGCTCGCCGCCGACGGTTTCGCGGCGGCGATGAGTGAACGCCGGGTGATCGCGACTCTCGCGGTCGGCGCGGCCACCCTGATGGTCGCCGAGCTCCCGGTGCAACCGGGTTCGGACCTGGTCGGCAAGCCGCTGGACACCGCCGACCTGCCCGAACACACCCGTGTCATCGCCATGCAGCGCAGCGGGGGCGCGCGACTCGAGTGGCAGCCCGCCCCGGATACCGAACTCGCCGAGGGCAGTCAGATCGTCGTGGTGACGACCCGGACCGGACTGGGCGAGTTGTTGCAGCGCAGCGAAGGCTTCGAAGGCGATGCGCCCGAGCCGGACACCATCAGCGCGTGAACCCCGCGCACAGCACGGGATTCGGCTTGTCCGGCCGGCTTCGCCGGCAATGATTCGCCCGGTCCGGGACTTGCCGCTGCGGTGGCCGGGTTCCCGCCGGTCCCGTTGATGAGGCAACGGCGAACGGCGCTCGTCCGGCGACGCCGGCGCGCGCTCGGCCTCGGGTTCGTACGCAGGTGGCGCGGGCGGGCGGGAGCCGCGAGGATCGACCGCTCGCGCGGTAGCGTGCCCGCATGGAGACTGTTCCGATTCAGGTGCCCGATGGTAGTACCGTGCCGGTGCGGTTGGTCGCGGCGCGGGGGCAGCACCGGCATCCGATCACGCCGGATGCGCCGCGGGCTGTGGTGGTGATCATCCCGGGGCTGGGGGTGCCGGGGGTCTATTACGGCGATTTCGCCCGGGAGCTGGCCGGGCGCGGAGTCGACGTCGCGATCGGGGAGCTGCGCGGGAACGGCGACAGCCGGCCGAAACCGGACGCGGGCAGCACCTACGGCTACCACGAGCTCGTTTCGGTGGACTTCCCGGCGATCTTCGAGGTGGTGCGCGAACGTTTCCCGGACAGCACCCCGATTCTGTTGGGGCACAGCATGGGTGGGCAACTCGGCGTGATGTACGCCGCGCGGATCCGCGGACGCCTGGGCGGACTGATCCTGATCGCCTCGGGCACACCGTATTTCCGCGGGTACAGCGGCGTCTTCCGCTCCGGAATGCTGCTGGGGCCGGCCGCCATCTCACTCACCGCCAATATCGCCGGCTTCTGGCCCGGCGACCGCATCACCGCCGGTGGATTCGGCCGCCAGTCCAAGGTGCTCATCTCCGATTGGGCACGGCTGGCCCGCACCGGCCGCTTCGTCCCCGTCGGTGCGGATATCGACTACGAGGAACGCATCTCGCGCCTGAAGCTTCCGGTGCTGTCGATCACCCTCGAGGGTGACGAGCTCACCCCGCGCGGTTCGGCCGAACATCTGCTGGAGAAGTTGCCGAACGCCGCCGTGACTACCTGGCACGAGCCGAAACCGTTGGGGCACAACGGATGGATCACCGATCCGCGCAGCACGGTCGACCGGATCGAAACCTGGCTGCGGGACCGGTGATTCGGGCGCGATCCGGCATCAGGATCTGGGTGAGGAATTCGTAGATCAGAGCGTGATCGGCACGGTGCCATCTGGTTGTTGTTCGTTCATCAGGATCTGAGTGAAGAACTCGTAGATCAGAGCTGCCTGAAACGCCATCTGTTTGTTGTCGGCCGCTCCGCCGTGTCCGCCCTCGATGTTCTCGTGGTACCAGACGGTGTGGCCCTGTTCCTCGAGCAGCGCCGCCATCTTGCGGGCGTGACCGGGGTGGACGCGGTCGTCGCGGGTGGAGGTGGTCAGCAGGATCGGCGGATAGGGCCGGTCGGCGCGGGCATTCTGATAGGGGGAGTACTTGCTGATGTACTCCCATTCCTCGGGCTTGTCCGGGTCGCCGTATTCGGCCATCCAGGACGCCCCGGCCAGCAGCAGGTGGTAGCGCCGCATATCCAGCAGCGGCACCTGGCAGACGATCGCGCCGAACAGTTCGGGGTACCGGGTCAGCATGACGCCCATCAGTAGCCCGCCGTTGCTGCCACCCACCGCACCCAGCTGTGGCGCGCTCGTAATGCCTCGTGCCACAAGGTCTTTCGCAATCGAGGAGAAGTCCTCGTAGACTCGGTGCCGATCGGCCTTCAGGGCCTGGGTATGCCACTGCGGCCCGTATTCGCCGCCGCCGCGGATATTCGTCATCACCCAGGTGCCGCCGCGCTCGAGCCACCCCATCCCGGACGCGCCGTTATAGCCCGGGGTGCGGGAGATTTCGAATCCGCCGTAGCCGGACATCACCGTCGGGCCGGCCTGTCCGCGCCGATCGCGATGCCGAATCACGAAGTAGGGCACCATCGTTCCGTCATCGGACCGGGCGAAGAACTGTTCGGTCTCGATGCCCTCGGCGTCGAAGAAGCCGGGTTCCTGTTTGAGCAGCGTGGTCGGCCCGCCCACCGAACCGGACAGCAGGGTGGCGGGTGTGGTGAAACCGCTGGAGGTGAGCATGAATTCGTCGCCGCCCTCGAGCGGGTCGAGGTTCATCACATTGGTGGTCGCCATCGGCGGGACGTCGGCGAGGGATTCGCGCGTCCAGCCGCTGTCGCTCGGAGTCAGGACGTAGAGCCTGGTCCGCACGTCCTCGAGGGTGATCAGCAGCAGGTGGTTCTCGGTCCAGCCGTATCCGTGCAGCGCGGTGTGCTCGTCGGGGGTGAAGATGGTCTCGAAATTCCTTGCACCGTCCAGGAATTCGTTCAGTCCGAGAGTGATCAGCGCGCCCGCGGGATAGGTCGCGCCGCCCACCTCCCACGGCGTCTTCAGCCGCAACAACAGCCAGTCCCGGTACCAGGACACCGAGGCGTCGGTGGGGGTTTCCAGGCGGCGGAGTCGATGGCCGCGTTCGGGCCCGGACGCGCCCATCGCAGGGGTGCCGTCGTCCTCGATCAGGTAGGCGATCTCGTTGTAGAAATCCGTTGCGCGAGAGACGAAATGGCGTTCATACCCGGGAGTGCGGTCGTATCCGGCGGAGACCGCGACATCGCTCGCCTCGCCCTCCAGGATCGTGTACGCATCCGCCAGTGGGGTGCCGCGCCGCCAGCGCTTGGCGATCCGCGGATAGCCGGAGTCGGTGAGCGAATCCGGACCGAAATCCGTTCCGACATAGACCGAATCGGCATCGATCCAGCTCAGCTGTGATTTGGCCTCGGGGAGGTAGAAGCCGCCGTCCTCGGGCGCGCGGAACTGTTTGGTGCGCATGTCGAATTCCCGCACCACCTTGGCATCCGCCCCGCCGCGGGACAGGCTGACCAGGGCCAGGGACTGCGCGGGTCGCAGCACCGCCGCGCCGGCCCACACCCAGTTCTCCTCCTCGGCCGCGGCCAGGGCGTCCAGATCGATCAGCACCTCCCAGTCGGGGTGCTCGGTCGCGTAGTCGGCGAAGCTGGTTCGCCGCCACAGGCCCTTGGGATGTTCTGCGTCGCGCCAGAAGTTGTAGAGCCACTGCGCGCGCCGGGTCGGATACGGAATGCGGGTATCGGTGTCGAGCATGTCCAGGATGCGATGCTCGAGCTCGTTGAACCGGTCCGTGGTGGCGAACCGCTCGACGACCACGTCGTTGTGCGCGCGGGCGAAATCCAGCGCCCGATCGCCCGTCACCTCCTCGAGCCAGAGGTAGGGATCGGTCTGCTGCTCCTGCGCGCCACTCATAGCTGACATTCTTACCGAGGACGTCGCGGTCCTCGCGACGAACTGCTGTGCGCATTCGTGGCGGGCCACCACCCACGGCGGCGAGACCGGGCGCGGTGACTAGACTCGTCGCCGTGACTTCCCACTACGATGTCGTCGTTCTCGGCGCCGGGCCCGGCGGTTACGTCGCCGCGATCCGTGCCGCACAGCTCGGATTGCGAACAGCGATCGTCGAGCAGAAATACTGGGGTGGGGTGTGCCTGAACGTCGGGTGCATTCCGTCCAAGGCCCTGCTGCGCAATGCGGAGCTCGCGCATATCTTCACCAAGGAAGCCAGGACGTTCGGTATCTCGGGCGAGGCCAGTTTCGACTTCGGCGCGGCGTTCGACCGCAGCCGCAAGGTCGCCGACGGCCGCGTCAAGGGCGTGCACTTCCTGATGAAGAAGAACAAGATCGATGAGTACGACGGGGCCGGTACGTTCACCGACGCCCACACGCTCTCGGTCGCGTTGAGCAAGGGTGGCCGCGAGACGATCACGTTCGACAACGCGATCATCGCCACCGGCACCGAGACCAAACTGCTGCCGGGTACGTCGCTGTCGCGGAACGTGGTCACCTACGAGGAGCAGATCCTCACCCGCGACCTGCCGGGGTCGATTCTGATCGTCGGCGCGGGCGCGATCGGCATGGAGTTCGCGTACGTCCTGAAGAACTACGGCGTCGACGTGCGGATCGTGGAGTTCCTGGACCGCGCGCTGCCGAACGAGGACGCCGACGTCTCCAAGGAGATCACCAAGGCGTACAAGAAGCTGGGCGTCACCATCACCACCGGCGCGTCGGTGCAGTCCATCGAGGACAACGGTTCGAAGGTTTCCGTCTCGATCAAGGACAACAAGTCCGGTTCGGTGGAGACCGTCACGGTCGACAAGGTGCTGCAGGCCGTCGGTTTCGCCCCCCGCGTACAGGGTTTCGGCCTGGAGGCCACGGGTGTGCAGCTCACCGATCGCGGCGCGATCGCGATCGACGACTACATGCGCACCAGCGTCCCGCACATCTACGCGATCGGTGACGTCACCGCGAAACTGCAGCTCGCGCACGTCGCAGAGGCGATGGGCGTGGTCGCGGCCGAGACCATCGCCGGTGCGGAGACCCAAGCGCTGGGCGACTACCGGATGATGCCGCGCGCCACGTTCTGCCAGCCGCAGGTCGCCAGCTTCGGCCTCACCGAGGAGCAGGCCCGCGCCGAGGGCTACGACGTCAAGGTCGCCACCTTCCCGTTCACCGCCAACGGCAAGGCGCACGGCCTGGGCGACCCCACCGGTTTCGTCAAGCTCATCGCCGACACCAAGTACGGCGAACTTCTCGGCGGCCACCTGATCGGCCCCGACGTCTCCGAACTCCTGCCCGAGCTGACCCTCGCGCAGAAGTGGGACCTGACCGTCAACGAACTGGCCCGCAACGTCCACACCCACCCGACGTTGAGCGAGGCGTTGCAGGAAGCGATCCACGGCCTCGCGGGCCACATGATCAACTTCTAGACTCCCCGCCTCTCCGCGACTACAGCGTGTCGTCGTGTGCCCGGAGACTTGCGCTTCGGGCCGGCGATCCGGTGCGCGGTCGCGTTTCGCCGGTGAGTTACCCATGTTCATGCGAGACCTGTTGTCGCGCATGATTTGCGGTCGTGACGTGTCGGCGAAGTGCCCTTCGGTTTTCGAACCGGAGGGCACTTTTCGACGATGTACCCAAGCTCATGCCGCGCCAGGTGGCGCGTGCCGTAGAGGTCACTTCACCGTCCACTTGGGAGTAGCAGCCGCCCGGCGCAACTCGAGTCATGTGCTCCTGCCCCGCGCATGGGCGCCCCGTCGGCATCGGATGGCCGGGCGGGCGCCGATAAGATGAACCAGCAGCGGCAGATTCGATAACTGTTTCTGCCACTTCACAATTCACTCGCGGTGGTAGGCGGCCTGGGCGGCGCGGACGGTATCCATGTTGCCTTCGAGGATGACTATCAGGTCGTGGATTTTCTCGGCTACCCGGGCGCCGAGGGGGGTGAGGGTGTATTCGACGTGCGGGGGGATCGTGTGGTGGGCCTCGCGGTGGACCAGGCCGTCGCGTTCGAGCGTTTGCAGGGTTTGCGAGAGCATGCGTTCGCTGACGCCGTCCACGCGGCGGCGCAGGGCGTTGAAGCGGTAGGGGCCCTCGCGGAGGGCGGCCAGGGCCAGGATGCCCCAGCGGCTCGCGACATTCTGCAGGACGGGGCGCGATGTGCAGTTTCGGGCGAAGACGTCGGGTTCCAGCGAATCCAGCGCCGCGTCGGCGCTCTCGGTCGGCTGGATGTCCCGCGTGCTCATGACCGCAATACTACCGATCGGCATGGTAGTGACATGCCGCACAGTAGTTTCGGAATGCGTGGTACTTACTATTAGTTAGTTCAGGATGATTTGTACCTGTTGAGGAGGTAGATGTGACTGTCGCCGTCACCGGAGCCAGTGGTCAGCTGGGTCGTCTCGTGGTCGAGGGGTTGTTGCGCAGGAATGTCGGACCGATCGTCGCGATCGTCCGGAATCCGTCGAAGGTGGCCGATCTGGCCGAGCGAGGTGTGCAGGTCCGGCAGGCGTCCTACGGCGATGACGAGGCGTTCGACCGCGCGCTCGCCGGGGTCGATCGGCTGCTGCTCATCTCCGGCACCGACTTCGGTGACCGGGTCGCTCAGCACACCGGAGTCATCCGCGCCGCCGAGCGCGCCGGGGTGCGACTGCTCGCCTACACCAGCATCCCGCGGGCCGATGAGAACCCGATGGCTCTCGCTCTGGAACATCGCGGTACCGAGGCGGTATTGGCCGAATCGACTGTGCCGCATGTCTTTCTGCGCAACAGCTGGTATTGGGAGAACTATGCCGACCGCGCCGCCGCGGCGGCCGAACACGGCGTACTGCACGGCAGCGCGGGCGAAGGCCGGGTTTCCGCGGCCGCCCGCGCCGACTATGCCGAGGCCGCTGCCGCCGTACTCGCCACCGACGGCCACGCGGGCCGCAGCTACGAACTCGGCGGTGACAGCCTCACCTACCCCGCTCTGGCGCAGATTGTTTCAGAGGTCTACGGCAAACCGGTCGACTACTCGGACGTACCCGAGTCCGAATACGCCGCAGCCCTGGAAAGGAACGGCCTGCCCACCCCGATCGCCCAGGTCCTCGCCGACGCCGACACCGGCATCCGCAACGGCTGGCTCGATGTCACCTCCGGTGACCTGGCCGAACTCATCGGCCGCCCCGCCACACCCGCGGCGGAGGTCTTCCGCGCCGCTGCCGCTGAGTAATTCGCGACCCGCCCCGAATCGGCCGCTGGCGCAGGCTGATTCGGGGCGGGTTCAACGAGTGGAAAACGGCCGGCGGATTGCCGCGGCGCGCTCCTCGTCGATACGCCGTTGAGTCTCGTGGAGTGCGGTGATTCGCTCGCCGATCTCGCCGAGCTCCACGTTCACGTGCACAGATACGCTGGTCTCATCCACATCCAGTAGCGAGGCGATGTAATCGCGGGCATCCTGTTCGGCGTTGGCGAGAGTGCGAGTTTGTGTGACTCCCACTCCCTCGATATGAAGTTCCCATCCTTTGGCCCACTGTCGGGCCTCCACCGTATAGGTCATTGGAGCCATCCTTCCGGCAGGTCCGGTAGCTTGCCGATGATGTCGCGGACGACGCCGGTAGATGGCTGGGTGGCTAGTGGTCGGTTTGGATGCGCAGGGTGGTGATGGTGCTGGCCAGTCCCTCGTATTGGTTTGTCAGCAGGACAATTTCGATGAGGCGCCGCTCGTCGTAATGGGCGGACAGCGCCGACCAGCCGACGTCGTCGATGTCACGGCTCCGCACCAGTTGATCGACGGCGGTCAGGAGGGCGCGTTCCTTCTCGGACCAGCCGGAGGCCTCGGGGCCCTCGCGGAGGCGGTCGAGGATTTCGCGGGTCACTCCGGCGCGTTTGCCGAGACGGATGTGGTGATCCGTCTCGTATTCGCAGTTGCGCAGGTGGGCCACGCGCAGGATGACCAGTTCGGTTTCGTACCGGCGTAGTTTGCCGCCGGGCATCAGGCGGCCGGAGAAGTGCAGCCAGCCGCGGAACAGCCCCCCGGTGCGGCCCAGGGTGCTGAACAGATGGGCGTCGGGAGTGCCCGCCGCACGCGAAAGTATTTGCCAGGCAACCCAATTCACCGGTCCGAGTTCACGCAGGCGGCCCGGTTCGATACGCGGCTTCGTCGTCACCATGCCTCACGCTAACAGGTGCCCGCGATCGACGGCGACGGTCGATATCTGGCGTGGACCGGTTCGGGAGCGCCTCCCCACCCGCGGACCGCTGTGAGCGGACCGGGATCGGCGCACAGCGAGAACATCGACTTCTTCGGCGCCATCGACATCGACGCTGAACTCGCCGCTCTCGGCCGGACCGGCTACCGGTCGCCGCGCGTGCGCGGGCTGTTCCGCCACGGGGATCATCCGGCAATCACGGTTCAGCGATCCTTTGCAACAGACTTACGAGTTGGCGGCGTTCGGCCCCGCTGAGCCCACTGGTGACCACGATTTCGGCGTCGCGCCACGCGACTCGCACCGCCTCGACCGCCTGTTGCCCTCGTGCGGACAGGCGCAGCCGGATCACTCGCCGGTCGGAATCGTCGTGGGTGCGCTCCACGAAGCCGGAACGCTCCATACGGCTGATGGTCTTGGCGATCGTGGGCTGCTCGATACCCATGCGCTCAACCAGTTCGGCCTGGGTCGACTCCGGGTTCTCGTGGAGGTCGACCACGATGAGCTCCTGGCCGGGGTGCAGCCCGAGCTGGGCGAGCCGCTGCGTCAGATCGGCCCGATGTGCGCGCGCGGCGAGAGCGAGAGCGTAGCCGACGGGACCGGCGGCCCGAGCGATGTCGCGGCCCGATCGAGTGGGTGATTCCATAGTCGGCTATTGTACAGTCGGCTATTAAATAGTCGGCTATGTAATCTAGAGACCGGAGACACCATGGCCCATCTACTGCACATCGACTCCAGCGCCAGAAGGGCGTCTTTCTCCCGCGAAGTCTCGGCAGTGTTCGCCGCCGAGTGGCGTACTGCACATCCCGGCGGTGACTACACCTATCGCGATCTGGGGTTCGATCCCGTGCCGCCGGTCGATGAGGCCCGCACCGAGATCGCGACCCAGGCGTCTGCCGCGGGAATCCGGGAGCTGGCAGGGCATGTCGAGTGTGGTGCGAACACCGGCACAGGAGAGAAGCTGGGCGGTCAGCCGGCCGCTCATCGAGGAACTCCTTGCCGCCGATGTCTTGCTGATCGCGAGCCCGATGTACAACTTCTCACTCCCCTCGACGCTCAAGGCGTGGATCGATCAGGTCTCCTTTCCCTGGCTGCCGCTGGCTGGGCGGACTGCCGTCGTGGTCACCGCCAGGGGCGGCTCGTACGCGCCGGGAACACCACGTGCGGTGCACGACTACCAGGAGCCCTACCTGCGGGCCTATTTCGAGATACTCGGGCTCACGGATCTGCATTTCATCCATACCGGACTGACCAACGCGCTCCATGTGCCGTTCCTCGCCGAGTTCGAGGACGCTCACCGGACCTCGCAAGCTGCCGCGTTGAAAGCCGCTGCCGCGCTCGGCACCTCGATCGGGTCACGACAACCACCGTCGAGCTGAGTCAAACACTCCTGCAACAACTTTCAGCCGGGCGCTCGCCTGCCCGGGAACAACGGAAATCGGAGAAACATGGATACGGGAATGAAGGGCCGGGTGGTCTTGGTGACCGGCGCCTCCAAAGGCATCGGCGCTGCCACGGCTCGCGCGTTCGGGGCCGAGCGGGCTCGAGTAGCGATCACCTACCACACCGACCGCGCGGGCGCGGAGACAGCGGCCTCGGCGGTCGAGGCGGCCGGCGGGGAGGCGATGGTCGTGCCGTTGCGGCTCGCCGATTCCACCACCGCTACGGCGGCGGTGGAAGCGGTCACCGAGCGGTGGGGTGATATCGAAGTCCTCGTCGCCAACGCGGTCGATTGGGGTGGGGACGCCCCGCCCGACCCGAGTGTTCGGTTCGAGGATGTGCCGCTCGAACACTGGCACAGAATGATCGGCGCCAACCTGATCGGCGCCGTGGCGGTGATCCGGTCGGTGCTGCCGGGCATGCGCAGGAACGGCTGGGGGCGGATCGTACTGATCTCCTCCAGCGTCGCCGAGGAAGGCATCCCCGGACCCGGCCCATACGGCACGGCCAAATCCAGCCTGTACGGCCTGTCGCGCAGTCTCGCCTGGGAGGGTGGCCGGGACGGCATTCTCGTCAATGTCGTCGCGCCCGGGCTCACCCTCACCGAAACCAGGGCGGCGTTTCCCGACGCCGTGATCGCCAAGCTTGCCGCGGGCACCCCGACCCGGCGACTGTCCGATCCCGACGATGTCGCCCGCCTGATCGTGTTCCTGGGATCGGACGCCAACCGCAACCTCACCGGGGAGGTCCTTCGAGAAGGATCCTCCGCTGCACGCGCCCCACACGCCGGCGGATAGCGGTAGTGGCGCGACCGGCCGGGACCGGTGGCCCGGCTCGCGCCGAGTGGGAAATAGTGGGTGGACAACCCTGCCGGACAGCGTATCTAGTACGACTTCGAGTGCGGGACCACCTGTGGGGCCGCAGGTGTGTAGGTGTTCGGCTGGATGGCAGGGGCGGTCGGCTGGGCTTGTTCGGTGGGCGAGGCGGCGGTGGCGAGCGTGGTTTCCGGCGCGGGCGCTGGTTGCGTGGTGCTCGGCGGGGGCGTTGTCGTCGGCGTAACCTGTTGTGAGACAGCCGAAGACGTCGGCGTCGTGTTGGGCGTGGTCGAGGTCTCACGTATCGCGTAGAGCACACCGGCCGCGGCGACCGCCGCCACCAGGATGCCCGAGCCCGCCGCGATCGCGAGCCGCCGACCGTGCGGCGGGCGGTCGGCGCCGATCCTCGACTCCGACGCGATCCGGGCGGACGCCGGGCCGGCCGCTGACGCCACGCTCGGCAGCGCGGGTATCGACTCGCCGTTCGGTGACAGGGGCAGCGGCTCGGAACCCGTTGGCGAAGGCGTTGATTCGGCAACGGGCAGCGCGGGCGTCGGCTCGGCCGTCGAGTGTGATTCGGCGCCTGGTTGATCAGCGATCGGTGGCCGAATCATCGACTTGCCGACCGGTCTCGGGAGTGTGGGGTCGGCGAGCGCTGAGGCTTCGACTGGTTGCGAGGTCGCTGAGCCGGGAGCCGGTGGCGGGAAGGATCGATCGGCAACCTGCTGCCGGGACGCTCGGTCGTCGGCCGGTACTGGCGAGGCCGGTTCGGCGGCTGATTGTGAGGCTGCTCGGTCGGCGTCGACTGGTTGCCGAGGCGTAGGGGTGGCGGCTGACGGGGGGTGGGCAGGTGGGGCGACCGGCGGCGGAGGCGCCGGCTCGGCTACAGGTGAGTGGAGCATCGGGCCGACCGAAAATATATGTGGCCGTGCGGATCCCCAGCGCACCGTAATGTCGGCCGGCGCCAGGCACCGTGTCGCCGCCTCGGCCAGGGCGGTGCAGCTGGCGTATCGGTCCGCCGGCGATTTGGCCAGTGCCGTGGCGATCACGGCGTCCAGTTCGGCGGGGAGTTCCGGGCGCAGGGCGCGGGGTGCGGGCGGCGGTGCGGTCAGGTGTGCGCCGATCACGGCTGCCTGGTCCTTGCGCGGGTACGGTGGCCGGCCGGTCAGCAGCTGGTACAGGGTGCAGCCGAGGGAGTAGATGTCGGCGCGGCGGTCGGCGGGTGCATCGGTGAATCGTTCGGGGGCGGCGTAGGCGAAGCTGGCGGCGATTCCGGACATGGTCACGGTGTCGTCGAGGGTGCGGGCGATGCCGAAATCGGTCAGTACCGCGCGCTCGTTGTGCCGGTGATCGGTCTCGATGAGCAGATTCGCCGGTTTCACGTCCCGGTGCAGCACCCCTTGGTCGTGCGCGTAATCCAGTGCGCGCGCGGCGTCGTCGATCAGCCGCACACCGCGCTCGGGGGCCAGGCCGTCCGGATGATCGCTCAGCAGTGCGGCCGCGTCGCCGCCGTCGACGTAGCGCATCGCCAGCCACAGATCCGGATCGTCGGCGGCGTTGCGGTCGTAGACGGGGACGATATTGGGGTGATCGAGCCCGGCCGCGAGGTTCGCCTCGCGATCGAAGGCCAAGCGCGCCTTCGGATCCAGCGTGAAGGTGTCGGTGAGCACCTTCAGCGCCACCCGGCGGCGCAGACGCGGGTGTTTGGCCAGGTACACCGTGCCCATCCCACCGGAGCCGAGCAGGCGTTCGATGGTGAACTCGTTGAACACAGCCCCCGGCTGCAAACCCACTGCCGAACCTCCCCGACGCACACGTCGACCGCGCTGGTGAAACTGTGCTGCGGCCCAGAGGGAATGTAGCGCAATCGACCCGGCACTGTCCTCGGCAATCCGGGTCGGCAGCGGCGGCCACCGCGTCTGTTGCGATGGCGTGCGAGGTCGAGTTGCGGTGTTCGGTGGTCGATCTCCCGATGCATGCGTCGATGCGCTCGTGAACCGCATTGCAGCTCAGTGGGAATGACCTCGGGCGGGAAACGGTCCTATCGCAACACGTACGGCGAGATGGAGCTGCGGTGTTCGCTGATGTCGAGAGATTTACCCAGTGGCGGGAAGGCGCGCTGGGGGCAGTTGGCGCGTTCGCAGACGCGGCAGCCTGCGCCGATCGGGGTGACCTGGGGGTCGTTGAGATCCAGGCCGTCGGCGTAGACGACGCGTCCGGCGTGGCGGAGTTCGCAGCCCAGGCCGATGGCGAAGGTCTTGCTGGGCTCGCCGTAGCGGGTGGCGCGGCGTTCCACGGTGCGGGCGATCCACAGGTAGCGGCGGCCGTCGGGCATCTGCGCGATCTGGGTCATGATCCGGCCGGGATAGGCGAAGGTCTCGTAGACGTTCCACAGCGGGCAGGTGCCGCCGGAGGAGGAGAAGTGAAATCCGGTGGCGGACTGCCGTTTCGACATATTTCCCGCGCGGTCCACACGCACGAAGGAGAACGGCACACCGCGCAGTTTCGGGCGCTGCAGGGTGGAGAGGCGATGACAGATGGTTTCGTAGCTCTGCGTGAAATGCGCCGAGAGACGCTCGATGTCGTAGCGGAAGTCCTCGGCGATCTCGTGGAAATGCGAGTACGGCAGCACGGTGGCGGCGGCGAAGTAGTTGGCCAGACCCAGTTTCGCCAGGATCCGGGTGTCCTCGGAGGCGAAATTACCCTCTTCGACCAGTTTGTCGATCAGTTCGCCGCATTCCAGATAGGCCAGTTCGGCGGCGAGTTTGAACACTCGCTGCCCGCCCGAGAGGTGCGGGGCGATCTCGAGTCGCCCGGCCTCGGCGTCGAAACGGTGTAGTACGCCCTCGCCCAAATCGATTCGCTCGATGATCTGGACGCCGTGCACAGTGGACAGGCGACGCGCTATCTCGCGCTTGAGATCGCCGCCGTGGAAGCGCATCCGGTTGGTGAGTTCCTCTGCGGCGGTATCCAATTCGTGGATGTAGTTCTGCCGCTGATAGAAGAAGTCGCGGACCTCCTCGTGTGGACGGGAGATCGCGCCCGAACCGCTGCCGTCGGAGAAGCGGTCCTCGGTGGCCGCGGCGAGCTGGGCGGTGGTGTTGCGGTAGCGGCGGTGCATATTGACCATCGCGCGCGCCAGACTCGGATGCGCCGAGACCATATCGGCGATCTCCTGCGCGTCGGCCTCGATCGCGAGCTCCTGGTCCATCACCACTTCCTGCAGCTCGGCGATCAGCCGGGTATCGTCCTGTGAGGAGAAGAAGCTGGTGTCGACGCCGAAGACCTCGCTGATGCGCAGCAGCACCGGCACCGTCAGCGGGCGCACATCGTGTTCGATCTGGTTGAGGTAGCTCGCCGAGATGTCCAGCTTCTTGGCGAGCGAGACCTGGCTCATACCCCGCTCCGCGCGCAGCTGACGAAGCCGCGACCCGACATAAGTCTTGGCCATATGTCCACTTTAGGAAGCCTTCGCAGCATTGCCAATAGTCGATTAACAAATCGGCTGAGCAATATGTCACAGCCCCGCGCTACGGTCGGACTCGTGCTGCTCTCGGACGTCGTGGAAGCCTCGCGGACCGTGCGGGCGACCTCATCGCGCAAACTCAAGATCGCCACCCTGGCCGACTTACTCGTCCGGGCGGGCGGCGGTGAGCTGGCCCCGGTCGTCGCGTGGGTTTCGGGAGAGCCGACACAGGGGCGGCTCGGCGCGGGCTGGCGCACGTTGTCCGCGATCGATGCCGCCGCGGCGACGGAGGCGGTGCTGACGGTCGCCGAGGTGGAACACGCCCTGGACGAGCTGGCGGCCGCCGCGGGAAAGGGGTCCTCGGCCCGTCGTCAGGAATTGCTGACCGCGTTGTTGAGCGCTGCCACCGAGCCGGAACGGGAGTTTCTGGTGCGACTGCTGACCGGTGAGCTGCGCCAGGGCGCGCTGGCCGCGCTCGTCGCCGAGGCGGTGGCGAGTGCGGCGCAGGTGCCGGTGGATCAGGTGCGCCGGGCATACATGCTGTCCGGGCGGCTGCCGGTGACCGCGGTGGCGGCCATGACCGGAGGTGCGGGGGCGCTCGCGGAGTTCGGCCTCGAAGTCGGGCGGCCGATCCGGCCCATGCTCGCCTCGCCCGGTGCGACGCTGGACGGGGCGCTGGCCGAGTTCGGCGGCGAGGTGAGTGTGGAGTACAAGCTGGACGGCGCGCGAATTCAAGTGCACCGCAAGGGATCCCAGGTGTGGGTATTCACCAGGACGTTGCGCGATATCACCGCCGGGGTGCCCGAACTGGTTCGACTCGTCACCGAATTACCCTGCGACAGCGTAGTTCTCGACGGCGAGACGCTGGCATTGGACGATTCGGGTCGGCCCCGGCCGTTCCAGCAGACGATGAGCCGATTCGCCACCTCCGATATCGCGCCGACCGTCGCGGGGCAGCCGATCACCTCGACGCGCGATCTGCTCCTGCATCCCTATTTCTTCGACTGCCTGCACCTGGACGGCGCGGACCTGCTCGATGCACCGCTGTCCGAGCGTCGGGATGCGTTGGCGAAAATAGCTGCGGCACATAGTATCCCGGCGCTGGCGCGGCCGGATGCGGAGGCTGCCGCCGACTATTTCGACGCCGCCCTGGCCGCCGGACACGAGGGGATCGTGATCAAATCGCTCACCACGCCCTATGCGGCGGGACGTCGCGGCCGGGCCTGGCAGAAGATCAAGCCCACGCACACGCTGGATCTGATCGTGCTCGGCGCGGAATGGGGATACGGCCGCCGCACCGGCTACCTGTCCAATCTGCACCTGGGTGCGCGCGATCCGGACGGCGGCGAACCGATCATGGTCGGCAAGACCTTCAAGGGCCTCACCGACGCCCTGCTGCGCTGGCAGACCGAGGAATTCCCCCGCCACGAGCGCACCCGCGACGCACACACCGTCTACCTGCGGCCCGAGCTGGTGGTGGAGATCGCCTTGGACGGGGTGCAGGTCAGCTCGCGCTATCCGGGTGGTGCGGCGTTGCGATTCGCCCGAGTCGTGCGGTACCGGCCCGACAAAGAGGCCGCCGATGCCGACACCATGGACGCCGTGCGAGCACTGCTGTAGCTTCGGCCTCCGCTTCAGCCGCCTCGGCCTCCGATTCGCTCCGGCCGGTTCGCGGCCCCGCGGTTGGTGTTGTTCGCGGTTGGCGGAACGAGAGAGTGTCGTTTCGGACCCTCGGACTTGGATTGGTTCCAGGGGAAGCGGCCCGACGTAGTTGACTGACTAGACACTCTTTTATAGGCTTTCGGACATGCCCAGACCTCGAAGTGCGGACCGGCGAAGCGCCATCCTGGCGGCAGCAACCCGTGTGATCGCGTCCCAGGGGCTGGGCGCGGCGATGGCCGCGATCGCGAAGGAGGCAGGAGTTTCCAATGGTTCCTTGTTCCTCTATTTCGACACCAGGCCGACCTTGCTGAACGAGCTGTATGTCGAGCTCAAGACCGAGATGGGGACCGCGGCGATCGTCGGCTTGCCCGCGGACGGCGCCCCGCGCGAGCAGGTGCGTCACATGTGGTGGCAGTGGCTGCGTTGGGCGATGAACAACCCGGACAAGCGGCGGACGTTGGCCCGGCTGGAGGTAGCGGCTGACATCACCGCCGAGAGTCATCAGGCGGTGCGTCAGGCGCAGGTCGGCATGGCGGAACTGCTGGAGCGCAGCCGCGCGAACGGCCCCATGCGGGATGTTCCGCTCGGTTTCGTGCTGACCCTGGTGACCGCCATGGCCGACGCGACCATGGACGCCATGATTCGCGAGCCCGCCCAGCCCGACGGTTACGGCGATGCCGCGTTCGAGGCGATCTGGCGAGTGCTCGCGGGCTCCTGTCCCCCAGCGGACGACTGATTTCACACCAAGACGGCAAAGGAACCATCCATGAACAACTCGGCCCGCACCCCTTCCCCGGGGCAGGCGTGGATCATCACCGGTCCCACTTCCGGCATCGGCCGTCGCACCGCACTCGAGCTCGCCGAGTACGGCGTTGTTGTCCTGGTCGGTCGAGACCCGAACAAGCTCGGTGAGGTCGAGGCCGAGATCAACGCGCGGCCAGGCGGTCACGCGGTATCGGTCGTCTGCGACCTCTCCGATATCCGGCGTGTACGACTGGCGGCGGCGGAGATCATCGCCCTCGGTCTTCCGATCGCCGGCATCGTTAACAATGCCGGCATCATGCCGGTCCGGGCGGGTCGAAGCGCGCAGGGGTGGGACCTTGCCTTCGCGACCAATCATCTCGGGCCATTCGTGTTCACGGAGACGCTCATCCCGCATCTGCCCGACGGCGCGAATATCGTGTTCACCTGCTCGGGAGTTGAGGACCCCGAGCGGAAGCCCGCGGTCGTCGCCGGATTTCGCGGTGGCCGCTACCTCTGCGCGGAGGCGAGCGCCCGCGGCGAATGGATGCCCGGCGGTTCGTCGAATCCGGGCTTCGATGCCTATGCGACTTCCAAGCAGTGTGAGCTCGCGACGGTTTTCGCATTCGCTCGGGAGACGCCGCGTCTGCGCTTCAACGCCGTCGAACCCGGTTTCAACCCGGGAACCGGGCTCGGTCGCGATGCGAATGCCTTCCTCCGGTTCATCGCGAAGTATGCGATGTCGCCGCTGGCGCCCCTGATCAAGTACTGGAGTACTCCGAAGCGCGCTGCCCGTGTCATCACCAAGGTCCTGACCGACAAATCGGACGCGACCGGCGTCTACTACGACGAGAACGGCAAGCCCATGCTCGCCTCCGCGCAGGTGCGCGACCCCGAGTTCAGCGATCGGGTTGTGGCGGAAACCCGTGCCCTACTGGCCACAGTGCCCACCACGACGGAATGAGCGGCACTCAGGTGATCAGGAGGTGAGCGCGCCTACCGCCCCGAGTCGAGCCATTGCCAGTTCATTCACAGTTTTCTCGCGGAGGTTCTCGAGGTAGCGGGCGCAGGATCGATAGTTGTCGGGTTCGACCGGCGCGGATCAACTGCCCTGATCCGTCATCCCAGCCATCGGCGGCGCTGCACTCCCTCGCCAGCGCCGCCGTTAGGCGTTTTGGGCGATCTGCTGGCAACTTATCAGCGTCTTCTCAGGTGAAAGACCTGGTCGACGAGGGTGCCCGGGAGCACAATCACAGATGGGGGTTGAACCGTTTTCCCGCTGCCGGCGCCGTTGAACCTTGGCCGCGGCGCCGGCAGCAACTTTTTGGTGTCACGTGGCCGGTGCTCCGTGCGGGCCCGCCGGTTTGTACCGCCGAATCAGGGTCCGTATTCGTGGTGGTCGCTCAGATCCGGTAGTCGGCAGCGTCCCGCGACGACCTCCGCCGCCAGATCGTCATAGGCGACGGCCAGTTGACTGAGCCGTCGCCAGGCATCGCTGATCACCCATTCGGGCGCGGTGGTCAGAGTCAGGTAGGCCAGCGCCGAGAACTGCGCCAGCCGATCGATCACGGTGCCCACCGTCTCGGTATGCAATCGCACACCGCGGTGGGCGTGGGGTAGCTCCCGCGCGACCCAGCGATCTATCTCGTGTACCAGGTGCGCTCTGCGCCGATCGATATCGGCGGTGACCCCGGGACTCGCATCGAGCCGCTGTTCGTGCAGCTCGGCCAGCCGACACGCGGACCGCAGCACGAGGTTTTCCCCGTGCGGCAGACCCCGGCAGGCGTCCAGCAGCAGGTTCTTCGGTGGGAGTGGTTCCACGCCGGATATATTGCCCGCCAAATATTTCCGTATAGCAACGGAGGATGGTACGGGGTCAGACCAGGTCCACCCGGACGCCCGCGTCGCGGATGGCGGCAATGGCTTCTGTGTCGGCCGCGGTGTCGATGACCAGGATGTCCACGTCTTCGATGGGGCAAATGCGGGCCAGGGCAGTGGTTTCGAGTTTTTCGGCAGTGGCGACCACGATGACGCGGTCGGCACGACGGACCATTTCGGCGTTGATACCGGACTCGTCCAGGTGGCGACCCTGGGCGCCGCCCGCGGCGGTGATGGCGTTCACGCCGAGAATCAAGGTGTCCAAATGTAATTGGGCCATAGCGCGCTCGGCCAGCGGACCGTGCAGTTCGTACGATTCGCGGCGGGCCTGGCCGCCGATGCAGATGGTGCGCAGATGCGGGCGCAGCACGAGTTCGCCCGCGATATTGAGCGCGTTGGTGACGATGGTCATCGGATTGTCCGCCGAGGTCGGCAGATCCGGGCGACCAGCCAGGGCGCGGGCCACCGCCGTGGTGGTGGTGCCACCGTTGAGGCCCACCACCTCGGTCGGGTTGACCAGCGCCGCAGCGTATTCCGCGACGCGCTGTTTGGGTTCGTCGCCGGTGCCGCGATAGCGGGCCGGCAGATCGTAGGCGACCGAGGTCGCCACGATACCGCCGTGTGTGCGGGTGGCCAGCTGCTGATCGGCCAGGGAGGTGAAATCCCGCCGGATGGTGGCGGGGGAGACCGAGAGGATCGCCGCGGCCTCCTCCACGGTCAGCCGTCCGGACTCGGAGAGCAGTTCCAGCAGGCGATTCCAGCGCTGAGAACGGTCTGTCGCGGCGGTCATTTCACGCTTCCGGCGGTCAGACCCGCGACCAAGCGCTTCTCGATCAACGCGAACAGGATGACAACGGGCACCACGCCGACAGTAGAGACGGCGAACACGTACTGCCAAGCCGTGTCGTACTGTCCGATGAACTTGGTCAGCGCCACCGACAGCGGCTGATTCTCCGGCGTGGTCAGAATGACCAGGCTGGCGGCGAATTCGTTCCAGCAGGAGACGAAGGCGAAGATGGTCGCGGTGACGATGCCCGGCCACACCAGCGGCAGGCTCACCCGGGTCAGCGTCTGAATTCGGTTGAGCCCGTCCAATTGTGCGGCCTCCTCGATCTCCACCGGTACCGAGGCGAAGAAACTGTGCAGGATCCACACCGCGAAGGACAGATTGAACGCGGCGTTGACCAGAATCATCGCCAGCCAGGTGTCGTTGATGCCGAGTGCGAAGAACTCCCGGATCAGACCCGTCACCAGCACCACGGGTTGCAGCATCTGGGTGACCAGAACCAGGCCGAGGAAGGCGAGCTTGCCCGGAAAGCGCCGTCGCGCGGTGTAATACCCGGCCGGGATCGCCACCAGCAGCACGATCACCGTGGCGCACACCGAGATCACGATGGTGCTGACCATATTGAACGGGAGCGGTGTTTCCGGTGTCTGCCACATGGTGCCGTAGTTGCCGGGACTCCACTGGTGCGGCAGGTAACTCGGCGGAATGTGCAGGATCTCCGAACGCGGCTTCAGCGAGCCGAGCACCATCACGATGTACGGGATCAGGAAGATCAGCGCGATGACGACGCCGACGATCGTGAGATCCCAACGCCGCCCGGAACGTTTCGGCCCGGTGGGCGAAACGGATTGCGCGGCAGCAGGTTCAGTGGGCTCGGATACCGTTGTCGCGGTCATCGATTGCGACGTCATCGCGCTTCCTCTCCGGCCGGGCGGATCAGTTTCATGTAGATCACGATGATCACCACGATCAGCACGAAGTTCAGCACGCTCAGCGCGGCGGCGGTGTTCAGCTCCTGATTCTGCTGAATCAGTTTGAAGGTCAACGTCGTCGTGGTGTCCGCGCCGAATCCGGCGATACTGCCGGTCAGCACCTGCAGGATGGGCAGCGAGTTGAATACGTTGATGATGTTGATGATCGCCGCTACCGCGATCGCCGGACGCAACTGCGGCAGCGTGAGATAGCGGTACCGCTGCCATGCGCTCGCGCCGTCCACCCGGCCCGCCTCACCCAACTCGGCCGGAATCGATTGCAGCCCGGCGAGAATCGTGTAGGTGGTGAACGGGATGGAGACGAATACCGCGACCCCGATCGCGACCAGGAATGCCGGGCCCGCCTGTTTGGTGAATCCGAAGCCCCGGTGCAGGACGCCGATATCGACCAGGAAGCGGTTGGCGATCCCGACATCCGGATCGAGCATGTACGCGAAGACCGTCGTGGTCATCACCACCGAGGCCGCCCACGGCACCAGCACCGCCAGCCGGACCGCGGTGCGGCCCGGAAAATCCTTGTTCAGGAATTGCGCCAGCGCCGCGGACAGCACCAGTGTGATCAGTACGACCGCGACCACCCACACGACCGTATGCCCCAGCACGCTGCCCAGCGCGCTGATCCCGAACAGCCTGCGGTAGTTGGCCATTCCCGCCGGGCCCAGATCCTGCCCGTACGAGGTGAGCTTGCGGGTGGAGGTCCAGATCATGTAGGCGGCAGGGAACGCCACGATCGCGGCGATCAGCACCAGCGCCGGGCCGATCCACGGCAGCGCGCGCAGCGTTGCCATGGATCGGCGCGGAACCGATGCCGCCGTGGCGCTGGTCAACTCGCCGCCTGCTGGATGGTCTGCAATACCTTCGCCGGATCGGCGCCCTGGGCGACGGTGCCGAGCTGCTGCTTCATCGCGCCTTCCACCTTGGCCCACTGCGGGTTGTTGCTCGGATAGAACTTGGCTACGGGAAGCGTTGCGCCGAAAGCCTTCACGACCGGATCGTCGGCCATGGCCTGAGCGCCGCTGGTGGTCACCGGGATGAAATGCTCGGCCTTGACGAATCCGGCGTAGGTCTTCGGCTGGTAGAAGAAGTCCAGGAACTTCTTGATCGCCGGCCGCTTGTCCACCTTCTTCTTGAACGCCATCAGATGATCGGCGACGCCGAGGGTCACCGGCGCACCGTCCTTGGTCGGCGTCGGCGCGGTGGCGTACTTCAGGCCCGGATTCTTCTGCTGGATCATATTGATCACCGGCGGCAGGCCCTCGATCATGCCGATCTTGCCCTGGATGAAGACGTTGATCAGCGGGGTGCGGTCGGTCGCGCCCGGATTCGGCTGTGTCGCACCGGCATCGGCGATCGCCGCGAGCGCCCGCACGCCCTCGAGGTTCTGCGGCGTGTCGACCGTGAGGTTGTTACCGTCGGACCAGCTCCCGCCCGCACCGAACGTCCACAGCGAGGTCTCGGCCTGCGTCTCCTCCTGACCCAGCGGCAGGCCGTAGCCGGAGACGCCACCGCCGAGGGCCTGGATCTTCTTCGCGTCGTCGGTCAGTTCGGCCCAGGTCTTCGGGGGCGCGGCGATACCCGCCTTCGCGAACAGATCGGTGTTGTAGAACAGCGTCCGGGTGGACGCGAACAGCGGTAGCGCCCACTGTGTTCCGTTCATCGAGGCGTTCTGGACGAAGCTGTGCTGCAGATCGCTCAGCACCGACGGGTCGGCGATATCGCTTGCGGGATAGAGCTTCCCGTCCGAGGCGTAGGTCGAGTACGCGTCGATGTTGAGCAGGTCGGGTGTGCTGGACTCGGATTGCAGGTCGGTGCGGACCACGTCGGGGATCTGTTTCCACGACTCCATCTGCAGATCGACCTTGATGCCCGGGTTCTGCTTCTCGAAATCGGCGATGATCGAATCCCATTCGGCCTTCGTGCCGTCGCTGTAGATCGGCGCCAGGAAGGTGATCGTGTTGGGATCGTCGGCATTGGATTTGCCGCCGCCGAACCCACAGGACGAGACGGTCAGCGCCAGGCCGGTGGCCAGCGCGAGCGCGGACAACGCGCCGCGGAGTGGACGTTTCACGAGAGAGCCTTTCAATGCTGCACACCCGGCGGGGCGAACGCGGATGATGAAGCGAACGGGTCGATTGGTCCGAATCTAGCCCAATCGATGATCGAATGTGACCGTTTCGAATGTAAAGTTGACATGAACGATCATCGGGGTGATTCTGGTGGCGTGCCGACCTCCGCCGATCGCATCGCCGAAATCCGTCCGCTTCCCGAGTCCCATCTGGCCGCCGAGGCGGCCACCCAGCCCGACGACTGGACGCGCGCCGCGCGGATCGCCGCCGACCATGCCGCGCTGCTGCCGCAGCCCGGTGAGCGGGTGGCCGTGATCGGTTGCGGCACTTCGTATTTCATGTCCCGGGCGATCTCCGAGCTGCGTGAATCCGCCGGGCAGGGGGTAACCGATGCCTGGCCCGCCGGGCAGGTGCGTGGCCGCGACTACGATCGCTACCTGATCATCTGCCGTTCGGGCACCACGACCGAGGTGCTCGAGGCGATGCGCGCGCTGCCCGAGGGTGTGCCGCGGGCGGTGATCTGCTCGAGCCCGGGTACGCCGGTGCTCGACCTCGCCGATCCGATCCTCATCGCCGATGTGGACGAGCAGTCGGTGGTGCAGACCCGTTTCGCCACCACCGCGCTGGCGATTCTGCGGTGGCATCTGGGCGAGGATCTCGCGCCGGTGATCGCGCAGGCCCGCGAGGTACTCGCGGAGGACCCGGCAGAGTCGCTGGCCGCGGTGCGGTCGGCCGAGCAGATCAGTTTCGTCGGAATGGGTTTCGCGGCGGCGATCGCCGACGAGGCCGGGCTCAAGTTGCGCGAATCCTGCCAGTCCTGGACCGAGGGATACCTGGCCACCGAATGGCGGCACGGACCGGTCAGCATCGCCGCGCCCGGGCGCGTGGTGTGGGCCTTCGGTGCGCTGCCGTCCGGTTTGGCGCAGGACGTCGCGGCCACGGGCGCGCACTTCGAACATCGCGATATCGATCCGATGGCCGATCTGGTGCGGGTGCACCGGCTGTGCCAGATGCGCGCGGCCGATCTCGGGCTGGACCCCGACCATCCGCGCAGCCTGAATCGCTCGGTGATCCTGGGCTGACGGATCAGTGGTGCGCATTCCCGGACCCGCGGATTCGGTCCTGGCCGTGGATGTCGGCGGGACGACGATCAAAGCCGAGATCACCGATGCCGCGGGCGAGGTGCTGAGCAGCGGTACCGTCGCGACCCCGCCCGGCGCGGCGGCCTTCGATGCGATGGGTGCGCTGGGTGATCGGCTGCTCGCGGAACTTCCTGTCGCACAACGTGGTCGAGTGGCGCAAGCCGCGGTGATCCTGCCCGGCATCGTGGATCCCGTCCGTTCGCTGGCTGTGTTCAGCAGTAACGTCGGGTGGCGGGATGTGAAGGTGGGCAGCCGGTTCACCGATCGCTGGGGTATGCCGGTGCTGATCGAACACGATGTCGCGGTGGCGGGCTGGGCCGAATGGCGATTCGGCGCGGGTCGCGGCTGTGACGACGTGTGCGTCCTGATCCTGGGGACCGGAATCAGCGGAACCCTGTCGGTCGGTGGGCGGCTGGTGCGCGGTGCGGCCGGTCAGGCCGGGGAGTACGGGCATATTCCGGTCCGCCATCGAGACGGGCTGCGCTGTCCGTGCGGCAATGTCGGATGTGTGGAGACGGTCGCCTCCGGTGCGGCGATCGCCCGTGCCTACACCGCCCGCACCGGGCGTGAAATCCCCGGGGCGGAAACAGTTTTCGCGGTGTTGGACAGTGATCCCGAGGCGCGAGCGGTGGTGGCCGACGCCATCGACGCACTCGCCGAGGGATTGTTCGGCGTCATCCACGCGGTCTGCCCGGAACTGGTGGTCCTGGGTGGCGGGCTGGCCGGCGCGGGTGTGGTGCTGACCGGTGCGCTGCAGGATCGGCTGACCGAACTGCTGTGTGTGGTCCCCGCGCCGCGGGTGGTGCTGGGTGAGTTCGGGGCGCGTGCGGGGCTGGTCGGGGCTGCCCGATATGCCCGTTCGGGCACGCTGGAATGATCTATCGACGCAACCGTCCCAGTCGAATTTGCCGAATGGTTGCGGCGCGGGGAGTCCGGGCGGGTACGGTTCGTGCGCGGGCATCGAGGCAGGTAGTGCGCGGGCGCGTGATGGACGAGGTGATGGTGTGAACCGAGAGCCGCAGACCCGGCTGCGGGGTCGTATCGTCGCGGCGTCGAATTCGTTCGAGGACGGCGTCGTCACGTTCCGAGGCGAGCGGATCGTCGCGGTGGAATCCTTCGCGTCCTGGGCCGGCGCACATCCGGACATTTCGCCGCCGTCCTTCGACGGGACGGTGATTCCCGGGCTCGTCGATATCCACAATCACGGTGGGTTCGGGCATCGGTTCGATACGACAAATCCGGACGAGGCGCGCGGTGCGGCCGAATATCATCTGCGCAACGGCAGCACGACGGTGCTGGCCGGGATCGTGACGGCCGCGCCGGACGATATGGTCGCCCAGACCGCCATGCTGGGCGAATTGGCTGCCGAAGGGGTGATCGCGGGCGTGCACGCCGAAGGACCGTTCCTGTCGGAGGTGCGTTGCGGCGCACAGGATCCGCGGTATCTGCTCGATCCCGATCCCGCCCTGATCGATCGGCTGCTCATGGCGGCGGCCGGGCGACTGCGGGTGATGACTCTCGCCCCGGAGCGCCCCGGATTTTTCGAGGCGGCCGAACGACTCGCGGACAACGGTGTCGTCGTCGCGCTGGGACACAGCGACGCGTACTACGATGAGTTTCGGGATGCGCTGTCGCCCAATGGATTCGGAACCCTGGTTACCCACCTGGCGAACGGCATGCCGCCGCTGCATCATCGCGCCCCGGGACCGGTTGCCGCCTCGCTGGTGGCCGCGGCCCACGGCGATGCGGTGCTGGAGTTGATCGGTGACGGTGTGCACCTCGACCCCGGATTCGGCGCGCTGGCCTTCGCGACCGCTCCCGGGCGTGTGGCGTTGATCACCGATGCGATGCAGGCGGCCGGGCTGCCCGACGGGGAGTACCGGCTCGGCCCGCAGACGGTGTGGGTCAGCGGCGGGGTGGCGCGGGTCGCGAGCGGGTCGATCGCCGGAGGTACGTCGACGCTGCTGGACTGCCTGCGCTGGGCGGTGCGGGAATGCGGTGTCGCACTGGCCGATGCGGTGCGCGCGGCAACCAGCACCCCGGCCGCGGCGGCGGGGCTGGGCGGCGTCGGCGATCTGAGCCCCGGGCGGTACGCGGACATCCTGGTACTCGACGAGGACATGGGGTTGCGTCGAACCCTGCGACGAGGAAGGTAGTTGACGTGATCCTGACCGTGACCATGAACCCCGCCTACGACATGACCTATCGCGTGGAGCGTTTCGAGCGGGGGCGGGAGCACCGTGTGCTGTCGGTCGAGCAGCGCATCGGCGGTAAGGGGATCAACGTCTCGCGTGTGTTGAACCAGCTCGGAAAGTATTCGCGGGCAACCGGTTTCGCGGACCACATGTTCTCCGCGACCGCCGAGCTCGAATTGCCGGTGGATTTCGTGCACGCACTGCCGTGGATTCGGCGCACCGTGGTGATCAGCGAATCCGGGGACGGTACTGCCACCTCGCTGTGGGAGCCCGGCGCGCGATTGAGCGAACCCTATGCGATCGACCAGCTGAAGGTCAGAGTCGCGGGCATGCTGAACGATTCAGGCGGGATGGTGGTGTCCGGATCGCTGCCCGCCGGCGTGGCCGACGGGGTTCCGGCCGAGCTGGCGCGCACCGCGCTCGCGGCCGGGGTGCCCACGATCTGCGATGTGGACGGCCGCGCACTGCAATTGGCCGCCGAGGTGCCGGGCATCGTGCTGATGCCCAATCGGGGCGAACTCGAACAATTGACCGGAGCGCCCGTGGGCAGTCCGCAGGAGGTGGTCGCCGCGGTGCGACCGCTGATCGAGGGTGGTGTGCGGGCGGTGGTCGCCACCCGTGGCGCTGAGGGCATCGTCGCGGTGACCGCGTCGGGGGCCTGGTCCGGGGTGCCGCCCGAGCCGATGGCGGGCAATCCGACCGGCGCCGGTGATGCCGCTGCCGCCGCCGTCATCGCCGCACTGGCCGCCGCGCCGGAACCGGACTGGGCCGCGCTCGTGGCCGATGCGGTCGCGACTTCCGCTGCGGCCGTGGTGATTCCGGTCGCCGGAGAGATCGATCGAGCGCTGCGCGAGCGGTTGGCTCCGGATGTCGTGGTCACCGAACTCGACGCCGTATCCGGGAAAACGGCCTCATGACATGGCGTCGGATGGGCCGGCGCGGGGACCTGATCGCCGTTCGGGTCGGTTCGGGTTCGAGGGCGGTCCTGTCGTGAGCCCGGTCGTCGCCGAATCGGCGCCGTGCCGCCGGAGGCCGGCGTTGGAATCGCCGGTTGTAGCGCAGGAGGTCGCCTCGTGAGTCTGCTCCCTGTTCCCGAACTGCTGGCCGCGGCCGAACCGGGCGGGCTCGGGGCGTTCAACGTGGTCGCCCTGGAACACGCCGAAGCCATCGCCGCGGCCGCGGAGGCGGCGAAATGTCCGGCGATCCTGCAGATCTCGGAGAACACCGTCCGGTATCACGGCGGGTTGCGGCCGTTGGCGCGGGCGTGCCTGCAGATCGCCGAGGACAGTACGGCCCCGCTCGCGGTGCATCTGGATCATGCGACCTCGCATGAATTGATCCGTGCGGCGGTCGAAGTCGGCGTTCGCTCGGTCATGTACGACGGGTCGCGGCTCGATTACGACGAGAACGTCCGCAGCACAGCGAAAATCGTGCGCTGGTGCCGGGAACGCGAGGTCTTCGCCGAGGCCGAACTGGGCGAGGTGGGTGGTAAGGACGGTGCGCATGCGCCCGGTGTTCGCACCGATCCGGACGAGGCGGTCGACTTCGTCGCGGCCACCGGTGTGGACGCATTGGCCGTCGCGGTGGGATCCTCGCATGCCATGCACACTCGCGACGCGATCTTGGACGACGATCTGATCGCCCGGCTGGCCGCGAAAGTGCCTGTGCCCCTTGTCCTGCACGGCTCATCCGGGGTGCCCGACACCGGATTGCGCTCGGCGGTGCGCGCGGGCATGCGGAAGATCAACATCGCGACTCGGCTGAATATCGTTCTGGCGCAGTCGGTCCGCGCGGAACTCGCCGCCGACGCGGCGGTGTCCGATCCACGCCGATACCTCGGCCCCGGTCGCCGTGCCGTACAGCAGGAGATCGAACACCTGCTGCGCGTGCTCGGCTAGCCGACCGCTGCCACGGGGGCGAGCACCGAAGGTGCGCGCGACCCGGCGCCCGTTACCGGTTACGCGGTTCTCGCCGGTCTCGCCGAACGCCGTCGCCCCGCACCGGATCGTGGGGGATCGGCTGCCGGTGGCGCGTCGCCAGGGTGACGGTGGGCTCCGGCGGTAGGGTTCGCCTCGGATTCGCTGTGGTGGAATCGATCCTGCTGGATGGGAGAGATGATGTCCGACAAGGGGGTTGAGGTAGGGGAGTACGAGGCCGCGCGGATGCCGGTGACCGTGCGGGTGGCCCGGGTGGTGGCGTGCGGGATGGCGGTGATCGGGCTGGTGTGTGTGGCCTCGGCGGGGTGGTTGTTCGGGGCGCGGTCGGCGGGGATCACCGCGCTGTTCTTCGTGCCGAGCTGGCTGCTGGGGTCGCTGGCGCTGGCGTTCGGGGCGGTGGGCGGCGGGATTCGGGTGACCGCGGTGTTGCTGGCCGTGCTGAACATGCTGTGGACCGTGCCGTCGATTCCGGCGGGGCGCCCGCCCGGATGGCTGGGGCCGGCGAGCGCGATCCTGCTGGTCGTACTGCTGTTCCGGCCTTCGGCGCGGGCGTGGTTCGCGGGGGAGTGACGTTCAGGGCGTGGTCAGTGCGGGAAAGGGGCCGGTGTGATGCGATGGGGTGCGCGAGCGTACGGCCAGGAGTTCGGCGGCGAGCGCGACGGCAGTCTCCATCGGGGTGCTCGCACCCAGATCCAGGCCCGCGGGGGTGTACAGCCGGGCCAGGGATTCGGCGTTGAAACCACCGGCGTACAGGGCCTCCATGCGCTGAGTGTGCGCGGGGCCCGCGCCCAGTGCGCCCAGATAGCCGAATTCGGGTAGTCGCAGCGCCGTGGTGAGCAGCGGAATCTCGAATTTGGGGTCCTGGGTGACCGTCACCAGGGCCGTACGATAATCGATCAATCCGGCGGCGGCCTGCGCCTCGAGATAGCGGTGCGGCCAGTCGACGATCACCTCCGCCCCCGGAAAGGACTGCTCGGCGGCGAACCGCTGCCGGGCGTCGCAGACCGTGACGCGGTAGCCCAGCAACTTGCCCTGGATGCACAGCGCGGCGGCGAATGCGTTGGCGCCGAAGATGATCAGCCGCGGTGCGGCGGCATATGAGCAGCAGAACACATCGGATTCCGGCAGCGCGACCAGTTCGGTGTTGTGCCGCCGGTCGGTCACCAGATGCTGCCCGATCACCGTCGGGTCCGAATGCCACACCACCGTGAACAGGGTGACCGGCTTGAATCCGGCCAGATCCTGCGCGACAGCCGGAAATTCGGGAAAGTCGTTGCGGGAGAACGGTTCCACGAAGACATCGATGGTGCCGCAGTCGGCGCTGTCCATGCCGGTGCTGGGATCGAAGCGCTGCAATTCCTTGCGCCCGGAGCGAGCCGCGTGGATTGCCGCGTCATAGATGGCGCTTTCATAACATCCATCGGAGACCGAACCGAAGACGCGTCCGTCGGGATCGACGAGCATCGCCGAACCGATCGGCATGGGAGCCGGACCGAACGTCCGTACCAGAGTCGCGAGGGCGCCGATACGCCCGGAGTGCCACACCCGCAGTAGGTCATCGACGATGTCGCGCATCACAAGCTCCCGATCAGCGTGCGCCGGTGGGCGGATAGTCGTGGTCACGTCCCGTCGCCAGATCGTCACACGTGACGGCCACAATATCCGGTCTTTTGACCAGAAACTCCCTCGCTCCGGAATTTCCTTGTGCGGTATCGATCACGGCTTCCCAGTGCTTGTGGGATAGCACAACCGGATGACCGGGCCGGCCGTGGAAAGCCGCGCGGGCCAACCCGCTCGGCGTGGTGCGCGCGGCCGCGAGGACCCGGGCCACGACGTCCGCGCCGACGTCCGGGGTGTCGACCGGCATGATCGCCGCGTACTCGGCCGGATCGGCCGCACTCGCCGCGGCGGTTAGCCCGGCGCGCAGCGACGCGGCCAATCCCACGGCCCAGTCCGCTGCCCAAACCGGTTGCGCCCCTTCGGGTATGGCGATGGCCGGAGAGTCGCACACCAGCCATCGGCCGTCCGCGTCAGGCCGAGCCGGACCCGTCGCCCCCAGTATCACGTGCACCCGCACACATCCCCCTTCGAGCAGTGCGTCCACCGCGCCCCGCAACCACGCACCGTCCTCGGCGAGCGCCTTCGGCCGCCCGTATCGGGTGCCCGCCCCCGCGGCGAGCAGAATCCCGTCGCAGCGTCCCACATCCATTCCGCCGAGCGTAACCGCGCCGAACCACCTTCGCCGCCCCTGAACACAGCCGGCCGTACGGCTCGGGGACAGGCCGATCGGCGAGCCTCCGCCGCATCGGTGCTGGTTGCGGACCCGTATCAGGCGAAGAGTTTGCGCACGAACGGGATCGAGTCGGGTTGGGAGGCCAGGACCGTGCCGCTGTGATCGGTGGGGTAGGTGCGGAAGGTGAGGGGCTGGCGGTTGGCGGTGAGGACGGCGGCGAAACGCAGGGTTTCCGGGGTGATCACATCGATGTCCAGGAGACCCTGACCCATGAACAGCGGCCGGTCGTAGCCGGTTTCGGGGAGGCCGAGGTAGTTGTGCAGGAGGCCGTGGAAGTCCGGAATGGCGGCCAGGGGACGGGCGAAGAAATTGCCGCCGACCACTCTGTTCGAGATCAGGGCCGCGCCGAGCGGGCCGAGGCATTCGGTGCGGGCGCGGTCGACCCAGTAGCGGCCCTCCGGGGTCAGGTAGGAGTCGATGTTCAGTTCGGGCCGGGCCGTGCGCAGGCCGTTCAGGATGTAGAGCGTATAGGCGGTGATGTCGCCGCTGAGCGCGATCGGCGGGACGCCCGGACCCAGTGCGGTCAGGACATCCTCGATGTAGGCGGGGGTTCCGGTCGCGACCGCGCCGCGATAGTCCAGATCCGGGCCGAAGGCGGTCGCGTACCGCGCGGTGCTGACCGCCGCACCCGCACCCTGCGACTGCCCGACGACGACCCACTTGTGCGCCAGCGCCGGGTAGTGCCCACTCGCCGCGCGGACCGCGTCCACGACGTTGTGCGCCTCGACCCGGCCGTCCAGATAGGGGTGCGCGCCCGGGGACCCGAGCCCGGCGTAGTCGGCCGCGACGATCGCATAGCCCTGCTTCAGCCAGGCGCCGAGATAGGACCAGTCGCGATCGACCGCGGCGGGTCCGGCGACGCTGTAGGCGCAGTCGTCACCGATGCCGACGGTGCCGTGCGCCCAGGCGATGACGGGCCAGCCTCCGGCGGGTGGTGCGCCCGGCGGGAAGTAGACCGCCGCACTGGCCGTGGTCGGCGCGTCGCCGACGGTGGTGGTGCCGTAGAAGAATCGTTGCGAATTCACCGAACCCGGCAGCGTCGCCGCGGTGGACAGTGGCGCGACCGATTCGAAGCCGCCCGCGGCGGGTGCGGCCTGGGCGAACGGCTGCTGTAGCAGAGCGGTGGCCGCGGCGACGGCAAGGGCGGCGGCGGTCGAGAGTTTCCGCATCGTGCTCCTCGGCTGCTGGATTCGGGCGGGGATTCGGCTGGGTAAGTCTCGCAGTCCGGTGCGGCCCGGATGTCCCGGGACACCGGATGTGACCGCCGTCAGTGACCGCCGCCACGGAACCCGAGTCCGATGGCTTGTGAAGGTCATCACACTCGGCAATGCCGGTGTCGCGATTCGGTCGATGGTATGGACCGCGCTAACAGTACGGCCGTTACGCAAATCCGCATGTCAGGCCTACCCGCTAGTAGATTATGAGCCCGCAATTCGAGCGCAAATTTTGCAGAGTTAGCAAATGGGGTGTGAAAGCTAGCCGAGATTTGCATTAGCAACAGGTAGACGGCACTTTTCTGGTGTGCAATCGTGTGGAAGTACACCCGATGGGCATAGCAAGCCTGCAAATTGCCGCTCCAGCAGTGTTCGGACATCGCAGGGCCCCGACCGCCTGAAGTGCAGTCGGAACCCGACGAAGTCCGCACATGGGGCACCCGACCCGAACTAGGAAGTGGAGTCAGAGATGTCGACCACCGGCACCCCGAAAACCGCTGCGGAGATCCAGAAGGACTGGGACACCAACCCCCGCTGGAAGGGCGTCACCCGCGAGTACTCGGCCGATAAGGTCGTGAAGCTGCAGGGCAGCGTCGTCGAGGAGCACACGCTCGCGCGCCGTGGTGCCGAGATCCTCTGGGAGGGCGTCAACACCGAGGGCGACTACATCCACTCGCTCGGCGCTCTGACCGGTAACCAGGCCGTCCAGGCCGTTCGTGCCGGCCTGCGTGCCATCTACCTGTCCGGCTGGCAGGTCGCCGGTGACGCGAACCTGTCCGGGCACACCTACCCCGACCAGTCGCTGTACCCGGCCAACTCGGTGCCGTCGGTCGTGCGCCGCATCAACAACGCGCTGCTGCGCGCCGACGAGATCGCCAAGGTCGAGGGCGACACCTCCGTCGACAACTGGGTGGTCCCGATCGTCGCCGACGGTGAGGCCGGCTTCGGTGGTGCGCTGAACGTGTACGAGCTGCAGAAGGCCATGATCGCCGCGGGTGCCGCCGGTACCCACTGGGAGGACCAGCTGGCGTCGGAGAAGAAGTGCGGACACCTCGGTGGCAAGGTGCTGATCCCCACCCAGCAGCACATCCGCACGCTTACCTCTGCCCGGCTCGCGGCTGATGTCGCCGACGTCCCGACCGTCGTCATCGCCCGCACCGATGCCGAGGCCGCGACCCTGATCACCTCCGACGTCGACGAGCGCGACCGTCCGTTCATCACCGGTGAGCGCACCTCCGAGGGCTTCTACCACGTCAAGAACGGCATCGAGCCCTGCATCGCGCGGGCCAAGGCCTACGCGCCGTACTCCGACCTGATCTGGATGGAGACCGGTATTCCGGACCTCGAGGTCGCGCGGAAGTTCGCCGAGGGCGTCAAGTCCGAGTTCCCGGACCAGCTGCTGGCCTACAACTGCTCGCCGTCGTTCAACTGGAAGGCGCACCTGGACGACGCCACGATCGCCAAGTTCCAGAAGGAGCTGGCGACGATGGGCTTCAAGTTCCAGTTCATCACTCTGGCGGGCTTCCACTCGCTCAACTACGCCGCGTTCGACCTGGCCTACGGCTACGCCCGCGAGGGCATGACCGCCTTCGTGGACCTGCAGGAGCGCGAGTTCAAGGCCGCCGCCGAGCGTGGCTTCACCGCCGTCAAGCACCAGCGTGAGGTCGGCGCCGGCTACTTCGACACCATCGCCACCACGGTCGACCCGAACACTTCGACCGCGGCGCTGAAGGGCTCCACCGAAGAGGGCCAGTTCTAGTCCGCCTCTCCCAGCCTTTTGGCCAGACTCGGGAGCCGCACCGGTCGTGCACGCGGCCGCCGGCGGGGACGACCTTCACTTCTGGCCGTACCCGGTGAGTTACCCATGTTCTTGCGAAATCAGTTGGCCTGAGTTCGCAAGAACATGGTCCTCACCACCCGACCCGGCACTCCTGCAACGAGTGCCCACCAGCCCTTCCCGACCGAACAGCCCCGGCGGGGAGGGTTTTTACCTATACCTTGATTGATCGCCGGTCTCAGCTGCACCACAGCGGGGCTGCGCATCCAGAACCCACCGCCACACAACCAGCAGGAGCGGGCAACGTGAGCAGCCAAAAGATTCAACGCGTTGGTGTTATCGGCGCCGGACAGATGGGCGCCGGAATCGCGGAGGTGTGCGCGCGGGCGCACGTCGACGTGCTCGTGTTCGAACAGACCCGGGAATTGGCCGCCGCCGGGCGCGCTCGCATCCTGCGGTCGCTGGATCGCGGCGTGAGCAGCGGCAAGATCACCGAACGCGAGCGTGAGCAGGCGGCCTGGCGGCTGCGGTTCACCTCCGACCTCGGCGACTTCGCGGATCGTCAGCTGGTTGTGGAGGCCGTGCTGGAGAGCGAGGAGGTCAAGACCTCGATCTTCGCCGAGCTCGACAAGGTCGTCACCGATCCCGATGCGGTGCTGGCGTCGAACACCTCCTCGATTCCGATCATGAAGATCGCGGTCGCCACCACCCAGCCCGAACGCGTGGTCGGCATGCACTTCTTCAATCCGGTGCCGGTGCTGCCGCTGGTCGAGCTGGTCACCACGCTCAAGACCAGTGCCGCGGTCGCCGAACGCGCGGAGTCCTTCGCCTCGGAGGTGCTCGGCAAGCAGGTCGTCCGCTCGGCCGACCGCTCCGGTTTCGTGGTCAACGCGCTGCTGGTGCCGTATCTGCTCTCGGCCATCCGGATGGTCGAATCCGGGTTCGCCACAAAGGAAGACGTCGACAAGGCCATGGTGCTGGGCTGTGCGCACCCGATGGGCCCGCTGGCGCTGACCGACCTGGTCGGGCTGGACACGGTGAAGTCCATCGCGGATTCGATGTACACCGAGTTCAAGGAGCCGCTGTACTCGGCCCCGCCGCTGCTGATGCGCATGGTCGAGGCGGGTCTGCTCGGCAAGAAGTCCGGCGCGGGCTTCTACCAGTACAACCGCGCCTGAGCTGTGCTTTCGGCCTCCGTTTCGCTCCGGGGTGTTCGCGGCCCCGAAGGCTCGCTCCGGGCGGGGCTGGGAGAGCGCGAGGTTGCGATTGGGTGCCCGATGTTCCGATGTAGTGCTCGATGCTTCGGCGTTCCGCCTGGTTATCCGGGTTGACCAGGCAGTACCGGGGTAATGGCGCGAATACCCAAAGTTTCGTTTCGTCGACTTTCACGTCGACGCCGAGCGCGTCGGCAATCTGCTTCACCAGCCGTAAGCTGCAATCAGGTCGCGGGGACCGCAGCTCGGAGAGGAGTTCCAGCTCATGGTCAATGTCACCGACGGCTTCGGGTCGAGCATTCTCGGGTATCCGAGGATCGGGCCGCATCGTGAACTCAAGCGTGCCCTGGAGTCCTACTGGCACGGGAGTCTCTCGCGGGAGAATCTGCTGGCGGTAGGGCGGGAGATTCAGGAGGCGCAGTTCGGTGAGCTGGCCGCAGCGGGTCTGACGCAGGTTCCCGGCAACACCTTCTCCTTCTACGACCACGTCCTGGACAACGCGCTGCTGTTCGGTGCGGTGCCCAAACGGTTCGAGCCGTATCGAGAAGGCTTGCACCCCTTGGACTTCTACTTTCTGATGGCGCGCGGGCGGCCGGATCTGCCGCCGCTCGAGCTGGTTCGGTTCTTCGGCACCAACTATCACTACCGCCAACCCGAGCTCGATGCCGACACCCGGTTCTCCCTGCATCCCGAGGCCATGCTCGACGAATTCGACCGGGCGATGGCGCGCGGTATCGAACTTCGCCCGGTGGTGCTGGGTCCGCTGTCGCTGCTGCTGCTGTCCAAGGCCGGGCAGGTTCCGGGTGAGACCGAATTCGATCGGCTGAGTCTGCTGGACGAGCTGCTGCCGGTGTACGAGGAGCTGTTCGAGATCCTCGCCAAGCGCGGATCGACCTGTGTGCAGCTGGACGAGCCGTGTTTCACCAGTGACCGCAGCTCGGCCGAGCTGGCCGCATTCCTGCGTGCATACCAGCGGCTGTCCACCGCGCCGCTGCGGCCGCGCATCCTGGTCACCGGTCAGTACGGTGATTTCGGCGAGGCGACCGCGATCCTGGCGCAGACCCAGGTGGAGGCGATCGGCCTGGATCTGGCCAGTTACCGGGTGCGGCCCGAGGAGTTGGCGAAGATCCCGGGGATCAAGCGCAAGCGGCTGTACGCGGGCGTGATCGGCGGGACCAATGTGTGGCGCGCGGATCGTCGCGTCACGCTGGACTACCTCGGCGCCTTGGCCGAGGTGTGCCCGGATCTGGTGGTGTCCACCGGGACGACGCTGCTGCACGTGCCCTACGACCTGTTGGTGGAATACGATATCGACGGCCCGGTCGCGGATCGCCTCGCCTTCGCGAAACAGAAAGTGCTGGAGGTCGTTTCGCTGGCGAAGGCGCTCACCGAGGGCGAGGGTGGGCTCGTCGGAGGCGAGGCTGCGAAGTGGCAGGGTCGGCCGCGTGAAGTGCACTTCAAGCAGAAACACGCTGTGCGGCAACGGGTTTACGCGATCACGCCGGATATGCGCGAGCGCGAGCCGTACGAGGTGCGACGAGATGCCCAGCGCGAGAAGCTGAATCTGCCGCTGGTGCCCTCGACGACGCTGGGTTCGTTCCCACAGACCGATGCGGCGCGCCAGGCGCGCTACGACCTCGGCGAGGGCAAACTGTCCTACGACGAGTACCGCAAGCGGATCGAATCGGAGATCGAGGCGACCATCCGGCTGCAGGAGGACATCGGCCTCGATGTGCTGGTGCACGGCGAGCACGAGCGCAACGACATGATCCAGTACTTCGCCGAACTGCTCGACGGTTTCGCCACAACGCATTTCGGCTGGGTGCAGGTCTACGGGTCGCGATGTGTGCGTCCGCCGGTGCTGTACGGCGACGTCTCACGGCCGAAGCCGATGTCGGTGGAATGGATCACCTACGCCCAGTCGCTCACCGACAAACCGGTGAAAGGCATTGTGACAGGTCCGGTCACGATGGTGGCGCGCTCGTTCGTGCGCCAGGATCAGCCGCTCTACGAAACCGCGGACCAAGTGGCCCTTGCCATTCGGGACGAGCTGGCCGATCTGGAGAAGGCCGGGGTGTCGATCATCCAGGTCGACGAGCCGTCCATCCGGGAGCTGTTGCCGCTGCGCGCGGGCAGACAGAGCCGGGAGTACCTGCGCTGGGCGGTGAACGCCTTCCGCCTGGCGACCTCGGGTGTCGATGCGCGGACCCAGATCCACACGCATATCGCCTATTCCGGTCGCGCCGAGATCGTCCAGGCCATCGAGGAACTCGACGCGGACGTCACGGCCATCGTCGCCACCCGTTCGATCGAATGGGTGCTCAAGGCGCTGGCCGGTGACACCGAGGAGGGGCACGGCCTCTCGCACGGTGTGGGACCGGGCGTGTACGAAAGCCGTTCGGCGCGCATTCCCGATATCGACGAACTGGACGGACTCCTCAGCGCCGCGGCCCGGGCCGTCACCCCCGAACGCCTCTGGGCCAATCCGGACGGCGGTCTCAAGACCCGGCACGGCTGGCAACTCGAACCCGCTCTGCGCAATATGGTCGCCGCTGCCCGCCGAGTCCGACGGCGCGCCGAAGCCGAGGGCTGAGCACCGGCGACCGCGCCGCGCGGCTGGGCAGGTCGTCCGCGGCGTGTCGCTGGGTCCGGCGCGACCGGCGAGTCGTTCGCCTTCGTCGGTCCCTGGACTCGCCGCGAGAGGGGCGTTCCGGAGCGAGTCCGTCGTGTGGCTCGCCCGTCGGCCGAGCTGGGCGACGTCGGAGGGGTGCGGGACTCATTTGCTGAGGATGCGCTGGTGGCTCGAAGGCCGCGCAGCGGGCGGCCCGTCGGCGGTACGGCTCGGGTTTCGCTCTCCTGTCCGGTCCGGTTAGCTGTGTGCGAACTACCGTTTTCTGACCAGGAGATCGCATGGGAATATTCGACAAGTTCAAGGATGTCGCCGAGAAGGCCGTCGATGCGGCCGGACAGCACGCCGACAAGCTCGATCCGCTGATCGACAAGGCGGGTGACGCCGTCGACCGGAAGACCGGCGGCAAATTCTCCGGACAGGTCGACGCGGCCCAGGAAGCGGCCAAGAAGGCGCTTCGGGAAAAATCCGGAGAATAGGTTTCTACCTGGGCTGTGGGCGATGCGAGGCGTCGCCTCACAGCTGTTTCACCGGTCACGTTCACGGCACTTTCGGCGTCCGGCTCTATGATCGGACGGATGTCCCGTGACTTGCCTTTGCCGCGAAGGAGATGGCGGATGCGCTCATCCGCTCTTCTCCTGGCCGTTCTGGCTCTGTGTGCGACGGCCGGATTCGGTGGACCCGCCGCGGTCGCGGCACCCGTCCTCGACGGCAGCGTGCCGCCGCCCGGTGCGAACGATTGGCGGTGCAAGCCTCCGGCGGCACATCCGGATCCGGTCGTACTCGTCCACGGCACCTGGGGGAATCAGGACGCCTGGAACAAGCTCGCTCCGGCGTTGAAGGCCCAGGGATACTGCGTGTACGCGCTCAACTACGGCCGCGACACCACGAGTCTGCTCGGCAGGATGCCGGGCATCTACGGCACCGGGGATATCGGCAAATCGGCCGTGGAGCTGGCGAACTTCGTTGGAAAAGTCCGTGCCGCAACGTCTTCCGCGCACGTGGACCTGGTGGCGCACTCCCAGGGCGGAGTGGTGGCGCGACAGTATCTGCGGTTCGCGGGCGGCGCGGATCCGGCCGACCCGCGGCGCAACGTGGTTCGCAGGCTGGTGACCATGGGCGCCACGAATCACGGTTCGGACTCCGTCCTGCTGGGCTATCCGCTGGACACCGCCAGCGCGGCGGGGCCGGTGGCGGGTGGGGTGACGAATGTGCTCGGAATTTCCGCGGTACAGCAGATCACCGGCAGTAAATTCCTGGCCCACCTCAACGCGGGCGGCGATACCGAACCCGGCGTCGACTACACCGTCATCGCGACTCGAATGGACGATACGACGACGCCGCCGGAATCGACATTTCTGCGCGCTGGGCCTCGAGCGGTGGTCGATAATGTCTGGGTGCAGGCGGTCTGCGCCGGGGCGGCTGTCACACACGTCGGATTTCCGCGGTCGCCCATTGCGATTCGGCTCGTCCTGCGGGCGTTGGATCCGTCCTATTCGGGTCAGGTCTGCGGTCGCTGATAATTCTGCGGGATTTTCTCTGATGACCGCGAATTTCTGTCCGGACCGGAATACGAGAAAAACGGGCCCACATATCGGATACGCGGGCCCGTCGATATCGCTCGATCGTCGATCAGTGCGTCACGGCCGACCGGTGGCGGCGGCCTGCACCGCATTCAGGAACTGCTGGCCACCCATGGCGTAACCACCCGCGACGGCGCCGACCGCGATACCGATGGGGCCGGTGATGAGGCTGAAGATGCCGAAGCCCAGCAGGCTCCCGAGGAAGCCGCCGAGAGCGCCGCCGATGATCACGCCGGCGAGGTTCTTCTGTACCTGACCCCACAGGTTGCTCATCGCGTTGATGTCCTTGACCTGGCCGATCTCCCGCGGCGCTACCTGCGGGGTCAGGGTCAGCGTGTGTCCGTCGGCACTGATCCGCTGCGCGACGGTGAAGATGTGACCGCCCAGATTTCCGTGCAGCCCGACCTGATCCAGCGTGGCGCCGGTGTCGGATTTCAGGGCGACCGTGGAACCGTCCGCGGCGGCCACGAAACGACCGGCGTCGACCGTCGCGGTGATGGCTTCACCGACCGGGGAAACCGAGGTCCGGTAGTGAATTCCGTTGTCCACACCGGAAGTCGCATCGTTGTGCACGGCCGTGGGCGCCGGGGCGGCATATGCGGTGCCGGCGGTGATGCCGACGGCGCTGATCGCCATGAGAACGACCCCGGTGAACTTTCCGAATTTCATGTTGATTTCCCTCCCTGACACAACGATCCCCCACGGATTCCCCAAGTCTCGGCTCCCCCATGCGAATCGCCCGTCAGCTGCTGTGTGCGAATCGAACGCACTAATTAGTAGTGGAGTATTCGAGCGGACGCAAACGTAGTGATGAGGGTCACATCGGGAATTGATATGCCGCGCCGTGACGGACTATCGCGGGTGCGCCAGATGATAGCCATGAAATAACGAAGAGCTGGGACAGGTCGAATGCCGCGACGGGGCATTCGACCGGTCCGGACATCAGATGGTCGCGGTGTCGATCACGAAGCGATAGCGGACATCGCTGCCGAGCACCCGCTCATAAGCTGCGTCGATACCGTCGGCGGAAATGACCTCGATATCCGCGCCGATCCCGTGTTCGGCGCAGAAATTCAGCATCTCCTGGGTCTGGGCGATGCCGCCGATCATGGAACCGGCCAGCGAACGCCGGAAATTCGCCAGCGTGAACGGCTGCACCGACAGCGGTTGGTCGGGCAGACCGAGAATCACCAGTGTGCCGTCGAGATTCAGCAGCCGCATATAGTTGTCGATCGGCAGATTCGCGGAGACGGTATTGATGATCAGATCAAAACGTCCGCGCAGGTCCTTGAAGGTTTTTTCGTCCGAGGTCGCGTAGTAGTGCTGCGCGCCGAAGCGGCGGCCGTCCTCCTGTTTGCTCAGCGATTGACTGAGCACCGTAACCTCGGCTCCGAGGGCCGCGGCGATTTTCACCCCGACGTGTCCGAGCCCGCCCATACCTATGATGGCTACCTGTTTGCCGGGACCGGCATTCCAGTGCCGCAGCGGTGAGTAGAGCGTGATGCCCGCGCACAGTAGTGGTGCGGCCACGTCCAGTCCGATGCCATCCGGGATGGCCAGCACGAAACTCTCGGTCACCACGACCTGAGTGGAGTAACCGCCGTAGGTGTTGCCGCCGGGCTGGAACTCCTCGGAGACGGCGGTGTTGTACGTCATCGTGCCGCCACCGGTGCAGTACTGCTCCTCACCGGCCACGCAGGATCCGCACTTGCCGCAGGAGTCGACCATGCAGCCGACGCCGACGCGGTCGCCGACCTTGTGCCGGGTCACCGCGGAGCCGACCGCGGCGACGATGCCCGCGATCTCGTGACCGGGTACGCAGGGGTAGCGAGTGCGACCCCATTCGTTGCGTGCGGTGTGGATGTCCGAGTGGCAGATGCCCGCATATTTGATGTCGATGAGCACATCGTGCGGGCCGAGTTCGCGCCGTTCGATCGAGGTCTTCTCGAATCGGCCGTCGGGAGTGGAGAGGGAATATGCCGCAGCAGTGGTCATGAATGTATGCCTACTCTCGCATCCTTAGCTTTGCAAAACGTTGGCGAACTCGCCGGTGGCAGGTGCGCCCGGTGCATCCTCGCATGTCACATGCTGGACCGATGGCGATCCTGGTGGCATTGGTGTCGATGTGCTCGACGCTGATCGGTGGCCTCGTCGCGGTGCGGATCGGGGACCGCAAACATGCCGTCCTGGGCCTGGCGGCGGGGGTGATGCTGGGCGTGGTGCCGTTCGAGCTGCTGCCCGAGGCACTCGCGCAGACCCCGCAATCCGTGGCCGGGGTGCCGATCGCACTGGTGGTCGCGGTGGTGGGTTTCCTGACCATCCACATCATCGAGCGCGCGGTGGCCGTTCACACCGGACACGAATACGAATTCGGCGCGCACACACACGGTTTCGAATCGGTGGGCCTGCTCGCGGCGGGCGGGCTGATCTTCCACAGCACCCTGGACGGCCTCGGCATCGGGCTGAGTTTCCAGGCGGGAACGGGGGTGGGCACGGCGGTGGCGATCGCGGTGATCTGCCACGATTTCGCCGATGGATTCAATACCTTCACCATCACCACGATCTACGGCAACGCCCGCCGCCGCTCTCTGCTGCTCTTGGTCCTGGACGCGCTCGCCCCGGTGCTCGGCGCGACGATCGGCTCACTGATCCGGGTCCCGCCCCAAGCGATCGGACTGTATCTCGGATATTTCGCCGGATTCCTGCTCTACCTGGCGACCGCCGACATCCTGCCCGAGGCCCACGCCGGACACCCGTCCCGGCTGACCCTGCTGTGCACCGTCGCGGGCACCGCATTCATGTTCGGTGTCGCCGCGCTGAACAACCGGTGACATGTCGCCGAGTTCCACCCGCTCCCGATTGACGCCGACGAGCCCGCGGCCGGGATCGAATTCGGACAGACAGCCCGGGAAGCGGAGCGGAGGCCAAATATAATTGCACGATCGCCGACGCCTGACCAGGCGCGCACGAGGCGGGAGTGCCCATGTCCGACGAGCGGCCGCATGACGATGACGTGGCGAACTTCGATGCCCCAGGGCAGGTCGGCAGGGTCGGCCGCACCGCGGCGGGCGTGCTGGTTGTGCTGCTCGCGGTGGTTGTCGCCCTCGGGCTGCAAGGTGGGCTGCCGCATTGGGTGAGCGGGACCGGGGCCACCGAGACCGCCGCCGTCCCGACGTCGCCGCCGCGGCTGGATCCGGTCGCGATCGCCCGGACGGTGGAACCGGAACTGGTGAACGTCAACGTCTCGATCGAGCCGACCGGCATGGGCGCGGCCGGTTCGGGCATCGTGTTGTCCGCCGACGGGCAGGTGCTGACCAGTCATCACGTGGTCAAGGGCGCCGATGTCATCACCGTCGCCGATGTGGGCACGGGTGCGCAATTTCCGGCGACCGTCCTGGGCTACGACAGCACCGCCGATATCGCGCTGCTGTCCTTGGACGGGGCCGTGGGTCTGCCGAGCGTCCGGCTGGGCGCGTCGTCCACATTGCGGCCCGGTGATCAGATCATGGCCATCGGCAATGCCGGTGGCACCGGACATCCCACCGCGGAACCCGGCACCGTCACCTCGCTGAACACCTCGATCGTCGCGCGCGACGCCGCCGACCTGAGTCGCAAGGCCCTGACCGGAATGCTCGAACTGGACGCGCCGGTGGCCTCCGGCCAGTCCGGCGGCGCGGTGGTGGATCGCAACGGTGCGGTCGTCGGGGTGGTGACCGCGGCGTCGGGGGAGTTGACCAAGACGGACGGCCGGGCCACCGGCTACGCGGTGCCGATCGATCGGGCGATGGCGATCGTGCGGCAGATCCGTTCCGGCACGCCGACCGATACCGTGCACATCGGCCCTACCGCGACCTTGGGCGTACTGACCTCGGACGCGTCCACCGGCGGGGCCCGGGTCGACGTGAGTATCTACGGATTGCCCGCCTATACCGCCGGACTGACCGCGGGCGAGGTGATCACCGCCGTGGACGGACATCCCGTCTCCTCGGCGAAAACCCTGAAGTACGTGCTCAACGTCCGCAAACCGGCCGACACGGTGCGGCTGGACCTCACCGAACCGGATGGCTCCCGGCGGGAGGTCGCCGTCGTCCTGGTCTCGGGGCCGCCCAACTGACGGCGGTTCGGCCCGATCGAGGCCGGGGACGGCGAAGCCTCAAACCAGCGACATCCAGTAGTTCTGGAACCGCAGGAAGACCATCACCAGCACGATCGCGTAGAACACGGTCACGAAGGTCCAGCGCCATTCCACCAGAATTCGCAGCGCGCCCCTCGCGTTACCCCAGATCTGGCCGGCGACGGCGGCCAGCAGGATCGGCGTGAACGCCCACACCACCATGCAGTACGGGCACAGCGCGCCGATCCGGTAGAGGGTGTGGAAGATCAGCCAGCAGATGAACACGACGCCCGCCAGTAGACCGAGCCACAGTCCGCCCCAGAACCACCGCGGCAGCGCGACACCGGCGACCGCGAGGACGGCCATGGCCACCGCGACCGAGAAACCCACCACGCCGATGACCGGATTCGGGAATCCGAAAACGTGCGCTTCCTTGGACGCCATCACCGAACCACACGCGATGATCGGGTTGATGTTGCACGAGGGCGTGTAAGCCGGGTTCATCAGCAATTTGAAATCTTCGATCGTGAGCACGACCGACGCGAGCCAGCCCGCGAGGCTGCCGACCAGCAGCAGCCACGCGGTGCGAGGTGGTACGGAGATCACTTGAGCGCGGCTTCGATCGGAGCCTTCATCCCGCCGGGGGTGAACAGCGCATCCTGAGTCTGCACCTTCTTGTCGTTCACGAAGACGGTCGGCGTGCCGTTGATGCCGGTGCCGAACACATCCTGTGTGGACTTCTGCACATAGGCGTCGAATTTGTCGTCGGTGATGCACTTGGCCACGGCCGGATCGGTGATTCCGGTTGCCGTGGCGATCTGGATGATCTTGCTGTCCGGCAGGCCGCCCGCGCCTTCCTCGGGCTGCTGCTGGTACATCGCGCTGAGCCAGGGCTGGAACTTGGACGGATCGGCGTCCGCGACGCAGTAGGCGGCGTTGGCGCCGCGCGAGGAGTAGCGCGATCCGCCCGAATTCTGATCCAGGAATGAGATGACGTTGTATTCGACGGCGATATTGCCGTTGTTCACCGCATCGCTGAGGATCTGGCCGTTGGCCGCCTCGAACTGCTTGCACACCGGGCACTGCAGGTCGGCGACGACGCGCACGGTGGCCTTGGCGCCGGGCTTGCCGATCCGGATCGCGCCCTTGTCGGTGATGGATCCGGTCAGGCCGTCGGGTGCGGCGGGTGCGGTCACCGCCGGACGGTTGGCGGCGTCCCGCTTCACGTTGTTCGAATGCTTGATCGCAATGCTGATCGCGATGGCGGCGATGAGCGCGAGCAGGACGACCACGACGGCCACCTGAATCAGGATCGTGCGGGTGCGATCGCCACCCTTCACCGCGGCGAGTGAGTTCTTACCACGCGGATTCTTGCTCACCTCGGAGTTCACCACGCCTTTCCTGTGTTGGTCCGACAGCCGTGCCGCCCCGATGGTACGGGCAGTCGACCGCCACGGGGTGTCCGGACCACATGATTGCGGGTGAACCTGAGAGCAGCTCGAGATTTACCCGTCGAGGTGTGTGAACTCTCGGTGACCGCCCGGTCCAGCTGCCGAATTCAGAGCGCGGCCAGGCGGCGGCGTTGTTCCTCGATGTCGAACCGTGCGCGTGGCCAGGCCAGATCGAGTTTCTCGAGGGCGTCGATGAGCAGTTCGGTGACCGCGAGCCGGGAGTACCACTTGCGGTCGGAAGGTATGACGTACCAGGGCGCGTAATCGGTGCAGGTGCGATCCAGTACGTCCTGGTACGCCTTCTGATAGGCGGGCCACTGGGCGCGCTCATCGATATCGGCCGGATCGAATTTCCAGTGCTTGTCCGGCCGGTCGAGCCGCTGGGTGAGGCGTTTGCGCTGCTCGTCCAGCGAGATGAACATCGCGACCTTGACGATCGTGGTACCGGCGGCGGCGATGGTGCGTTCGAAGCGGTTGATCTCGTCGTAGCGTTTGCCCCACACGTCCGGCGGCACAAGTTCGTGCACCCGCACCACCAGGACGTCCTCGTAGTGCGACCGGTCGAACACCCCGATCTGCCCGCCGCGCGGCAGCTGTTTGCGGATCCGCCACAGATAGTGGTGCCGCCGTTCCTGATCGGTCGGCACGCCGAAGGCGGCGTGATCCACACCTTGCGGATCGACCGAGCCGATCACGTGCCGCACGATGCCGCCCTTGCCGGCGGTATCCATACCCTGCAGGATCAGCAGGATATTGCGCCGATCGCCGGAGCGGCCGTTGGCGTAGAGCTTTTCCTGCAGTCCGGACAGCACCGCGCGGCGCTGCTCGAGCAGCAGTTCACCGGATTTCTTGTCGCCGCGGAATCCAGGGGTGGCACTGGTGTCGATATCGGCGACCCGCACTCCGCTCGCATGCAGTGCTTCGGTGACCGGAACGGACCAGGTGGATTCGGACATGTGTGCAGTATGGTCGCCCGCGGACGCGAGCGGTCCCGGTTGGTGGGTGTGCGTGTCCTGGCTGATGCCGGTCAGTGCAGACCGGCGAGCTGACGTAGTTGTGCGGCGAACGCGTCGTCGTCGACCGGAGTGAGGGTCAGCTGGTCGGCGGTGGTGAGCAGATAACGGCCGTCTCCCGCGACGTCGAGCCAGGTGCGGTGCCGGGTCGGTGGCGGGGCCGGATTGTGCGGGGCGGTGGTCACGGTGACGATGCCGCGCGAATCGACCGGCGCGCGCAGCGCGCGCTGGAACCTGGCCGGACCGGCCGGTATGGGATGGCGGCCGCTCACCAGCACCGCCCGCTGCGCCTCGCGCATCACCGCGGTGCGCCCGGCGGGGGCCGAACCGATCACCTCGACCAGATGATCGCCGATCGCCTGTGCGGGACCGAGCGTCACCACGATCGACTCACCCCGCGCGATCAGGATCGCGGCGTGTGTCAGCGTGACTGCGGCGCAGGCCAGAATCCGGTCGGGCGCGGCGCCGGGGACGGAACGTTCCCCGGAGACGGTGAGCGTGGTGGTGTCGGTGCGGGCGCACAGCAGCAGCGCCGCGGACAGATCGGGGTCGGTGTTGCGGGCGTACTGTTGCCGCAGACCGGGGGCGGGTGTGGCCGGAATGGCCGCATTGACCGGGTAGGGCCGGAAATCCAGGCCGGTTTCGGTGGTCCAGACGTGCGCGAACTCGTCCGGAGTGAGAACCCATCGCACTAGTCGCGGCCTTCGGGCGAACGACGATGGGATCGGATGAGAGTGATGTCTGCCTCCGCGGTGCTCCGGCGGTCCACCGCGACATTACCGGACCTGTGATCCTCCCGCCGAGACCTCCTGCGTGTGATCTATGACATGCCCGATCTCGCTGGCGTGGAATACTTTTCAGGCCGGGCGGCTGGCGTCGAGATACTGCAGCAGACCATGCACTCGCTGCCGGACATCGATCAGCCCGGCCTCGGCGAACAGCTTGGGGAACTCATCGCCGTGGAAGAACCGCAACCCGATGGTCCCGAAGATCGCCGTGACCGCCCGGCCGAACCAGTTCTCGTGGCGATGGCTGGTGCTGACCGCGATCCGACCGCCCGGGGCCAGGACCCGGATCATCTCCTGCGCCGCGGTCAGGGGATCGGGAATCAGGTACAGCGCACCGAAACAGCACACCGCATCGAAACTGCCGTCGGGGAACGGGAGTCGCTGCGCGTCGCCGCGCACATAACTCACCTCCGGGCCGGCGTTGTCGGCACGAGCCTGGCGCAGCATCGCGACCGACATGTCGATGCCGACGGCATGACCGCCGACGGCGAGATGTGCGCTCAGGTGACGCGTGAAATTCCCTGGCCCACAGGCGATATCGAGTACGGTTCGGGCTCGGTCCAGTTGCAGTGTGCGGACGGCGTCGGCACGGTCGGCCCGCATGGTCCGTCCGGAGACGAGGAAGAAACTCGTCGGGCGCCAGACTCTTTCGTAGACGAGTGCGAAGGCGGGATGGTTCATCAGGCGCCGAGCGAGGTTCAACGATGTAGCTCTTTCCGAATCAGGTGGTGCGAAAGCTGGTGGTGCAAAAGCAGATTGTGCGAAGGCAGGTCGTGCGGGGTCAGGCGGGCGCGACCTCGATCGTGATGTCCGCGGCCCGCAGCCGGTCGGTGAGCGGATCGCCCATGGCCGATCCGGGAGTCAGCACGCCCGCGAGTTCGGGCAGTTCGTCGAAGGCCAGGCACAGGCCGGATTCGCCGAGCATCACCGCGGTCGCCTGATAACCCGGATCGCCCCGACCGGCGAATGTGCACACGTATTTCGCGCCGGAAGTGGTGTGCGCGAACGTCTTCATGGTGTACCAGCCGCTGTTGCGGGATTTCTCGTCCGGCCCGGTGCCCGGTGCGGGCAGCAGGCGGTCCAGCAGCCGACGGCCCAGCGGAATGCGCGACAACAGCGCACCGGCCACCATCGTCACGGCCACGCCACCCGAGATACCGGCCGCCACCAGCGGGGACAACGGTGAGCTGCCCGCGCTCATCACCTCCCGGTACCGGAAGTTCTTGCCGTACACCCAACCCAGCAGACCGTTGGTCCGACGCACGATCTTGGTGTTGTGACCGGCCATGACGAAGGTCGCGACCCAGCCGCGCAGACTCGGATCGATCGTCGAGGCGCGCTGCAGGGCCTGATCGGTCTGGCGGCCCACCTCGGGTTCCATCGCCTTGTCCGGACTCAGCGAATACGGGTGGGACAGAATGGATCCCCGGGAGGGGTTCTGGGCGATCTCCTCCATCATCGCGCGTCCGGAATCGATCGTGCCGCCGCTCGCGCCGCCCTTCAGCCAAGCGACCAGCGTGGTGTCGGTGAGCTCGCCGGCGTTGTCCTCGACGCTGCGCCGGTACAGCCGATACACGCTCAGATCCGACGGAATCGAGTCGTAGCCACAGGAATTCACGATTTTCGCGCCGGTGCGGGCGGCGGTGTCGTGGAATCGATCGATGCAGTCGCGGATGAACAGCGGCTCACCGGTCAGATCGGCGTAATGCGTGCCCGCCGCGGCGCATGCGCGGACCATCCCGGTGCCGTAGCGCAGGTACGGGCCGACGGTGGTGACCACGACCCTGGTCCGGGCGGCGAGCGCGTCGAGTGCGTCTTGATCGGCCGAATCCGCCACCAGCAGTTGCCAGTCGGCGGCGACCGGGCCGAGTTCGGCACGCGTCGCGGCCAATTTCTCCGCCGAACGCCCGGCCAGTGCGATGCGCGCGTCCGCGGGCGCCGCTTCGGTCAGATACCGCGCGGTCAGCCTGCCGACGAAACCCGTCGCGCCGTACAGGACGAGGTCGAATTCCCGGTCGGCGTTGTTCTCGGTGTTCTCCGGGGTCATGGACGTTCCCATCTGATGAGGCGAATCATGCCTTGCCGCGCCGTTTTCCGGACTTCGACGCGGATACCTTCGTACTCGGCGCGGGTGCGGGCCGCTGAGCCTGCCAGGCATGGTGGGCCTTGCCCAATTCGGTGACCGGGGTGTCGCCGTAGATCCACTCCCGCGCGATGCGATGCCAGTTGTTCGTGGCCTGCAACTGTCCCAGCACCCCGAACGTCATGAAATCCGCGCGCCGCGAGAACAGGTGTTCCGGGGGCAGGGTCTGCTGCTTCATCCCGGCGTGCTCGGTGGCGCGCGGGTCGATCGCCAGCACGGCCGCCCCGCTGGCCAGTTCGGGGGTGATGGTCAGATCTTCGTCCAGCAGCGCCCACTCGATCGCGGACAGGCAGTACTCCAGACATTCCTCGGCCGTCACCTCCTCCGGCGAATCGATGATGCCGTGATCGATCATCAGCGTACGCAGATCTTCCGCGCGATCCTCGGCCGCGGCCCGGATGCAGGTCAGCTCGAACTGCACGTCGGCGGGGCGCATCCGGTTGTAGAGACCGAAGTCCAGGAAGGCCACCCGCCCGTCCTCGCCGAGCAGGATGTTGCCCGGATGGGGATCGCCGCAGAATTCGCCGAAGGTGTAGAGCGAACCCACGTAGAAGCGGTAGATGATCTCGCCGACCCGGTTGCGTTCGGCCGCGGGCAGTTCCCGGATCTCCTCGAATCCGCGGCCGGGGAAGAACTCGCTCACCAGCACGTGGGTGCTGGACAGATCCGGCATGCTGGTCGGGATCGCGATGAACGGGTGGTCGGCGTAGAGCTCGGCGATCTGACGCTGGGTGGCGGCCTCGGTGGTGTAGTCGAGTTCGCTCTCCAGGTGCAGGCGCAACTCGTCCAGCACGGCCGGGGTCACCCACGGCATCGCCGAGGCCAGGATGCGCCGGAACATGGCCAGATTCTTCAGATCCGCGCGCACCGCGGCATCGATGCCCGGATACTGCACCTTCACCGCCACCTCGCGGCCGTCGTGCAGCCGCGCGCGGTACACCTGGCCGATGGAGGCCGCGGCGATCGGTTCGGGCTCGAATTCGGCGAACAGTTCGTTCAGCGGGCGGCCGTAATCGGTCTCGATGAGTTCGCGCATCGTCTCGAAGGAAACCTTGGGCGCGCTGTCGCGCAGGACCGCGAGCCGATGCTGGAAACGTTCCCGGTGCTGGGTCGGCACGACGTCCATGTCCAGGACCGACAGGATCTGCCCGAGCTTCATCGCGACACCCTTCATGGTGCCCAGCACGATGACCAGCTGTTCGGCCGCGCGGATCGTGGACTCCTCGGCCATGCGGGCGCGCACCTCTTCGGAGCGACCGCGCATCGAACGCCGAGTCTTCTGCGCGCGCAACACATTTCCGGCGACGGCGACACCGAGCTTGGTCCCCCGGGCGAGCCGCGAGGTGGGAATCGCCCGCTCGCCTCGCCGCGTCTTCTGCGCGTCTCCGGACGCCGGGCGACCTTCGCTTCGAGCCGTCGGTCGTGGCTCCTGCGGATCTTCGGCCGCTCCCGGTGAGTTACCCATGTGCTCGTCCGCCTCTCCGCGACGTCGGCGTGCCGTGGGGTGTGGCGGGATTCGCGTTCCGGGCCGGCGGTCGGGTGCCCGGTCGAGCTTCGGGCGTTCCCGAGGGGTTACCCATGTGCTTGCCCGCCTCTCCGCGACGTCGGCGTGCCGTGGGGTGTGGCGGGATTCGCGTTCCGGGCCGGCGGTCGGGTGCCCGGTCGAGTTCCGAGTGTTCCCGTTGAGTTACCCATGTTCTTCCCTGCTGCTGCACGTCTTATCTGCCGGTCGTGGGTGCGCGGCGGGTTTGCTGCCGGGCGTTGGCACCCGCGCAGGCTGGATCTCAGGGGCTTGGGTGTTACCTCTGCACAGTTGGGCGACCTGATGGCGCGGTCTCCCGACATCAGATTTACCGATGCGGGGAGCTGGGTCAAGCGTCGTCGGGTTCGGGCAGGCTGTGCGGGGTGGAGTTGAAGCGTGCGGGGGAGCCGCCCGCGCGGACCATACCCTCGATCGCGCTCCACGCCATCATGGTCAGGTGGTCGAGCATGGTGTCCGCCGACATGCCGCGATTGCTGATCCACCAGTCCGTCGCCAGCTGGACGCCGCCGACCAGGACGTACGAGTACAGCTCGACGCCCTCGGTCTCGATGTGGCGGCCGAATGCCTTGTCACGCAGGACCGCGGCGACGATGTCGGCGAAGAGCTTCTCGAAGTCCGCCAGCGTGGATTTGTCGGTGGAGGAGCCGTAACCCATGATGAACCGGTACACGTCGGTATCGGCGTCGACGGTGTGCACGTACGCGGCCAGGGTGTTGCGGACCAGCTGATATTCGTCCAGATCGTCGCTGATCGCGTCGTAGATGCGCGGCATCAGCGTGGTCTCGATGAACCGCTCCATGGTGGCGCGGGTCAGGTCGTTCTTGTCCGAGAAGTACCGGTACAGAACAGTTTTGGACACGCCGATCTCGCCCGCGATCTCGTCCATGCCGACATCGCCGCCCCGCTTGCGAATCGCCGCCAGGGTGCCGTCGACCAATTCCTCGCGCCGGTCGATCTTGTGCTGATGCCAGCGCCGCTTGCGACCGTCCACCCGGACCGTACGCGCCGGGCTGGTTTTGGGGGCGGCTTCGGTGGACAGGGTGACTCCTCGTGTCGGGTACGGGGCCACTCCAGCTTAGGTCTTTCCGATCGGCGATGTTCCGAGTTCGCTGACGCCACTTCGAGCGGGTACCGAAGGCGGCCCGAACCGTCCGCGTCGGATGAGCGGATCAGAATGGAAATATGGAGCAATCTCCCGGCAGTGCCTCACGCGGGGCCGATGCAGTGTCCACGGGCCCCGAACCGGTGCGGACAGGCGTTACCGGCACGGCGCTCGCCTTGTCCGAGTCGCCCGCTCCGAGCGCTTCGGACGGTCGGTCCGGACCGTCTCGGGGAGTGAAAAATGCCACAGGTGGGCCGGTCCGGCGGGATCCGCCCGGCTCCTTCGCCGAGCTGATGGACGATTCGGGTAAACGTCGCGATCTGCGCCGGATGAAGTTCGTCGCCACGGCCTTCCTGGCCGCGGCGACGATCATCTATCTGGTGTGCTGCTGGATCGGCGCGCGCGGTGCGGGCGGCAACTGGGTGGGGTACGTGCGCGCGGCCTCGGAGGCGGGGATGGTCGGTGCGCTCGCGGACTGGTTCGCGGTGACCGCCCTGTTCCGGCATCCGCTTGGGCTGCCCATTCCGCACACCGCGATCATCCGGAAGAAGAAGGACCAGCTCGGCGAGAGCCTCGGCAATTTCGTGCGGACGAATTTCCTGTCCCCGGAAACCGTTGTGGCGAAGGTGGATTCGGCGCAGATTTCGCTGCGGGTGGGGCGATGGATGGCCGATCCGGAACATGCCGCGCGGGTGTCGGAGGAATCCTCCACGATTCTGCGCGCGGTGATCGATGCGCTGCGTGACGAGGACGTCGAGCAGATCATCGATCACACCATCGTCAAACGCATCGCCGATCCGCAGTGGGGGCCGCCGATCGGCCGGGTGCTGACCGAATTGCTGGCCGAGAACCGGCAGGCCCCGCTGCTGGACCTGCTGGCCGAGCGTGCGCACCAGTGGGCGCTGGGCAGTCAGGAGACGCTCGACCGGATCGTGGCGACCGAGGCGCCGTCCTGGGCGCCGAAATTCGTGAATGTCATGTTGTCCGAACGGGTTTACCGGGAATTGGTGGAATTCACCTGGAAGATCCGCTCGCAGCCCGATCACGAGGTGCGATTGGCGGCCGATCGCTTCCTCGACCAGTTCGCCGACGACCTGCAGCACGACGAGGCGATGATCGCCAAGGCCGAACGGATCAAGGCCGAGATCATGGGCCGCGAGGAGATCACCGGAATGGCCCGCGCGACATGGCGGGCGGCCAAGCGGCTGGTCCTGGAGTCGGCCGACGATCCGAACAGCACGTTGCGGCGCAAGACCACCGAGAACGTGCAGCAACTCGGACAGCGCCTGGTCCGCGAGACCGAGATGCGCGAGAAGGTGGACGGCTGGCTCGAGCGCGGTGTGCGCTATCTGGTGTTGAACTACGGGTCCGAGATCGCGACATTGATCAGCGATACCGTGGCCCGGTGGGACGCCGACGAGGCGAGCCGCAAGATCGAGTTGCAGGCAGGGCGTGATCTGCAGTTCATCCGGATCAACGGCACGGTGGTCGGCTCGCTCGCCGGGCTGGTGATCTACGCCGTTTCGCATCTACTGTTCCCCGGCTGGCCGGGCTAGGTCCCGACACGCTCTCGAGAAGTGCTAACAGAGTGCTTGCAAGAGCTAGCACTCTGCCCTAGAATCGATCGCACAACCGCCGGAAGGTGAGTGATGGCACAGGATCCCGAGGGTCCCGAGCAGAATGTCGAGCAAACCGTGGAGACGTCCGCGGATCTCGGCGAGAAGGTGGCCCGCGTAGCCAACGCGGCGCACGACATCGGGAGCTTCATCCGGTCGCAGCGAGAGGCCGCGCAGGTCTCGCTACGGCAGCTCGCACAGCTGGCGGGGGTCAGCAATCCGTATCTCAGTCAGATCGAGCGCGGATTGCGAAACCCGTCCGCCGAGGTACTCGCGCAGATCGCCAAGGGTCTGCGGGTGTCCTCGGAGGTTTTGTACATACGGGCGGGCTACCTCGAACAGAGGCCGCACAGCCCGGTCCGGGACGCACTGCTGGCCGATTCGGTGATCACCGAGCGGCAGAAGCAGGTGCTGCTGGACATCTACGAATCGTTCCGCCGCGAGAATGCGGGGAACGAATTCGCAGGGGACGCAACGGAATCCGAGGGGGGCGTTCCCAGGGGGGCCAGGGACAACGCCGTTCCGAGCACTACCACCGACGTTCCGCCACGCCAGGAGAACGAACCATGACCGAAGCAACACTCACCGTGACCAAACCGCTCTACGCGACCGTCGGCGCCGGGGATGCCCTCTACGCCGCCGTCAACGATCTGGTGGGCAAGGTACGCGAGCGCGCCGCCACCGTCGATGTCACCGGCCGCGTGGACGAGGCCCGCGAGCGCATCGCGAACCTCCCCGCCGACGCGCAGGAGCAGTTCGAGACGCTGCGTCAGCGGCTGACCGGCCTGCCCAACGAGCTCCCCGAGGATCTGGCCGATCTGCGTGAGCGGCTCAGCCCCGAGGAACTGCGCAAGGCCGTCGACCAGTACTACCGCCAGCTGGTGGACCTGTACCAGGATCTGGCCTCGCGCGGCGAGGAGACCGTGGACCGGCTGCGTGCCAACCCGGCCTTCGAGGAGCGTTTCGAGAAGGTCGAGGGCATCTACACCGATGTCGTCACCCGCGCCGAGGACGTCATCGGCAAGGTGTCGGACCAGGCCCGCGGCCTGCTGGGCACCGTCGAGGAGCGGGTCGAGTCCGAGCCGGTCGTCGACGCCGAGGTCGTCCAGGTGACGCACGAGCCCGCCCCGGCCGACGCGGCGCCGGCCGAGGAAACCCAGGTCAAGAAGGCTGCGGCCAAGAAGGCCCCGGCCAAGAAGGCGCCCGCGAAGAAGGCCTCGACCACGGCCAGGCAGTAATCTCGGCTCCTGATCCGAGAGAACGCCCCCGCGCACCGTCCGGCTGCGCGGGGGCGTTTCTCCTATCATTGGGGGTGTGTACTCCCTGATCGGCATGACCATGTTGGTGATTCAGATCGCCGCACTGGGTGCCTGCCTGTTCGCGTTGGTCCACGCCATCCGTCAGCGTCGCGACGCTTTCACGGCGGTCGACAAGCTCACCAAGCCGATCTGGATCTCGATCCTGGCCGTCGCTACGGCCGTGGTCGGGCTGCCGCTGCTGGGCTGGTTCAGCCTCGGCATGTTCGGGCTCATCGCGGGTGTGGTCGCGACCGGCGTCTATCTGGCCGACGTCCGGCCGAAGGTCGATGAGGTGCAGCGCGGTCCGCGCTGGTAGAGCGCTCGCACTGGCAAGCCCCTCTCGGTGGCGTTACTGTATCGGTAAGTAACACACAAGGGAGTGTCCCGATGCGGGCAACGTTGCCTACCTGGATCGCGGGTTTGCTGGAGTTCTTTCGCCGCTGGATGCGCGCCCATCGCGCCCGCCTGCGCACCCGGACCTATGCCGATGAAAGGTTCAATCCGCCGACTGCGCCGTGCGCGGTCATACCGGTGACCACATCGGACGGCACCACACTGCGGGTGCACGCCTACGGACCCGACAGCGAAGATGTCATCGTGCTCGTGCACGGTTGGACCTGCTGTATCGAGTATTGGAATCCACAGATCAACGCCTTCGCCGGGCAGTATCGCGTCATCGCCTACGACCAGCGCGGCCACGGCGGGAGCGAATTGGGCCACAGCCCGCTGACGACCGATCTGCTCGCCGGGGATCTTTCCGCGGTACTGGACGCCGCCCTGCGCCCCGGCCAGCGGGCCGTGCTGGTCGGGCACAGCCTCGGCGGGATGACGATCCAGGCGTGGGCCGGGCGGTATCCGGATCAGGTGGCCGCTCGCGCGGCCGCGGCGGTGTTGACCAATACCGCCGCCGGCGATCTGGTCGTGGAGACCAGCGTCGTACCGCCGCTGCGGGGGCTGCCGTTGCCGCTGCTGCTTCCGCTCGCGAAATTCCTGCTCGGCGCGCCACTGGTGTTCCCGCCGATCGGGCCGGTGCGGTGGATCTTCCGGCGGCAGGTGATGAGCCTGGCCGCCACCGGAGACGTGGCCGATTTCGCGCTGTCCATCGTGCGGTCCTGCCCGACACGGGTGCGGGCGTTGTTCGGGGTGATGCTGGCGGACCTGGCGCTGAAGCGTTCGGCGGCGTCGCTGCGGGTGCCGACCACCCTGATCGCCGGTAGTGCCGATGATCTGACGCCCCCGGTGCATGCCGAGCGGATCGCGCTGATCCTCGCCGAAATCGGTTCGCTCGATCGTCTCGTGGTCCTGCCGACCGGGCATCTGGGCAATGTCGAGGCGGTCGAGGCGTTCAATGTCGAACTCGCGCGAGTGCTGGGCGCCGCGTTTCCGGTGCGGGAGGCCACGGCGTAGGGATCGCGGATGAGGTTCCGATGGCCGATTCGTGGGTAATTCGTTACTCGCCGCCGTAGCGGCGGTGCTTGCACTAGCAAGCGCCGTGTTAGCGCGGTAATGTGCGAGAGGACACAAAGGAGTGCTCATGCTGGCGAATCTGCCCGAGGCGGTGACCGGATTTCGCTCCGGCGCCGATGCGCTGGCCGCGGCCCATCGCGGACGTCTGCGTGGCCGTAAGTATCGGATCGCGTCGTTGGATTCACATCCGTCGGCCGAGGATATTTCGGTGGTCACCGAGGACGGCGCCCGGCTGCGAGTGCACGCCTACGGTCCCGAGCAGGGCGATGTGATCGTGCTGATCCACGGCTGGTCGTGCTGCGTCGAGTACTGGAATCCGCAGATCAACGAGTTCGCCGGGGAGTTCCGGGTCATCGCCTACGATCAGCGCGGCCATGGCGAGAGCGATTGGGGCACAAGGGCATTCGGCGCAGATCAGCTGGCCGACGATCTTTCCGCGGTGCTGGACGCGGTCCTGCGTCCCGGCCGGCGGGCCGTGCTCGTCGGGCACAGCATGGGCGGGATGACGATTCAGGCCTGGGCACAGCGCTATCCGCAGCAGGTCGCCCAGCGCGCCTCGGCGATCCTGCTGGCCACGACCGCCGCGCGGCAGATTCCCGGCCGCGCCACCATCATTCCGGTGATCGGCGGGCACCTGCCGACCCCGGTCTGGGTCGCGCAGACCGTCTTCGGCGCACCGGTGCCGCTGCCCGGATTCGCCGCCGCCCGCAAACTGTTCCAGTCCCGCATCATGACCCCCGACTGCGATCCCGAACTGGCCGAGTTCGCCCTCTCCATCGTCCGTTCCTGCTCGCCGACCGTCCGCGGCGCGGTGGCCCGCGACCTGTCCATCATCGACCTCGGCACGGCGGCATCGCACATCACCGTTCCCACCAGCGTCATCGCCGGTGAGTACGACAAACTCCTGCCCACCCTCCACTCGATCGAGATCGCCGACATCCTCGCCGAAACCGGCGCCCTCGACCGCCTGCTCACCCTCCCCACCGGCCACCTGGTCAACCTCGAGGCCGCCGCGGAATTCAACGCCGAACTCCGCCGCATGACCCACGTAGCCCGCCGCAATTCGTCGCTGGCCAGTTAGAAGCCGTCGCCGAGAGCGACGGTCCGCAGGAAAAGCCGGTGGCGAGACCCGGTCCCGCCACCTGCCAGGGCCGGTCAAGGGCGCCCGGTCTTGGCCCTGTGTTTTTGGCCTCCGCTTCGCTCCGGCGGGTTGGCCTTGCTGAACCTTTCGCTTCGCGGGCGACTGCCAGCGGGATGGAGACGCTTCGCTGCTGTGCGCGATGCGAGGTGTTGGCCTGAGCGGACATGCGCATTCGGTCGCCGAGCAAGTCAGCGATCGATGGATGTGAGGCGGGAAACGTTGCGGGGGTTGGGCTTTGGGGCTTCTAGTTGAAGACGACCGTTCTGCGGCCGTGGACGAGGACGCGGCCTTCGAGGTGCCAGCGCAGGCCGCGGGCCAGAACGACGCGTTCGATGTCGCGGCCCTGGCGGACCATGTCGCGGACCTCGTCGCCGTGGTCGATGCGGATGACGTCCTGTTCGATGATGGGGCCGGCGTCGAGTTCGGCGGTGACGTAGTGGCAGGTCGCGCCGATCAGTTTGACGCCGCGGGCGAAGGCCTGGTGGTAGGGGCGGGCTCCGACGAACGACGGCAGGAAGCTGTGATGGATGTTGATCGCGCGGCCCGCCCAGTGCTCGCACAGGTCCGGCGGCATGACCTGCATGAATCTGGCCAGCACCACGGCATGCGGATCGTGGGCGTCGACCAGTTCGCGCACCCGGGCGAAGGACGGGCCGCGTTCGGCCGGATCCTTCGGGAACGGCACGTAGTGGAATTCCACGCCGTGCGCCCTGGTCAGATCGGCCAGGTCGGGATGGTTGCCGATCACCGTTTCGATGGTCGCGGGCAGTTCGCCGCTCGTCGCGCGGCCCAGCAGATCGTGCAGACAGTGCGCATCCCGGCTGACCAGTAGCACCGCGCGCCTGCGCACCCCCGAGTCGAGCAGCTGCCAGTCGGTCTCCGGTCCGAATTCCGCCGCGACCTCGCCGAACCGCGTCCGCAACTCGTCCAGTCCGAACGGCACCGTCGCCGCGGTGATCGCCTGCCGCGTGAAGAACCACCCGGAGTCGATATCCGAGTGGTATCCGGCCTCCATGATCGATCCGCCGAACCCGGCGATGAACGAGGTGATCCGCGCGATGATTCCCGGCCGGTCCGGACATCCCAGCGTCAATACGAAACGCCGATCGTCATCCGTCGCGCTCATACCGCGACTCCTCGACTACCGGGCGTGCTCGGGCACGCGACCACGGTTGTCGCGGATTCACGTGTGCGCTCGGCTCGGCGGCCGACACGCGCCCTTCGTTCCGGCGGTTGACTCAGACGCTCGCACATGGCCCCCATCCTCGCAGGTGGCGAAGACTGCGCGAGTTCAGAGTGTGTGGAACGGCTCCGGATAGCGGAACTCGCCGGTCATACCGGATTCGTAGGCGGTGAGGAGGCGGACCTGGAAATGGGAGGTCCAGGAGGGTTCGTCCGGAACGATGCCGAGGCAGGAGCCGGGCTGGAAACCGAAGCGGGGGTAGTACTCCAGGCTGCCGAGCAGCCCGACGAGCGGTTCGTCGAGGGCATCGGCCGCGCCGAGGGCGGCGTGCATGAGCGCGGAGCCGACGCCGTTGCGCTGATGTTCGGGCAGGACTCCGATCGGGCCGAGGGCCAGCACCGGATACGGCCCCACACCGGCGCGGGTGAGGCAGACGTGCCCGACCACCCGGTTGCCCGCCTCCGCGACCAGCGACAACGTCGGCATCCACCCGGAATCGGTGCGTAAGCGATGAACCAGGTCGACCTCGGCGGGATCGGTATCTGCCTCGGACCGCGCGAACGCGGCTCGATGCACCGCATCGATCGCGGGAATGTCGCCGGTCCGTTCACGACGGATCAGCACGCTGACCGCTCCTCCCCTTCGACTGAGCCCGGCCGCATCCGTGGTGATACGACTGCTGCCCGCACGACCGGCCATCACGAGTGTGCGGGACGAGCGGTCCCGAACGCAACGAAATTCGTTCCGCCTCAGCCGCCCACATGCGCGCACCACCACCGCACGGACCCGCCGGCGTGTCGTGGCGCGGACCATACGCGAGCGCGCCTCTCCGCGCAGCGCGTGCGGGCGCATGCCTGCGCGGATGGTGTTCCGCCGCATCACAGATCGTCGTATCGCCGCCGTTATCGCGTGTGACCGAGCCTCCCTTCGGGGCGTATGTGGCCCTGCGGGTGCTCGGATCGCGCGGAGCCGTGTCGCCTTTCCCATCCGGCTGTCGCTTCGTGCGGGCTGGGAGTCGCTACCGGACCGCACGGGCCGAGTGCCCGGCGGGCGATGTGCCAGACTCTGTGCCCATGGCCGAAACCTCGCCGCAGTCCGGAGAACGCGTGCTCACTCGCCGGGAGGTGGCTGCGATGATCGACCACACCCTGCTCGCCCCGGAGGCGACCGTCGCCGACGTCGCCGCGACCATCGGCGAGGCCGTGGAACTGGGCGTCTACGCGGTGTGCCTGTCGCCGTCGATGCTGCCGGTTCGTGCTCCCGGACTCGTCGTGGCGACGGTCGCGGGATTCCCTTCGGGTAAACATCATTCGCTGATCAAGGGCAGTGAGGCGCGGCTGGCGGTGGAGCAAGGTGCGGCCGAGGTCGATATGGTCATCGACGTCGGCGCGGCGCTGGCGGGGGATTACAACGCGGTCCTCGCCGATATCGTCACCGTGCGCGAGGGAGTCGGTGACGACACTGTGCTGAAGGTGATCATCGAATCCGCGGTTCTGCCCGATGCGACGATCGCCGAGGTATGCCGCGCCGCCGAGCACGCCGGCGCTGATTTCGTGAAGACCTCCACCGGATTCAATCCCGCGGGCGGCGCCGAGCTGCGTGCGGTCCGAATCATGGCCGCTACCGTCGGCGGGCGACTGGGCATCAAGGCCAGCGGCGGCATCCGCACCGCCGAATTCGCGGCCGAGCTGATCGCCGCGGGGGCGACCAGACTCGGCATGTCCGCCTCTCGAGCTGTGCTGCAAGGATTTCCGGAGTAGGTCGCCGGCTCAACAGCGCACCTGGGTGTTCGGGTCGCTCTGCATGGTGCTCGCGCCGCCGGCGAGTTTCACATCGATACCCGAGTCGGTGACGGTCACCTGCTTCGGATGCATGTCCAGCGGATAGTTCTGCAGACTCTGGGTCATCGACTTGACGATGTTGTCGACAAGATCGTTGGGGATGCCGATCACGCCGAGCAGTGTGGCCTTGTTGGTGTCGACCCGGATTTGGTCACCCACGATGTGCGGGGTCAACTGCAGATCCGCCAGACCGCCGAGCACCTTCACATCCAGGGTGCCCGAACTCGGATTCGACGTGACGCCCGAGATCAGGCCCTGCAGCGTTTGGGCGATCCCGTCATCGCTCCAGTTGGCCTCCGCGTCGGAACTGGCGACGGTGACGCTGTTCCCGTTCATCGCGACGTCGTGGATCGTGGCGCGCACCTTCATATCGACCGCCGGGCCGAACTGGGCGTCGTCACTGGACACCGTGACCGAGCCGACCTTGTGGTCGAGATAGGTCAGCAACAGTGGTTTCGCGCCGAAGCTCACCGAAACCTTGGTGCCGAGGCTCTTTTCGAGCTGGGTCGCGATGCATTGCGAAAAGTGTTTGCGGGCATAGGTTTCGAGGCCGACCGCGGTGCCGACGACAGCCAGCACGATCACGATTCCGACGATCAGCACAATCCTGCGCACGTTCCGGCCGCGGCGCGGCGCGGCGGTCACGGTGTCTGGAAGGCTCATGGAGGCGATTCTTCCCGAACTTTCTGAGTTCGTTCTGTGGAACGGTTGAAGGATCGATTGCGAGTCGTGCCCGAATGTGACATACGGCACATGCTCCGGGCGTAGCCTGGATCGCATGTCCAGGGAAGCCGGCGCCGCCAGTAGCGGGCCCGGAGGCCGTAATCCGCGCAACAACGCCGGTCCGCGCGAACGTCGGCAGACGAGTGTGGCGGGACAGGTGCGCGATCCGGTGCAGGCGTGGTCGGTGCTGCGGCGACTGGCGGGCCGGTACGCCGGATACTTCACCACTCGCACGGTGGTCCGGGCCGGATGTGAGGAGCTGATCCGCGCGGCACTGGACGAGGGCCGGGCGCTGCGCGTCGGCGTCGGGCTGATGCGGCTGGGCGATTGGCCGCCCGGGCCGCTGGACGACTACGCGATGTGGTCGGCCTGGTTCGACGGCGCGGCCGCGGTCTCCCACCACAGCGCGGCCGAACTGCACGGACTGGGCCGGTTGCGCCCGCGCTTCGTGCACATGTCGGTCAGCGGGGGGCGGCTGCCCAGCTCGCCCGGACTGGTCGTGCTGCGCCGGACGTTGCGCCGCGACGACGTCGAATCGGCGGGCACGTTCCTGGTGACCACACCCCTGCGCACCGTGCTGGATCTGGCCGAATCCGGTATCGGCCAGATCGCCCTGGATGAGCTGGTCGCCGACGCGATCGCCATCCGCCGCTGCGACGGCGACGAAATCCACACCGCCGCGGCGACTCTGCCCGCCCATGCCGCTGCCCGGCTTCGACGGTCCGTGAATCGGGCTTGAATGCTGTTGTGGCGCGGGCACACCCAACGGCACGGCCTGCCGCGGCCGCACTACCCGGCTTGCCGCGGCTGCTCTGCTCGTCCATATCGCCCCGCCACCGCCCTGCGGGGTACGGGGTGAAGATCGCTGTGGTTCAAGCGTTTGCGGGCGCGACCACATTCCAGGGCACCGAAAGGACACAGTCGCGCATGCGGCGGCGGTAAGGGCGGACCGGAAATCCGTTCTCGCGCAGGATTTCCGCGGTCTCTCGCCAGCGGACCCGTGGGCCGTAGGGGGCGAGCGGAGCGGCGCGGGCCCAGGCCCGGTCGGCGGCGGCGAGCAGGGTGTGGATCGCCTCGCCGGGGACGTTGCGGTGGATCAGGGCCTTGGGGAGGCGTTCGGCCAGGTCCGAGGGACGGTCGACGGTGAACGGGTCCCAGGACAGGGTGAGCGACAGCGGGCCGGAACGGTCCAGCAGAATCCAGGCGCAGCGGCGGCCGAGTTCGTCGCAGGTGCCCTCGAGCAGGAGACCGTCGGGCGTCAGGCCGCCCAGGACCGTGGCCCACGCCGAGGCGACGGCTTCCTCGGGATACTGCCGCAGCACGTTGAACGCGCGCACCAGAACCGGGCGCAGCCCCGCGAGTTCGAAACCGCCGCGGGCGAAGCGCACACCGTCGCGGCCGGCGACGACGCGGTCGGGGTCGATCTCGAGTCCGACCACCCGCAGGTCGGGGCGTACCCGGCGCAGCCGCGCGGCCAACTCCAGCGTCGTCACGGGGCTCGCTCCGTAACCCAGGTCGACCACGAGCGGATCGGCCGCCTCGCGCAGCCGGGTGCGGATCAGTTCGTCGTGGACCAGCCAGCGATCGCTGCGCCGCAAGCGGTTGATCCCGGTCGTCCCGCGGGTGATCGCGCCGAGCGGCTTACCGGATCCGGGCCGCCTCAGCTCGTCGGGTTCTGCTCTTCCAGCCATTGCGTGGTGAATTCGGCCTCGGCGCGCAACAGATCGATCAGATTGATCAGCATCATCTGTTCGAGTCTGGGCCCGAGCAGCGGGATGGTCACCCGCGCCGTCGGCGTGGTGCGCAGTGTGCAGCCGGTATCGGTGGGGAACAGGTGCATCTTGCCGGACAGGCTGCCCGGGGCGGACGGAATCGTCGCGTCGAACGTGCCCGTGACCTCGGGGCAGTACGGCCCGTAGGACTCGGTGCGGGTGATGATCATATCCTTGCGCATCACCGTCTGCGCCAGATCGGGCAGCATGCGGCGCGGCAGGACGTGCTCGAGCACCACCTCGATACCGCCGTCGCCCGCCTCCAGCGAGATCACCTCATTGGGCGAGTACTCGCGCATCTTCGTCATCCGCGCATCCCAGTAGGCGCGGTCGCACAGCGCCGCGTACACCTCCTTGGTGGTGTGCAGCGGATAACGGGCTGAGTAGGCGAGTCGGCGGGGCATGAGGAGTTAGGTTACTGCTCGCTCAGCGGTTCGAGATCCAGGTACTGGTGAATTCCGCCTCCGCCGCCAGCAGCTCCAGCAACTTCTCGGCTACGACCGCCTCGATCTTCTTGCCGAACAGCGGGACGCTCACCGCGACGGTGCCCTCGATGACCGCCTGCACATAGGTGTCGTCACCGGTGAGGGTGACCGTGCCGCGCACCTCCGCGGGCGCGCCCTGCACATGGGCCTCGAAGACGCCGGCCTCCTGGGATTCGGAGTAGGTCTCGGTGCGAGGAATGATCAGATCGCCGGGGCGGACCGAGGTCAGCGCGCTGGGAAGTTCCGCCTCGGGGATGGACTGCACCATCGCCACCCGCAGCTGTTCACCGTCGTAGTGGAACGATTCCAGGCGCGCGGCCGGGCCGCCGACCTCGGCGAGGCGGTCCTTCCAGTACTGTTCCTCCGCGAACGCCGCGCGTACGGCCGCGGTCGAGAACTGGTAGTTCGTGGTGAAGGCCAGAGGTGTCGCCATGGTCGAACAGGCTACCGTCTGTGACTGTGCGTACATCTCAGGTGGTGCCGTTCGAGGACGTGACCGAACTGCTGGCCGCAACCGGTGCGCGGGTGCGCAATTCGGTTCCGCTGGCCGAGTTGACCACGCTGCGGGTCGGCGGTCCGGCGACGGTCGCGGACTGCGAGAGCGTCGAGGCGCTGGTCGCGACGGTGCGCACCCTGGACGCGGCCGGGATTCCGGTGCTGTTGCTGGCGGGCGGGTCGAACCTGCTGGTCGCCGACGCGGGATTCGGCGGGGTCGTGGTGCGGATCGGTACGTGCGGAATCGAATTCGGCTCGGACGGGGTGGTGGCCGAGGCGGGCGCGGTATGGGACGAGGTGGTCGCGGCTAGTGTCGCGGCCGGATTCGGCGGGCTGGAATGTCTGTCCGGGATTCCCGGTTCGGCGGGTGCGACACCGGTGCAGAACGTCGGCGCGTACGGCGTGGAGGTCGCGCAGCTGTTGCGGCGGGTCCGGCTGCTGGATCGCGCGTCCGGCGAGATCCGTTGGGCCGCACCGGACGAACTGGGCTTCGGCTATCGGACCTCGGTACTCAAGCACAGTGACCGGTCGGTGGTGCTGGCCGTCGAGTTCGGCCTGCATCCCGACGGGCGCAGCGCGCCGCTGAACTATCGCGAGCTGGCCGCCGCCCTCGACGTCGCCGAGGGGGAAACCCGTCCGGCGGAACAGGTGCGCGAGGCGGTGCTGCGGTTGCGTGCGAGTAAGGGCATGGTGCTCGACGCCGCGGATCACGACACCTGGAGCGCCGGATCGTTCTTCACCAATCCGGTGGTGCCGCCGGAGCGGGAGGATGAGGTGCGCGCGGCCATCGCACGTCATGTGGGGGATGTCACAGTCCCTGCCTACCCGTCGGTAACGGGTGTGAAGTTCTCCGCGGGCTGGTTGATCGAACGGGCCGGATTCGGCAAGGGGTACCCGGGTGACTCCGCCCGCGCCCGGCTGTCCACGAAACACACGTTGGCACTGACCAACAGGGGTGATGCCAGCGCCGCGGACCTGCTCGAGCTGGCTCGCACCGTGCGTGACGGCGTCGCGGAACGCTTCGGGATTCGCCTGGAACCCGAGCCGGTCATCGTCGGTTCGACACTCTGAGCGCGTGGCGCGCACCACCCGAAACTCGGTCGGAGCCGGAAAACTTACGCGGTAGATTCGCGGAAGTGAACATTCGACGAGTTACCAGCCGACGCGCCGCGCTCGCGGGGATGGCTCAGCTGGCGGCGGCCGCGTTCGTGGCCGGATGTTCGAGCGGCAGCGGGGGTGGTGGTTCCGCGCGGCAGAAGGCTCCGGTCGCCGAGGTGACCTTCGAGCCGGGCGCGGGCGCCGCCGATGTGAATCCGGTCGCGCCGATCTCGGCCAAGGTCGCCAACGGCACGATCGAACGAATCGCGCTGAGCAATGCGGGCGGTAAGCAGGTAACCGGCACGCTCTCCCCGGACAAGACCAGTTACCGGATCGGCGAACCGCTCGGCTACGGCGTGACCTACACCTGGTCGGGCACCGCGGTCGGCACGGACGGTAAACCCGTCGCGATCGACGGCAAGTTCAGCACGGTGTCGCCGAAGCAGACCGTGCCCGCGACGGTGAACGTCGGCGACGGTCAGGAGGTCGGCATCGCCGCGCCGATCATGCTGCAGTTCAAGAGTCATGTGACGAACAAGGCCGCGGTGGAGAAGTCGTTCACCGTCACCACCAATCCGCCCACCGAGGGCGGCTGGGCGTGGCTGCCGGACGACAACGGCGGTTCGCGGGCGCACTGGCGGCCCAAGGAGTACTGGGCGCCCGGGACGACGGTCGAGTTCGCGGCAAAGTTGTACGGGCTGGACATGGGCGGCGGCAACTACGGCGACTCCGATCTGACCTCCTCGTTCAAGATCGGCCGCAGTCAGATCGTCAAGGGCGCCGCGCAGACGCACCGGGTGCAGGTGATCCGCGACGGTTCGACGCTGTTCGATTTCGCGTGCAGCTACGGCGAGGGCAATGAGAAGCGCAACGTGACCCGCTCGGGCATCCACGTGGTGACCGAGAAGTACGAGGATTTCACGATGTCGAATCCGCCGTTCTACACCAATGCTCGCGAGCGCTGGGCCGTGCGCATCTCGAACAACGGCGAATTCATCCATGCCAACCCGATGTCCGCTGGCGCACAAGGTAATTCGAACGTCACCAACGGCTGCATCAACCTCGGCACCGCCGATGCCCAGAAGTACTTCCCGACCGCCCTCTACGGCGATCCGGTCGAGGTCACCGGCACCTCCATCGCCCTGTCGGCCGCCGACGGCGACATCTACGACTGGACGATCTCCTGGGACAAGTGGCAGTCGATGTCGGCGTTGCACGGCCAGCCCGCACCCGTCGTCTCCGCCACGCCGATCGCTCCCGGGCCGCCGGGGGGCAACTGAATCTCCTACCCGCACAACTGATTCGAAAATGCACGGGGTAACTCCATGTATTCGCATCGAAATAGCTTGCGATTGGCGTGGTTGTCAAGGATGGGCGGTGCTCACGGCGGGGGTGTTTGTGCTGAGCAGCGGTTGGGCATGGCGGATGCTGCCGCCGGCGTTCGGGGCGAGCGTGCCGACGGCGCATCGGCGGTTCATGGTGTGGACGAAAGCTGGCGTGTGGCGGCGGCTGCATAGGGCGGTGCTCGACGAGTTGGGCGGCCTGAGCTCTGATCGACTGGTCATGAGTGGTGGCCGACGTGGCGAGGTGTGCGGGCGAAAGAGGGCGATCTGACCGGCCCGGCCCAGACCGAGGGCTGTAGTCGCTTCCGGCGCGCGGGGAGATCGCGAGATGCTCAGTACTCGTTCAGCGGAGCAGAGGGTGGAAAGGTGACCGGCAGGGCCGCCAAGGCGCGGTGGAAGGGACCGGGCCGCCAGGTCGGTGCATCAGCTGGTATGGCCAGCTGGATCTCGGGCAGCGCATCGAGGAGCTGATCGATCGCGTCCTGAGCGATCAGGTAGGCCAGCGACTGCGCGGGGCAGGCGTGTGGGCCGATGCCCCACGCCAGATGCGAGCGATTGCCTGTCCGATTCTCGGTCCGGATCGCGGGGTCGTTATTGCAACCGGCCATGCTGATGACGACCGGTTGATGCGCGGGCAGCCAGACCTCGTCGATGAGGACCGGCTGACGGGGATAGGTGGTGAGGAGATTTGCCAGCGGCGGGTTGTCGAACAGGACTTCGTCCAGTGCGTCGCGAGTGGACAGGGTCCCGCCGAGGACACTTCCTCCGAAGCGTTCGTCGGAGAGGATCAGCAGCAGGGTATTGCAGATCAGGTTCTGTTCCAGTTCGATCCCGCCGCCGTAGAAGCTGGTCAGCTGGTGGATCATCTCCAGTTCATCGAGCTCGGCCGGATGCTGCAGCAGTAGCGAGGTGATGTCGTTGCCCGGATGCGTCCGTTTGAGGGCCACCAGTTCCAGCAGCGCCTCGGCGATCATCTTGTTGCCTTCGTCGGCATCGATCCCCTCGAGCATCGCGGCCATGCCTGCGGCGACCCGCTGTCCGATCTCCGGTGGGCAGCCGAGCATGGAATCGACGACCGCGAATGCGAGCGGGAGTGCGTACTGGCTGATCAGATCGGCTGCACCGGCCTGGCAAAAGGTGTTGACCAGCGGGATGGCGACCTTCTCCACGGTGGCATGCAGAGCATACTGATCTACCGCATTGATACTCGTGGTGATTGCCTGCCGGTAGCGCAGGAGGGCTGCTCCGTCGTTTCGAGTCCCGTTGGGCCGCCACTCCATCAGCGGCCGGACCGGGCAGTCGGCCGGGATGTTCTGCTGCCAGGTGCGTGGATCGACAGGGAAGTGTTCGGGATCGTTGAGGATTCGCAGCGCGGCGCCATACCCGACCACCAGCGTGGCCGCCACGCCCGGCGCCAGCTCAACCGGAGCCAAAGAGCCGTACTTTCTTCGCATTTCGTCGTAAGTGCGGTGCGGATCCGAGGCGAATTCCGGTGAGTACAGCGGAACCCTCGGACCTGCGGAAGTCATCGGTGAGCCGTGAACGACCGGACAGGTCGGGGTGTCCGGTCGGGGCTGTGTCGTACTCAAGAAGGCACTCCGGATGTTGGTGTGTTCTGGGGACGCGGTGATCCGCACATCCCTGCTTTCCGCCGCCGAACAACTATTGCTACTTCGAGAAGCATACTGTCCAGCGATATTTCGTGCCAATCCTGCTGTGCCGCATCGGCAGCAGCAGATTCGAAGCGTCGAACGCCGAACCCGGCGGTGCAGGCCCGACGGTATCGATGGCGTGCTTTCCCGGCGGCGACGACCTGGTCGGGGCTGCTCGGGCCGCTGATTTCTTTCTCCGGTGCAGTAGACAAGTCGTTCCGCGAGCGTGATAGTCGATCGATCACCGCAACGGTGCGGCCGGCTTCCGATATGGTCGAGCGGTTCGCAATATCGTGAAGGGATGACGGCTGTGATCTCCTTGTGTCCCAGAGGATCAACGAGGTTGGCGGCTGGAGTGCCGACACGACTCTTGTATTTTGTTGTGCTGCAGGATGGTTGATCTCGTCATGGATGGGGCGGGTGCTGGGTGATGTTGTGGTCGAGGATGTTTCGGGGTGTCAAGGATAATGCGGCTTGGGCCACTGCCAGGTCCGTACCTGGCAGCATTGGTATCGGCACATCACCCCGGCGATGTTCGCTCACGCCCTCCTCGCAGCCGCCGAAGCCGCACAATTGAAGGAATCTGCACAATGAGCGCACTCCGGAACGCCCTCGACATGCCCGCAACGGCAATGGATCGGACACTACGCGGTTTAGACTCTCCCGAAATCAAGCTCAATATCGGCGCAGTTCTTCACTTCGACGGGCAACCGCCCCACCTCGGTGACATCCGGGACTACATCGCTACCCGGCTCGCTGCTGTGCCGGCGTTGGCTGTATGGATGCCCCGGGGAGCCCGGCATTGGACGGTCGCCGACGAGGTGGACCTGACCAGCCATGTTGTCGAGCACGTTGTGCCCGCCCAGGAAAATCTGGAGCAGGTCGTTGTCGAGCTGGCGAAAGCTCCGCTGCCGGAGGACGCTCCACATTGGCGGATGTGGTTGCTGCGCGGTTACGCGCCGGATCGATACGCCCTGTTGTATCTGGTGCACCACGGCGTACAAGACGGTGCGGGAATGCTTCGAACACTGGAGTCGCTGTTCGCACCTGGTATCCCCGAGAGTGAATCGTCGGCGGCATATCACGGTTTCGCCCAATCCCCTCGCGCGTCGGCCCGCACGCGAGTGCAGTGCGCCTCGAAGGATCTGCAGAGCCTTCGGAGCCTGGGTGCCTGGGACGTGCCCGGGTGCCGGGCCACCCATGAAGTCGGATTCGCGTGGAGCCGCGTGCCCACCAGCACGCTCACTTCCGTCGCCCGCGCTTCCGGCTGCACCCGCAATGACGTATATGTCGCGGCGCTCGCCCAAGCGCTCGCCCGCTGGCAGAGCGAGATCCGCGGGAGTGCCGACTTGCCCGACATACCGTTTCTGGTGTCGGCCAATGTCCGTCGCCCGGAGGAGGTCGCCCTGGCGGGCAACAGGACAGCCACCCCCTACCTCAGACTGCCGGGGGCGCTGCTCCCCTTCGACCAACGGCTGACCAGCACCACCCGCGCCACCGCACCGTTGAAGTCGCCGACGGTCCGGGCAGCGATGCGCCGCAACTTCGACAGCACGCCCGGATGGCTCATGCGAACAACGTTTTCCGCTATCTCGACGCCACGACGTGCTCCGGCCTCGGTGTCGAATGTCGTTTTGCGTCATCCCCTCGCGCTGCACGGCGATCCCGTCACCGCGATCGATCCGATCACGACCACCCTCGGCGGCCTTCCGCTGAGCGTGCTTCTCCTTGTCCATGGAGACAGTGCCACCGCATGCTTCAGAGCGGACGCCGGATTCTCCGGCCTCGACCAAATACACCGTGAGTGGGAACAGACCCTGCTCTCATGGCAGACCAACGCGACGATGCCGAGCTAGTCCCAGGCCGGGGTCCGCTCTCGTTCGCGCCGGAGCGCGTGTCGACCTCGGCGTTCCCGTCGAAGGCGCGAAGCGCAAGCCTCGGGACACCCGACGACACGCTGAAGGCGCGGGAGGCGGGGAGCACGCTGCAGCTACGGGGCGGCGGGCTTGCGGGCGAAGCGGCCGGGCCCGGCCTGGTCGCGCGGTTTGACGACGATCGTGTCCAGGTCGACGTGCGGCGGACGGCCGGCGGCGAAGGCGATGATCTCGGCGATGTCCTGCGCGAGCAGCGGATCGATACCTTCGTAGACCTTGGCGGCGCGCTCGGCGTCGCCGTCGAAGCGGACCAGGGAGAACTCGGTTTCCACCGCGCCCGGGGCGATTTCGGTGAGCCGCACCGGCTGGCCGAGCAGCTCGCCGCGCAGGGTGCGGTGCAGGACGCCCTGGGCGTGTTTGGCCGAGGTGTAGCCCGAGCCGTTGTCGTAGGTCTCGAGGGCGGCGATCGAGGTGACGGTGACGATCAGTCCGTCACCCGAGGCGATCAGCTTCGGCAGCAGTGCCTTGGTCAGCCGTAACGTGCCCAGCACGTTGGTCTCCCACATCCACCGCCAATCGTCCAGATTCGCCTCGGCCACCGTGGCCAGCCCCTTGGCCCCGCCGGCGTTGTTGACCAGCACGTCGACCCGCTCCACCGCATCGCAGAACGTCCGCACCGACTCGTCGTCGGTCACGTCCAGCGCCAGCGCGGTCCCTCCGATCTCCTGTGCGAGCTGCTCGAGCCGATCCACCCGTCGCGCCCCCACGTACACGTGGAACCCCTGTTTCGCCAGCTCACGCGCGGTGGCTTCACCGATCCCCGAACTGGCCCCGGTGACAACAGCACTACGAGTACTCATATCCGAAGCTTATGTGCCCGCAATCAGCCGGGCATCACGACCGCTGTCCAGCCGAGGGGCCGTGGCGGCGGGCTGGCTAACCTCGCCCTATGGGTATTCGGGAAGTGGTCAGTGCCGACGGGGTCGGGATCGTCTATCGGGTGAGTGGGCCCGCGGGCGGGCGGCCGCTGGTATTGCTGCACGGGTGGGCGGGGAATTTGCGGAACTGGGGGACTGCCGGTGAGGAGTTGGCTCGGCGGTATCGGGTGATCGCGGTGGATCTGCGAGGGCACGGATATTCCGATGCGCCCGAGGGCGGCTACGACGATCCGGCGAATTGGGCCGCTGACGTCGCGGCCGTGCTGGCGGCGGAGGATGTCGAGACCGGGGCGGTGCTGCTCGGGTGGTCCTACGGCGGAATCGTGCTCAGCGACTATCTCGCGGCGAATGGCACGGGGGCGGTTGCGGGCGTGGTGTACTGCGGGTCGCAGGCGGGGATCGGGCGCGGAGTTCCCGGCGCGGAACCCGGCCCGGCCATGCGGAAGGCCATTCCCGACGTGTTCGAGGCGAGTGCGGGCAGGGCGATGCGCGGATTCGCGGCCTTCGGCAGCGCGAACACCGGTACTGCGCGGGACAAGGGCGGCGATGCGCAACGCCTGTTCGGCGGCAGCCTGTCCACCCCGCCGCGGGTGCGCAAGGCGCTGTTCTACCGCACCGTCGACAACACCGCGATGCTGCGCGCCCTGGACGTCCCGGTGCTGGTCCTGCACGGCACCGCCGATCCGGTGGTGCCCGTCGACAACGGCCGCTACATCGCGGAGGCCGCCCCGGACGTGCGCACGTCCTACTGGGAAGGCGCACAGCACGGGCTGTTCATCGAGGATCCGCACCGTTTCGTGGCCGAGGTCACCGAGTTCATCGATTCGCTCGACTGAAATGCCATCGCCGCGCTCGATGCGGTCGGAATAAACGCCAACCGCCGCAACTTTTTTCGTATTCAGGATGTTCGATCCGGTCGCGGCCCGCGCGAATGTCCGGTTCGATGCCGGTGTGACCGATGTTTCCGGGGCGCGGATTTGAACCCTGTGGTGCGCGGTCTCGTCGGTCTGGTGTGGGTGATCGCATACCGATGCAGGCCGCGCTGCGGGTTTGTGCCCGGACCGCATTCGTGCCGGTTGTGAAATACATTGCGCCCCTGTGGATTCGACTTGGCCGGTGGTGGCCCGGCCCGGCGGGCGCAGCGGTCCGCCGAGCGATGGATACCGGGAAACGTATTGTGACGACTCTCACTTGGTGGTCCGGCCCGCATCGGCAGGCGGTACCGGACGTGCACACTGGAAAGGTGGTGAGTCAACGTACGGACCTACGGCCGAATCGGATAGCCGTGTTGTCGGTGCATACCTCGCCGCTGGCGCAGCCGGGCACCGGCGATGCGGGTGGGATGAACGTCTACGTGCTGCAGACCGCGATTCAGCTGGCCCGCCGCGGGGTCGAGGTGGAGATCTTCACCCGCGCGACCTCCTCGAGTGACGAACCGGTGGTCGAGGCCGCTCCCGGCGTCCTGGTGCGCAACGTGGTGGCGGGCCCGTTCGAGGGCTTGGACAAGCACGATCTGCCCACCCAGCTGTGCCCGTTCGCGGCCGAGGTGCTGCGGCAGGAGGCCCGGCAGCTGCCCGGCCACTACGACCTCATCCACTCGCACTACTGGCTGTCCGGGCAGGTCGGTTGGCTGGCGCGGGATCGCTGGCGGGTGCCGCAGGTGCATACCGCGCACACCCTCGCCGCGGTCAAGAACGCCTATCTCGCCGAGGGCGACGCACCCGAACCGAAGGCCCGGGAGATCGGCGAACATCAGCTCGTCGAGGAGAGCGATCGGCTGATCGCCAATACCGCCGAGGAGGCCCGGCAACTGGTCGAGCTGTACGGCGCGGACCCCGAGCGCATCGACGTGGTGCTGCCGGGCGCGGATCTGGCGCGTTATCGTCCCGGTGACAAGGCCGCCGCCCGCGCCGAGCTGGGCATTTCGCCCGATGAGCAGGTGGTTGCCTTCGTCGGCCGGATCCAGCCGCTCAAGGCCCCCGACGTGCTGGTGCACGCCGCCGCGCAGGTGTTGCGCGCGGAACCCGGCCGCGCGCTGCGGGTGCTGATCGTGGGCGGCCCGTCCGGTTCCGGACTCGAACGCCCCGACGCGCTGATCGAACTCGCCGCCTCGCTCGGCATCGCCGATCGGGTCACCTTCCTGCCGCCGCAGGCCCCGCAGCGACTGGTGCAGGTGTACCGCGCCGCGGACGTGGTCGCGGTGCCCAGTTACAACGAATCGTTCGGCCTGGTCGCGATCGAGGCGCAGGCCAGTGGTACCGCGGTGCTCGCCGCGCACGTCGGCGGGCTGGGAACCGCTGTGCGCGACGGGGTTTCGGGTCTGCTGGTATCCGGTCACCGGATCGGCGACTGGGCCGGGTCGCTGCGCTCGATGCTGGACGATCCGCGACGTCTGCGCGACATGGGCGTCGCGGCCGCCGCACATGCCGCCGAATTCTCCTGGGAACACACAGCCGAGGGTTTGCTGGACAGTTACGGCGAGGCGCTGTGGAGTCACCGGAATGTGCGCTCGCGGCTCGCGGGTACCGTACTGTTCGACGGCAATCAGACCAGGTCGCGCCCGCTGTGGCGGCGACGGACGGGAGTGGTGCACAGGTGAACACCGTCGAGACCGCGGAGCTGATCGAGCGGACGCTGCGCGATCGCGAGGTGGAGTACACCCGCAGCGGGGAAGAGACGTTCGTCGTGGTGCTGCCCGGCGAACGCAAGCTGAAGACCTCGGTCATGCTCACCGTCGGCAGGCACGGGGTGCGCATCGAATCGTTCGTCTGCCGCAAACCGGACGAGAATTTCGAGGGCGTCTACAAATTCCTGCTCCGCCGCAACCGCCGCCTCTACGGCGTCGCCTACACCCTGGATCGAGTGGGTGACATCTATCTCGTCGGCCGGATCGCGACGCACGCGGTCACCGAGGACGAACTGGACCGGATCTTCGGCCAGATCCTCGAGGCCGTCGACGGGGACTTCAATGTCCTGCTCGAACTCGGCTTCGCGGAATCGATTCGGCGGGAATGGAAATGGCGTGTATCGCGGGGTGAGTCGCTGAAGAACCTGCGCGCCTTCGAACATCTGGTGGACGCCGAAGAGCCCTGAGTTCCCGGACCACCCCGATCGACGACGACAATGGGCGGTATGGAGCTCAGCGATGTCATGCGGACCACGGGGGCGGTTCGGGAATTCACCGATGAGGCGGTCGAGGACCGCACGGTCTACGAGATTCTCGACGACGCCCGGTTCGCGCCGAGCGGCGGTAACCGGCAGGGGTGGCGGGCGGTCGTGGTGCGGGATCCGCGGGTGCGGCTCGGGTTGCGGGATCTGTATCTGCCGGGGTGGGACGAATATCTGGCAATGGGCCGGGCCGGGCTGGTGGCGTGGGCTCCGGTCACCGACCGGGAGGCCGAGGCACGGGCGCTGCGGGACGCGCCCGCCAGCGCGGCGAAGCGGGGTGCGTTCGCCGAACAACTGCACGAGGTGCCCGTCCTGATCGTGCTGCTGGCCGATCTGCGCGCACTCGCCGCCTCGGACCGCGACCTGGACCGGTACACCCTGGTCGGCGGCGCATCGATCTACCCGTTCGCCTGGAACATCCTGCTGGCCGCCCGCGACCGCGGCCTGGGCGGCGTCATGACCACCATGCTCACCCGGCAGGAGGCCGAGGTTCGCGCCCTGCTCGGCGTCCCGGACGAATTCGCGGTGGCCGCCGCCCTGGCCCTCGGCCACCCCGTCCGCCGCCCCACCAAACTGCGCCGAGCCGCCGTCGAGGACTTCACCACCCTCGACCGCTTCGACGGCCCGGAGTTCACCGCCTGATTCGTGCCGGTGCGGCCGGATGCTGCGTCGCGGTGGCCGGACCTCGCGCCGGTATTTCGCGCGCAGCCGCCGCGCCACGGCGGCTGCCGCGTTTCCGGTTCGAGAGGATGACGCGATTCGAATGATCGGCCGGTAACGCCCGCGTCGAAGCCGAGGAGGGTGGACACGGGTCTGCTCGGCCGGGGCTCGGAAGCAGTGTGGGCAGCTGGGCCGCGCAGCGATAACGGTGCGGTTCGGGTGCGGTGAACGGGTCGCGGATGCGAGGATTTCGGGCTGTGATCGGTGTGGCTTTGGATATCGGGGCGACGAAGTTCGCCGCCGGGGTTGTGGGCGCGGGGCGGCAGGTGCGCGATGTGCGGCAGATCGCGGTGCCGCGCGAGGGGGTGTGGGATGCGTGCCGGGAGTTGCTCGTCGAGGTGGTGGGCCAGGAGCGGGTCGCCGCGGTCGGGATCGGGGCCGCGGGGCCGGTGGATGTGCGGGCCGGAACGACCTCCCCGCTCAATATCCCGGAGTGGAGTTCCGGATTCGCGCTGGTGGACGCGGTGCGGGGATTGTTCCCGGGGGCCGGGGTCCGGCTCGCGGTGGACGGTGCGTGCCTGGCGCTGGCCGAATATCACATCGGCGGGCTGCGCGGGGTGAGTGACGGCCTGGCCATGACGGTGTCCTCCGGGATCGGCGGCGGGTTCATCTCCGGCGGGAAGGTCGCCCTCGGCCGCACCGGAAACGCCGGACACGTCGGCCACATCGTGGTGCCCGGTTCCCGCGAACGCTGCGGCTGCGGCGGTATCGGCTGTGTGGAGGCGGTGGCCAGCGGAATGTCCTCGGTGCGCTGGGCCCGCGATCACGGCTGGACCGGCCGCTCGGGCATCGAACTCGCCCAGGCCGCGCACGGCGGCGACGCGATCGCCCTGGCCGCCCTCGAGCGCGCCGGAACCGCTCTGGGCCAGGCGATTTCGTCCGCCGCCGCCCTCCTGGACATCGACCGCGTCGTCATCGGCGGCGGTTTCGCCGAATCCGGTGAGCCCCTGTGGAACCCGATGCGCGCCGCGATAGCCGAGCACGCCCGCCTCGGCTTCCTGCGCGACCTGCGCGTCGTGCACTCCCAAATCGACAACGGCGCAACCCTTGTCGGCGCGGCAGTCCTGGCCACCGAGCAGATCACACCTGATGCCACGACCGACCCGTCGACGTAGGTTCGGAGCCCGAGTAGGCACCCGGCCGTCGGACCGAAACGCGAAGCACGGGCTACTCACGCAACGTAGAAGTCGCTTGCTGATTTCGCAGGAACATGGGTAACTCACCGGGGACGACCGAAAGGTAACCAACCACCGAACCGTCGCCCCGACGCCGAAGTCTCCCCGCGCCCGACGGCACGCTGGAGTCGCGGAGAGGCGGATGAGCCGCGGAGAGGCGGGTGAGCCCCCCGCTACGATGGCCGCATGACGTACACCCTCGTGTTGCTGCGCCACGGCGAGAGCGAATGGAATGCCCTGAATCTGTTCACCGGCTGGGTGGATGTGCATTTGACCGAGAAGGGTGCGGCCGAGGGGCGGCGGGCCGGGGAGCTGCTGGCCGAGCGGGGGATTCTGCCCGATATCGTGTTCACCTCGCTGTTGCGGCGGGCGATCAGCACCGCGAATCTGGCGCTGGACGCGGCCGATCGGCACTGGATTCCGGTGATCCGGGACTGGCGGCTCAACGAGCGGCACTACGGTGCGCTGCAGGGCAAGAACAAGGCCGAGATCCGGGACAAGTACGGCGACGACCAGTTCATGCTGTGGCGGCGCAGTTACGACACCCCGCCGCCGCCGATCGAGGCGGGCGGCGAATTCAGCCAGGACGGCGATCCGCGCTATGCCGGTATCGAGGCCCCGGCCACCGAATGCCTGAAGGACGTGGTGGCCCGGATGGTGCCCTACTGGAAGTCGGACATCGCCCCGCAGTTGCGCGCGGGCAAGACGGTTCTCGTTGCCGCGCACGGTAATTCGCTACGCGCGCTGGTCAAGCATCTGGAGGACATCTCGGACGAGGACATCGCCGGGCTGAACATCCCGACCGGCATCCCGCTGCGTTACGAGCTGGACGAGAACCTGCGTCCGATCGGTCCGGGGGAGTATCTGGATCCGGAGGCGGCCGCGGCGGGTGCGGCGGCGGTGGCGAGCCAGGGCGCCGCCAAATAAGGGGTTAGCGGTTGTTTGCAACTTACTAGCCAGTAGCTAAACTCTCGCTCGTTTCGTTCGATCGAGAGGTGGATCACGTCCGATGAAGTACGCGTTCCGTGCTGCGGCGGTGCTGACCGCAGCGACCCTGGCACTTCCGTTCTTCACCGGAACGTCCTCGGCGGCGCCCGAGCCGACCGGGCCCGACGGCGGCGCCGCGGGCGCCGCCTGGACGGCCGCCGAGGACGGTCCGCAGCAGTACCCGAACATCCACATCGATTGGGATGTGCCGATCACCATGAGCGACGGCACGGTGCTGAAGGGCAACGTGTACCGTCCCGCCGACCCGGCCGGACGCCCGATCGACGTGCGAACACCGGTCGTGCTCAACATGACCCCGTACACCAAACTGGTGTCGAATCTGGCCGACCACGCGAATTCCGTTCCGGGACTGTCCGATGCGCTGTTGAACCTGTTCCGGCAGATCGATCTGTCCGGCACCCCGCTGTCCGGCGTCACCGATCTGACCAAGGCGCTCGGCGGCGGCGAACTGCGCAACTTCTCGGTGGATCGCGAACTGGTCGAGAGCGGCTACACGCAGGTCGTGGTCGATGTGCGCGGAACCGGTTTCTCCCAAGGGGATTGGGATATGCTGCGCCAACGCGAGCAGCAGGACACCGTCGAGACGATCGATTGGGCGTCGCGTCAGCCCTGGTCCGACGGCAAGGTCGGGATGAACGGGCTGTCGTACTCGGGTATCAACCAGGTGCAGGCTGCCGAAAAGCATCCGCCCGCGCTGAAGGCGATCTTCCCGGTGGTGCCGGGCAGCGATCTGGTGGACGACGTGCTCGCACCGGGCGGCGGCTTCGGATTCAACTTCATTCCGTTGTGGCTCGGCGCGATCAACGGCCTCAAGTGGGTGCCGGATCTGCAGTCGCTGGTGACCGGCAAGTTCGATACGACGTGGCTCACCGACCGCATCGATGACCCGTTCACCTATATGGACGTGCTGATCAACGCCTACACCCGAACGCGCATGCAGGATCTGGATCCCCGGGTGCGCCGGATGCTCACCGATATGTCCAGCGAACGCAAAGCGTGGCTGGGTGATCCGAGCCGGATCGCGATCCCCACCTTCGTCACCGGCGGTTGGCACGATCTGTTCACCTATTCGGAATCCAAGATCTACAACGAGATTCCGCTCGCGCCCGGGCACAAGCAGCTGCTGATGGGCAATACCTATCACCTCAACTCGGGTAGCGAATCCGGTAGGCCGGGCCTGCCGCCGCGGCTGGACGTGTTGCAGCGCGCGTGGTTCGACAAGTGGCTCAAGGGAATCGACAACGGTGTCGATCGCTACGGTCCGGTGACGTTGCGCGAACAGGGCGGCGGCTGGGTCACCCAGGGCGGTTTCGGCCCGTCCGCGCCGGCCGAGGAGGCCGCGAAATATCGCCGAATGTACTTGTCCGCCAACCGAAGTGGAACCGCGTCGAGCGTGTACGACGGATCGCTGAGCGGTACACCCACCGGCGAATCCACCAGGCTGACCGTCGCGCCCGGCCTGACCACGCTGTGTTCCAACGATGCCGCACAGGCCACCGCGGGTGTGCTCGCGGTGATCGATGCGTGCGGTAAGGACGCCCGGATCGCCGAGACCGGCGCACTGACCTTCACCAGTGCGCCGGTTCCGGGCGCGACCACGATTTCCGGCCCGCTCGCCCTCCATCTCGAGACCGTGCAGGACGCCGCGGACGGGTACTGGGTGGCGACGCTGAACGACGTCGCCCCCGACGGGCAGTCGACGGTGCTGTCCTCGGGTCAGCTGATGGCCTCGCTGCGACAGGTCGACGCGGCGCACAGCTCGCGCTCGGCCGACGGTGACTACACCGATCCGCGCGCCTATACCTCGCTGGACCGGCGTCAGCCGACCGTGCCGGGCGTGCCGACCACCCTGGACATCGCGCTGCCCGCCACTCGGGCGGTGCTGGCCCCCGGGCATCGCCTGCGGGTGGACGTGTTCGCCGGAAATTTCCCCAAGGGCCTGCCGATTCTGCCGATGCTGGTCGACACCGGCGTGAAACCCGAACATGTGCAGCTCGACCCGCGCAATCCGAGTTTCGTGAACGTTCCCGTGCGCGGCGACGACGGTTGGTGAACGGACTCCGTTTCGGCGAAAAAGAGGCAAACTTCACAAGTGGCGCACCCCGCCGGGCTCGTCACAGCCGCCGGCCGCGCGGACGGGCGAGTTCGAGTGGCCTTCGCGCATTCCCCAGATGCGCGGTGCCGCAACGCAATGTGGTCGCGGGATCGGCGATGGCGCGGGGACCGGCCCGGCCGGTGCGGGCCGACTCGCCGATAAACACCGCGTGAACGACTGGCTAACACCGTCGTAATGCCCTGCGACCTGCGTGAAACTTAGCCGTCCGGCACTCGCCGTGTCGGTCCGCGACCGTACGATTCACCTGTGAGCGTTCCGCAGGCCGTGCTGCTGGCAGTTCTCGCGGCCGTCGTCGGGCTGGCCGTGGGCGGGCTGCTCATTCCTTATGTGAATGCTCGCCAGGCCCAGCGGCGCGAGGCCGAGAGTGGCCTGACCATGTCCCAGGTGCTCGATCTGATCGTGCTCACCTCCGAGAGCGGTATCGCGGTCGTCGACGAATACCGCGACGTGGTGCTGGTCAATCCGCGCGCCGAGGAATTGGGTGTGGTCCGCAATCGCCTGTTGGACGAGCGCGCCTGGGCGGCGGTGGAGAGGGTCATCTCCAGCGGCGACGACGTCGAATTCGATCTGACGCTGAAGAATCCGGTGCCCGGCCGCGGCCGCATCGCCGTGCGCGGGATGGCCCGGCCGCTCTCGCGCGGAGAATCCAATTTCGTCGTGCTGTTCGCCGACGACGATTCCGAGACCGCCCGCATGGAGGCCACTCGCCGCGATTTCGTGGCCAATGTGAGCCATGAACTCAAAACGCCGGTCGGCGCGATGAGCCTGCTCGCCGAGGCGTTGCTGGAATCGGCCGACGATCCGGATTCGGTGCGGCACTTCGGCAATCGGTTGCTGGCCGAATCCGGGCGGATGGGCAAGATGGTGACCGAGCTGATCGCGCTGTCGCGGCTGCAGGGCGCGGAGAAGCTGCCGCAGCTCGAGGCCGTGGAGGTGGACGTCGTGGTGAACGCCGCGATCGAACGTTCCCGGACCGCCGCCGAAGCCGCCGGAATCACCGTCAGCACCGATTCCAACAGCGGGCTGGAAATTCTCGGCGACGAGACGCTGCTGATCACGGCGTTGTCGAATCTGGTGGAGAACGCCATCAACTACTCCCCGCGCGGCTCGCACGTGTCCGTGAGCCGCGCGCTGCGCAACGACCATGTCAACATCGCGGTCACCGATCGCGGTATCGGCATCGCCAAGGAGGATCAGGAACGCGTCTTCGAGCGGTTCTTCCGTGCCGACAAGGCTCGTTCGCGCGCCACGGGCGGCACCGGACTGGGCTTGGCTATCGTCAAGCACGTGGCGGCCAATCACAACGGCGAAATCACGCTGTGGAGCAAGCTGGGCACGGGTTCGACGTTCACACTGCGCATTCCCGCGGTCGAGATCGAGGATCACAGTGCCCGCGGCGGGGCCGTAGCGGCCGCCGCCGCGGACAAGAGAATCCCGCCGGGATCTCCGGCGGGCAAGAAGGAAACCGGCTCACGCCCCCCGGGGCGAGCCAGACCAAACGGTGTGGAGGCAACCCGATGACGAGTGTGCTGATCGTCGAGGACGAGGAGTCGCTGGCCGATCCGCTCGCCTTTCTGCTGCGCAAGGAGGGGTTCGAGGTCACCGTCGTCGGCGACGGACCTTCCGCGCTGGCCGAGTTCGACCGCTCCGGTGCGGATATCGTCCTGCTGGACCTGATGCTGCCCGGAATGAGTGGCACCGACGTCTGCAAGCAGCTGCGCATCCGCAGCAGTGTGCCGGTGATCATGGTGACCGCCCGCGACAGCGAGATCGATAAGGTGGTCGGCCTGGAACTGGGTGCGGACGACTACGTGACCAAGCCCTATTCGTCCAGGGAGCTGATCGCCCGGATCCGGGCCGTCCTGCGGCGCGGTGCGGGTGAGGAGATGGACGGCGGCAGCGAGAACGCCGTGCTCGAGGCGGGCCCGGTACGCATGGACGTGGACCGGCACACCGTGCAGGTCAACGGCAAGCCGGTCACTCTGCCGCTCAAGGAATTCGATCTGCTCGAATATCTGCTGCGCAACTCCGGTCGCGTGCTCACCCGCGGGCAGCTCATCGACCGGGTCTGGGGCGCGGATTACGTCGGCGATACGAAAACCCTGGACGTGCACGTCAAGCGACTGCGTTCGAAGATCGAAATGGATCCGGCCAAACCAGAACATCTGGTCACCGTGCGCGGCCTGGGTTACAAGCTGGAGGCGTGAGCTCGCCGCGACGGTCGCGGCGGGCCTGCCGGGCACCTTCGGACCGGCCGTGAAACGAAGAACACCCGACGTCCCGGATCTTCGGGAACGTCGGGTGCTGCGCGTCGGGCGGCGGTTCCAGGTCAGGTGAAACCGTCGGGCGCCGAGCCGGTGGAGCCGGGTCCGGCCGAGGTCGACGCCGCCGGAGTCCTCGTGCGCGGCCGCGCGAAACGGCGCATCAGGGGCAGATCGACCAGCTGGTAGATCGCTGCCGCCGCGACGATCGAGCCGAGCAGGCACAGGACCGCACAGCCCAGCCAGCCCCACAGCCCGAATCGGTGACCGCCGATCACGAACCTGGTCACCAGCACCATGATCGGGAACTGGATCAGGTAGAAGGCGTAGGAGATCTCGCCGAGCCACACCATCGGCCTGGACGGGGTGCGAGCGGACGGTCCGCGTTCATCGCGAACGGCCAGCGTGGCGATCAGCGCCGCCATCGGACCGACTTCCAGCGCCGACATCTTGAAGTCCACCGGAACCACCCAGGTGGCCAGGTAGGACAGTGCCACGGCGAGCAGTGGGAGGGTCAATCGCGTGTTGCGCCAACGGTTTTCGATCACCATTCGGGCGGTCAGCACACCGACGTAGAACTCCGGCAGCCGCGAGAGCGGAAAGTTGTAGCTGAACCAGTACGAGCGCAGCACCGGGATATCCGGCTGCTCGAACCAGATCCGGGCCGCGTGCAGCTCGGCGTGCGGTGACACATCACCGCCGACCAGGCGCGGCGCGAACGCATTGCCGATCGCGGTCGGGCCGTCCAAGGCGATCAGGTAGGCCGCGTGCAGCGCGAGGACGAATACGAGCAAGCCCGCGATCCACCACAGCAGCCGAGCCGAGGGTATGCGCCGCACGAGCGGCAACAGCAGTGGAAAGCTCAGGTAGAACAGCATTTCCGAACACAGCGACCAGGACGGCACGTTGAGCCCGCCGACCGTGCTCCACTTCGGCACCCAGTTGTGCACCAGCAGCAGGTTCGGCAACCACACCACCACGCGGTGCAGGGGCACGCTCGCGGCGAGGATGAACACCGCCGCGGTGATCAGGTGCGTCGGATAGATCTTGAGCACCCGGCGGCGGTAGAAGCTGCGCGCCGAACCGCCGCGTCCGGCCGACCAGTAGATGATGAACCCGGACAGCACGAAGAAGAACGTCACTCCGGCCGCGCCGAACTGCATCGGCACGAAGTCCTGGTGGATCCGCCGGAACAGTTCGGTCTTCTGAAATGGGTAGACCGGCAACAGAATCAGCGCATGCGCCGCGAAGACCGCACAGGCGGCCCACCACCGAGCGGCGGTCAGCGACGGCAGACGCCCCGAGTGCCGTCGCGGAGCCGCCGCCGGGGTGTGCACAGGCGGTGACTGCACCTGGGTCACTGTGCGATCCGGCGGTACAGTGCCTGCGCCGTCACCGAATCCCCCTGAGCGCTGGGGTGGAACGGCATGCCGACGAAGTCGGCCCGTGGGTCGAAGAACCCGTTCAGCCATGGTTGCGGCGAGCACAGGCCGTGCCCGGCGGTGATCGCGCGGGTGTCGAAGAATTCGAGATCCAACAGCTTCGCGGCGTCGCGCTGGGCCTGCTGCAACCGGTCGAGGTAGTCCACGAGTCCGGCGCCGCGGTCCTGCACGATGGTGCCGATACCGAGGACGCTGGTGCAGACCGTCGTCGAGTGCGCCGGGAACAGTTCGGGATATCCGACCAGGATGATGCGCGCATTCGGCGCGTAATAGCGGACGTAGTCGACGACCTCGCGGATCCGGTCGGCGTACGCCTGCCCGGTCATGGCTCGGAAATCGGCGAGCCGGCCCTGCGCCGCCGCCTCGGGGCCGCAGCCGTCGCGAAAGTTGAATATGCACGGTCCCATCGAGGTCCACAGCATCGTCTTGCTGGTCCCCCAGGTGTCGTTCATGCCGAACTGGAGGGCCACCGCCTTGGTTCGCGGACCGAACGCGCCCGCGGCCGCGGCGATGCGGGCCTCCGATACGATGTCGTAGGCGGTGTGGCTCTGCAGTGACGCCCCCGGACACGAGACGTCCTCGAAATCCCGCGTACCCGCGATCCCCATCAGCCGGCTCAGCTGAATCGGCCACGCGGTCGGGCCGTGGTTGCAATCTCGCGAATCGCCGTCCAGGCGAATGCCGTTCGCGGTGTACGAGTCGCCCATGACGACCAATTCACTGCCCGACGGGTGTGCTCCGGAGCTGTCGGCGGGAGAGTCGGCTCGGGCCGGGCCGCTCACGGCGACGGCGAGCACCGTTGCGCAGGCGGCCAATAGGGCGCCGCCGAAGCGGCCTCGGGCCGCGGTGAAGATATTCGTTCGCATCGTGCGTGGCGCCTCAGTAACCGGCTCGCGGAGTGAAGCCGGGATCCGACAGTGTCGGTGGGGGTTTCGGCGCGGCGGTCTGCGGATGAGTCTGCGGAGCCTGGGGTTGCGGAGCCTGGGGTTGGGGCTCCTGGGGCTGCGGAGCCTGGGGTTCGGTGGCCTGCGGCTGCGCGGTCTGGGGTGGCGGCGCGACGGCCGGGGCCGACGAGGCCGGGACCAGGGGCGCGCTGGTCGCCGTGGCGCTCGTGGGAGATGCCGAGGAAGGCGCCGTCGGCGCCACGGTGGTCGTGGTGCTCGGCGCGGTTCCGTGACCGGAATTGTCGCAACCGGCGAGCGCAACCGGTCCGATGATCGCCGAAGTGGCGAACAGTATTGCGCTGGAAGCCTTTTTCAACGTGCTCATAGTCCATATATCGCATCTCGGAACCTGGATCGCTACAAGACGGCGGTTCCATGGTCCGGGACCTCGCTCGATGATGGAATGTGTTGTCGGTAACGATGTTCCGAGCCAGGGCGATACGCGAACACCCGACGCTCCCGGATCACCGGGAACGTCGGGCGTCACGGATCTCGCGGCGGTGTTCTAGGTGAGGTGGACCCAGACGGTGCCGATCTGGGGAAGCTGGGTCTGGTTCAGGTGGAACCAGCCGAAGTCGTCGTGCTGCATGCAGTCGGTGAAGGGGCCCTTGGGGGACGCGCCCTTGCAGTAGATCGGGTGGCTCGTGCCGTAGATGCTGGCGACGACCTGCTTGCCGTTGGCCTTGGCGTTGATCGCGGCCGGGTCGGTGTACAGCACGAAGTTCGAGGTGGCGTCGTTGTAGTCGCGGGTGTCGTCGGCGTGGGCGGCCGGGGCGACGATCGCGGCGCCGGCGACGGTGAGCAGAGCGGTGGTGATCAGTTTCCTCATCATGGCGGTGGTTTCTAACATCGAAAGATGACATCCGCATGGCGAAAGGGTGTCGCGCAGGGTTCGCTCCCGGCGCCGCCCACCCGCTCGCGAGTGTCGGGAGCAGCTGATCGGCCGTCCGAAAGCTGTTTTGCCCGAGGATTGCTCGGTCGGACAGATCTGTCCGACCCGATGTCCCGCGTCGCATCGGCGGCCGGACTGGTTCAGGCGGTGCGCTCCTCGGCTCCGTGCTGTGCCCGCGCCGTGGCCGGATGCACCGCGATCAGGCCCAGGCCCTCGCGACGTTTACAGTGCCGGGCCAGCTCGTCGTAGGCGGGCCGGCCGATCAGCTCGATCAGCTCCGGCGCGTAGGACTGCCACACGGGCCGTGAGCCGACATGTGCGTCGGGCGAGCCGGAGCAGTACCAGTTGAGGTCCTCGCCGCCGGGTCCCCAGCCGCGACGGTCGTATTCGGTCAGTGTGGTGCGCAGGATCTGCACGCCGTCCGGGCGGTCCACCCAGTCCTGGGTGCGGCGAATCGGCAACTGCCAGCACACCTCCGGCTTCACCGTCAGCGGTTCCACGCCGGTGCGCAAGGCCATCGAATGCAGGGCGCAGCCGATCCCGCCCTCGAAGCCCGGCCGATTGAGGAAGATGCACGCGCCCTCGTAGCGGCGGGTCCGCAGAGCCGGCTCGTCGTCCAGTTCGTCCTCTTCCAGATAGAGCTTCCTGCGCACCTTGCCGTCGGCGTCGGTGGCCTCGCCCATCAGCTGCCAATCCTGCGGTGTGAGCTTTTTCACAGCCTTGGCGAGCTTCTTGCGATCGTCGTCGTCGCACAGGAACGCGCCGTGCGAGCAGCAGCCGTCATCCGGGCGGCCCTCGATGATGCCCTGGCAGGCGGGGGTGCCGAAGACGCATGTCCAGCGGGACAGCAACCAGGTCAGGTCGGCCGCGATGGTGTGCTCGTCGTTCGCCGGATCGGTGAATTCGATCCACTCGCGCGGGAAGTCGAGACCGACCTCGGGGCTGGGGTCGATCTTCGTCGCTGGTCGCAGCCCCGTCGGGGCGCTCGCGGAAGCTCCTGCCGTCACAGGTGTGAGTGTATTGCTCCCGCGGCGGTTCGCACGGACCGGCCGGGTACCGAGTACCAACGGTATTCCGACACGTCACAGCGCCACCCAGTACCGTGTTGTTGTGCGGCTCGGTGTGCTCGATGTGGGAAGTAATACCGTCCACCTGCTCGTGGTGGACGCGCATCGGGGTGGGCACCCGATGCCGATGAGTTCGACCAAGGCCACCTTGCGCATGTCGGAGAATATGGACGACAACGGTCGCATCACCGGCGCGGGCGCGGATCGGCTGATCGCGACGGTGGCCGAATTCGCCAGCATCGCAAAGACTTCCGGGTGCATTCAGCTGATGCCGTTCGCCACCTCGGCGGTGCGCGAGGCGACCAACTCCGAAGAGGTGCTGCTGCGCGTGCGCCGGGAGACCGGCGTCGAGTTGCGAGTGCTGTCCGGGGTCGACGAGGCTCGGCTGACGTTCCTGGCCGTGCGCCGCTGGTACGGCTGGAGCGCGGGGCGCATCCTGAACCTCGACATCGGCGGCGGCTCACTCGAGTTGAGCAACGGCGCGGACGAGGCCCCGGATGTCGCGCTGTCGCTGCAATTGGGCGCGGGCCGGCTGACCCGGGAGTGGCTGCGCGAGGACCCGCCGGGTAAGCGTCGTATCGCGGTGCTGCGCGACTGGCTCGAGGCCGAGATGGTGGCCCCGGCGAAACAGCTGCTCGAGCCCGGTCGTCCGGATCTGGCGGTGGGCACCTCGAAGACGTTCCGCTCACTGGCCCGGCTCACCGGCGCCGCCCCCTCTGCCGCGGGCCCCCGGGAGAGGCGTATTCTCACCATCTCCGGTCTGCGGCAGCTGATTGCGTTCATCTCCAGAATGACGGCCTCGGACCGGGCAGAATTGGAGGGCGTCAGCTCCGATCGGTCACAGCAACTGGTGGCCGGCGCACTGGTCGCGGAGGCGGGTATGCGTGCGTTATCGCTGGATACTCTCGAGATTTGCCCATGGGCGCTGCGGGAGGGATTGATCCTGCGCAAACTAGATACCGACCTGGACAGCGATCCGTCGACCGGTAACGGCCGGTCCTCGGATGTGCCGGGCCCGACGGAAACGGTTTTGCGATGAGTGAAGATTCGACTCAGCTCTCGGTCGCCGAGCTGCTGGCCCGCAACGGCCAGGGCGCGCCCGCCTCCGGCGGCGGTGGCCGCCGGCGGCGCAGCGGCCGCGGTATCGGGGTCAACGAGTTCACCGGCGATATGCCCGTGGTGCGGGAGGGCGGTTCCTCCCATGCCGCCCCGGAGGAGCCCGCCGGGTACGACGCGCCGCCATCTCCGGACCCCGCTCTCGCCTATTCCGCGACGCCGGAATCGGACTATTCGCCGCTGTCGGGGCCGATCGCCTTCTACGACCCGCTCGCGCCGAGCGGTTCCTCGCCGAGCGAGTCGCCCGGTTACTCGTCGACCGGTTTCGGGGTCGGCTCCTTCGGTTCCGGTGGTTACGAGTCCGGCTCATCGGACCTGGGATCGGGTTATGGCGCAACCGATTTCGGTTCGCCGGGGGTGGATCGCTCGTATCGTGCGCCGGAACCGAACGGGCGGGAGGCATCCGCCGATCCGTTCGGCAGTCCCCGTGCCGCCCAGCCGACACCGGGTGGTCGCCGGGCTCGTCGCGAACTAGCCGAATCACTTGCCGCACAAGATGATTCGTACGCCGATCCATTCGGTTCGGCCCCGGTTCCGGAAGTGCCCTCGCCTGGTGGCGGCGGGCGCAGGCGTCGCCGCGAACCCGATGAGCAGCTGACCGAGGTGCAGCCGTTCCGCGGGCCGCAGGGTTTGGACGCTTATGCGCCGGGCCCGGACTCCCGCGGTCTCAACGGTTTCGCTCCGGGGCCGGATTCCCGTGGGCCCGGCGCGAATTCGTTCGGCCCGGACTCTCGCGGGCCGGGCCCGAATTCGTTCGGACCGGATTCCCGCGGGCCCGGTGGTCCGCCCTTCGGTCCCGGTGCGGACTCTCGCGGGCCGGGCGCCAACGCTTTCGCTCCCGGACCGAATTCTCCTGCTCCGAACGGTAATTCGTTCTCTCCGGGCCCGGATGGGTGGGGTCCGCCGCGCGGCCCCGAGCCGATGGCGCAGCCGGGCCGCGCACCCGACCTCGACCGCGGCGAGCCCGGCCCGGCCCCGCGGATGGGGCGACGCAACGGCGCCGACGGTCCGCCTCCGCCCGGTGGCCTGCCGGCCTGGTCGGCGCGTCGGCGTGCGCCCGCGGACTTCCCGCCGCCCCCGGACCGCAACGGCGGCGAACCGCCCCGCAACGGTGCGGAGGTTCCGTCGACCGCGGTGTGGTCCCTGGCCAACCAGGGCAAGCCGGGCCCCGGGCCCGTCGGTGATCCGCGCGAGGATCTCGACTACCGCCGCGGCGGCCGGCCGCTGCCCTCCGACCCGCTGCCTCGCGATGTCCGGCCGGTGACCGATCTGCTGGCCGTGGATGTGCACGGCCGCACCGAGATCTACCCCGCCGTCGGCCCCGATTTCGATCCAATCGAGGACGACGATCTCGACCTCGATTACGACGAGGACGAGGAGGACCTGCTCGACTTCGACGACGAGGACGAGGAGGACGACGATTTCGACGAGCGTCCGGTCCGCCGGGCTCGTCGCTCGCCGGGGCGCTCCTCGCGCGACCGGTCGCTGAGTGTTCGCTCCAAGGCGTTGCTGCAGGGCGATCGGCCGCAGTGGCTGAGCTTCGGCGGTGGTCAGGAATCCGAGCGCCGGCAGTGGCTGGTGCTGGCCGGTCAGGTCGTCGGGGCGGCGGTGGCCGGAATGCTGCTGTTCAAGGGCTTCGAGAAGATGTGGGATCTGCTGCCGTTCGTCGCGCTGGCGCTGGCGGTGGTGGTGATCCTGGGACTGGTGGCGCTGGTACGGGTGCTGCGGCGCACCGACGATATGTACAGCACGGTGATCGCGGTCGTCGTAGGCATTTTCGTGACGCTCGGGCCACTGGCTTTCCTGCTCAGTACGAACTGATTCGGGAGTGAGCACGTGGGCAACAGAGACTCGCCGGCGACCGGGGTCAAGGTCGGATTGTCGACCGCGTCGGTATATCCGGAGAACACCGAGGCGGCCTTTCGCTATGCGGCCGAAATCGGTTACGACGGTGTGGAATTGATGGTCTGGGCCGAGCCGGCCAGTCAGAGCATCGCCACCGTGCAGCAGTATTCGCGACGTTATTCGATGCCGGTGCTGGCCGTGCACGCGCCGTGTCTGCTGATCTCCCAACGGGTCTGGGGCGCGGAGCCGGCCGCGAAACTCGACCGCAGTGTGCGCACCGCCGAGGCGCTGGGCGCGGCGACCGTGGTGGTGCATCCGCCGTTCCGCTGGCAGCGCCGGTACGCCGAGGGATTCGCCGCACAGGTCGCCGAGTTGGAGCAGAACAGTCCGGTGGCGGTGGCGGTGGAGAATATGTTCCCGATGCGCGCGGACAGTCTGTTCGGGCGGCGCGAGGGGTCGGTGCGGCGGCTCGAGCGCCGGGGCGGGCCGGGACTGTCGGTGACGGCGTTCAGCCCGTCCTATGACCCGACCGATACCGGTTTCCAGCACTACACCCTCGACCTGTCGCACACCGCGACCGCAGGTATGGATGCGATGCAGCTCGCCGCACGCATGGGCGAGGGGCTGACTCATCTGCATCTGGCCGACGGACGCGGTGCCGCGCACGATGAGCACCTGATTCCGGGTGAGGGGACGCAGCCGTGTGCGCTGGTCTGTCAAACCTTGGCGCGCAACGGCTTTCGTGGGCAGGTCGTCATCGAGGCGAATACCCAGAACGCCCGCACGACCGCGGCCCGCGCGGCCATGCTGCAGCGGGCGCTGGATTTCGCGCACACCCATCTCAACCGCCACGAACCGGCGTCCTCCCCGGAACCCAGCGGCGTCGGGGGAAGTTAGCGCGCGCCGATGCCGCGATGGTGAGTTGGTCACATCCGGTTCGGGAATCGCGGCGCCTGCGGTAACACTTGTACGGTGTACGAGCCATGCGGCGGGAAGGAGCGGCGGTGACGGAACTGGCCATCGATGCCGAACGATCGGACAGTGGAGCTGTGCCGGATCTCGATGACGCACCCTTCAGCCGGGTGTGCGCACTGACCGAACTGCCCGGCCGGGACCCGGAGATCGGTCGCTACCACGGCACGATCGAGCCGATCTGGACCATTGGCAGTAAATTGCACGGCGGCACTATGGTCGCCGCGAGCGCCGCGGCCGCCACCCGCCGGCTGCGCGCCACCGCGCCCGATCTGTCCGAGATGTTCCCGATCGCGGCCAGCACCGACTTCCTCGGCGCGCCCGAGGCGGGCGAGGTCGAGTACGAGGTCCGCATCCGCAAGACCGGCCGGCAGATCTGCCTGGTCGACACCGGCCTGGTGCAGGGCGGGCGGACGCTGGTGCACACCGCGTTCACCTTCGGTCACCTCGACGACGACGCCCCGGCCTACACCGCCGACCGCCATACCGACATGCCCGCCGAACCGCCCGCCGCCGCGCAGATCTACACGCCGGATTCGCCGATGGGCCGCCTGGTGCACGTCTCCGAGGGCGCCTCGGTGGCCCTGGACCCCGAATGGGCCCGCTTCCTCGAAAAGGAACAGGGCGAGCCGCGGCTGCGGCTGTGGATCCGCGCCCGCGAGGGCGACCAGCAGGACCCGGACGTCGCGGCCTATTTCGCGATGATGGCCGGTGATATGAGCCCGCCGCTGCCGATGAATCTGGGCCGCTTCGGCTGGGCCCCGACCGTGCAGATGACCACCTATCTGCGCCGTCGCCCGGCCCCGGGCTGGCTGCGCGTCATCGCCACCGCTCACGAGATCGGCGAGCGGATGTTCGACGAGGATCAGCTGGTCCTGGATGCCACCGGTGCGGTCGTGGCGCAATCGCGCCAGCTCGCGCTCATCCCGCGCTGATCGACGGCGTGCCCGGAACCGGGTCGCGGGGCACCGATAGCCTTGACGCCATGACGAGAATTGCGGTGATCGGTGGCGGACGGATCGGCGAGGCGTTGCTCGCCGGTCTGATCGAATCCGGCTGGGCGAGTAAGGATCTGGTCGTCGTCGAGTCGATGGCGTCGCGTGCGGAATTCCTGAGCGAGCGCCTCGGCATCCGGGTCACAGACGCCGTCGCCGACGCCGCGAGCGGTGCGGATCTGCTGGTCGTCGCCGTGAAGCCCGGCGATGTGGACGGCGTGCTCGCCGAGGTGAGCAAGGTCTACCTGGATGACGCGCGCGAACGCGTGCTGGTCTCGCTGGCCGCCGGGGTGACCACCGCACGTCTGGAGGCCAAACTGCCCGCCGGATTCCCGGTGGTCCGGGTGATGCCCAACACGCCGATGCTGGTCGGCCAGGGTATGAGCGCGATCGCGGCCGGCCGGCACGCCGACGCGGCGCAGCTCGAGCAGGTGTCCGAGCTGTTGTCCGCGGTCGGGAAGGTGGTCACCGTGCACGAATCCCAGATGGACGCGGTGACCGCGGTATCGGGTTCGGGTCCGGCCTATTTCTTCCTGGTGGTCGAGGCCATGGTCGAGGCGGGCGTCGGGATGGGCCTGAGCCGCGAGGTGGCCACTCGGCTCGTGGTGCAGACGATGCTCGGTTCGGCGGCGCTGCTGGACGAGTCCGGCCAGGACGCGGCCGAACTGCGCGCCGCGGTCACCTCGCCCGCGGGCACCACGGCCGCGGCGGTGCGCGAGCTCGAACGCGCCGGAGTGCGCTCGGCGTTCATCGAGGGCCTGAACGCGGCGCGTGACCGCTCGGCGGCACACGACGGGTGACCCCTGATTCGCGCAGGTAATTGAACGCCACGCGTCCGTAGCCTGACCGGCCGGTTATCTGCCCGGCAAATCCGATTTCTCACACCCGTCGCAGCAATCCCACTGGTCCCGCTAAGCTTCAAGGAGCACGTGCGTGTCTGTTCCGCCGGTGGGGAAGCCGGCGGCGCGGACGTGCCGAAGGTCGGTGACGCAATGATGTCTGGAAACAGCTCTGCGAGTACGGGACCCGTGGTCAATGGAGGGACGCAGTTCCTCACCGTCGCCGAGGTGGCGAATCTGATGCGGGTATCGAAGATGACGGTGTATCGGTTGGTGCACTCGGGCGAGTTGCCCGCGGTGCGGGTCGGCAGATCGTTCCGAGTGCACGCCAAGGCCGTGCACGATTATCTGCAGACCTCGTATTTCGACGCGGGTTGATCCCGTAACGGGAGCGATGCCCCGGGTGACCGGGGCAGTGGTCGTTTCGGTTCGTGGCCCGTCTCGCCGCTCGGACGCGCGGCGGGTGCGAGGCCCGTTTCGTTTGCCGGTCAGCGGCCCGGTACGATGAATCACCGTCGTGTTCGCCTGCCGGTGCCCGAGAGCCGAGGCAGCGGTGAGCGCGAATATTGGGAGCGCGGAAACCGGGAGCCATGCGGGCCGGGCGACCCGGGGAACAGAGCGTACGTGAACCGGCGTGCGCGCCGAGTAGAGAGAGAACGCGAGGAACAACCCTATGGGTTCTGTGATCAAGAAGCGCCGTAAGCGGATGTCGAAGAAGAAGCATCGCAAGCTGCTTCGCCGCACCCGGGTGCAGCGCCGCAAACTCGGCAAGTAGGCTGTAGCCATCGACAGGCCCGTCATCGACAGATGGCGGGTTCTTTCGTTTCAGGTGGCGAAAATCATCGTTAGATCCTGGTAAATACCCTCTCCAGGTGCCTGCGGAACCCGTTACCCTGGAGCGCGGGGACAGGCCGCAAAGGGGTTCAGTTGGGATTTTCGGCGTGAGCCAGAACGAGCGCGACGGGCACCGACCGAGAGTTGTGCTGGTCACCGGTGCCAGTCGATTCTTCGGCGGCAACGTGGTTGCCGCCCTAGCCGCCGACCCCTCTGTCGAGCGGATCATCGCGGTCGACGCCCGGCAACCCGGCAGGGAGTTGCTGCGTCGCATGGGCCGCGCCGAATTCGTCCGGGCCGATATTCGTAATCCGTTGATACGCAAGATCGTCGACGGTAACGAGGTGGATACGGTCGTACATCCCGCGGTGCTGTCCCGGCCGCCGTCCAGTGGCGGGCGCGCGGCGATGAAGGATTTCAACGTACTCGGCGCGATGCAACTGCTCGCGGTCTGCCAGAAATCCCCGAGCGTGCGCCGGGTGGTCGTGCGCTCCTCCTCGGCTGTCTACGGATGCAGCGCGAAGGATCCGGCGAAATTCACCGAGGAAATGAGTGCGCGAACCCCACCGAGTGGTTATTTCGCGCGCGACATGATCGAGATGGAAGGTTATGTGCGAGGGCTCGCGCGACGTCGCCCGGATATCGCCACGGCAATTCTGCGTTTTCCGCCGATCGTCGGAGCTCGGCTGGCCGACCGTGGCGTGCAGTATTTCCGGTCCCCGGTGACGCCGACGGTTCTCGGCCGCGATCCGCGGATGCAGGTGTTGCACGAACAGGATTCGATCGCCGCGCTGGCGCATGCGGCTCTGGCCGCGCCGGGCGGGACGTTCAACGTCGCCGGAGACGGTTCGTTGACGTTGTCCCAGGCGATCCGCCGAGCCGGGCGGATCGCGATGCCCATTCCGTTCGCACTGTTCCGCACCGTGGGCCGCAGTTTCATGGGGCCGGTGATGCAGGAGTTCACGTCCGAGCAGATCGACTACTTCCATTTCGGGTGCGGTCTGGATACCACCCGAATGCGCGCCGAACTCGGGTTCGAGCCGCGCTGGACCACGATGCAGGCCTTCGACGATTTCGTCGGGGGCGCAGCGTTGCGGCCCGTCCTGGATCCGCGTTGGATCGACGCCGCTGAAACGAGACTTCTCGGCCTTGTCGGGGCCGGAGAGGGAGCACACCGATGAACGACGTGGCCAAGGTCATTCAACTGCACGACATCGACTTCGAAGCCCGGCAACGCGCGGTGTCGCGGCGCTGGCCGGGGGAGAGTGCGGGCAATCCGGTGACTTCGCTCACCGAACGCCTGGCCGAGACCACTCCGCCGCCGCCGCGCTCCCTGGCTGATCTGGTGCGCGACACCGTCGCCGAGGGCATTCGCGGCACAGCCGATTTCGCCCGCCGCCGGCTCACCGGCGACTACCAGGTCGACGAGTTCGGCCTCGACGAGCACCTGCTGGAATCGGTGCTGTTGCCCGCGTTGCGGCCGTTGGCCGAACAGTGGTTCCGCGTGGAAGTCAACGGAATCGAGCATCTGCCCGAATCCGGTGGCGCGCTGATCGTCGCCAATCACGCGGGCGTGCTGCCGCTGGACGGACTGATGTTGCAACTGGCCGTGCACGACCGCCAGCCCGCGCAGCGCGTGGTGCGCCTGCTGGCCGCCGATCTGGTCTTCGAGACGCCGGTCCTGGGCGGGTTGGCGCGCAAGGCCGGACACACCCTGGCCTGCCCGGCCGATGCCGAGCGGTTGTTGCGCGGCGGCGAGTTGGCCGGGGTATTTCCCGAGGGCTTCAAGGGAATCGGGAAATCCTACGGGGATCGGTACAAGTTGCAGCGGTTCGGGCGCGGAGGGTTCGTCTCCGCCGCGGTGCGCACCGGGGTGCCGATCATCCCGTGCTCGATCGTGGGTTCGGAGGAGATCTATCCGAAACTCGCCGACCTCAAGCCGCTGGCGCGATTGCTCGGCCTGCCGTATTTCCCTGTGACGCCGCTGTTTCCGCATCTGGGTCTGCTGGGAATGATGCCGCTGCCCGCCAAGTGGTACATCGAATTCGGCGAGCCCATCGGGACCGGGGGATACGATCCCGAGGCCGCCGATGACGCGATGACGATGTTCGATATCACGGACCAGGTCCGGGAGACCATCCAGCAGACGCTGTACAAGCGTTTGGCCAAGCGCCGCAACGCTTTCAGCGGCTAGGGGCCATCCCGAAGGGGGCGGCGATTCCTCCGAAGCGGCCGGACCCGACCGCCCCTCGGACACGACACCCACATCCGACGTGCCCAGCGGCGGAGCGTCTCTGTTCCCCACTCGAAACCAGCCAGTTCGTATCGCGCCCAGCGGCGGAGCGTTTCTGTTCTGTATTCGAGACCAGCCGCCTCGTATCGTGCCCAGCGGCTAAGCGTCTCCGTCCCGCTGGAAGTCGCCCGCGAAGCGAAAGGCTCAGCAACACCAACACCAAAGGTTTTCGGCGCGGGCTCGTCGTTCAGCCCTCGAAGCGCATGGCCGAAGGCCGAGTCTCGAGGGCTGAACGACGAGCCTTACAGCGCCGAAAACCCCGCCGAGCGAAGCGGAGGCCAAAAACCCAGCCTAGGACGCAGCTCGTTTGCGGGTGAGGACTGCTGCTGCGGCGCCGCCGGCCGCGCCGAGGGCCAGCGCGGTGGGCACGCCGATCTTGGCCGCCTTGCGGCCGGTGCGGAAATCGCGGATCTCCCAGCCTCGGTTCTTGGCCACCTCGCGCAGGTCCGAGTCGGGGTTGATGGCGACGGCGGTACCGGTGAGCGAGAGCATCGGGATGTCGTTGTGGCTGTCGGAATACGCGGTGCAGCGCTTGAGATTCAGGCCCTCGCGGATGGCGAGGGTTCGCACCGCGTGCGCCTTGCCGAGACCGTGCAGGATATCGCCGACGAGGCGGCCGGTGAACACCCCGTCCTCGCTCTCCGCGACCGTGCCCAGGGCTCCGGTGAGGCCCAGTCGCTTGGCGATGACCTGGGCCAGTTCGACCGGAGTGGCGGTGACCAGCCAGACCTGCTGACCGGCGTCCAGGTGCATCTGCGCCAGCGTGCGGGTTCCTGGCCAGATCTTGTCCGCGATGATCTCGTCGTAGATCTCCTCGCCCAGTTCGGCCAGTTCGGCGGTGGAGCGGCCCGCGATGAAGGCCAGGGCCTTCTCCTTACCGCTGGCCATATCGCCCTGGCTCTCCCTGCCGGTGACCCGGAATTTGACCTGCTTCCAGGCCATATCGGCCAGATCCGAGGTCTTGAAATATTTGCGCGCGGCCAGACCGCGGGCGAAATGCACGATCGACGCGCCCTGCACCATCGTGTTGTCCACGTCGAAGAATGCCGCCGCGGTCAGGTCGCGGGGCGGGCGAGCGTGTTCGGGAGGCTGCGAATCATATTCCGCCGCAACCGATTCCGCCAGTTCCGCATCATGCAGGGCGAGCGCCGCGTCGGCACTGGCCTCACCGGCGACATTGGCGCGCAGTTCCTCCTCGCTCGGCCCGAACGGGCTGCGAGTGATGCGAGTGAGCTGATCGGACAGACCTTGCCCCCACCGTGCCGGGAATTCACCGAATCTGCCCGCGATGAAACCTGTCCTCGCATCTTTGGATCGTTCCGGCACCACTAACCTCCGCCCGTCGCGCGAACACCCCAACATTAACCGAGTGGGGTGACCTGTTGCCGTACGAACGACGAGGCGCTGCCCACACCGGAGCTCAGCGGTTCAGATCGGCCCGCAACCGCAATTCGTCGACGTCGAAATAGCTGTGTTCCTTGCCGTCGAGCAGTACCACCGGCAACCGGTCGCCGTATTCGGCCCGCAGCCCCGCATCGGTCGCCGCGGCCTGGTCCACGTCGACCGTCCCGGGCTCGATCCCGAAATCCGCGCAAATCGAACGCAGTTGCTCCCATGCGACGGTGCACAACCCGCAACCCGCCCGGGTCAGCAACGTCACCGCATGTCGATCACTCATACGCCCATTAAAGCTGTCAGGATGCCTGTGTGTTCCCCCACATCTGTACGTCGACGCCGAGAATGGATTGATCACCCGAAAATCCGGGATCACCAGCCACGTTCACCTCGACCAACGCCCACCTCCGAAGGCCGCGGCCCGGGGTGCTCACACAGGAATGCGGGACCAACGCAGGTCACCCGGTTCCGTTCACTCTCGATGACATCAACACCGAGGTCGGGGCCCGGGTCGATTCCGGACGGACGGAGCGGGGAGTGAAGCGGCGAGGCGCATGAGGGAAGAATGGCTCCTCGGGGAGTCCCGACCTCTCCGAAGCGGAGCGTAGGCCGAAAATGCAGTGACTGAATTCACCGACTTTGTGCAGGGCTTCACAAGCGGTTACGGTGGTGGCACGTAAGCCGCGCGCTTCCGGCAGCGGAAGCAGCCGACAACCCCCGATGGACGCCAGACGGCGCTGGCCGCAGGCGTCGGCGGCGGAGAAACACCGGATACCTGACCCCCGGCCGGACGAGGAGCCGAACGACGTGACAGAGCAGCATGAGACGCCCGAAGGCGTCTCCGGCAGGGCTCTGCGGTCGAACGCACCGTACAAGGACATTCCGCAGGCTACGGTCACGCGGTTGGCGACCTATCTCCGGGTCCTCGCCGTCCTGGCCGACGAGGGCGTGCTCATCGTATCGAGTGAGGAACTGGCTGTCGCGGCGGGTGTCGGTTCGGCGAAGCTGCGCAAGGATCTTTCCTTCCTCGGTCCCAACGGCGTGCGCGGCGTCGGCTACGACGTGGCCAAGTTGCATGCCCGCATCGAGGATGTGCTCGGACTGTCCGAAGGACATCGGGTGATCCTGGTCGGAGCCGGAAATCTGGGTCGCGCGCTGGCCGGATACGGCGGCTTCCGGCGCCGCGGATTCGCCATGGTCGGCATCTTCGACCGGGATCCGCAGGTCATCGGCGCGATGATCAGCGGCCTGCCGGTGCGCGACGTCGCCGAACTGCACGACGCCGTCGCCGAACTCGAGCCGACCATCGCGGTCATCACCGTCCCGGACCCGGCCGCGCAGGCTGTCTGCGATCGGCTGGTGGCCGCCGGGATGCAGTGCGTTCTGAGTTTCTCCCCGATCGCGCTGGACGCGCCGCCGTCGGTGGAGGTGCGCCGGGTCGATCTGGCCGTGGAGATGCAGATGCTGTCGTTCGAGCGCGCGCGCAGCGCCGAGGCGGCGGCCGAGGACGACCGAGGGATCGCGCATCGTCCGGCGTCCGCAGCGTTACACACATCAGCGTCCGCGATCCGCTCAGCGGGGGTCGTGGTTTCGGCAATGGAGCCAACCAGCCGCGGCGGGTCCGGGGGAGGCAGTCTGCGTAACCACGCGGGGGCCTCGGACACACCGCATATGAGTAACGGATCGGTGGTCGCGCAATGAGCATCCTTCTAGTCGGAATTTCGCATCGCAGCGCTCCGGTCGCGGTGCTGGAGAAGGTTGCCGTCACCGAAGACGATCGGCCCAAGCTGATCGACCGCATACTGAAGTCCCAGCACGTCTCGGAGGCGATGATCGTCTCCACCTGCAACCGCGTCGAGGTCTACGCGGTGGTCGACGCCTTCCACGGCGGTCTGGCCGAGATCGGCGATCTGCTGGCCACGCACGCGGATCTGCCGCTGCCGGAACTGACCAGACACGCCTACGTGCGCTACAGCGAGGCCGCGGCGGAACATCTGTTCGCGGTGGCCAGCGGCCTGGATTCGATGGTGGTCGGCGAGCAGCAGGTGCTCAGCCAGATTCGCGCCGCCTATGCGGCCTCGGACGCGCAGCAGGCCGCCGGGCGCACCCTGCACGAGTTGGCGCAGAACGCGCTGCGCGTGGGTAAGCGGGTGCATTCGGAGACCGGGATCGACCGCGCGGGCGCGTCTGTGGTGTCGGTGGCGTTGGACCGGGCGCGGGCCGAACTCGGTGATCTGGCCGGACGAACGGGCGTCGTGGTCGGTGCGGGCGCGATGGGCGGACTGTCGGTGGCGCATCTGGCGCGCGCCGGGATCGGCCGCATCATCGTGGTGAACCGGACCCTCGAACGCGCGCAGCGGCTGGCGCACACCGCCGAGAGCATGCACGGCGTCGAGGCGACCGCGCAGGATCTGACCGATCTGGTCGGCGCACTGGCCGCCGCCGATATCGTCATCACCAGTACGGGCGCGGTCGGTGCGGTGGTGACGCTGGCCGACGCGCATCGGGCGCTGAATTCGGCCTCGGCCGGACGTCGGATGGTCGTCTGCGATCTGGGATTGCCGCGGGACGTGGACCCCGCCGTCGCCGGGCTGCCCGACGTCACGGTGATCGATATGGAGACGTTGCAGCGTGATCCGGCGGCCGGCGCGGCCGCCGACGACACCTCCGCCGCGCGTGCCATCGTCGCCGAGGAACTCTCCAAATACCTTGCGAGCCAACGCGTTGCGGAGGTCACCCCGACGGTGGCCGCGCTGCGGCAGCGCGCGGCCGACGTGGTCGAGGCCGAGCTGATGCGACTCGAGTCGCGGCTGCCGGGTCTGGCCGATCCCGAGCGGGCCGAGGTCGCGCGCACGGTGCGCCGCGTGGTCGACAAGCTGCTGCACGCGCCGACGGTGCGGGTCAAGCAGCTGGCATCCGCACCCGGCGGCGGCACCTACGCCGAGGCTCTGCGCGAACTGTTCGAACTCAAACCCGGTGCGGCACAAGCTGTTGCGGTGCCGATGGAAATCGCCACCCTCGGCGACGACCGCACTACAGGTAATGAAGGGGCGTCGGCATGAACGGTCGGGCGCGGAGGCGGCAGCGGAGTGTAACCGCGGAGCGCCTCGTTCATGCCGGAAATGGATACGG
>NZ_BDCC01000040.1 GCF_001613305.1 Nocardia vaccinii NBRC 15922
CATGAACGGTCGGGCGCGGAGGCGGCAGCGGAGTGTAGCCACGGAGCGCCTCGTTCATGCCGGAAATGGATACGGCATGAACGGTCGGGCGCGGAGGCGGCAGCGGAGTGTAGCCGCGGATTGCCTCGTTCATGCTCGAAAGGACACAGTGTGACGGCCACCGACGCCATGGTGCACGAGAACGATACGACACGTCGGGGTACCGCCGACGCGCCGTGGCGGATCGGCACTCGCGGCAGCCTGCTGGCGCTGACCCAGGCCGGAACCATCCGGGACGCGCTGATCGCGGGCGGGCAGCAGGCCGAACTCGTCGTGGTGAAGACCGCCGGGGACAAATCCTCGGAACCGGTGGAGAAGATCGGCGTCGGGGTGTTCACCGCCGCGCTGCGCAACGAACTCGCCCTCGGCACCGTCGATATCGCGGTGCACTCCTACAAGGATCTACCCACCGCGCCGGACCCGCGCTTCGTCATCGCCGCCATTCCGCCGCGCGAGGATCCGCGCGATGCGCTGATCGCCCGTGACGGTCTGGTCCTGGGCGAGCTACCCGTCGGTTCGCGGATCGGCACGTCCGCCGCGCGCCGGGCCGCACAGCTGCGCGCGCTCGGTCTCGGCCTCGAGATCCTGCCGCTGCGCGGCAATATCGACACCAGAATCCGTAAGGTCGCCGACGGCGAACTCGACGCGGTCGTGATCGCGCGGGCCGGCGTCGCCCGCATCGACCGCCTCGACGAGATCACCGAATCGCTCGAGCCGGTGCAGATGTTGCCCGCCCCGGCGCAGGGCGCGCTCGCGGTCGAGTGCCGCGCCGACGATCCGGATCTCGTGACCATCCTTTCCGCCCTGGACGATGCGGGCACCCGCGCCGCGATCGAGGCCGAGCGGGCTTTGCTGGCCGCACTGGAGGCCGGGTGCACCGCCCCGATCGGCGCGTTGGCCGAGGTCGTCGAATCGCTCGACGACGACGGCCGGGTGGTCGAGGAATTGTCGCTGCGCGGTTGCGTGGCGGCGATCGACGGCTCGGACGTGCTCCGGGCATCGGTGGTCGGTTCGCCCGGCGAGGCCGGGGAACTCGGCCGCGCGCTGGCCCGCGAGCTGGTCGAGCTGGGCGCGCGCGAGCTGCTCGGCGCCGACCGCGAGGGCGGCACAGACTTTCACCCATCCCAGCCCAATGGAGAACGATAAATGAGCCGAGCCACTAAGAAGCATCCTGGTCGGATTCTCTTTGTCGGGTCCGGCCCCGGTGACCCGGCGCTGCTGACCGTTCGGGCCCGTGAGGTGCTCGACCGGGCGACGCTGGCGTTCACCGACCCCGATGTGGACAAGGGTGTGCTCGCCCTGATCGGTGTCGCGGTGGAGCCGAACCCGGACGGGGAACGCCCGGTCGACGTGCGTCCGGCACTGGGCGAACCCGCCGAGGTGGCAAAGACCCTGGTCGCGGAGGCGCGCAACGGTCACGACGTGGTGCGGCTGGTCTCCGGTGACCCGCTGACCACCGATTCGGTGATCGCCGAAGTCAACGCCGTCACCCGCTCGCACATGGTGTTCGAGGTGCTGCCCGGTCTGCCGTCCGGTTCGACGGTGCCCGCCTACGCGGGCATCGCGTTGGGCTCGAGTCATACCGAGGTCGATGTGCGCGGCGAGGTGGACTGGGCCTCCGTCGCGGCCGCGCCCGGCCCGCTGGTGCTGCACGCGACGTCCGGGCATCTGGCCGAGACGGCCAGCGCCCTCACCGAGCACGGCCTCGCGGCGCAGACCCCGGTCGCGGTGACCGTGCGCGGCACGACCCGCCAGCAGCGGACCATCGAGGCCACCCTGGCCACGTTGAACAGCGCCGCCTCGGAGCTGGTCGGGCCGCTGGTGGTCACGGTCGGCAAAGAGGTCGAGAAGCGTTCGAAGATGTCCTGGTGGGAGTCGCGTTCGCTGTACGGCTGGACGGTTCTGGTGCCGCGCACCAAGGAACAGGCCGGTGAGATGAGTGAGAAGCTCGTCACGCACGGCGCCATCCCGATGGAGGTGCCGACCATCGCGGTCGAGCCGCCGCGCAGCCCCGCGCAGATGGAACGCGCGGTCAAGGGCCTGGTCGACGGCCGTTATCAGTGGGTGGTGTTCACCTCCACGAATGCGGTGCGCGCGGTGTGGGAGAAGTTCGCCGAATTCGGTCTGGACGCGCGGGCGTTCTCCGGGGTGAAGATCGCCTGCGTCGGCGAGGCCACCGCGGAGCGGGTGCGTTCGTTCGGCATCAACCCGGAACTGGTGCCCAGCGGTGAGCAGTCCTCGGAAGGCCTGCTGGCCGACTTCCCGCCCTACGACGACGTTTTCGACCCGGTCAACCGGGTGTTGCTGCCGCGTGCGGACATCGCGACCGAAACCCTCGCCGAGGGGCTGCGCGACCGCGGCTGGGAGATCGACGACGTCACCGCCTATCGCACGGTGCGCGCCTCGCCGCCGCCCGCGGAGACCCGCGAGATGATCAAGACCGGTGGTTTCGACGCGGTCCTGTTCACCTCCTCCTCCACGGTGCGGAACCTGGTCGGCATCGCGGGCAAACCGCACGCCCGCACGATCGTCGCCTGCATCGGCCCCAAGACCGCCGAGACCGCCATCGAATTCGGCCTGCGCGTGGACGTGCAACCCGAACTCGCCCAGGTCGGTCCCCTGGTCGAGGCCCTCGCCGAACACGCCGCCCACCTCCGCGCCGAGGGCCTGCTACCCCCGCCGCGCAAGAAGAGCCGCCGCGGGCGGGCTTGAGGCTGTATTTCGGCCTCCGCTTCGCTCCGGCGTGTTCGCGGCCCCTGAGGTCTCGCCGGTCGGCCCGTGTCGGGTACTCGTTCCTCGCACCCACCACGCGTCCGAGCGGCGAGACGGGCCGCGGAGTGTGTTGGATTGCCTCCGCTGCGCTCCGGCTGTTCGCGGCCCCTTCGGGTCTCACCGCTCGGCCCCGCGTCGGGTACTCGTTCCTCGCACCCGCCACGCGTCCGAGCGGCGAGACGGGCCGCGAACCTGTGTGTGGTTCCTCCGCTTCTCGGTGGTCGGCTGCTCGCGCCCCTCTCGAGCTTCGGGCCGGGTACCGGGGTCGGTGTGGTCGAGGCTGCTCGGATCGGATGTGCCGGTGTGTCTGTCCGGTGTCGAATAGGCTGTGCCTCAGCATGATTCGCCTCTGCCGTGGTGGTTGAGGTGAATCGCGCCGAGGGCGCGCGGTATCGGCGCTCGTTCCGCGTGCTCGGTGAGTGTTCGGGATGCGGGCGCGGTGGCTCAGCGGTGGTTGCGCATGAGGTCTCGGACCAGGCGGCAGGTTTTGTCCGAGGGTGGGCGAATACCTACGAGATCGGCTGTGTGGCGGATCTTTTCGTTATCGGCGAGGTCGGCTCGGTAGACGCCGGAATCCAGCAGGGCGATGGCCAGGCGCATCGCCTTGAGCCGGCGATTGTGGGTGACATACCAGGAGCGCGGGCGGCCGGCGGGCAGGCGGCGCTTGACCAGCGGAGCGTACGGCTGGTCGATGCTGATCGGTGAATTTGTGGCCACGAGACCCTCCCCGTCGGTGGTGGAAACGAATGATCGAGGGCTCGAAAGCTCTCGAACACACCTTCGATTATAGCGCTGGGCACCGACAAGAATCGCCGGTCGCGTTGTGCGGCCGGCGATTTCCGTTGCGCTGGGTCAACGACCGAGGACACCGTCCAGCCAGTCGAAGGCGCGCTGGTGGACCAGGGCCGTCGCACCCTCGTGTCAGTGTTCGCCGAGCTGCGGTGGTCGATTCCGCCGGCGGCGCGCTACTCCCATCGACCGGACGGATGCGGATCGTCGCCGGCCGCATCGGGGCGGTGCGGCGCGGCGAACGAGTGGCCGGCGGCCACCTATCCGATCATCGAGACGGACGCGCACAGGCAGGGTCTCCCCGGGGCGGCGAAGGGCGCCGGCCGCGGCGTTCGGGTCCGGTGACTTCGATCTGTCGTCCGGCGGCGGTCGCCGCACGGGTGCGGTTCGGGCGCGAGTGTGTGTGATCGGTCATAGTCGCGAACGTATGACGCCCGCGGATGGTCGAGTACATGGGCCCGGAGTCCGGGCGCGGTGGCCGTGCGCGGATCGGATGGTTGTGTGCACGCCCGGTGTTGCTGGATGAATGCCTGGTCACGGGGTGACGACGGTCGTCGCGCGGGGCGGCGATCCGGTGCGGAGGCGGTGCGGCACAGGCCCGGACCGGGGCGTATCGTGCGGTTCATGACCGGAATGGACCGCCCGCGGCGGTTGCGTCGTACCCCTGCTCTACGGCGTCTAGTTGCCGAAACCACACTGGAACCAAGGCATTTGGTGCTACCCATGTTCGTCGCCGATGGGCTCGACGAACCGCGCGAGATCGGCTCGATGCCGGGCGTGTATCAGCATTCGATGGATTCACTGCGCAAGGCGGCCGTCGAGGCGGTCACCGCCGGGGTCGGCGGGCTGATGCTGTTCGGAGTGCCGCGTCCGGAGGACAAGGACGCGGACGGCAGCCTCGCCAGCGACCCCGAGGGCATCCTGAACCGCGGCCTGCGCGCGCTGTCCGAGGAGGTCGGCGACGCGACGGTGGTCATGGCCGACACCTGCCTGGACGAATTCACCGATCACGGCCACTGCGGCGTGCTGTCCGCGGGCGGCGCGGTCGACAACGACGCGACCCTCGATCGCTACGTCGATATGGCGTTGGCCCAGGCCGAGGCGGGCGCGGATCTGCTCGGCACCAGCGGCATGATGGACGGCCAGGTCGGCGCGATCCGCGACGCACTGGACGAGGCCGGTCGCATAGATACCGGCATCCTGGCCTACGCCGCGAAGTACGCCTCCGCCTTCTACGGCCCGTTCCGCGAGGCGGTCTGCTCCTCGTTGCAGGGCGATCGCCGCACCTACCAACAGGATTCGGCCAACCGCCGCGAGGCGATCCGCGAACTGGAACTGGACCTGGCCGAGGGCGCGGATCTGGTGATGGTCAAGCCCGCCATGTCCTACCTGGACATACTCCGCGATGTCGCCGACCGTTCCACCGTGCCGGTGGCCGCGTACCAGATCTCCGGTGAGTACGCGATGATCACCGCCGCCGCCGCGAACGGCTGGATCGACCGTCGCGGCGCGATCCTGGAATCGCTGATGGGTATCCGGCGAGCGGGTGCGGATATCGTCCTCACCTACTGGGCGACCGAAGTCGCGCACTGGCTGTCGCACGGGAGGGATATCGCGGCCCGGCCCGGGGCGACCGGGGTCGCGCATCGGCTGTCGTGAATCCGTGGACTCCGCCGGCCCCGCCGGCTCCTGATCGGCCGATGCCCGACGACGTCCGTACCGCGTCCCAATTATGGTGGGGCGCGGTAATTTTGGGTGTGGTGCGGCTGTTCGCCGGGACGTGGACGCGGTTCGAGCATCGGCATACGATCGCCCGGAACATCTACGACCAGTTGCGCACCCAGGAACCGCAGACCCCGATGGCGACCTACGACCTGATGGTCACCGTGTTGATCGTGCTCGGCGTGGTGTTCGGGCTGGCGCTCGCCGCCGCGGCGCTGGCCGTGGTGCATCAGCTGCGTCGCGGGAAAGCGTGGGCGCGCACGCTGTTCGACGTGGCGGCCGTAGTCCTGGTGATCGGCGGGGTGAACTCGATGTTCGGCCTCGGGGCGATCTCCGGCACCGGTGAGATGCTCGCCGGTGCCGCGGCCATCCTGCAGGCCGTGCTGGCCGCCGGTGCCGTATTCCTTTGCCACCGAACCGAATCCAACGCCTACTTCGCCGTGAACAGCGGTCGGCCGCCACGGTGAGTTTGTTACCGGTGCGGCAACATGTATGGTGAGGGTTGTCACAGAGGACCTGGGAACCGGATGTCGTGGGTCGTGCGTTCCGCATCGGATCGTGCGAGGCGTTCCGGAGAAGCGGAGGCAATGATGCGAGTGGTGATTCAGCAGCCGCAGAGCCTTCGGCGAGACGTGCTGATGATGAGCCTGGTTCTCGTTCTCGGTCTGCTCACTCTGGCCGTTCTGTTGCTGCCCGGTATGGTCGGCTGAATCGCTTCGCCGCATCCGGAGAATCACGCGGGCGGGCGAGACAGCCTGGAGGTTTCCGTGACCGATACCCGAGCCCCGGCCGACGTGCGGTTCGCCGAGCCCGGTGCGCGTTGGCGCGCCGTCGCATACGGTCCGCTGATCTGCCTGATCGTGTTGATTCTGGAACTGGCGCTGGGCCACGGCCCGGTGCATTGGTTCGGTCTGGCCTTCTGCGCGATACTGCTCGCCGGATTCGTCTCGTTGCAGGTCGTCGCGGGAAAGCGGCACGTCAGCGTGGAACTCACCGGCACCTCGCTGCGTGAGGGCGCCGAGACGCTGGAACTGGAGCGGATCGCCGCGGTCCTTCCCGAGCCCGACGAGGAGTCCTGGGAGGACGAGGACTGGCAGTCCGCGCGTGCCCTCGGCGAGCTGGCCGGGGTGCCGCGGCGTCGCAAGGGCATCGGACTGAAGTTGCGCGACGGCGGTCTGGTGCAGGCGTGGGCGCGCGATCACCGAGGTCTGCGCGAGCAGCTCACCGCGGCGGTCGAGGGACTCCGCACAGGTGGCGGCTCCGAGCAGAGCGGTTCCGACGCCGATATCGCCGGACGTGACGCCGGCTCCGGCGAGAACGCCGCGCTCGAAGGCGTCGGCGACAGCCACGAAGGCGCCCGTGACGGCGGGGAGGACGTTCGATGACGCACCGGTTGTGGCCCGCCCTGGACGTGGTCGTACTGGTTCTCTGCCTCGCCGCGATCGTGCCGACCTGGCATGCCGGAATCGAGTCGATCTCGTTCGCCGCGTCCGGCGATCTGCCCGCCTTCGAGGCGACCCGCTACAGCGGGCCCTGGCTCGGCCTGGCCGCGCTGCTGGCCGCGGTGGCCGGATTGGCCCTGATCGATCTGGTCGCGCGGGCTGTCGATCGATATCGCCGGGCCTGACCGGCCGGTACCGCGGATCGCGGCCAACTTTCAGCAATCGGTGCCAACCCGACGATCGGTGCGGACACTGGAGGTATGTCCCGCACGTCCCCCGTGCAGCGCAGAGTCGTGGTGATGCTGGCCATCGCCGTCATCGGGCTGGCCACCGTTGCCCTGGACGTGGTGACGGCGATGGATGCCGGTCCGGCTCCGGAACCGGTGACCCGCTCACGTCTGGTCGACGGCCTTCCGGGCCCGGTGGGTTGCCTGGTGACGACCGGATTCTCGCTGTCGTGTCTGCGGCCCTCGCACTGGTAGAGGGTCAGTTCCAGTGCTCGTAGATGTCGAGCACGCGGGGGCCGTGTGTGCCGGGGGCGTCCAGGAAGATGACCACGTTCCCGTTCGGGTGCGCGGCCGATTCGAGCAGCAGTTCGCGCGGTGAGGCGTGCACGCCGCCGTGCGGGTCGCGGTAGAGCCGGCTGCCCGGATGCAGACCCGCGCCCATGCGATTCAGCGGGACGACCTTGCCGACCAGCGCCGGCAGCGGACCGTCCGCCAGGGCCGCGGTCTCGGAGTGCGACAGGCTGATCCCGATGCGCCCCTGATCGGGCTGGGCGACGATCTCACCCGCCGAGGCCGCGGTCGCTGCGCAGGTCAGTGCGGTACCCGCGAGTGCGGTGAGGGTGGCGCCGACGATCAAGGTTCGCATGCATCTCTCCCGGGCGGATTGCGGATGATGGACAGAGGGTACGCAGTAGCAATCTGTGAGCGACCGAATTCGCCTCGAACGGCGTTCCGGCGTGTTGCGTCGAATCCGGACATAGGGTGTGGGGTGGCTCACCCCACTACACCCTGTCGTCGACCGGTGCGGGCCGGGCTGCGACACTGGAGGCCGTGAGTTCTTCTCCGGCCTCCGCGCGCCTGTTCGATCGCGCCGCTGCGATCATTCCCGGCGGCGTGAATTCGCCTGTGCGAGCGTTTCATTCGGTCGGCGGTACGCCGCGGTTCATCACCTCCGCGCGTGGGTGCACGCTTACCGACGCCGACGGCGCCGAATATGTGGACCTGGTGTGTTCCTGGGGGCCGATGATTCTCGGCCACGCGCATCCGGCCGTCGTCGAGGCGGTGCGGAAGGTCGCGGTCGACGGACTGTCCTTCGGTGCGCCGACCGAGGCGGAGATCGAACTGGCCGAGGAGATCGCCGCGCGGGTCGAACCCGTGGAACGGGTGCGGCTGGTCAACTCCGGCACCGAGGCCACCATGAGCGCGGTGCGGCTGGCCCGCGGCTTCACCGGCCGCAGCAAGATCATCAAATTCGCCGGGTGTTATCACGGACATGTCGACGCGCTGCTGGCCGACGCGGGTTCGGGCGTCGCGACGCTCGGCCTGCCGACCTCGCCCGGCGTCACCGGTGCGCAGGCGGCCGACACGATCGTGCTGCCCTACAACGATCTGGACGCGGTGGGCGCCGCATTCGCCGCGCATCCCGGCCAGATCGCCTGCGTCATCACCGAGGCCGCGGCGGGCAATATGGGCACGGTCGCCCCGCAGCCGGGCTACAACGCGGGCCTGCGGCGGCTGACCTCCGAGAACGGCGCCCTGCTGATCATGGACGAGGTGATGACCGGATTCCGGGTGAGCCGGTCCGGATGGTTCGGGCGCGACGGCGTCGCGGGCGATCTGTACACCTTCGGCAAGGTGATGAGTGGCGGCCTGCCCGCGGCGGCGTTCGGCGGCCGCGCCGAGGTGATGAACCGGCTCGCCCCGATGGGACCCGTCTATCAGGCCGGGACGTTGTCGGGCAACCCCGTCGCGGTGGCGGCCGGACTGGCCTCGCTGCGCGCGGCCGACGCGGAGGTCTACGCCGCACTCGATCGCAACGCCGAACAACTCGGCAAGCTGGTCAGCGGCGCACTCGATACGGCGGGGCTCGCTCATCAGGTGCAATTCGCGGGCAATATGGTGAGCGTGTTCTTCGCCGACCACCCGGTTACCGACTACGCCGCCGCGAAGGCCAGCCAGACCTGGCGTTTCCCGGCGTTCTTCCACGCTCTGCTCGATCGCGGCGTCTACGCGCCGCCGAGTCCGTTCGAGACGTGGTTCGTCTCCGCCGCGCTCGACGAGGACGCATTCGACCGCATCGCCGCCGCCCTGCCCGCCGCCGCTGCGGCCGCGGCGGCTGCCACACCCGAAGGATCCGACGCGTGAACGAGCGCACCGAGCCAGCCGACGAGACGACATCCGACACACCGCAGGACATCACGTTCGATGCGGCCGCGGACCTCACCCCCGACGAGCACTCCGAACTACCCGACGGCGTCGCGGACACGGAGACGATCGTGCACGTGATGCGGCACGGCGAGGTGCACAACCCCAAGGGCATCCTCTACGGCCGCCTACCCGGCTTCGGTCTGTCGGTGACCGGCCGGTCCCAGGCCGCGGCGGTCGGCCGCGCGCTCGCCGATCACGACATCACCCTGGTGGTGGCCTCCCCGCTGCAACGCGCACAGGAGACCGCCGGTGCGATCGCCGCGTCGCACGAACTGATCGTGCGCACCGACGACAACCTCATCGAGGCGGGCAATACCTTCGAAGGTCTGCGCGTCGCGGTCGGCGACGGCGCACTGCGCAAGCCCCGGCACTGGTGGAAGCTGCGCGACCCGTTCACGCCGTCCTGGGGTGAGCCGTATCTGCAGATCGCGCACCGCATGCTGGCCGCGGTGAACAAGGCCCGTGTGGAGGCCGCCGGTCACGAGGCCCTCGTGGTCTCCCATCAGCTCCCGGTGTGGACCCTGCGCCGTTTCCTCGAAGGTAAACGCCTCTGGCACGACCCCCGCAACCGCCAGTGCTCCCTCGCTTCTCTGACATCCCTTGTCTACCAAGGGGATACGTTGATCGACATTGTCTATTCCGAACCCGCGGGGGCGTCGGATCCGCGGGTGACCGGGGCGTGAACGGCTCGGCATCCGGCAGAACCGGCGGGCGCGGTGCCCGGCCCGGCGGTGTTCGCGCGCGGCGCCACGGCCTCGTCGCGCCGGACGCGGTGCAGGAAGAGTCCGATGCCCGAGCGCACCCCGCTGTACCTGGTATTACCGGACGATTCGGCGGTGATCGTCTTTTCCGTGGCTCCGGCGGGCGTCGTGGGTTCGCCCGTCCTGGTGTGGTTCCCGCATTCGAGCGCCGAGATGAGCGTTGTGCGACCGAGCTCTCGGCTGAAAGGCGGGCGTCCGGTCCTTTCGGCGAGCGTCGTATGCCGGCTGGTTCCGGTGAGCGCCGCTCGGATGAGCGCTGTGTCCCGGCCCGTTTCGGTGCGGTGCGACACGGGGGATGGTTCGGTGCGCGTCGCGTGCTGGCTGAGTGCAGGCCGGTGCGGATCGTGGTGCCGGTATTGGTCGCCTGCGTTGCGCTGGTGGCTGCGCTCGCCGGATGTTCGACCGGTAGCGATGCGGTGGCGCAGGGCGGGACGTTCCAGTTCGTATCGCCCGGGGGGAAGACCGATATCTACTACGACCCGGCCGCCGAGCGCGGGACGATCGGGAAGCTGTCGGGTCCGAATCTGCTGACGAACCAGACCGTTTCGGTGAATGATTTCCCGAATCAGGTTGTGGTGCTGAATGTCTGGGGGCAATGGTGTGGGCCCTGCCGGGCCGAGGCGCCCGAACTGGAGAAGGTCTACGAACAGTCGAAGGCGCGCGGGGTCGCGTTCCTGGGGATCAATGTGCGCGATCCGGAGCAGGACAAAGCGCAGGATTTCGTCGACACCAACCACATCCGGTATCCGTCGATCTACGATCCGGAATTCCGTAGTCTGCTGGCCCTGGGCGGAAAGTTCCCGACCAGCGTCATCCCCACCACGCTGGTGCTGGACCGCCACCATCGAGTGGCGGCGGTTTTCCTGCGTTCGCTGCTCGCTGCCGATCTGCAGCCGGTGGTCGATCGTCTCGCCGCGGAGAGTGCGTAGTGAGAGGTGAGGGTGGCGCCGGGCTTTCGTGGTTCACGCGGCGTTGTGCGCGCACGTGCTGCCCGGCCGCGCTGGGTCGGTCGACATGCGGGTGAGTGTGCTCGCGTCGGTCGGGGATTCGTTCCAGCAGACCGCCGCATCCGGTCCGTTGCTGCTGGCCCTGGGGGCATGTCTGCTCGCAGGGCTGGTGTCGTTCGCCTCACCGTGCGTGGTGCCGCTGGTGCCGGGATATCTGTCCTACCTGGCCGGGCTGGTGGGTGCGGAAGCCCCGCCGGTGACCGTGGCCCAGGCCCGGGAGAGCAAGCGCCCGGATACCGTGACCCTCGACAAGGCCGGGCGGATGCGCGTGGCGGGGGCGGCGGGACTGTTCGTCGCGGGATTCACCGTCGTATTCGTGCTGGCCTCGGCGACGGTGTTCGGCCTCATCCAGACCCTGAACGTGAATCGTGAACTGCTGCAACGCCTCGGCGGCGTGGTCACCGTCGTGATGGGGCTGGTGTTCCTGGGTCTGGTCCCGGCGTTGCAGCGGGACACCCGGATGCATCCGCGGCGATTGACCGGTTTGGTCGGCGCACCGCTGCTCGGCGCGGTGTTCGCGCTCGGCTGGACGCCCTGTCTCGGGCCGACGCTGTCCGGGGTGATGGCCGTATCCGCCGGGACCGAAGGGACCACCGCCGTGCGCGGGGTGGTGCTGATCGTGGCGTACTGCCTGGGCCTGGGGCTGCCGTTCGTGATCCTGGCCTTCGGGTCGGCCAGCGCGTTGCGCGGGGTCGGCTGGCTGCGCCGCCATTCGCGCACCATTCAGGTGATCGGCGGCATTCTGCTCGTCGCCGTCGGTATCGCGCTGGTGACCGGTATGTGGGACCAATTCGTGGGGTGGGTCCGCAATATGTTCGTCTCCCGAGTGACTCTCCCGATCTGACTATGACTGCAACCATGACGGCCTCCGAGGCCCCCGCCCGTCCCCCTCGGCAATCGCCGCTGCGCAGGGTTCTGGCTTTCATCCGCAACACCTGGCGCGGGCTGACCAGTATGCGCACCGCGCTGATGCTGCTGTTCCTGCTGGCGCTCGCGGCGATTCCGGGCGCACTGCTGCCGCAGCGCAGCCTCAACGCGCAGAAGGTCGACAAATACATCGCCGACCGCCCCACCCTCGGACATCTGATGGACCGGGTGCAGCTGTTCGACGTGTTCTCCAGTTTCTGGTTCACGGCGATCTACGCGCTGCTGTTCATCTCGCTGATCGGCTGCATCGTGCCGCGGGTGTTCGACCACTACAAGGCGCTGCGCACGCCGCCGGTCGCCGCGCCACGCCGGCTGTCCCGGCTGCCGCACCACTATTCGACCGAGGTCGAGCAGAACCCGGAAGATGTTGTCGCCCAGGCGCGTAAGCAGCTGCGCGGCTGGCGGGTGATCGAGCGTTCGGCCGACGGCGCGATCGCGCTCTCGGCGGAGAAGGGGTATTTCCGCGAGTTCGGCAATCTGGTCTTCCATCTGGCGCTGGTCGGTCTGCTGGTGGCGATCGCGGTCGGCAAGATGTTCGGCTACGAGGGCAATGTCATCGTCATCGCCGACGGCGGTCCCGGATTCTGCACGAGTTCGATCTCGGCGTTCGATTCCTTCCGCGCGGGCAATCTCATCGACGGCACCGGGCTGACCCCGCTGTGCGTGCGGGTCAAGGATTTCCGGGCCGACTATCTGCCCAGCGGCGAGGCGCAGATGTTCACCGCGGACATCTCGTATCAGACCGCGCAGAATTTCGCCGACGACACCTGGCGCGATACGACCGTGCAGGTGAACCATCCGCTGCGCGTCGAGGGCGACCGGGTGTATGTGCAGGGCCACGGTTACGCGCCGACGTTCACCGTCACCTATCCGAACGGGCAGACCCGCACGCAGACGGTGCAGTGGGAGCCGACGGGTGGTGCGACGTTCCTGTCCAGCGGCGTGATGCGGTTCGATCCGCCCGGCGGGATGTATTCGTCGGAGGCGGAGAACCGCAAGCACCAGATCGCCATCGAGGGTCTGTTCGCGCCGACCGCCTTCATGCACGGAACGCTGTTGAGCTCGTCGTATCCGGCGTTGACCGATCCGGCCGTGGCCGTCGACATCTATCGCGGTGAGACGGGGTTGGACACCGGGCGCAGCCAGTCGGTGTTCTCGCTGGATCCGGAGATGATCAGACAGGGTCGGCTGGTCAAGCAGACGCGAGTGAATCTGAAGCCCGGTGAGTCCTCGACGCTTTCCGACGGGACGAAGGTGCGGTTCGACGGGGCGAAGCAGTGGGCGAATCTGCAGGTCTCGCATGATCCCGCGCAGCAGTGGGTGCTGGTGTGCGCGATCACGATGATGGCCGGACTGCTGGTTTCGCTGTTGGTCAAGCGCCGCCGCATCTGGTTGCGTGCGTATCCCGCCGGTGAGCGGGACCCGGGGGAGACTCCGGACGACAAACGACGTACCGTAGTAGAAATGGGCGGTCTGGCCCGTACCGACCAGGCCGGGTGGGGCGGTGAGTTCGACCGCCTGCGTGTTCGCCTGCTGGGCGGGCCGCCGACCGAGAGTACGGGAGAGAAGTAATGCCGATCGACGAGAACATCGCCTCCTACAGCGATCTCGCGTTCAAGTCGGCGATCGTGGTGTACGTGCTGGTCTTCGTGATGCTGCTGGTGCAGTACGCCATGGCCTACACCCGCAAGGCCGAGCAGCGCGAACTCGTTGCGGTGGGCGCGAATCCGGCCGGAACGCCGCAGGGGCCGGGACGGATCACCGAGCCCGCGGGCAAACCGGCGTCGGAGCGGATCGGCAATATGGCCTTCGCCGTGCTGCACGTCGCGCTCGGCTTGCACATCATCTCGATCGTGTTGCGCGGCTTCGCGACCCATCGTTTCCCGCTCGGCAACATGTACGAGTTCGTGACGATGGCGACCGGTGCGGCCGTCGCACTGGGCGTGGTGCTGCTGCGGCACGAACGCTATCGCGGGATGTGGGCGTTCCTGCTGGTTCCCGTGCTGATCCTGATGTTCCTGGCCGGGACGGTGCTGTATGCCGATGCGGCGCCGGTGGTTCCGGCGCTCAAGTCCTACTGGCTGCCCATCCACGTGACGGTCGTCAGCATCGGCAGCGGCGTCTTCCTGGTCGCGGGCATGTCGAGCCTGCTGTTCCTGCTGCGCCTGGTCCAGCCCGCGGGCGAGGAATCCGACAACATCCTCGGCGCGATCGCCCGCCGTCTCCCCGACGCTCGCTCCCTGGACCGCCTCGCCTACCGCACCACCATCATCGGCTTCCCGATCTTCGGCACCGGCATCATCCTCGGCGCCATCTGGGCCGAATCCGCCTGGGGCCGTTTCTGGGGCTGGGACCCCAAGGAAACCGTCTCCTTCATCGCCTGGGTCATCTACGCCGCCTACCTCCACGCCCGAGCCACCTCGGGCTGGCGGGAAACCAAGGCCGCCTGGATCAACCTCGCCGGGTTCGTCGCGATGTTGTTCAATCTGTTCATCATCAACATCGTGGTGAGTGGGTTGCACTCGTACGCGGGGTTGAACTAGGGCAACGCCTGTATTGGACGGCCTGGCGCTGATCAGTGGCGGACCCGAATTCGCTTGCGTTCATCGATAGGGTCGACACATGGAGGGACAGCCGCATATCGTGCCGCTGAGCCGGGGCGACGCTGGTGAGATCCTTACGCTGCAACGAGCCGCCTACGTCAGCGAGGCGCAGGCTCACGCGGACCTGACTCTTGCGCCGCTGACTCAGACGCTCTCGCAACTCCTGGACGAACTGGGTTCTCCTGCGGTGCTCGCCTTCGGCATTCGCGACCATGCTCGCTTGGTCGCCGCCGTTCGGGTGATGATCGAGGACTCGGTCGGCCATCTCGGGCGGCTCGTGGTGGCCCCCGACCGTCAAGGTAACGGTTTCGGTTCCGCGCTGCTGCGGGCTGTCGAAACCCTCGTCCCGAGGACGGTCACCGAGATGCGGCTGTTCACCGGTGAGAAAAGCCATGCCAATCTGCGCCTGTACAAGAGGTTCGGGTACAGCGAGGTGCGGCGAAGCAGCGCAGGCGATTACGACCTCGTTCATCTGGCCAAATCTCTTTCCTCCGGTCGATCATTGTCGCGTTGAGCAGTGCGGCCCGCATCGGGCTCTGATGAGCTTCCCACCCATCAGTGCAGCGATCGGCAGACTCTCGCAGTGGGGCGTGACGGTGCTGTCCGAGGGAGTGCCGCACGAACCGAAGGCGGGCGGCGCAGCGCGCCGTCGGTTTCCCTGGGAAGCGGCCTGGCGCGCGCTGCTCGATCATCCCCGGCGCAGCGTGCCGAGGTAGTCGCGGCGGGACCGAGAGAGAACTGCACCTGTTCGTTGAGGTCGTCCAGCGCCGGCCTCGCGGGCTGCCGAGGACGTCGGCGGTGCTACCGGACACGATTGGCGTGGTGACCCGCCACCGTGGCGGCGAACTCGGCGCCGGCCGGCGCAGCGCAGATCGAGATCCCGCTGTTTTCGTCTTCTGCCCTTCAGCGGCTTGACCGGACGGCAGCGGTTGTGGGCAGAGCACCAGATGAAAATTAAGTTAGCCTCACCTAATGATTGGTGTAGAGTTGTCCGAGTAGTTGCTGTGCGGAGCGTCGAATGTGATGGCAGGACGGCAGGTGCGGCGCGAGTGGTCCGCTGTGAACGGCTGGTCAACCGAGCCGTGACTCCGCAGTGGATACCGCCGCCTGCGGGTGGCCGAGACGACAGGAACACACCGATGCCAGGAACGCCGATGACGAGGCCGTTGCCGTTCGACGAGCGCGGTTCCGCGCAGATGCCCGGCCACTGGCTGCTCGCCCGGCTCGGCAAGCGCATCCTTCGACCTGGTGGCAGGGAACTGACCGAACGCATGCTCGACGACGCCGATCTGCGCGGCGCGGATGTCGTCGAACTCGCCCCCGGCCTGGGCAAGACCGCCACCGCCATCCTGCGTCGCGGTCCGGCCAGCTACCGCGGCGTCGAAGCCGATTCCGCCGCAGCGGCTCTGAGCGCGGATGTCGTCGGTGCCGCAGGTGTCATCACCCGGGGCGATGCCGGGGCCACCGGCCTCGACGCGGGTTCCGCTGACGCCGTGATCGGAGAAGCGTTGCTCACCATGCAAACCGACGCACACAAGGCCGAGATCGTCGCGGAGGCATTCCGGGTGCTGCGCCCCGGCGGCCGCTACGCCATTCACGAACTTGCCCTGCGACCCGACGACCTGGACGACTACACCAAGACCGTGATCCGCAAGGAACTGGCACGATCCATCAAGGTCAACGCCCGCCCGCTCACCCGGACCGAGTGGGCCGATCTGCTCACCGCCGCAGGATTCGAGGTTCGCGCAGTAGAATTCGCCCCTATGGCGCTGCTGCAGCTCCGCCGCATGGTAGCCGACGAAGGACTGTTCGGCACCGCCCGTATCGTCCGCAACATCCTGCGCGACCGCGCTGCCCGGCAGCGAGTCCTCGCCATGCGCACCACCTTCAACACTCACCGCCGCCGAATGACCGCCATCGAAATCGTCGCAAGGAAGCCACTGTGACCGCCGCTGCCACACCCATCGCCGTCGACACCGCCGCGTGGCACCCGCGCGACGGCGCTGCCCCCAACGCGCAGCGGCTCCTGAGCGGTCCGGGCCTGACCCTGGTGAGCTTCAGTTTCCGCCAGGGCCAGATCCTCGACGAGCACCGCGCGCCGGGCCCCATCCTCATCCACTGCCTCAGTGGAGCCATCGAACTCGACATCACCACCGACACCGGGACCGAATCTCATCGTCTCGAACCAGGAACCGTTGTCCACGTCGCCGCCCGTGCTCCGCACCGCCTCGCCGCGCAGCTGGACTCGGTCGTGCACGTCACCCTGCACCGCAACGTCGAGAGCGCCGGCTGACAACTTCACCGGCCTGCGGAAACGATCAGCGGCACAGGGCGTCTCGCCAACGAACGTAGTCGGACGCTGCTGCACCGCGGGCACGACCAGGTACCGCCGCCCGCAATGTCGACCACGGCCAAGCTGTAGTGCTCGCCGAATGGTTCGAAGGGAATGGACGGACCGGCGTGAGATCGAGTGTCGAACGGTCGGTTACCACGATTCGATCAGCGGTGCACCGTGCTGCTGCCGCTGCCACTCCTCGGTGAGGCGGCCGAGTCGGTCCCGGGCGGCTATGCCACGCACACCTGCGATTTTGTCGCCACGGAGCTCCAGGATCAACACGCCCACGACACGGTCGTCGAGCACGGCGAGCATGGCCGGACAGCCGTTGACCACCTCGGCGTGGATCGAGGGCGAACCGCCGGCGAGTCGCCGTTTGGCCGGAGACGGTCTGAAGCCGGTCCGTACCGCGCCGGCGATCCGCTCCGGAGTCGCGTACCGGATCAGCTTCGCGGCCAGCCCCAGCCCCGCGCCGTCCGAGATGCCCGTCGCGTCCTCGGTCAGCAGCGCTACCAGCCGTTCGGTACGGCCCGAGGCGGCGGCATCGACGAACGCCTCGACGATTCGACGCGCGGAGGTATGGTCGATGCCGGTCGCGTGGCCGGCGGCGCCGATTCGACGCCGGGCTCGGTGGATGTGTTGCTGGCTTGCGGACTCGGTGATGCCGAGAATGTCCGCTATCTCGGCGTGGCTGTACGAAAAGGCTTCGCGCAGTACGTAAACGGCCCGTTCCACCGGCGACAGATGCTCCATGAGGGTCAGCACCGCCAGGGTCACCGATTCGCGCTGCTCGACGGTCTCGGCCGGGCCCAGCATCGGGTCGCCGTCGAGGAGCGGTTCGGGCATCCAGGCGCCGACCGCCCGCTCGCGCCGTACCGTCGCCGAACGGAGCCGGTCGAGCGCCAGGTTGGTGACGATCTTGGTCAGCCACGCCTCGGGCACCTCGACATATTCCTGGTCGGCGGCCTGCCACCGCAGGAACGCGTCCTGCACCGTGTCCTCGGCATCGGCGGCCGAGCCGAGCAGACGGTAGGCGAGCGAGGCCAACCGATTCCGGCTGGCCTCGAAACGCGCCACGGTGGCAGTCTCCATGAGCGCGACCCTATGCGATGGCCACGTCGAGCGTGTGCTCCCGTGGGTTCGCCAACCGGTATCTGTGACTCGGCTTTCCGAAGGTCGGGCGGCTGACGGCCCAGCCGCTGGTTGCGACGATCGCCGTTTTGACTCGCGCCGCCGACCGGCCACACAGTGCTCCGGGCTTCGAGCGAGCGTCATCGTCGACCAGCTGGAAGATCGCGTCCTTGCGTCCGAGGCTGATGTGGTTGCCGTAATACATCAGTGCGCGCGTTTCGACCTTGCGCCCGGTCCGGTCCCCGATGATCGCGGCCACCGCCTGCAGACCGGTGTAGCCCGCCGAAGCGCAGGACATCGGCATCGGCTTGCCGTTGTCGCCGATGACGAAGGCGCTGTCACCGGCAACGTAGACATCCGGGTGCGAGACCGACCGCATGTGGCGGTCCACAGTGATCTGTCCGTTGGGTTCCACCTCCAAGCCGCTGGCGGCAGCGATCGGGTGGACGACGAAGCCGGCGGCCCACACGGTCGCGTCGGAGGCGAGAACGGTGCCGCCGGTGGCGATCGCGGCCGCCTCCTCAACGCGCTCGATGGTGGTGTGCTCATGGACCGTGATGCCGAACCGGTCGAAGGCACGCTGTAGGTGACGGCGAGCCTTCGTGCCCAGCCAGCCGCCCAGTTCGCCGCTGGTGGCGAGGCTGACCCGGAGTCCTGGATGGGCCTCGGCGATCTCGGTGGCGGCCTCGATTGCGGTCAGGTTGCCGCCGACCACCAGCACAACTCCCTCTTCGCCCAGCTCATCAAGGCGTGCGCGCAGGCGCAGCGCGGGCGTCCGCGCGGCCACGTGAAAGGCATGCTCATGGACACCCGGAACGCCGTGGTCGGCGGCGGTGCTGCCGAGCGCGCAGAGGAGGGTGTCGTATTCGAGCCGGTCGATGCTCGCGCCGTCCGCGACTGTGACAGTCCGATGCTCGACGTCGACGTCGGTTACTCGCGCCACGCGTAGCCGAATGCCGGTGCCCGCGAATACTTCCGCCAGCGGCCGGTGCGGTAGCTCACGCCCGGCGGCGAGCTGATGCAGGCGCAACCGCTCCACGAAATCCGCCTCGGCATTGACGACGGTGACCTCGAAGTCGTCGGGGTGCAGTTGGCGGGCCAGGTATCCGGCGGAGAAGGCTCCGGCGTATCCAGCCCCGAGGACGACGATGCGGTGCTTCATGGTTCGCTCCTGTCTGGTTCGCGTGCTTCCTGAACGAGACAGCCTTCGAACTCCTGACAGCATCAAGCGGTGATGTAGATCACCACTGAGGCCGGCATTGACGGCTAATCGTTCGACTCAGCGCGATGACGTGACGGTGCGGCCCTGGCTGTTCGCTACCTGGTGGGGTGGCTGCGCAGGGCTCGGCCGAACCAGACGAACACCGGCTCCAGATCCGCCACAGGCGGCCAGCTGTTGATGACCGCCACCAACTGCCAATATCGCGTCACTCGAGCATCGTTGGCGACCTCCAGCCGCTCGAGCACCCAATACCGCAGGTCACTGTCGTCGGCCCTGCCGAAGGCCTCGGCATAGCGCGCGGTCAGAGTATCGACAATGGCCGCCGCTTCGGGTGCATCCGGCGCAATACCTGCGGCCATCGCTCGACCGACCTCCTCGCGCACGGTCTCGGTCAAGTCGTGATGCAACCCGGTGCTGTCCCCGTCGGCGCGTTGCTCCTGCTGATACTCGGCCATGCGCCGCACCGCTGCCCGGAAATCGTTGTCCTGCACCAGCTGCACGAGTTCCATCCACGCCTGGACCTGCTCGACGGTGGGATTATCGGGAAGGTCGGGCATGCTGGAGCGCAGCAACTCCACCATGGCCGGATTGGCGTCGACACCGCCGAAGGTGTCATCGATGAAGTCATGGATGAAGCGGTGCCGTTCGGCCTGCGTCAGGTTCACCAGTTTGTGCATCAGGTCCATCTCCTGTGGGTTCGATTTCCGGCGCGCGACCGCTTGCAACACCGCACGTCGCAGACACAGCACCCGAACCTGCACCTCGAGCGCGGCCGCGTGTGCCGCAGCGACCTCGGCCAGCGAGGTCTCGCGGGCCAGGATGCGCCGCACCGTGGACAGGTCGATATCCAGTTCGCGCAGTGTCCGGACCAGTTCCAGACGCGCCAGAGCGTCGATGTCGTAGAGGCGGTAGCCAGCCGGGCTGTGACAGGTCGGCGGGACGATCCCTTTGTCGGAGTAGAACCGAATCGTCTTGACCGTCAAGCCGGTCCGCTCGGCCAGAGCCCCGATCGTGAAGAGCGTCTCGTCGTCCATGCCCCAAGCTTGATGTCTCCCCCTGATGGAGACTCAAGTCGACACCCCCGCCTCGCAGTATCAGGCCGCGACCAGCATCGACAGTGGATCTCCGCATCGACTGGAGCATTCAGGCCACGAATGTCCACAACCGCCACTTTCCGCCGGGAGTCGTGACCTCGGTGAGCCGCACCGAGGTCACGACGGCTTCATCAACGCTGGTGTGGATCACTCTTTGCGAGCCGCCGCGAACGCGAATACGAATCGAATACGATCGACCTCGAAGCCGTGGATAGGGGCGCATGGTCACCCGTGGTAATCAGCAGCAATCGTCCGGATGGCTGTTCACCATCGACGTCGTGGTGAGTGGCCGGCACAGCTGCGCGGGGCCGTATTGAGGTCGGTGTGGTATGCGGCCTATGGGTCCAATCTGTCCACGGGGCGGCTGAAGTACTACGTCGAGGGAGGGCGGCCGCCGGGGGCGGCGCGGGTCTATCCAGGTTTTCGGGATGGGAGGGGCCCGCGTGAGATGCGGGCACTGAGTCTGCCGGGTACGGTGTATTTCGCCTGGGAGAGCCCGGTATGGACAGGTGGGATTGCGTTCTATTCGCCTCGGGCGCAGGAGGATTGGCCACGCGACGTTGCGGCGTGCGGGTATCTGTTCACGCTCGAGCAGTTCGAGGATCTCGTCGCACAGGAGATGTACCGGGAGCCCGGGACGGGAACGCGGATCGATCTGGACGCAGTGCTGCGCGACGGCTCGGTTCGGTTGGGGGACGGTCGCTACGAGACGGTGGTGTGTCTCGGCGAGCGCGCCGGATATCCGGTGCTGACCTGCACCGCGCCGTGGGATCCGGCGACCGTTGAATTGCGTCGCCCCGCAACGCGATATCTGGAGATACTGGCCGGCGGGCTGCGGGAATCGCACGGTTGGACGGCTGAGCGGATCCACGCCTATCTCGCCGGACTGCCCGGTGTCCGGGGACTGTGGGACACCGCCGAATTGCGTGCGCTGGTGGTCGGCGAGTAATCCGGCCGATGCTGCGGCTACCCCTTTCCGGCGCCGGCGATCCGCTGACGGTTCGGGCGAGTGAGCCGGTCCGGCCGCGGGTGAGCATGGCGGTGCTCGTGCTCACACGGGTGCGCACGGCATGGTGACGATGGTGCGCGGGTTCGCCACCTCGGGCCCGTCGAGGTAGGACTCCCAGGGGGCGGAGGTCGCCTCGAATCCGCGTTCGGCGAGCCACTTTTCCATGGCCCGGTATGCCTGGTCCACCGTGTCGTATGGCCCGACGTGCATGGTGCCGGCCAGGCGTCCCCCGGGCAGCACCGTATGGACAACCTCGCCGTCGTCCTCGAATGCCGCGGAGACGGGAAAGCCCGCCTCGACGTCGAAGCCCCCGTCCGTCTGGGTGTAGCGGGCGAACGGCGGGCCGATCACGGCCACGTGCCGCTCCCTGACCACGCGCATCACCTCCGCGAACGAGGCGCCGAGGAACTCGGCGATGGCGGGTGCGGCCACATGTCCCCGTCGTACGGCGGCGTCCTGCTCGGGCTGATCGTCGACCACCCCGATGTCGAAATAGGTCATGGATCATCGCCCCTTTCCGGTACGTATCCGGTTTGGTCCGAGGATGCGCCACCTACCCGAATATCAGTAGTGACGAACGTCCTTTCCGCCATCGGGCGCGGTCACCTGCCACGACCGCGAGGCCACGCATTTCCTCGTCTTCCTAACCCCGCGCTGTCTTCCTGACCCCGCGCTCCGGCTGCGACCTGAACGGCTGCGGCGATGAGGCGGAAGTTCGCGGCCGCGGAGTGTAGGGCGGCGCGGGCCGCGGCGATGACGGGGTGGTCGCGGTGGCCTCGGCGGTATGCCAAGTGGGTGCGGCGGCGGGTCGGCAGCGGGGTGAGGTTGACTGCCGGTGGGACGGTCTGGAGGCCCAGTTCGGGGACGAAGGCCACGCCCTGCCCGGCGGCCACCAGGGCCAGGACGGTGCTGAAATCGTCGGCGTGGTGCCGGATTCGAGGCGTGAAACCGGCTGCCTGGCAGGCTCGTTGGGTCATGGTGTGACAGAGGGTGCCGGGTGTTCCGGCAATCCAGGTTGAATCACGTTGTGCGGGTAGATGTTCGGCGTTCGATGCGGCGAGATAGACGGTTTCGGTGAGGAATTCCTCGGTGTCCAAACCGGTTTCGGGTTCGCGGGGAACGTAGTCGTATTCCTGGACCAGGGCGATGTCCAGACTTTGCGCGTGCAGGGCCGAGGGGGCTCCGGCCGGGTCCAGTTCTGTTACGGACAGTTCCAATCCCGGATGCTCGCGGCTGAGGGTGACCAGGGCGGGAGACAGGATCGCGTGGACCGCGCTCGGGAACGCGCCGATACGAAGCGTACCGGTGAGTTCGGTTCTGGCTGTGGCCAGTTCGGCGGCGGCCTGTTCCAGGACCGCGAGCACGGTGTCGGCGTGGTCGACCAGACGTAGCGCGGCGGGAGTGAGAGTCACACTGCGGCCGGTACGTTCGAGCAGCGGCACTCCGGCCTGACGCTCGAGAGCGGACAACTGCTGAGAGACCGCGGACGGGGTGTAGGACAGCGCCTCGGCCACTCCGGCGATGGTGCCGCGCCGGGCCAACTCGCGCAGTAAGCGTAGTCTTCGCACGTCGAGCATCAGTTCAGCTTACGTTCGCCGCAAGAAATGTGTAATAGACGTAATGGATCTATTCCACCAGGCTGGGCTCATGAGACTCACCGGCCTGTTCGTCCCGCTGATCACCCCCTTCACCGCGGCGGGCGAACTCGCCGGCGACGCGCTGGAGGGCCTGGCCCATCACGTTCTCGACGAGGGCGCGACCGGACTCGTCGCACTCGGCACGACGGGTGAGCCCGCGACCCTCACGTGTGCCGAACGGCGCAGGGTGTTCGAGATCTGTGCGAGCGTGTGCCGGACTCGCGGCGTCCCGCTGATCGCGGGAGCGGGATCGAATTCGACCGAGGATTCGGTGAGCGCGCTGGCCGCACTCCCCGCCGAGGTCTCGGCCGCGCTGGTGGTGGTCCCTTATTACACCCGCCCCTCCGAGGACGGCGTGGTGGAACATTTCCGCCGGATCGCCGCGGCCGCACCGGTTCCCGTGCTGGTATACAACGTCCCCCAGCGCACCGGCCGCCCGCTCGGCGCGCGAACGCTGTGCAGGCTGGCCGAACTGCCGAACGTCGTCGGATTCAAGCAGGCGGTCGGCGGCATCGACGAGGCCACGATCGGTTTCCTGAGCCGCGTGCGCGGGGAGGTTTCGGTGCTGTCCGGCGATGATCTGTTCGCCGCGCCGTTACTGGCTCTCGGCGCGCAGGGAGCCATCTTGGCCTGCGGAAATGTCGCCCCGGCCGGCTATTCGAAACTGATCGGGTCCTGGCGTGCGGGCTCGATCGAGCGGGCTCGTGATCTGGGAAATCGGCTTGCGCCCCTGGCCTCGGCATTGTTCGCTGAGCCGAATCCCGTTGTGCTCAAAGCGGTTCTGGCGGCCCAGGGCAGAATTCCGAGTCCGTCGGTACGTCTGCCGCTGCTCGCGGCGAGTGATGCGGCTGTGCATGCCGCTCTGGAGACATACGACCTGATCGGGTGAATCAACCGGTACTCGGCATGCCTCGAGAAGAGTCGGACGGGCGAGGGTCTACTCGCCCGAACCGGCGTCGCCGTCGCGCCGCTGATGCGAGATGCGCCAGAGGAATTCTGGGTCGTCATCAGGGCCGATGGCTCGTTTGTGTCGGGAAACCGCACGGCCGGCACCGATACGGTTCGTTTGCTGCGGTCCGAATGCCTTCCAGCACAGCATCGCAACGGCTACCACTGCGATGAGTGCCAACAGGTACGTCACGTCGCTCACCTCCTGTATCGAGGGTAATCCCGTCAACGTACCTGCGGCACCGCAGACATCGAAAAGAGGCTAAACGCGGGTCGCCTCGGTGGTCAGCGACCTCAGCAGCTGCATCACCTCGGTCTCGCGAAAGCGCCGGTGGCCACCCGGCGTGCGCAATGAGCCCAGTCGCCCGGCGTGTGCCCAACGGGTGACCGTCTTAGGATCGACGTGGAACAACGCCGCAACTTGGCCTGGGGTCAGGAGGGCCTCCTGGCCGTTGACGGAACCAAACGTGCGGCTCGCCGCGGTGATCGCAGTCATTCGCAAACCTTTCCGTAATCGACAGTTCCCTCATCAGATAGCGACATCGTTGCACCGGACCCCCCACGTACTCGAATGATCTAACGTTGGTAAAGGGGAAGTAATAGACAAATCGGATAAGCGTACGGCTTGACGCTTTGGAACGTTTCACTCTTCTGGCGAATCCTCAGCGATCGCGTCGGATTGTTCGTGGCCGATCGAGTGCGTTCGGGCGGGTCGCCTAGGCTGGGGGTGTGAGTGATGCAGCATCCCGACCGGACGACGCGCCCACCGGTGGGGTCTCCGGGTCGCCGGGCCGGCGGTTGGCGCGCAATCTGGCGCTGTACACCGTGGCCCGATTGGCGCTGGTCGCGATCATCGCCGCCGTCATCGTGCTGGTGGCGCATGCGGTGCGGGTCGATATCCCGGTGATCGTCGCACTGCTGTTCGCGTTGATCGTCGCCATGCCGCTGTCGCTGTTGCTGTTCAAGCGGCTGCGCTCTCGGGTGAACCAGGATATCGCCGCGGTCGACGAGCGGCGCCGCACCGACAAGGCGCAGCTGCGCGCCCGCATGCGCGGCGAGTAGATCCCGCATGCACGGCGAGTAACGTCCCTCGAACGCGGCGTCCGAGTGCCGCACCCTCTCCATCTCTCCGCTATCGGTGAACATCTTCTTGTGATGTCAATTTTCATTGACACGCCCGTTGTGTCAACGTAAATTGACGTCCATGAGTGAAGCGACAACCCTGGCGGCCGCCGCGGGCAGCCCCGACCCAACGGTCGGCTTGCGCGCGGTCCTGGCCTTACGGCGGTTACTCGAACGGCTCGAAGCGATCCAGGTGGGCAATGCCCGCTCCCAGGGATGGTCCTGGCAGGCGATCGCTGAGGCGCTCGAGGTCAGCCGGCAGGCGGTCCATCAGAAGTACAACCGGAGAGGCGGAATCGGCTGATGTTCGAGAAATTCGGCAAGGCGGCACGATATGCGGTCGTAATGGCCCAGGAGGAGGCGCGCATGCTGCGGGCGCCGAACATCGACGTCGAACATCTGCTGTTGGGGCTGGCGGCGGGTCCAGACGACGGAATTCGGAAAGTATTGGCGGGCGGCGGAATTACCGCAGCAACGATTCGGGAATCGCTGTCCGGCAAGCGTTCCGCCGAGCCGTTGGGTGAAGACGACGCTGCCGCACTGCGATCCATCGGCATCGATCTGGACGCGGTTCGCGAAAGTCTGGAGGCCACCTTCGGCGCGGATGCGCTCGATCGCGCGGCCGTACCGGAAAAACCGCGTGGGCGTTTCGGTTTCGGCGGGAATGGTGGGACGAATTTCGGGCACATTCCGTTCACCAAACAGGGGAAGAAGGTGATCGAATTGTCGTTGCGGGAGGCAATCGCCCGCGGTGACAACCGAATCGAAGCCGCGCACATCCTGCTCGGGGTGCTGCGTGCGCCTACCGCGCGCACCGTCGAACTGCTCGGCGGTGACCAGGGAGTCGAGGCGGTGCGCCGGGCGGTGCACGATCTGCTGGGCCGGGCCGCCTGAGACGAGGGGTCCGATTGACTCGCGTACCCGGTGGCCGGGCGCCGTGCCGGTTAGCATGGCGCCATGGCCCTCTTGCTACGCCTGATCATCAATGCCATCGCGATCTGGGTCGCGTCGGCCCTGGTGAGCAATATCGAACTGATCAGCCCCGCCGACAAGGGCACCACCGGCAAGGTGATCGTGGTACTGATCGTCGCGGTCATCTTCGGATTGGTGAACGCGCTGGTCAAGCCGATCGTCAAACTGCTGTCCCTGCCGCTGGTGATCGTCACCCTGGGCCTGTTCCTGCTGATCATCAACGCCCTGATGCTGTGGCTGACCGCCGCGATCACCGCCACCACCGACTACGGCCTGCGCGTGCACGGCGTCTTCGCGGCGGTGATCGGCGCCATCATCATCACGGTGGTCAACTGGGTGCTGGGCATCTTCGTGCCCGAGGGCGGCCGGGACTGATTTCCCGGTCGGCGGTATCAGCCGACCGCGAGCGCGACTCCCGTCAGGATCGACCACAGCAGCATCGCCAGGCCCGTATCGCGCAGCGAGGGGATGAGTCCCGGTCCCTGCTCACCGCGGCGCACCGGGTTGTTGGAGCGCACCGCGAGCGGCAGTGCCAACAGGCCCAGCAGGGTCCACGGGGTGCGCACGACCAGCGCGAGCGAGGCGATGAACGGTACCACCATCAGCATCAGATGCAGTGTGCGCGTGCGGGTGTCGCCGAGGCGGACGGCCAGTGTCGTCTTACCGGTCACCGAATCGGTGGGGATGTCGCGCAGATTATTGGTGACCAGGACCGCGCTGGAGAACGCGCCGACGGCCACCGCGCCGACCGCCCCGGCCCAGTCGATCCGGTGCGCCTGTACGAATTCGGTGCCGAGCACCGCGACCAGACCGAAGAAGACGAATACCGCTATCTCGCCGAAACCGCTGTAGCCGTAGGGTTTCCGGCCGCCGGTATAGAACCAGGCCCCGGCCAGGCAGCCCGCGCCGATCAACAGCAGCCACCACGCGGTGGTGAACACCAGTACCAGTCCGACGACCGCTCCCACGCCCAGGCTCGCGATCGCCGCCGCGCGCACCGCGCCCGGTGCGGCCGCGCCCGAGCCGACCAGGCGCATCGGCCCGACCCGCTCGTCGTCGGTGCCGCGGATGCCGTCGGAGTAGTCGTTCGCGTAGTTCACGCCGACGATCAGGGCCAGCGAGACCACCAGGGCCAGCAGGGCCTTCCACCAGACCGCGGCATCCAGGGATGCGGCCGCACCCGTGCCGACCAGGATCGGGGCGATCGCATTGGGGAGAGTTCGCGGTCGCGCTCCTTCGAGCCACTGTGCTGCACTAGCCATGGGTCGAAGCCTATGCGCATCGCGGTACCGATGGCGGACCACGGGTGGGATGGCGGCGACTACTCTATCGGTAGCTTTATTTCGATATATCGGAGTATGATGTCGGGGTTCGTGGCGCATGCTGGTGAGGGGTGGTCCCGGCGCTGTGAGCCGAATAATCGGTGGACCGCTCACATACGATGGTGAACGGCATGATTCCTGATCAGAGTGGCCCCGCGAGCGCCGGGACGACGAACACCCGATCGGGTCGAGAACGGGCCGACGGGCTCCCCGAGGACGCCTCGGTGCGAGTATCGGTCCTGGGTGAGATCGCCCTGTGCCGCGCCGGTTCCGGTCTTGCCGCGGTGCCGGGCGCCCGCGCCAGGCTGCTGTTGGCGGCCCTTGCCCTGCATCCGGGACGCAGCCGCAGCGCGCAGGGGCTGATCGAGGACATCTGGGGTGAACAGCCTCCGCGCGCCCCGATGAACGCCCTGCACACTCAGGTCTCCCGGTTGCGCTCGGCGCTGCCGGACGGCGCGCTCGAGGTCGGCCCGGCGGGCTATCGGCTGGCCCTCGGCGAGGAGCAGGTCGATCTGACCCTGGCCCGCCGCCTCGAACGGCGCGCTCGCGAAATGCACGCCGCCGGGCGGGACGATTACTGCCTCGACCTGGTGGCCCGCGCCCGTGGGCTGTGGCGCGGTGAACCCGGTGCGGATCTGCCGCCCGGACCCGTTGCCGACGAACTGGCCGAACTGGCCGTGACCCGCTGGCACGCCCTGGACGAGCTGGAACTCGCCTCGCGGGAGGCCTCCGGAGATCTGGACGGCGCGGTGCGGATCGCCCGGCGGATCGCCGCGGCCCGGTCGTTGGACGAATCCGCGCACGGCACGCTGATGCGGCTGCTCGCGGCTGCCGGGCGGGCCAACGAGGCACTGGAGGTCTTCGCCACCCTGCGGGCGGGCCTGGTGAACGAACTCGGCGCGGATCCGGGACCGGCGCTGGTCGAGTTGAACGCGGCGATCCTGCGCGGCGAGCCGATGGCCGGGGCCCAGCGCACACCGACGCCTCGGCCCGCACCCGTACAGAACGCCGATCCCGCTGTCACACAGGGGAATCCCGGACCTCCGGGCACGGCGATCGGGCTGCGCGCCGCGCCGAATCCGCTGCTGGGCCGCACCATCGACCTGGGCGCGCTGCAGGATCTGCTCAGTGCGTCCCGGGTGACGACGGTGCTCGGTCCGGGTGGCACCGGAAAGACCAGGGTGGCAAACGAATTGGGCCTGCGGATGACCGCGGCCGTGCCGGTGGCGCTGATCGAACTCGCCTCGGTGCGGGCCACGCCCGAGGAGGCTCGCGCCGAGGTGGAGGCCGCGATCAGCGCGGCACTCGGCGTCGCCGAAGCGGCCCGGGACACTTCTGGTCTGCTGCCCGGCCGCAAGGTCGATGCGCGCCGGCGTCTTCGGGACGCGGTCGCCGCGCGGCCGATGCTGCTGATCCTGGACAACTGCGAACATCTCATCGATGCCGTCGCCGAAGTGGTCGCCGATCTGGTCGGCGCCTGCGATCGGCTCACCGTGCTCACCACCAGCCGCGCGCCGCTGGAGATCACCGCGGAGACGGTGTATCCGTTGCCGCCCTTGGCCATCGACGCGCACGGTTCACCGGCGACCGAACTGTTCGAGACCCGGGCCCGAGCCGTGCGGCCGTCGGTGCGCCTGGATCCGGATGTGGTCGCGCGGCTGTGTCGCACGCTCGATGGGCTGCCGCTGGCGATCGAACTGGCCGCGGCACGGGTGCGCACCATGAGCGTCGAGGAGATCGACGCGCGCCTGGAACACCGATTCACCTTGTTGCGCAGCGGAGATCGCACTTCGCCGCAGCGTCATCGAACGCTGCACGCGGTGATCGAGTGGAGCTGGAATCTGCTCGACGAACCGCAGCGAATCGCGCTGCGGCGGCTGTGCCGGTTCCCGGCCGGATTCACCTTCGGCGCGGCGGAGATCGTCGCCGACGGACCCGATATCGGCGATATCGCCGCCGCCGTGGACGGTCTGGTGAGTCAGTCGCTGCTGTCCGTGCTGGACGACGAGGGCGGCGGGATCCGCTACCGGATGCTCGAGACCGTCCGGGAATTCGGCGAGGAGCAGTTGGGCATCGCCGGTGAAGCCGATCCGGTGATGAACCGGATGTCCGAGTGGGCCAGGGAATTCGCGGTCGAGGTGCTGACCAACTACGCCGCCGAGCAGCAGGTCCGGATGGTGGGGCGGGTGAGTGCCGAACTGGACAACCTGCTCGCGGTGCTGCGCCATGCCTGCGATATCGGCGACGCGGTGACCGTCTACACGGTCTTCCCGCTGCCTGGCATGCTGTGGGTGATGCGCGGGGCGCACGGTGAATTCGTGGGCTGGTCGGGCCGGGTGCTGGCCGTCCCGCCGCCTCCCGCCGCCGGAACGACGGCCGATGATCTGCAGGTGATCGCGCATGCGCTGGTGGGTATGCACCTGGCGTTCGGCGATACCCGGCTGCGCGATGTGGCGTGGCTGCGAATTCGGCTGCGGCGCTTGCTGCGGTCCACGTCGACGGCGTTGTCGCCGAGCACCCGCTTCATCGCCGAGCTGATCTGTGAACGCCCGATAGCTGTCCGCGTGGCGCGTCGGCTCAGTGCGGGCGCGCGGTCCACGGACCGGGAGGTCCGTTGGGCCGCAAGGCTGTTGCGCGCGAACGCCCGCGAGAACGCCGGTGACGTGACCGGTTCGATGCGCGATGCGCTGGCCGCCCAGCGGGATCTGGCTCCCGGTGACGTATGGGGCTCGGCGATGTTGTATCAGCATCTGGCCCAGCTGATGTCGCAGACCGCGCGATACGACGAGGCGGCGGTCAATTATCGGCGTTCGGTCGAGGCTCTGCGGCAGTTGCACTCGTTCGACGAGGTCGCCGAGATAGCCAGTTACCTCGCCGTCGTGCTGGTCGGTACGGGCGATATGGAACAGGCCCGGTGGGAGCTGGAGATGGCGGCCGGATTCGTCGAGGGTGGCGCGAGTCCGGACGAGCCGGTCTCGCGCCCGAATCATCGCCGGGCGACCGTTCAGGTCGGTTGGTTCGAACTCGCTCTGGCGCAGGGAGATCGGGAGGCCGGGCTGCGGCGCTCGCGCAGTGTGCTGGAGATGCACGGATGGCCGGACATGCCCATGCGGGGAGGTCCCGGCGCGATCGCCGTGGCCGCCGGAATCCTGGACGCACACGTGCTGTACGACGCCCTGGACGCGGTGCCCACCCTGGCGCAGGAATTGATCGACAACGGCCGCGAACATCTCGGCCATTACATCGATATTCCGCAGATCGGTTCGGTCGCGTTGGCGATCGGCTCGTATCTCCTTGCCGTACAACGTTATCCGGACACCGCACGGGAACTGATCGCGCTCGCCCCCAAGGCGATGGCCCGCCAGGACACCCCCAGTATGCGCATCGACCGTCACCTCGCTCACCACGCCGCGGCGACCACGCCGGAACTGATGGCCGAACCGGCTCGCCGCGCCGCACGCATGGGCCGCCGCCCCGCCGCTCGGCGCATCATGACCCTGCTGGAAGAGATTTCGGGCAAGATCTGCTGAAATACCCAACCCTCCAGCCACTTTCGTGGCCGGAGGGCAAGTGTCGTGCCAGCGGAGAAGCATCTCCGTCCCGCTCCCGCTCGATCCGGCCACCTCATTACGTGCCCAGCGGCGAAGCGTCTCTGTTTCGCTGGTAGTCGCCCGCGAAGCGATAGGTTCAGCAACACCGACTCCAAGGGTTTTCGGCGCGGCTTGTCGTTCAGTCCTCGAAGCGCATGGCCGAAGGCCGAGTCTCGAGGGCTGAACGACGAGCCTCACGGCGCCGACACCCCGCCGGAGCGAAGCGGAGGCCATTAGACACAGCTCACGCTTTGCGCATGTACATCCGGACGGTCAGCGGAGCGAAGATCAGCACTACGACCACCGCGCCGAGCAACGACCAGGCCAGATGCGGACTGGTGAAGTTGCCGTTGTTCATCAGTTCCCGGCACGCGTACACCAGATGGGTGACCGGGTTGACGTTAACGAATCCCTGCAACCAGCCCGGCATGGTCTTGACCGGGACGAAGGCGCTGGACATGAACGTCAGCGGGAACAGGATCAGCATCGACACGCCCTGCACCGCCGAGGCGCTGCTCATCAGCACGCCCATCAGGGCGAAGATCCAGCTGACCGCGAACGAGCAGGCGACGATCACCACGGCCGCGGCGACAACTCCGAGTACGCCGCCGCCGGGCCGGTAGCCCATGATCAGGCCCATCACGATGGTGAGCACCGTGGCGATGCCGTAGCGGACCATATCGGCGGTGAGCGCGCCGGCCAGGGCCGCGATCCGCGCGATCGGCAGCGACTTGAAGCGGTCGAATACGCCCTTGTCCATATCCTCGCGCAGCTGGGTACCGGTGACGATCGAGGTGGTGATCACGGTCTGCACCAGGATGCCGGGAATGATGACCGGCAGGTAGGAATGCACATTGCCGGAGATCGCCCCGCCGAAGATGTAGGTGAACATCAGCGTGAAGATGATCGGCTGCAGCGTCACGTCGAACAGCTGCTCGGGATTGTGCTTGATCTTCAGGATTCCGCGGTAGGCCATGGTGAGCGAATTCGCCACCGCTTGGCGGATCGGAATATGGTTGCTGACGACGGGTATGGCGGCACGGACCGTGCGCCCGCCGACCGCGGGGGATGCGACAGTGGTGGTCACGCCGCGCTCCTCTCGGAATCGGTTTCGGTGGTATCGGATTCGGCGCCGTGCCCGGTGAGCGCGAAGAACACCTCGTCCAGGCTCGGCTTGCTGACGTTGATCTCCTCGACGCGAATATCGTTGTCCCGCAACCAGATCAGCAGGTCAGCGGTGATGCTCGCATCGTGCAGCGGGGTGGTGATCCGCCCGGCTTCCGGGCTGATGCCGGTCTCGACCGGTTTGCCGGTGGAGCGGGAGAGGAACTGGTCGATCAGATCGCCTGCCTTGGTGAGCAGTTCGCGATCGGACAGGGTCAGTTGCAGGGTGGACAACCCGACCGACGCCTTCAGCTCGTCGGAGGTGCCGTCGGCGATCAATCGGCCGTGGTCGATGACCGCGATCCGGTCCGCGAGCTGATCGGCCTCGTCCAGGTATTGGGTGGTCAGCAGCACGGTCGCGCCCTCGCGGACCAGCCGCCGGATGGTCTCCCACATCTGCGCGCGGGTGCGCGGATCCAGCCCGGTGGTGGGCTCGTCCAGGAACAGCAGGGGCGGGGTCGAGATCAGGCTCGCGGCCAGATCGAGCCGGCGACGCATACCGCCGGAGAAATTCTCCAGTGGCTTGGTCGCGGCGTCGGTCAGCCCGAACTCCTCGAGCAGATCGGCCGAACGGCGCCGCGCTTCGGACCGGCTCAGCCCCAGCAGCCGGGAGAAGATGATCAAATTCTCTGTGGCGCTCAGCTTCTCGTCCACCGACGCGTACTGTCCGGTGACGCCGATCAGCGAGCGGACCGCGGTCGGCTCGGCGACGACGTCGTGGCCGAAGATCCGGGCGCTGCCCCCGTCCGGGCGCAGCAGGGTGGCGAGCATGCGGATGGTCGTGGTCTTACCGGCTCCGTTGGGCCCGAGCACGCCGTACACGGCGCCCTGCGGCACCGCCAGGCTCACGCCGTCGACGGCCCGCTGTTCCCCGAAGACCTTGACCAGCCCGTCCGCCTCGATAGCGAGTGCATCAGCAGGTGCGTAGGAAGTCATGGCACCACTGTGCGGAGCCGGTCTTGCATACCCCTTGCGTCCATATTGCGGGTGCGTGCAAGAGGAGGATCACGCCAACTTCCAGGCCGCGGCCCGGGTCGATTCTGGACTGACGGAGCGGGGGAGCGGAGCGAAGTGGAGGAGCGTCAGGAGGGAAGAATCGGCCCTTCGGGGGCCACGGCCCGCCGGAGCGAAGCGGAGGCAGATAGACACAGCTCAGTGCATGGTCGAGCTCAGCAGGCGTTCGCGCAGGGCCGTGCGGTCGGGTTTGCCCGGTCCGCGCATCGGGATCTCCTCCAGCAGAGCCAGCTCGCGCGGCGCGGCCGTCGTATCGAGTTCGGCGATGACGAAATCGCGGATCTCCTCGAGCGTCGGCGTCGCACCCGGCACCGGAACCACCGCCACGGCCACGCGCTGGCCGAGGCGGTCGTCGGGCAGGCCGAGGATCACACATTCGGCGATAGCCGGATGGTGGGCCAGTACGGCCTCCACGACCTGCGGGATCACGATCAGTCCGCCGGTGGTGATGGCCTCGTCCAGACGTCCGGTGACGGTGAGCACGCCGTCGGTGAACGTGCCGGCGTCGTCGGTGCGGAACCAGCCCGGTTCGGCGAAGGCCGGGTGATCCGGGATGCCGCGATACCCCTTGGCGAGCATCACGCCGCCCAGCAGGACGCGCCCGTCCTGAATGCGCACGTTCATCCCGGTCAATGGGACTCCGTCGTAGACGCAGCCGCCGCAGGTCTCGCTCGAACCATAGGTGCGCACGACGGTGATTCCGGCGGCCTGGGCGCGTTCGAGCACCGGACGCGGGGTCGCCGCCCCGCCGACCAGGATGGCGTCCAGGGTGGCCAGGGCCGCCGCGCACACCGGATCGTCCAGGGCCTTGATCAGCTGTGTCGGGACCAGGGAGGTGTAGCGGCGCTCGCCGGTCATCCCGGCGATCGCGCTGGCGAGACCGCCGGGCAGGAATCCGTCCGAGACGTCCAGGACGGCGGGTTCGGTGCCGGCCTGGATGGCGCGCATGAGCACCTGCAGTCCGGCGATGTGGTGGGTGGGCAGCGCCAGCAGCCACTGGCCCGGTCCGCCCAGACGTTCGTGGGTCGCCTCGCCGCTTGCGCGCAGCGCGGCCGCGGTGAGCATGGCGCCCTTGGGCACGCCGGTGGTTCCGGATGTGGTCACCACCAGGGCGACGTCGTCATCGATCGGTTCGCCCGGACTCAGGGCGCTGGACAGCCGGGTGGTCTCCCGCCGGTCGCCGCCCGGTACGGGCAGCCATGCCGGACCGCTGCCCTCCAGGGCATCACGCAGATGCGGCAGGACATCACCCACCGCGGCTCCGGTAGGCATGGGGAGGGTCCGCAGAGTGCTCACGTTCGCGATGGTGTCATGTCGGGGCCGACGACCCGGTTACGGGTCCCCGCCTCCCTTCGGTCAACTCAGGGGTCGAGGGGTCTTTCGGACGTCGGTGTCGCCAGTGGCCGACCACCGGCCTCGAGCCGGGAGGTCACTCGTGCGATATCGTCCTCGCCCGGCAGCTCTTTGGCAACTCGGCCGATCGCGTCCTCGATCTCGCGCCGGGCGGAACGATCAGTCCTCGGGTGGTCGGCTGTCGCGGCGCAGTGGGTGGTTCGCGGGCACCTCGACGAGCACGATCGGTACGTCGTCCGGATCGTGCAACCACATCTCGATCAGACCCCACGGTTCGCGCACCGGTTCACGGTCCAGCGCGACACCTCGTGCGGCCAGCGCGGCCGCCGTCTGGTCCGCATCGCGGACCTGCAACCACAGCGCCCCGGCGAACCCGGTCCGCGCATCCGCGGCCCGCGCGTGCCCGGCCACCTCGATCAACGACTGCCCCGCGAAGAACACCGTCCCGCCCGGATACTCCCGCGCGATCGCCAACTCCAGCCCGTCCCGATAGAACCGCACCGTTCGCTCGTAATCCACCGGCCGCAGAATGACCCGACTGCTCAGTATGTCCACCCCATCGAGCGTAAGGGCGACCTGCCCGGCGCGACTCGCGTTTCGCCCTCGCCCGGCAGCGATCCGCGGCAGGTGTCGGCGGGTGCGGCCCGCGGCGCGGTGGCGCGGGGGCAAGATGGCGATGTGTTCAATGCGAAGCTGTGGGAGCCCGTGCAGGGGTTCGAGGATCTGACCGACATCACGTATCACCGGCATATCGAGCAGGGAACCGTGCGGGTGGCGTTCGACCGGCCCGAGGTGCGCAACGCTTTTCGGCCGCACACCGTGGACGAGCTGTATCGGGCGCTGGACCACGCGCGGATGACCTCGGACGTGGGTGCGGTGCTGCTGACCGGCAACGGGCCGAGCCCCAAGGACGGCGGGTGGGCGTTCTGTTCGGGTGGGGATCAGCGGATTCGGGGGCGTAGCGGGTATCAGTACGCGTCGGGGGAGACCGCGGAGACCGTGGACAAGGCGCGGGCCGGGCGGTTGCACATCCTGGAGGTGCAGCGGCTGATCCGGTTCATGCCGAAGGTGGTCATCGCGCTGGTGAACGGGTGGGCCGCGGGCGGTGGGCACAGTCTGCACGTGGTGTGCGATCTGACCCTGGCCAGCCGCGAGCACGCCCGGTTCAAGCAGACCGACGCGGACGTGGGCAGTTTCGACGCCGGATACGGCAGTGCGTACCTGGCGAAGATGGTGGGGCAGAAGTTCGCGCGGGAGATCTTCTTCCTGGGCCGGCCATATACCGCGGAGGAGATGCATCACATGGGTGCGGTCAACGCGGTGGTCGATCACGACCGGCTCGAGGACGAGGCGCTGGAGTGGACCGAGCGGATTCTCGGCAAGTCGCCACAGGCGCAGCGGATGTTGAAGTACGCGTTCAACCTGACCGATGACGGTCTGGTCGGCCAGCAGTTGTTCGCCGGCGAGGCCACCCGGCTGGGGTACATGACCGACGAGGCCGTCGAGGGTCGCGACGCCTTCCTGGAGAAGCGCGCGCCCGACTGGTCCCCGTATCCCTGGTACTTCTGAAACCCCAGTTCAGCGCCCTGTCTGAAATATCACCTACCGGCCAGTTCGATTGGACGGTGTAAGAAGGCGAGCTACCGTGCAGATATGAGTGAACGCACCGAGCCGTTGATCGACCGGAGTGCGATCGATACGGATCGTTACGCCGAGCACGGCGGATTTCCCAAGGTCGCCGAGGCCGAGCCGGGCCCGAACTTCGCGCCGTTCGTGGACGCCATGCGTACACTGCAGGATCTCGCGGTCTCGGTGGACTGCCCGGACGAGGTGTTCGGCGAGGCCCTCGAGCGAGTGCGTCGACTCAACGATCTGCTCGAGCCGTATCGCGCGCCGGAAACCGTCGGCCCGGCCGGGCGGGTCAGCACATTGCCAGGACGGGGAAGTCTGCTCATGCCGCCGTGGCAGATCGTCGCGGCGGGGCCGACCGGCGTGTCGATGCGCGGCGAATTCCGTCGCTATCACCTCGGCGGCAACAGCGCCGTACACGGCGGCGTACTGCCGCTGCTGTTCGACGACCTGTTCGGCTCGCTCGTGCACTATGCCGGACGGCCGATCAGCCGCACGGCGTTTCTGCACGTCAATTACCGCAAGGTCACGCCGCTGCACACTCCGCTGAAGGTCGAGGGCACGATCGATCGGGTCGAGGGACGCAAGAGTTTCGTCAGCGCGCGGCTGCGCGACGAAGCCGATAACCTGCTCGCGGAATGTGAAGGGCTGATGGTGCAATTGCTGCCCTGGCAGCCATAGTTGGTGCAGGACAGTGTGCCTGGAACGTCCGGTGCGTATAGTTGCGTGCGCTCGCTCATCGAAAATCAATCCGGAGGAACCTGAAAGTGGTTGCAGCACTGTCTGAATCCCTGCTCGACGACGCCAAGCGTCCGGCATTCCTGGCCGACGCCAAAGAGGTGCTGGACGCAGAGGTGTCGGATAAGGGTGGCGCCTCGGGCCTCGCCGTCAAGGGCGGATACGCCGCGGTGAAGAAGGTCAGCCCGACGATCGTCTCGGATGCGCTGGAATCGTTCGTGCCCAAGTTCGTCGAGAAGCTCGAGCCGTACTGGGCCGAATTCCAGGGCAACGGCGGCGGCAGCTTTGCCGATCTGCTCGTCGCCAAGCAGGACGAGGTCTCCGAGGCACTGCTGGCAGTGACCGACGCGCGGGCCGAGAGCTCTTCGCGTCCGGCGCTGCAGAAGGTCTACTCCTCGCTGCGGTCCTCGGCCAAGAAGAATGTCGCCGAGGCGCTTCCGCGGGTCGGCGACCTGGTTCAGCGTCACGCTGGCTGATCGGCGCACAGCCTTCGGTGTCCGCCCCCGGCGGCCCGAAGGCTCCTCCCTGGTCCGCTGTGAGCGGGTCCACGCACCACGACGGGGAACAGTCTGACAGGCTGGGGGTGTGAATCCTTCGACAGCGCAGGCCCAGGTCGTCGTCGACGAATTGGCACGCGGTGGCGTGCGGGACGTCGTGCTGTGTCCGGGCTCGCGCAATGCGCCCCTGGCTTTCGCTCTGCAGGCCGCCGATGCGGCGGGTCGGCTGCGGCTGCACATGCGCATCGACGAACGCACCGCCGGATTCCTGGCGATCGGCTTGGCGGTGGCCAGTGGCCGTCCCGTGCCGGTGGTGATGACCTCGGGAACCGCGGTCGCAAATCTGGGCCCGGCCGTGTTGGAGGCCAATTACGCGCGGCAGCCGCTGATCGTGCTCAGCGCCAACCGTCCCTACGAGATGCTGGGCAGCGGTGCCAATCAGACCGTCGAGCAGTTCGGCCTGTTCGGCTCGCAGGTGCGGTTGTCGAACAGTCTGGGGCTGGCCGAGCAGGAGGACGGCTATCGGCGGCAGAACAGTATCTGGCGGGCGGCGGTGTGCCGGGTTCTGGCCGCGGCGCGCGGTACTCGTTCGGGCAACGCCGGCCCGGTGCAGCTCGATATTCCGCTGCGGGAGCCGCTGGTGCCCGATCTCGCGCCGGGTGAACTCGTCCCGCCCGGTCGTCCCGACGGGTCCGCTTGGACGGCAACGCAATACGCGACACTCGACGTTCCGCTGGAACTCGATCTGACCCCGGACACCGTGGTCGTCTCGGGGCACGGCGCGGGTCTTCGGCCCGAACTGGCCGACCTGCCGACCGTGGCGGAACCGACCGCCCCGCGGCATGGTCCGGCTCTGCATCCGCTGGCGTTGCCGTTGCTGAAGCCGCGTCAGGCGATCATCACCGGGCGACCGACCCTGCATCGGCAGGTGTCGCGGGTGCTCGCCGATCCGGAGGTCGAGGTGTTCGCGTTGACCACGGGTCCGCGCTGGCCCGATGTGTCCGGCAATGTGATCGGCACCGGAACCCGCGCCGTCACGCGCGGCGCACCCGATCCGGCATGGCTCGAACGCTGCCGAACCTTGAACGCCAAGGCCTCCGGCGTCGTGCGCGACGAGTTGGCCCGCCATCCCAAGCCGACGGGCCTGCACGTGGCCGCCGTCGTGATGGACGGTCTGACCGAGGGCGATCAGCTCCTGCTGGGCGCGTCGAATCCGGTGCGGGACGCCGCACTGGTCTCCTATCCGCGGCCCGGGATCACAGTGATGTCCAATCGCGGCGTCGCGGGTATCGACGGCACGGTGTCGACCGCGGTCGGCGCGGCGCTGAGCCATCCGGGCCGCACGATCGCCCTGATCGGCGATCTGACCTTCCTGCACGATGCGTCGGGCCTGCTCATCGGTCCCGGCGAACCCCGTCCGGAAGACCTCACCATCGTGGTCGCCAACGACGACGGCGGCGGCATCTTCGAACTCCTCGAGCAGGGCGACCCGCAGTACGCGGGCGTCTTCGAGCGCGTCTTCGGCACGCCGCACGGCATGGACCTGGCGGCCATGTGCGCGGCTTATCGCGTCCCGCATCGCCAGGTCGATCCAGCCGAACTCGCGGTGGAGCTGACCAGGCACGCACACGGGATGCGGGTGCTCGAGGTGGCTACCGAACGGTCGAGTCTGCGGGAGCTGCACGCGACCGTGCGGTCGGGTATCGACGGCTAGACGCGCGGTCAGTACTCGCTGTCGGATTCCTCCGCGTAGTCGTCGTCGAGCGGGACCTCGAGGGTCTGCTCGATGACGTCGGCCTCGGCCGCCTCGCGGTCGGCTGTGGTCGGAGGAAATTCGGGCGCGGACTCGTCATCCTCGAGATACGCCGGGGCGGACTGCTCGGCGAGATCGGCTTCGGGAACGTCGTCGATGGCGGCGATGTGATCGGTCATCGGGTGCTCCTGTCCGTCGTGGGCGGTTCGCCCGCAATTGCGGTACCTTCGAGAATCCTCCGTTCGGGAGAGGCTGGCAACCTGTCGGCGATCCGGCGTGGCCCGCGCTCGGCCGTCTTCCGTCTGGTCGGGACGATTTCCGAGGGCCCGTCATTCGCCCGGCATCGGTCCCGCCTCGGCCGGGTATTCCACCAGTGCGAGCGTGCGCCCGGCCATGAACCGAGCCGTCCGCACCGGCACGCCGGTGCGGGTCACCTCGCTGACCTCGACCACGCCGCGCGCGATCCGCACCTCGACCCGCCGACCCGCCCGGGTGGCGGCCACCTCGTAGTTGCGAGAACCGCCGCCGATATCCACGACGATCTCCACGCGATCACCCTTCATCCTCCAATTCTCCTCGCTACCAGGGTGTTCCGTGCTAACGAGTGTGTTGCGGGATGGTGTTGCACGCACATTCACGCACGCGCCGATGAATTCGGTGGAGTCGGTTCGTCTGTACTTTCGAGGGCCCGGCGCGTCCGGGCCGCCGCACGCGAGGAGAGCCATGACCACACCGATGTTCGATCTGGAGAATGCCGCGACACTGCTGGAGCAGGTGGTGGCCGATATCGCCGACGATCAGCTCAGCGCCCGGACGCCCACCGCCATGACAGTCGGCGAAATGGTCCAACATGTTCTCGGTTTCACCGAGGGGTTCCGCCAGGGAGCTACGAAGGAGAGCATCGGTGCGTCGGTGCCGCCCTCCCAGGCCGCCCCGCAGACCCTGCCGCAGGATTGGCGATCCCGTGTCCCGGCACAGTCGAAGGCGCTGGTCGCGGCGTGGCGTGAACCGGCCGCGTGGGAGGGGGAGACCGAGGTCGGCGGCGCCGCCGGTCCGGCGCCGCAGATGGCCCGTTTCGCCCTGGACGAGCTGATCGTGCACGGGTGGGATCTGGCCCGAGCCACCGGACAACCCTTCGCGCCCACCGAGCAGGATCTGGTGGTCCTGCTCGAAATGCTCGGCGACACTCCGCCGGAGGGCGTCCCCGGCCTCTTCGGGCCCCGAGTCGCCGTCCCTCCGGACGCCTCACTTCTGGACCGTGTGATCGGCCTCACCGGCCGTGACCCGGCCTGGCGCTGAACAGTCCGGCGCGGGCGGCGAGGGCTGCGGCTTCGGCGGCGGTTGTGGCGGTGGCGTCGTCGATGGGGTCGCCGGTGGTCAGCAGGCGGTAGTACAGCGGTGCGGATACGGCGGAAAGGACTGCGCGGGCGTCGGTTTCGGGAGGGACCTCGCCGCGGGACGCCGCCGCGGCGATGCAGGGGGACCATTCGGCGAGGCGGGTGTCGTAGAAATGGCGCAGGGCCGCGGCGGTGCCGGGGTCGGCGGTCGCGGCGGTGATGAGGGAGGCGAAGAGCCTGCCCTGACGGGGGTCGTTGAGGGTGTGCGCGACCAGGCGCGCGTTGGCGAGCAGATCCTCGCGCAGGGATCCGGTGTCGGCATGGGGGAGTGAGGTCTCGGCCATTTCGGTGAGCAGATCGGCGACCAGGCCCGCGGGGGTGCGCCAGCGCCGGTAGACGGTGGTCTTGCCGACGCCCGCGCGAGCGGCGACCTCGGCCGGGTCCAGGTCGGCGAAACCGTGCTCGGCCAGCAGATCGCCCGCCGCGCGCAGGACCGATTCGCGGATTCGGGCGGTGCGGCCGCCCGGACGCACCGAGCCGGGGGTGTCCTGATTCATAACGGTTCTCCAGTTCCATTAGTGACGAATCGAGTGTAACGTTCGGGCTGTTAATGAAACAGAAGTCCCGTTAGGAGTTGCACACATGGAGTATCGGCGATTGGGCGCTTCCGGGTTGACGGTTCCCGCGCTGAGTTTCGGTGCGGGCACCTTCGGCGGTCGCGGTGAGCTGTTCAGTGCTTGGGGTGACACCGATGCCCGGCAGGCGCGCCGGATGGTCGACGTCGCGCTCGATGCGGGCGTCACGATGTTCGACACCGCGGACGTGTACTCCGAGGGTGCGTCGGAACAGGTTTTGGGCGAGGCGATTCGAGGCCGGCGGGACCGAGTACTGCTGTCCACCAAGGCATCTCTGCCCACCGGACCGGGGCCGCACGAGGCCGGTTCGGGCCGGTCCCGGCTGATCGGCGCGGTGGAGGGCGCGCTGCGCCGTCTCGGCACCGAATACCTCGATCTGTTCCAGCTGCACGCCTTCGACGCGGGCACGCCGGCCGAGGAAGTGCTCGCCGCACTGGATGACCTGGTGCGCAGCGGCAAGGTTCGTTACCTGGGCGCCTCCAACTTCGCCGGGTGGCAGCTGATGAAATCCCTTGCGGCGGCCGATCGGTACGGCCGGACGCGCTATGTCGCGCATCAGGTGTACTACTCGCTGGTCGGCCGCGACTACGAGTGGGAGTTGATGCCGCTGGGGCTGGAACAGGGGGTCGGCGCGGTCGTGTGGAGCCCGCTTGGCTGGGGACGATTGACCGGGAAAATCCGTCGCGGGCAACCGCTCCCGGCCACCAGCCGACTGCACAAGACCGCCGATGCCGGTCCGCCTGTGCACGACGAACTGCTGTACGCCGTGGTCGACGTACTCGACGATCTGGCGGCCGAGACCGGCCGCACGGTTCCGCAGATCGCGTTGAACTGGTTACTGTCCCGGCCCACGGTCTCGACGGTGATCGTCGGCGCGCGCACCGAGGAGCAGCTGCGGCAGAACCTGGGAGCGGTGGGCTGGCGACTCGACGCCGACCAGATCGCCCGTCTGGACAAGGTCAGCTCGCGCACTCCGCCGTACCCGTACTACCCCTACTACCGGCTGCCGGACTTCGCCCGTCTGAACCCGCCCGCCGTGTAGGGGGCCGCTCCGCGAAGCTTTCCGACCCGGCGCCGAGCGGTCGGCGATATGAATCTCGTCGTAGGGGAGCGCTTCCGGTGCCTCCGCCGTCGCCCGCACGTCCGCCCACCGCATTCCCGCGGAATTCGCGTGGGACGAATCCTATTGTGTCCCGGTTGTTTCAACGCGCACGGTGGCCGATCACGGTCGCACATCCGCGGAACCGTACGACCCAGCGGCCAGGTCGTCGAGGATGTCGACCACGGCGTGCGGCAGATGAGCGGGTGCGAGCCGATCAGTAGACGTCGCGGACGTAGCGCTTCTCGGTCGTGAGTTGTTTCTTGTAGGCGGTGGCGGCCTCGGGAGTGAGGTTGCCGTGGATCTGGGCGATGGTGAGCAGGGTGTGGTCCACGTCGCGGGCCATCCGGCTGGCGTCGCCGCAGACGTAGACGTGGGCGCCGGACTGGAGCCAGGACCAGAGCTCCGCGCCGTGCTCGAGCATGCGGTGCTGGACGTAGATCCGTTCCCGCTGATCGCGGGAGAAGGCCAGGTCCAGCCGGGTCAGAAAGCCGTCGCGGAACATATCCTCGAGTTCGGTGCGGTAGTAGAAGTTGTCCGCGGCGTGCTGGTCGCCGAACAGCAGCCAGTTGCGGCCGCGGCAACCCAGCGCGCGGCGTTCGTGCAGGAAGCCGCGGAAGGGGGCGATACCGGTGCCGGGGCCGATCATGATCATCGGTGCGTTCGGGTCCAGCGGCGGCCGGAAATGCGGTGCGCGCTGCAGGAATATCGGTATCTGCGCATCCGCGCCGCGGTCGGCCAGGAAGGTCGAACAGACGCCGCCGCGCGGTTCGGCCGGATCGCCGTAACGCACCACGCCGACGGTCAGCTGCACCTCGTGCGGATCGACCAGTGGGCTCGAGGAGATCGAATACTGCCGCGGCTGAAGCTTTTTCAGCACGCCCAGCCAATCCACCGGATGGGCCCGGACCGGGAAGTCGCGCAGCACGTCCACGGCCTGCCGATCCCACAGGTAGCCGTCGAGTTCGGTGCGGTTGTCGCGGCGCAGGAGCTTGGCCAGTTGTGGGTTCGGGTTGCGCGTGGCGACGAAATTCAGCAGGTCGTTGCTGATTCGGGTGATGTCGTAGTGGGTGCGCAGGGCCTGTTCGAGCGGCACTTCCCGATCGTCGACCTCGGTCGCGTGCCGCGGGTCCAGTCCGGTGGCGTCGAGCCATTGCGCGACCGACGTCTCGTCGTTGGTGGGCCAGACGCCGAGGGAATCGCCGACCTCGTAGCGGGCATCGCGGTCGCGAAGGTCGAAGCCGAAGTGCCGCACCTCTTTCGGCGATCCCGGGCGGGAGAGGAGTTCGTTGCGTACCAGGGGCGCCGGAATAGGGGCGTTGCGGGTGAACGCCGGGGCCGGCCGGCTCGGCTTCGGTACGGGCGGTGGAACGGGCGCGGTGCGAGGGGGAGCTCCCAACACCCCGACCACCTTCTCGATCCACCGCGCCGAGAGCTCGGCGTGATCGGGCTCGCTGTCCACCCGCGCGAGCAGCCTGGTGGCGCCGCATCGCGCGAACAATTCATCGAGCTTGCGACCGTGACCGCAGAAGTCGTCATAGGAGGAATCGCCGATCGCGAACACCGCGTATCGCAACCGGGTCAGGCGGGCGGTGCTGTCGGACAGCGCATCCCAGAACTCCGCGCCGTTGTCCGGAGGTCCACCGTCGCCGAACGTACTGGTGATCACCAGCACATCACCGGTCAGATCGGCCGGGTCACAGGAATTCATCTCCAGCAATCTGGGCGCACAACCGGATTCGGTCAATCGCTGGGCGGCCTCGGCGGCGAACTCCTCGGCCGTGCCGGTCTGCGAAGCCCACAACACCGTGACGACATGCGGTTCGGCCTGGGCCGCAGCGGGTTCCGGCTCGCTGCCGCCAACGCCCGTGTCCCGTGAGTACATCCCGGCCAGCAGCCCGTCGATCCACAGCCGGCTGTTGCGCGCCAGCGGCGCGGATTCGGGCAACACCGGTTGTCCCTGCACCGGAAGAGATTCCAACGCCGCCAGATATCCGCTCAGATAGATCCGTTCGGTATCGCTCAGCATCGGCGCGGCGGCGGTGTCCAATCCGAGCATGCGAGCCAAGGGATGCCCGCCTCCCGACGCGACGGGCGCGGCGAGCGGCGGCGCCTGCACGGGCGCGGCGGGCTCGGCCGCGATGCGGCGCAGGGATACCGCGCACGCCTTGAACTCCGGTTGTAACGACGCATCGTCCACCGCGTCGTTGGTGACCGCATTCACGGTCAGGTATTCGCCCTGTTCGTCGTTCCAATGGAACGGCGCGAAGCAGTTGCCCGGCCGCACCCGGTCGCTGATCCGCACCGGCAGCACGGCACGCCCACGGCGAGAGGTGATTTCGAGCTGATCCTCCGGCCGCACGCCCAGCCGCTCGGCATCCTCGGGATGCACCTCGACGAACGGTTTGCCGTTCAACTTGGTCAGTTTGGCGACCTTGCCGGTTTTGGTCATGGTGTGCCACTGATGCGGCAGCCGGCCGGTGTTGAGCACGAAAGGGTAATCGTCATCGGGCATTTCGCGGGGTTCCAGATGCGGCCGCGGCCAGAACACCGCGCGGCGGCTCGGCGTGGCGAAGGCCAGTTCCGGAACGTTCCCCGATTCGTCGGTGAACAAATCCTGGCTCACTCCGTCGTTGCGATAGCGAATCGGATTGCGGCGCTGCGCGGGATCCGGACAGGGCCACTGCATCGGCCCGGCACGCAATTGCTCGTAATTGATCCCGCGCAGGTCGTATCCGGTGGCAGGATTGGCGAATTGCCTGATCTCCTCGAAAACCTCAGCGCTGGACTCGAATTCGAAACCATCGAATCCCATCGCGGTGGCCACTCGCGCGATCAGCGACCAATCCGGGCGCGCGTCACCGACCGGATCGATCGAGCGCTGTAGCAGGCTCACATCGCGTTCGGAATTCACCATCACCCCGTCGGCCTCGGCCCACAGCGTGGCGGGCAGCAGCACATCGGCATAGGCGTTGGTGGCCGTCTCCGCGTAGACGTCCTGCGTGACGACCAGCTCCGCCGCCTCGAGCCCGGAGATGACGGTCTTCCGATTCGCGACGGACGCAACGGGATTACTGCAGATGATCCAGCACGCGCGGACCTTACCATCGGCCAGTTGCCGGAACATCTCGATGGTGCCCGGCCCGGATTCGGCGCGAATCGTTCCCGGCTCGAGATCCCAGGCGGTTTCGACGAACCTGCGATCGGTCTCGGACAGCACACTGCGCTGACCGGGCAGTCCGGGGCCCATGTAGCCCATCTCCCTGCCGCCCATGGCATTCGGCTGTCCGGTCAGCGAGAACGGCCCACTTCCGGTGCGGCAGATCGCGCCGGTGGCCAGATGGAGATTGCACAGCGCATTGGTATTCCAGGTGCCGTGGGTGGACTGGTTCAGGCCCATCGTCCACAGCGACATCCATTCGCCCGCCTCGCCGATCCACCGTGCGGCGGTGCGGATATCGTCCTCGGCGAGGCCGGTGATCTCCGCGACGCGGTCCGGGGGATAGTCGGCGAGGAATTCACCCATCGACTCCCAGCCCTCGGTGTGCGCGGCGATGAAATCGGCGTCTATGTCGCCATTTTCGACCAGCAGATGCAGCAGACCGTTGAGCAGCGCGAGATCGGTGCCGGGAGTGATCTGCAGGAAAAGATCAGCGTTGCGGGCGGTTTCGGTGCGGCGGGGATCGACGACGATGAGTTTGGCGCTCGCAGTCTTGCGGCGATCGGCCAGGCGCAGGTACAGAATCGGATGGCAGTCGGCCATATTCGCACCGATCACCAGGAACAGATCGGCGTGGTCGATATCGTCGTAGGATCCCGGTGGCCCGTCCGCGCCGAGGGACTGCTTGTAACCGGTGCCCGCGCTGGCCATACACAGCCGCGAATTCGATTCGATGTGTACGGTCCGCAGATACCCTTTCGCCAGTTTGGTGGCGAGGTACTGCGCTTCCAGGGACATCTGCCCCGAGACGTAGAGCGCGATCGCATCCGGGCCGTGCGTGTCCAGAATGGCCCGCAGTCGCCCGGCGACCTCGCGAACCGCGTCGTCCACGGCGACCGGGACCGGTTCGTGCCCGCGCTCCGTGCGTCGCAGGGCGGTGGTCATCCGGCCCGGCGTGCGCATCAGCTCGGCGTGGGTGGCCCCCTTCGTGCACAGCCGTCCGGCGTTGACCGGATGCAGTCTGTTACCGCGCACGGCCGCGATGACGGGCGCGCCGGATTCGTCCACGCTGGTCTCCACCGTGATCCCGCACCCCACGCCGCAGTACGAACACGTGGTGTCGACGTTCGCCGGGCCGGAAGGTGCGGGGGACATGACTCGATCATGGCCAGCGGTGATTGCGCCGGATTTACCGAACGTTATCGCCGGGTGACAAAGGTCCGCACAGCCCGGATTCGATCTTGTGAGGAGAGGGCGGAGTGACGCACGCCCCTAACCGAGGTTGTAGCCACGATGCAGGGCGACGATGCCGCCGGTGAGGTTGCGCCACTTCACCGCGGACCAGCCCGCGTCGGTCATCCGCAGGGCGAGTTGGCGCTGATTCGGCCAGGCTCGGATGGATTCGGCGAGGTAGACGTAGGCGTCCGGATTGCTGCTGACCGCGCGGGCCACCCGGGGCAGCGCCCTCATCAGATATTCCATGTACACGGTGCGGAACGGGCCGAATACCGGGGTGGAGAACTCCGCGATCACCAGGCGTCCGCCGGGTTTGGTGACGCGCAGCATCTCGCGCATCGCCAGGTCCGGCTCCGAGAAGTTGCGCAGCCCGTAGGAAATGGTGACCGCGTCGAACGAACCGTCGGCGAAGGGAAGCCGGGTGCCGTCCGCGGCGACCATCGGCACCTTACGGAAGCGACCCGCGTCCAACATGCCGCGGGAGAAATCCGCCGCGACGCACCAGGCCCCGGATTTGCCGAACTCGAGGGTGGACACCCCGGTCCCGGCCGCCAGGTCCAGCACCCGTTCACCGGGCCGCAGCGCCAGCGCCCGACGGGTCGCCCAGCGCCAGTACCTGTCCTGTCCCGCGGAGATCACGGTATTGGTCAGGTCGTACCGCTTCGCGACGCCATCGAACATCGACGCGACCTCATGCGGTTCCTTGTCCAGCGAGGCACGGAACGAGTCTGTTTTCGCCACGCCTGCAGACCCTAGCGTGATCCGCGCACGGGGCCGAGGCGGGCCGGTTCTCCTCCAGCGGGAGTGCACCGCGCGTCGTCGAAGTGCCGGACGCGACTACGCGCTGCGGCAGATGTGATCCGTTGTGGTGTCGAGCACATCCGCGTAATGCCCCATCAGTTCGGTGCAGATGGCGGGCCAGGTGCGGTGCAGCACGGATTTGCGTGCGGCGGTGGCGAATCGGGCGCGGTGCGCCGGATCCTGCAGTGCCCCCACGGCGCTGGGCAGCAGTTCACCGAAACGGTCCACCGGGAGGAGGTAGCCGTTGCGGCAGTGGGCGATCAGATCGCGCGGGCCGCCCGCATCGGGTCCGACGACCGGCAGACCGCTCGCCAGCGCCTCCTGGACGCCCTGGCAGAATGTCTCGTGCTCACCGGCGTGCACCATCACATCCAGGCTCGCATAGGCCCGGCCCAATTCGTCGCCGCCCAGTTCGCCGGTGAAGATCGCCGAGGGCATCAGCTCGGCCAGATGTTTGCGTTGTGGGCCGTCACCGACGATGACCAGCTGAATCTCCGGATCGTCGGCCAGAACGGCGAGGCGTTCGACATGCTTCTCCGGGGCGAGCCGCCCGACGAAACCCACCACCAGACGCTCGTCGGCCGACCACGCCTCGCGCAGCTCCGCCGAGCGCGCCGAGGGGGTGAACCGCGCGATGTCCACTCCGCGCGCCCACCGATGAACCCGCGGAATCCCGTGTCGCGCAAGATCTTCCGCTGCCGCCGAGGATGGGGCGAGAGTGCGGGCGGCGCGTTGGTGGATGCGCCGTGTCCACGCCCACGCCGCCCGCCGGGCCGGGCCGAGCCCATAGCTCTGTGCGAATCCGGCGACGTCGGTCTGGTACACCGCCACCGCGGGCAGATCCAGTCGCAACGCGGCCGACATCCCACCCGCTCCGAGCAGGAACGGCGAGGCCAGATGCACGATATCGGCGTCGAACTCCTTGATCGCCGCGGTGATTCCGGGCTGCGGCAGCCCGACCGGCAGCGAACTGATCTTCGGCACCATCACCGCGGGCACCCGCACCACCGGGAACCGGCCCCACGAGCGTGGCGCGGGTGGCTCTCCACGCAAGGTGTCGGGGGCGATGACCAGCGCGTCGTGGCCGTGCCGCTCCAGATGCCCGAGCACCTGCAGCACGGAGTTGACGACGCCGTTCATATTCGGCAGGAACGACTCCGCGACAATCGCTACACGCACACGTCAAGTGTGCTCGAGCGGCGACGCCGTGCCGCCAAGACCGTATGACACGTATGCGAAGTTCCGGCGAACATCTCCGGTCGTCAGGCTGGTCGGACGACTTCGACGCCCCCCTGTGGCTCGCGCAGCCGAAACCGCCGCACCAGCCACAACGACGGCAGCGCGATCAGCCACACCACCACGATCACCGACAACGCGGGCACGATCGCGACCCGCGCATCGCGACCCGCCACCCGCACGAGTTCCGGATCGGCCCGGCTGTACTCGACGTTGATGCGTTCACCGGCGGTCAACTTGGTCGGGTACAGCACACCCAGCCGCGGATTGCGGGTGACACCATCGGGGGTGACGAACGTCACCGCGGAACGCAACCGGCCCGCCGAGAGCACTTCCGCGCTGGCCACGCCCTTGTTCGAGTTGATCAGCATGTCGTCGCGCCAGGCCGCCAGGACCAGCAGTACCGCCAGTGCGCTGATCGCCGTCGCGGCGATGAGCACACCGATTCGAATCCGTCGCAGACGCCGCGTACGCCGATGTGCGGGCTGACTGTTCTCCGACACCACTTCAGGCTATTGCATCGCTCCGATAGCGTGTGCGCCCATGTCCCGAAAATTCAGCTTCACCGTGTCATACAGCGTCTCGGTCGCGGAGCTCCACCGGGCGATCACCAGCGACGAGTTGTGGCAGGCCCGTTTCGACGGCGCGACCACGGCCACCCTCGACTTGTCCCACGACGACGGTCCCGGCACCATACGCGTGTACATGGCCGAAACGGCACGGCCGGACAAGATTCCGGCGCTCGTGCGCAAGGTGCTCAAGAACGATCTCGTCATCGAGCGCACCGACAACTGGGGACCACTCGACGGCGACACAGCCCGGGGTGTGTTCTCGGCCACATCGCAGGGCATCACCAGCGAGATGTCGGGCACCTACGAATTGCGCCCCGCCGCAACGGGTTCGCAGATCGTGGTCGCGGGCAGCGTCGCGGTGAAGGTGTCTCTGGTCGGCGGCGCGATCGAGCCGCTGGCCGAACAATTGCAACGCCGCGTCATCGAGAGCGAACGCAAGTTCATCGAGAAGTGGTTCGCCGCCGAGGCCGACGGCTGAGCTGAAAACCTTGCATGCGAGCCGGTTTCGAGCGGCTCGCATGCAAGGCGGCAGGCCGGGCGCTACTGTGCGCCGGGCCCGAAATCGCCGCCCTCGAACTCCTTCGGTTCGACCAGGACCAGCCAGTTTCCGGAATTGTCGCGGATGATCGCCTCGACCCCGTACGGCCGGTCCGATGGCGGCTGCACGAATTCCACACCCTTGGCGGTCAATTCCGCATACGCCTTGTGGCAGTCGTCGGTCCGCAGCCCGAGCCCGCCGTTCGTCCCGTTCGCCAGCGCCCGCCGAATCGCTCCGGCCATGTCCTCGTCCAGCGGCGGTCCCGGCACCATCAGGGTGATCTCCAGTTCCCGGTGATCGGGGTGCGCGATCGACACCCAGCGGAACCCGTTGTCCCCCATGGTTATATCGGTCATCTCTACGAAGCCCAGCTTCTCGATGTACCAGTTCTTCGCCGCCGTCTGATCGGTGACATGCACGGTGACCAGAGACACATTGGTGATGGTTGCCATGTCATCAGGCTATGGGCCCGAGGCGGCCGAGCGCTTCTCCGAAATTGCTGTGTTTTTGGCCTCCGCTTCGCTG